>PCCS01000055.1 GCA_002731825.1 Myxococcales bacterium
GAGCCACTTCCGGATGACCGAGGGTTTCTTCTGGGTGCTCAATTCGGCATCTGGAATTTCGCCCGAAATGGCCATTTAAACGTTTGGGCCCGTTATGCAAGCGGGCTTGCGGCTTATGACGAGTTGCAGCAACCGTACGGTCTGAATCGCGACCGACGCGCAGACGATGCGCGAGAATTCCGTCTCGCCGTCTCAGGAAATTATGAGACCGACCGATTTGGACTGATGTTTGGCTCATACGTCCGAGTCTTTCGGGATGCGGATGCAAACGAACAGGACTTCGATGATCGCCAAGAGTGGGTTACAGCCGTACGGGCCCTCTATTTCCATGGTGTCTTCACCCCAGGTATCGAGGCGTCTAGTCAGATGCTGAGAACCAATGGGCTCAATCCGCAAACCGATGAACAGAGTACCGGCTTCATTCACCAGGTCGCCCTGATTCCAGCGCTTTCATTCGGCCCGTCTCAGGGCAGTTACAACCGTCCGCAGCTCCAATTCATCGCTGCAATGACCTCAATGAATCAAGCTGCGCTCGACTTATTTCCCGTCGATGACCAGCGTTCCAAAGATAGCCTTTCCTGGTATTTTGGCCTCCGTGCCGAATGGTGGTTTGGCAGAGGCGGAGGCTATTGATGAGAGTTTTACTGACCCTTCTGACGATCGCAGCCAGTCTATCCAGTTGCATCAATGTCGATTTGAAAATGGAACATCGAACGCTGGTTACGGATTGGCGGGATGAAATTATCTACCAAGTGGTGGTTGACCGCTTCGACGATGGCGACCCGAGTAATAATTTCAACGTCGACTACCGAAAAGAAGCGGCCTATCACGGCGGTGATTGGCAAGGCGTTATCGATCGACTCGACTACATCGAGGCGTTGGGTGTGACAGCCCTGTGGATTAGTCCAATCGTAAAAAACGTTGAAAATGATGCGGGTTTTGCGAGCTATCATGGCTACTGGACCCAGGATTTCACCCGCGTCAACCCTCATTTTGGCGATCTTGCGAAACTCCAACAACTTGTCAAAGCCTGCCATGCCCGGGGCATGAAGGTGATTCTAGACATCGTGACAAATCATGTGGGTCAATTGTTCTATTACGACATCAACCGAAATGGGCAGCCGGATACAGTGTTCTACGGTGGCGGAGGCTCTCCACCTGGGAGCAGAACAACAGCATCAGGTAACCCTAACTCGCAACTGACCCGTGTCAGCGAATGGGACCCTGAATTCGACTACCGTGGCGTTCAAGGATTTACATCCCTCGGAGAAAATGGAGCCTCGCCTATCGTTTGGGTTAACGATCCTGGCAATCATCGCACACCACCGAAGCCTGCAGAGTTCCATAACGACAGCTGGTACAATCAAAATGGCCGCGTGACCGTTTGGGAAGATGAGTGTCGCTGCTTTCGTGGCTGTGATGGCACCTGCAGTGGCCTTTATGAACCTTGGAAAGACGAGTGTAATCTCAGCTGCTGGAACCAGCTTCGAGAGCAAGAAATGCTCGGGGACTTTCCCGGTGGTCTAAAGGACCTAAACACCAAACGGGATGATGTTCGGCAAGCACTGATCAGTGTTTTTCAGTACTGGATTGAGGTCGGCGGCTTCGATGGATTTAGAATCGATACGTTGAAGCATGTAGAGCCCGAATTCTTCGATGTCTTCGCACCCGCCATGCGCGCCCATGCAGCCGCATTGGGCAAGAACAATTTCTTCATGTTCGGTGAAGCATTTGATGGCAAAGATTTCCTTTTAGGCAGTTATACCCACGGCCAAGGGGTCGATTCGGTCTTTTATTTCTCCGCGAAATATCGAATATTTGATGGTGTCTTCGGTCGTCGCGGTGCTCCGGCAGAGATTAAACGCCTCTACGATGAGCGCTTAGAGCTCACGCCCATTGGAGATACAGTCCGCTCTCAACCCTGCACTGAAGGCGATCCAGGCTGCCGCACCCGATACAGTAGCCAACCGAAAGTAAACGGTCTTATCGACGAAGACGGCAACGGTGTCGCGCCCGACAAAACGCTGGTCCACTTTGTCGATAATCATGACGTGCCGCGCTTCTTGTCTCAATTCCCCGACCGCAACTCTCTGCGTAATGCCCTCGCGTTCCTCCTGACAACCGATGGTGTCCCCTGCATCTACTATGGAACCGAGCAGGACTTCGAAGGTGGTCCAGACCCGTCCAACCGGGAGGACATGTGGCAATCAGGGTTCCGCCAAGACGGCGTCACGTTTCGATACATGCAAAAGCTCATCGCTCTGCGTAAGCGTTTAGCGCCTTTACGACGCGGTGATATTTCTTTTGCGTTCGCCAGTCCTGAGGCCTCTACGGGTCTCGATGGGAGTCCGTCAGCTGGTCTTCTCATGTTCGAGCGTCGCTACAAAGGGGAGACGGTCTTGGTGGTTATTAATAACCATGACTCAAAAACGGCACAAACTGTGGTTACAGACGGCCGAATCAAAACCAATCTAGGCGCGAATTTGAGCCTGGTCGATTTGATGGATGATGACGCAGCATATCAAGTCACCACTGATGCAAACGGCGGCGTTGACATCAGCATACCGCCAAATTCCATGCGGGTTTTCACGACAGCGCGATGACCCGCTTAATCATCCTCTTTACACTCTTCAGTCTAGGGTGTGGTTCTCAGACTGAACAGCCCATCTTGACTAAGTCTTGCTCGCTCAAGGTCCGTCTAGACGCATCGACAGGAAAGCTCAGTCCATTGGTCTACCTGCTCGATGAAGACGGCGCGACATCTCTCCACCAGATGACTAAATCGCGGGAAAAATACCGACTCGACATTGCATTAGACCCAGCCCGTTACCGTTACTGGATCCAACAAGGGAACCGCATCAAGCTGGACCAAAAGAACAGCTTGTCAGTCATGCATGCGGATGATGAAGTCTCCTGGCTTGACCTCAGGCAATGCCAAAAACCAGACTTGCGGTTCGTCGAACGACTGTCCAGTCCAAATGAGACCGTACTGACATTTGTTTTGGCCCGCTCGAGCGTTGACGATGGCCTAGACCCTGAGAGCATATCAGCCACTGTCAATCATGCCACTATCCCCTTCTATACAGAGGGAGACCACGTCTACATAAACATTCACGGGCTCGAACACGGTAAGCACACATTACGGATCAATGGGGCGACGGTCTCCGGGCAGCCTTTTTCCATGTCCGGTCCATTCTGGTCAGAAGCGAGTCCATTCAAATGGTCCGCAGCGAGCATGTACCAGATTGTCGTTGACCGTTTTGCAAGCGACCGTGACTTTGGACCGCGGGCCCGAAGTCGACCACCTGGCTATCGCGTCGGCGGTCATCTAGATGGTGTCATCCGAAAATTGGACAGCGGTTATTTCGAACGGCTTGGGATTAATGCCCTTTGGTTATCACCTCTCTACCGTAATCCAGATGGTTTCTGGATCGGGGTAGAAGGGGGGCCCGCCCGATACGAGGGGTACCATGGCTACTGGCCCATACGCGCCAGGGAGATCGAACCAAAGCTTGGTGATGCTCGCACACTGAAGGCCCTTGTCGAAAAAGCTCATGAGCGAGGCATCCGGGTCATCCTCGATGTTGTTCCGAATCACGTTCATATAGACCACGAGTATTATACGGATCATCCCGAATGGTTCTCGAGTGAACAGTGCATTTGCGGGACCGCTGAATGTCCATGGTGGAGAGATATCGATCGATGCTGGTTCACTGAATACATGCCCGACGTCGATTGGACAGCTCCAGGCGCCCTTGAGCGCTTTGTGGATGATATGGTTTGGTGGCTTGACGAATTCGATTTGGATGGCCTCCGAGTCGACGCTGTGCCGATGATGCCGAGGCTGGTGATCCGCCATTTAGCAAAAAGAGTCGCATCGAGATTTGAGACCATCGACGCGGGCTACTATCTATTGGGAGAGACCTTCACCGGGCCGGACGGCTATGACAATATTCGTTACCCACTGGGTCCCAATGGCTTAGATGGACAATTCGATTTTCCACTGATGTGGGCCATTCGAGGCACCTTTGCATGGCGCAATTTATCTTTCGAGGCTCTTTTCGAACGTTGGGACCGAAGTAAGATGGCTTGGATGGGATCGGCGTCCACAATGGCAACCATCATCGGAAACCATGACGTGACCCGATTTGCCACGGAAGCGAATGGTGGCTGGCATTGGGGGGATCCTTGGCAACAACCCGCCGTTTATCCCATTCAATCTCAAGCGCGTTCGTCCCACCACCTGGCCATGGCTTTTATGCTGACAATGCCCGGTCTGCCGCTGATTTACTACGGTGACGAATACGGAGAGGTGGGTGGCAGTGATCCAGATAATCGACGGCCTATGCGTTTTGCGGGCGAATTGAGCACTGCGGAACATGGAACCCTGCATCTCGTGCGGCGCATGGCCAAGCTCCGTCGGTGCCATCAGGCGCTCAATAGCGGACGCCTGGAGCGAATTCATGTCGGACGCGATACGGCCAGCTATAAACGGGTCTCAGACGCGGGAGACCAAGTCTTCGTGCGACTTACGCGGTCTCGGTTTGAGTCCGCTCCAAATACTCTGCCGCAAGGCTACATTAACGTTATGGAGCAACCGGTGGCTGACGTAAGCCGGCAGCAAGAAGACGAGGGCATTGCGTCCCCCAAGAATATCGAGATATGGATCAAGGATAGGCATCCCTGTATGGATGAGATTTGATGATGTACAAAAGGATAAAACATGCCCTTTTTGGGCTTCTTTTTCTGGCCGGTTGCTTAGACAGTCCGGCCGATCCCAGGCCATTGCCAAGAGACCAATTGGACGGCTCGCTCTTTGATGCACGGCGTCCACAGCAGCAACCCAATGCGGGCTCCGGATATGGAAGCGGAAGCGGAAGCGGAAGCGGAAGCGGAAACGTATCGGGCCAAGCCGTGGAACCCGATGCTGCGGCAGATGATTCAGCATTGGCTGACTCAAGCCCATTAGACGCCGGGATATCAGACAGCGATATCGACGCTGAAGACTAGCCTTCAGTCACGCCATCTGTTGCCTTTGGTGCCGCCTTCTTTAATTCGACATGGACCTCATCTAACTGCCTTGGGTCGACCAAGGAGGGCGCTTCTGTCATGAGACAGCTCGCCTTTGTCGTCTTTGGGAAGGCGATCACATCTCGAATATTATCGGTCCCAGCCAAGAGCATGACCAGTCGGTCCATACCGAGTGCAATACCACCATGGGGTGGTGTTCCGTAACTCAGCGCGTCCAGGAGAAACCCGAATTTCTGCCGGCTTTCTTGTTCCGACAAGCCCAGTAATTCAAACATTTTTTCCTGAACATCACGCTTGTGAATTCGAATACTACCACCGCCTAATTCATACCCGTTCAAAACAACGTCATAGGCATTTGAACGGACGGCCCCAGGATCGGTTTCCATGAGGGGTAAGTCGTCTTCGAGCGGGGATGTGAAAGGATGATGCATCGCCACGTAACGGCCCTCATCTTCATCAAATTCCAACGCTGGAAAATCGGTCACCCAGCAAAATTCGTAGGCATCGGTGTCGATGAGGTTCTGTTGTTTTGCGAGGTGAACGCGCAACGCACCCAAGGCGTGCCATGCAACGCTTTGCTTATCGGCGACAAAGAATGCTTGGTCGCCGTCTTCCAATTCAAGCGTTGAAATGATCTTGGTCGATTCTTCATCGCCAAGAAATTTAGCGATGGGTCCCCCAAGAACGCCATCGTCTAGTTTCAACCAGGCAAGGCCTTTAGCGCCGTATACCTTAACGACACCCGCAAGCTCCTTATCAATTTTGCTACGGGACAAGCCTCCGCCTGGCAGACGAATGCCTTTGACCACACCGCCAGACGCGATGGCGCCTTTGAATACGCCAAAGCCAGAGTCCGCCACCGCATCGCTGATGTCCTTTAATTCCAAGCCAAATCTCAGGTCAGGTTTATCACTGCCAAAACGGTCCATGGCATCTTGATATTCGAATCTGCGAAAGGGCGTTTCGATATCAAGTCCCTTGATCTCCTTGAATACCCTGGTCAGTAAAGTCTCGACGAGCGCGTATACGTCTTCTTCATCGACGAAGGCCATCTCGATATCAATTTGGGTGAACTCGGGCTGTCGGTCAGCTCGAAGGTCTTCATCTCGAAAACACCGACACAGCTGAAAGTATCTGTCGTATCCTGCAACCATGAAAAGCTGTTTGAAGAGCTGTGGACTCTGGGGTAGAGCATAGAACCCACCCGGGTGGACCCGACTGGGAACCAAGTAGTCACGCGCACCTTCTGGTGTCGCCTTCGTCAAAATCGGGGTTTCCAATTCGAGAAAGCCGTCGTTCATAAGGCTATTACGAACGGCTGCGTTAACTCGCGACCGCAGCATTAAGACATTTTGTAATTGCGGGCGTCTCAAATCGAGAAAACGATACTTTAGACGCAACTCTTCGCTGGTATCGATATCATCGCGAATATGAAAGGGCGGCATTTCAGCCGCGTTCATGATCTCCGCGCGATGAGCGAGAATCTCGATGGCACCAGTGGCCATACGGGGGTTGCTGTTATCACCACGACTCTCAACGATGCCTTGGACGGCGAGAACATACTCATTCCTCAGTGACCCTGCGAGGGCATAGAGTTCAGAATCGATTGTCGAATCGAATCGAATTTGGGTAATGCCGTCACGATCACGCAAGTCGATGAAGATACACCCACCGTGATCTCGGCGCGTGTTGACCCAGCCCATCAATGCCACGGTCTGACCGATCTGTTCCGCTCTTAACTCACCATTCCGATGAGTCCGTCTGATATCCCTTAAGAATTCCATAACCGTCCCTCAACTATGCAACGTAGACGGCGCATCCTATTGGGCGATTCGCTACTGGTCAACGCTCGTGAGCGAACTAAGCGATTTTTCTGGGAATGACGGGTGCGAGATGTCCGGCGAGTGGACGACCGAGGGTCAGTGCGCGTGGTTTTGCTCCAGGAATTAATTCATCGCAGAGCGCATGAAACTCGTCCAATTCTCGTGGGTCATAGGAGGTGCCTGCCCGAATGGCATCGATGAGCGTCAGTTCCTGACCCGAGGGATCGAGTATTTGAAGATACTGGCCATTGAGAATGTTGAAGACATAGTCTGGAAATGACTGTTTGAGTAGTTTAAGGAGTTCTGCGGACGCAGCCACTGCGCGTATTTCATCCATGAAGTGCTGTTTAATCCCTCCTTGAAAGGTCAGCCCCTCGTGGAGAGTTCGAAACAGCAGCGGCCCGATGTTGATACGAACCTGAAGCCCATCGACGCCCAGGTGGATAAAAAGGGTGTCGTCTCCGCTGTCACGCTTGGCCGTCAACCCATATAACGATGCCAATTGGTCGATGACGGCAACGAATGCATTGCTATCGGCTACGATAAATGGATCGACGAGAGCGCGCTCAATGTCGCTTGCATAGCCCGCCAGCCAAGTGTGATAGCTCTCCGCATATGGGATGTCGAGTTCTTCATCTTCCCGGTCACGAAAATAAGCAATGACATCACACAAGCCCTCGGCGTGTTGCTGCTCCATCCAATTATAAAACGGTTCTGCCATCCGAGCGAGCACCGTTTCAGTCTCAGCAAATGGCCGAATTCCTAAATAGTAGCCCGGCTGTATTGGGTAGAGCGCAATGTCAGGCTCGTACATGTGACGCGCAATGAGACACCCCCACATCGCTCGCAGACTCAGTGGAATCCCAAGTTTGTCAGCGAAATCAATTGAATCGGTGGCTTTGTCGAATGTTCGGACTTCACCCGCAATATTCATAACCGAGTAGTCGATATCGGTAATCCGATTGCCGCCTCGAATCAGATGAATCTGAAGGTCGAGTCCGACCTCCGGTAGATAGCGGGCAAAGATCGCTGAAACCGGCTTGGGAGATGGCGCTCCGCAGGCCGGACAGTGAGCTGGAACCCAACCGGATGACGGGTCTAAGGCACGGCTGCTCAGTTCAGCTTCGAGACCACAAATATCCAAATCCGGGTCCAAGTCGATGAGCGCGTGTAAACGGGCCGTGAGGTCACCGCAGCTATCACATTTCGCCGTGTACATACCGATGTCCTGGGCTTCGTACACATACTGCCGAATCACGGGCAGCCGACACCGACTACGGAAAATGTCCAACGCCTCTTGGCGTTCGGCACGGAATTGAAAAGCTTCTGTGGGGAATTGCAGTATCACATCCACGAATCGGCCGTTTGGAGCAAAACTTTAATTGTTTATGAAACTGCGCCCGCACAGTCATCTGAATGGGGTCACCCCGACGAGGGGCGTCGACAATGGAAGCCTCACAGAGTGACCGGGTCTACACGCTAAACGGTGTGAGACCAGGACTTTCTGAGATGATACGAGAGCGATTATTCGAGTGGACAAAAAGACCATGGTATAGGTGACGCCATGAAGAAACGTTCGCTGACCGCCAAAACCCTCATCTTGTCATTTGGCAAAATTTTGGCTGCTTTCGCGACCATCGGTATCGGTGCCATCTTGACTCGATGTCTGTCGGTGGCTGACTTCGCAACCCATAAGCAAGCATTGATGACCTTTGCTATGTGCGCACCAATGCTCGGCCTTGGCCTCCCAAAAGCCCTTTATTTTTTCTTGCCGGGTGAACAGGAACGCCCCCGGTCGATCCTCATCGAAAACCTGAGTTTGCTGCTGCTTCTTGCTATTTTTTTCTGCGGATTCATTTTGCTCGGCGGAGATAAAATCTTCGTCGAGCATTTTCAAAACCCTCGGCTCGGTCAAGTCATGCCGATGGTGGCTATTTATGGACTTTGCATGCTGCCCATGGCTGCCATCAGCGCAACGCTCATGGCTCGAGACCGGGTGGAAAACCTGGTGACGTTCCAATTGTCAACACAGGCTCTTCTGATCGTCAGTGTTGGCTGTGCTGCGTATTTTTGGAGAACACCTTCGGCAACGGTCTCCGCCTATGCAATCTGGGCAATTATCGCACTCACCTTCGCTCTTATCCTCATGTTTAAAGTCACGAGACAGGACAGCCCCATCAAAGTCGGCGTCGGCGGTATGAAACAGCAACTGGCCTATGGCGTTCCACTGGGTCTTGCAGGTATGTTTGGTGGTCTATCCGGCCAAATCGATAAGTATATGGTCTCCATCATGTGTTCGACCGAAGACTTTGGGATTTACGTCGCCGGTGCGGTCGAACTTCCCCTCATCGGTGTCATTACAGGGGCCATGAATGCTGTCGTCTTACCTGAACTTGCCAAGCACTATAAGAATGGCCGCTTGGACGCGATTAGACTCCTTTGGCAGCGGGCAATGAATAAGGCCATTCTGATCCTTGCACCAGCCATGTTCATTGTTCTCTTATTCGGCACAGAACTCATTGTGCTCTTGTTCTCTGAACGGTACGCAGAGGCTGCGACACCATTTCGAATATACGCATTGAGTTTGCCTGTTCGTGCAGCTGTATACGGCAGCGTCCTTATGGCAACGAACAACACCAAGTGGGTTACAGGGACCGCATTCGCGGGACTCTCAATCAATGTGGTTTTAAACCTCATATTTGTAGAACTGCTCGGGTCCACAGGGGCCGCTTGGGCCACCGTGCTGACGGTCTACAGTGTGGTTTGTATGATGCTCTACCCACTGTGCCGTGCGCTCAAGACGACACCGTTCAAGCTCTTCGATTGGCCACATTTGGTCCGGGTTTTGGTCGCAAGCGCAACCCCCGCTGTCCTGATCTATTTTGCCATCGATGCCATGGCCATCCAAGGCATCGGTCGATTGTTGATTGGAGGCGCCGCCTACGGTCTTTTGGTGCTCGTCGCCTATCGGCTATTCCGGATCACCACTGTGCAAGAATTGATTGGTTTCATCAAACGCAGGACCTAGCCCATGGAATCCATTACTCTGGGCTGAACTGACCCATGTCGCTCTAGTTTTTGCGATCTTTAAAGCTGCCTGTCGTGGTGTCGACGCGAACCGTATCGCCCGCTTTGACAAATAAGGGCACTTGCAAGCGAACACCGGTCACCGTATGAGCCGTTGTCGTCACAGATCCGCTGGCTGTATCGCCGCGAGACCCCGGCTCAACGCTGTCGATTTCCAATTCTACGAATTGGGGCAATTCAATCCCGACGACGGCGTCATTATAGAGTACGGCTTTGACGTCTAAGTTTTCAGTCAACCAGCGCTGTTCGTCCTCAATTTCATCACCTCTGATCTCAAACTGCTCGTAATTAGCGCTGTCCATGAAATGGTAGATGGTGTCATTTCCATCTGGCTCGCTGTACAAATATTGCGCGGCTCGCATCTGCAAATCAGGCTCAATAAATTTGTCCCCAGACTTAAACGATCGATCAGAGACCTGACCGGTCAATACGTTCTTCAAACGCGCCTTGACCAAGGTTGCAGCGCCACGGGCACTTGGGGTCTGGGTCGTTGTCTTCACAACGGTCCAAGGCGCCCCATCTAATTCGATCCGCAAGCCTTTTTTGAAGTCTGATGTGGTGAGCATAGTCTCGTCTGCCTTTGATTGATTTGATTGATTTTGTCAGATTGGGGTGGTCAGTGTCTCTTAGCCCTGAAGGGGCTTGCCATCAATGCTTTCCAGACACGATCGGATGGCCTTTTCAGCCTCGTGAATATCAGCCTCATAGCCGCCGAGATAAAGGCGGCCATACTTGCCGAAAGTACGCACTTCAAGGAGATTTACGTTGGCTGCCTTTTCCGCTTCATTTGCAGCGATACACGCATAACCCGCCGGTTCACACTCCATGACATAAAGGGTCTGCCCTTCGGTGATCATATCGCCATGGCGCATCCGGTTGATCAGCATGGCCTGATGACCATCCAAGCCGGTTATCTGCTCGCTGGTACGAATGGCTGGCTTGTATCGGTCCGTCTCAGTCAATCCGAATTCTCCGAGAATCGCCTCACCCGCGGCTCGCACCTGTCCTTGGTCAAAACTGTGAATCTCGAGTACGCCAAATGAGCGCTCCACAATTTGCAACCCAGGCAACACGGAGGTTTTTTTAAGGGCGACATCAGTCACCGTATTGATAGCCAAACCGGGTGCGATTTCGACAAATAAGGCCGCTTGGCCTTCCAAGGGATTGAAACCGGGTACAACGGTTTGCAAAAAACCGGTCAGCTGTGGCTGAAGAACATCGATATATGTAAAAGTCCGTAAGTCGATCACGATGGCTCCATTGAGTTTATCGATGTCCGTACCAATACCGGGTCCGAGCGCAAGCCACAAGCGTCGCAGACAAGATCGTCGCATTAGTTTATGCCATCGACGATTTCCATATTTTGATCTGCAACTCGGCCAAGGACGGTCTTAAGCCTGAGCATAAACTCAGATTCGGGGGTCAATGTGAACTTCAAGGACCTTGCAGCGCGCGGCAACAGTAGCCATCGATATTATGGGGGACGATGAGACGGTTCGCGACCGTTTATGTGCTCGTATTAGCGAACTCGCAAAGCTACTGCGGCCGGCGCCGATGGGCCCAACCTTTCGGGTGATTGTCGGTGATGAACCAACCGTTTTAAAATGGGCTGAGGCCCTTTTTAAAGAGCGGTTTCCACGTCCCTGCAATTCGGCCGCCCACGGTCCCTGACGGGACATGCCGACTCCGAATCACTTTGAGTTCAGCACACGCCCGTTCTCAGATTCGGGCACTCTACGACGCCTTGAGAGCCACTCCTCCATAGACGTGAACTGAAACACCAGGTATAGGTTCAGAAGTGAAGAGGAGCACCTATGACGCGAAGGCTAGCACTAAGTACGCTGATTCTCTTGGCGGTTGCCTGTGACGATCCATCAGAGAGCGGCGTCATCATCGTTCCCGATTCAGCCCAAGACCAATCCACTGGGCTGGATTCGACACCTGTCGACCGAGGCATTTTGACGGACCAGGCCACACAAGATCAAGGTCAGAATCTCGACGCCTTAGTCGACGCCGAGACCGACATGTTCATCGCCAAAGCATGCAATGATGAAATCGATAATGACAGCGATGATCTGATCGACTACCCGCTGGACCCAGGCTGTAGCAGCCTAGAGGATGACAACGAACTCGACCCTGATTTATCGGCTTGCTCCGATGGTCAGGACAACGACGACGACGGCCGGACCGATTTCCCTGATGATCCAGGCTGCAGTTCCAGTGGAGATGTCAACGAGTCCAACCTGTGTTCCGACGCGTTCGAATTTAAAGACCTGACTGGACACGCCCGTTATGCCGGCACGACGGATGGAGCAAACTCGACCTTGAATGTCTGCCGAAACAACGCAGCACCAGAACTGATTTTCCAGTTTACGATCAGAGACCAAGTCGAACGCGTTCGCGTCGATACAGCGGGCTCGAGTTTTGACACATTGCTCGGCATTTGGCGTGAGTGCGATGATCCGACCACCGAGATTGTATGCAATGATGATGTGGCCTTCGACACTCGAACCAGCGAGGTGGTCCTCGAGACTCCGACGCCTGGTGATTACTATATTTTAGTCGATGGACATGGGTCTGAATCCGGTCCTTTTGAACTTAATATCAGGGGTGAACTGGGGCTTAATCAACCGTGTTCGAGCGACGATCAGGGCTTGAACTGGATCGTCTGCGGCCTTGGGTTGGCCTGTCGCGATGGGCGTTGCCAAACCGCACAATGTTCTGATGGACTCGACAATGATGGCAACGGTAGATTCGACTATCCGAACGACCCTGGCTGTGATTCGGAAGACGACAATCAAGAACAGCTGGCCGGTAACATACCCCAATGTGCCGACGGTGCGGACAATGACTTTGATGGCCGAGTTGACTATCCGAACGATCCTGATTGCACCTCGGCAGCCGACGATGACGAGAGTTCTCCGCCAGCGTGCCGCGACGAACGCGATAACGACGGTGATGGCTTAATTGATCTGGATGACCCTGGGTGTAATGGCGATCCTGATCGCTTCAGCGAATTCAATCTACCAGCCTGTCGCAACAATATAGATGACGATGACGATGGTCTCACCGATTACCCAAATGATCCGGGATGCGCCGAGCGAAACGATCCTGATGAAACGGATCCGGACCCATTGCCACAATGTGCAGATGGCGTGGACAACGATGAGGATGGTTTCACAGATTTCCCCGATGATGCTGAGAGCTGTTTAAGCGCGGCTGATGACACCGAAAATGACCCCTGCCTAAACCTAGAGCCTCGGGAGGTAACGGGCTTATCGAGAACACGGGGTAATACCGCTGAAAAGCCCAATAATTTTGAAGGGAGCTGCAGACAGCCAAGCGGACGGGAAGATGTGCTTCTTTGGCGAGTCGATGACGGGTTCGCGTTGCAAGGACTCATCCTCGATACTCGCGACAGCGATTTCGACACCCACATCTACGTGCGGTCGAGCTGCCGCGCAGATTCAGAAATCGCCTGCGATGACAATGGAGGCGGTGGTTTCACATCCCGAATTGAGCTCGGGCCACAGCCCGTTGGGACCGAGCTCTACATCTTCATCGATGGCTCGCCAGACAGTTCCGGAATTTGGCGTATTCGACTCACGGGGAAGCTGGCGGAAGGCCAGGACTGCGGTAGCCGACGAGACTATGTTTGCGGAGATGGACTCACCTGTGAAGACACACCCAATGGTCAACGCTGTGCGCGGGCCCGCTGTGGGGATGAGATAGACAACGATAATGATGGATTTATAGACTACCCCAACGACCCGGGCTGTGACACGCCCAACGACATGGACGAAGCCGATCCGGCCGTGCGCCCTGCATGCAGCAATGGCATTGATGACGATGGAGATGGCTTGACAGACTTTGGTCAAGACGACCGCTGTGACAGTGCAGCGGACCCTTTCGAAGGTCCAGATTGTGCAGATGGAATCGACAATGACGAAGATGGTGCGACGGACTACGACCGAGACCGTGATGGCAACAGTGGTCCAAACCGAGATGCCGAATGCGTCTGTGCCAATGATCCGTTAGAGGCAGATCAGCCCGACTGTTCTGACCATTGCGACAACGATGGGGATGGTCTCATCGATCTGGCCGACCCAGGCTGCCAAGATGATCCGGATCGAAATAGCGAGTTCAACGCGCCACAATGCCGAGACTTCATAGACAATAATCAAGATGGTCGAACCGACTATCCAAATGATCCCAGCTGTAACTTCCAAGATGCGCCCTTAGAACGCGATGTTGGCGACAACCCAGACTGTCTAGACGAAGTCGATAACGACGGTGACGGACGGATTGACCATCCCAATGATCCCGGCTGTACATCCGCAGCCGATGAGGACGAAAGAGCAACGTGTGATTCAGACCTAACGGTCTTTGCAAGGGACGGTTCAATGATGGGTGATACATCCACCGGCATGGCGGAGAATCAAGGGACTTGTGGATTCGACGGTGGGTCACCTGAGACCATCTATCGCTTACCAGTCCCCTATCCAGCCCGTGTCGTTATCGATACATTCGGATCCAGCTTCAATACGGTCTTATACGCTCGATCAAGTTGTGAAGCAGAAATCATTTGCCCTGACCCAGAGATGGAGCCGCCCATCGACGCTGGCGTTGCTCCAGATGCCCAAGTCGAAAGGGATATTGATCTTGGGATTGATGGTGGTGGTCTCGATGATGCTATGGCCGATGCAGGGACACCGACAGACTTTGGCCTAGACGCTCTGCCCGACTCTCCGGATGCGGATGTCGATGTAGATGATGCCGGCCGCAGCCCGAACAACGACATGGGTCTCGACATGAGTGTCGACATGGCTCTCGACATGAGTGTCGACATGGCCGTAGACATGGCTCTCGACGTGAGTGTCGACATGGCCGTAGACATGGCTCTCGACATGAGGGTCGATATGGCCGTAGACATGGCTCTCGACATGACCGTAGATGCGGGCGTGGAGCCCGTCGGTTTCAACGAGCCGGACCTGGCGCCAATCCCCTGCCTCCCCGGGCCCACCCAACTCGCCTGCAATGACAATTCAAACGGCATCCAAAGCCAGATAGATTTTGCTTGGAACGGCGGGGATATATTTGTTTTTGTCGATGGCTTTGGCCGTCTTTTCGGTCGATATAGAGTACAAGCCAGCGCCACCTATCCGCGCGGTGGACAATGCGGACCAATTCTCTTCGATTATGCGAGCTGCGAGGCGGGTACTCAGTGCCAGCTGGACATCGGCCGCGGCATATCGACGTGTCAGTGATGGACTAAATGGCAGGACCTCGAAAATACATTGCTGTCGCTGGCAACATCGGTGCAGGTAAATCGACGCTGGTGGATTTTTTACGCTATCGATTCGAGTTGACGCCATTCCATGAACCCAATGATGAAAATCCATTTCTCACACGGTTCTATGGCGATATGAAACGCTGGTCATTTCCGAGCCAGATGTATTTCTTGGCACACAAATTTCGTCTGCACCAAGAGTTGACTGACCACCCGGGAACGGTTGTTCAAGATCGAACGATCTATGAAGATGCAGAAATCTTCGCAGAAAACCTGTATCGATCTCGCCAGATGTCAAAAGACGAGTACCAAACCTACCGGGATATGTATTCGGCCATTGTGAAAACCCTGAGACCCCCCGACCTGATGATTTACCTTCGCGCTGAAGTCCGCACTGTACGAAAGCGAATCCGGCTGCGTGGGCGTCCAGAAGAACAAGATATCCCTCTGCGCTACATACGTCGTCTGCATACGCTCTACGAAGAGTGGTTCGAGCGCTATGACAGGTCACCCACGCTGGTCATTCAAGTCGATAAGTTAGACTATATCCAAGATATGGTGGACCGCATCGAAGTCATTAAGACCATCCAAAAATACCTCTGAGGGGCGAGTCCTATTGGCTTGGAAAGCGCACTCGCCTTAATCACATCCCGGACGACCGGATTGGTCACACAGTACGCCCACTTCGCAATCGGTGCGGCCTCGGAGTAAACCATCGCCCGATAAACCTGCACAAATTGCATCATCGGTTGGATGACCATCTGCCCAAAGTTGTTCATCGATAAGTTGATCGTTCTGCGACCAACGCCATCGACCGTCATCACTCCGATACGCCCCCACCAAAACTGATTCTATTTGAGCTGATTGCGGAAACAATGCGTCAGTCAAGCGAACGATGTTTGATTCTGTGAAGGAGCCCAGTTGGCCCTCTTGCGAGACGCAGCGGTCTCGGTCGGCGCAATACATCAAACCTCGATAACCTAAATGTCTGCATGCAGTGCAAACTGAGTAGACGGACAGACCATTATCACTCAGGGGGTCGCTGGTCCCAAACAACCCGTGAGTAAATTCGTCAGGGCCGCATTGACCCGCCGAGTTGACTTTCCGTCGACAGACGAACCCGCCTGACTCCGGCACGCATTGAGCATTTTCAACACAGTCGCATCCGGCACCACAGCTGTCCCCGAGCCCTTGCTGGCCAGTGGCGACACAAATGGCAGTCCGGCCACCGATTGGCACCGCACAACGGGTATTCGATGGGCACGTCGAATCCACATTGTCGGCAAATCGACACGGTAGAGCACATGCACCAATTTCTGGCCGGTCGGTAATGGTGATCGAGCAGCTAGAAAAGCCCGACAGAGGATGTTGATACTCCGCATTGACCGTCGTCTGCATGCAATCATCACTGCTGTCGGCTCGGGTTGGATCGCAAAATCGAAGACAGCGCGAGATCCCAAGATAACGAATGCAACCCAGACCCGCAGCACAAAGGGTGGCCCCGTCAATATTTGCGAGATCAGAACCTGGTTCCACTCCCGTGCATCGACCCCCCTCGGAAATCTGTCCAACGGCTGTGACACAAATGGGTGCGCCCAACGCATCCAAGGCGCACGTCTGGCCAGTGGTACAACCAGATTGCCGTTGCGGATTACACTGCTGCTCGCTGGCCGTTGACGGACATCCAGTCAGGATAAACAACACCAAACACGAGAGGGACACGGACAATACGCGCCCGCAGACGACCGATAGACTGCGATTGGCGGTCATCGCCATGCAAGACCACTGATGAAGAATTGATGTCGACATTTGATACTCGCTCATACACAGGGCATGATGACACATGCTCAAGTTCGAAGATATCAAAACACGTGCCGCTGCATTGGGATTCAGCGGGGTCGGTGTCGCCCCCGTAGAACCCATTGGGGGCGGTTGGTTTGCCCCCCATGCGGAGCGGGTCAAGTCTTGGGTTGAACACGGCGAGCATGCGGACATGGAATGGATCGCAAAGCGCCTAGACGAGCGTGTTGTCCCAGACCGACTTTTACCGGGCGTCAGATCGGCGATCATCTTATGGATGAATCACAAAACACCAACGCCCAAGCGGCCAGACGGTCAAGTCGGTCGAGTCGCGGCCTATGCATGGGGTCGGGACTACCACAACGTGGTGCGCAAGGCCTTCAGAAAGTTA
Organism: Myxococcales bacterium; assembly: GCA_002731825.1. GTDB lineage: Bacteria > Myxococcota_A > Bradymonadia > UBA7976 > UBA1532 > UBA1532. The sequence goes on from PCCS01000055.1 coordinate 17,423, forward strand.
GAACGCTGGATGTTTCAGGAGTCGCCCGCACTCAGGCGCTACGTGAGTATCGATACAGGCGCAATTCTTGAACGCGCCTTCGGAGAGCGCAGCTCAGTGGGATGGATCGGACGCTCCACCATGCTCATCAATCCGGAGCTGGGTACCTTTGGATCACTGGCTGTGATGTTCATCGATCAAGATTTCCCAATTGACGCACAGACCCATCCATTTCGATGCGGACACTGCGTTGACTGCATCACAGCCTGTCCCACCGGTGCCCTCACCGAGGGTCGCTTGGATGCCCGCAAGTGCATCAGCTATTGGACCATCGAACATCGTGGTCTCATCCCGGTTGAGATGCGCTCACAGCTGGGCGACTGGGTCTTTGGTTGCGACATCTGCCAGGATGTGTGCCCCTGGAATAATAAAGCACCAAGAGCCGACCCTGAGATTTGGAAACCCAAATCGGACCACGCATGGCCCGACCTTGTCGATTGGCTTAAAACCCCCGCCGATGAATTGAATGACCGATTCCTCGGCAGTCCCCTCCGCCGAGCTGGAGGCCAGGGTCTACGACGAAATGCCCTTATCGTACTGGCCAATACGAAAACAGTATCCGCCCTCGACCTGATCGAATCTGTTGCCGTAAACGATCCTGACCCAGTGATCAGAGCGACAGCTGTCTGGGCGGCCCACTCGATGGGCAGCATAAAGGTCTTAGCTGCCGCGAGAGGCGATGGTGATCCCATGGTCCGCGCCGAAGTCAGAACAAAGTGACTCAAACGCGGCTGAGAATGCGCTCGACGGTTGCCTAAGTAAATCGAATCATGTACCGACTAATGACGACATATTTTGGAGATTGTGCTGATGACTTTGAATTTAGAGACCGTTGGGCAGCCGATTGAACTAGAGCCGTTCTCGTATTCCTGGAAAGAAACAGCTCTCTACGCGCTGGGCGTGGGCCTTGGAACTGAGTCTCTTGATTATGTCTGGGAAGGCAGTCAGACCTTTAAGGTGTTACCAAGTTTCGGTGTCATACCAACCCAGCCTATCGTTATGAATGCATTATCGGCTGTAAACGCGAATCTGAAAACGCTCGTTCACGGCGCTCAAACCATCACGCTGCACGCTCCGTTGCCGAAATCAGGAACACTTCACAGCGTCGGCCGCGTCACGGAAGTCCAGGATAAGGGCAAAGGCGCCGTCGTCATTATCGAGACGGAGACCCGAAGCGAGTCTGGAGAACGGCTTTTCGATACCACTTGGTCAATTTTTTGTCGCGGCCAAGGTGGATTTGGGGGCGCTCGAGGCGAGTCGATTCCACTTCCAGACCAGGTGGATGGACCGCCCATTTTTGAAAAGGTCTATCCGACTACACCGTCACAAGCGGTTCTCTATCGCCTGAGTGGTGACTTAAACCCTCTCCATGTCGACCCGAACTTGGCTCAAAAGGTTGGTTTCAAAGAACCGATATTACATGGGTTATGTACCTACGGGGTTGCTGTACGCGCCGTTCTTGAATCGGTTTGTGCAGACGATGACAAAACCATTAAGTCATTTACAGCCCGCTTCAGTCAGGTTGTTTTTCCCGGTGATGAACTCAGCGTGCGAATTTATGATTCGGTGGCCGATAACGTCTATCGTCTTGAGGTCTTCGTAGGTGAGACTGCTGTCTTGTCACATGGCGTGGTCAAGCTGGGCTAGCACATTATGACAGAACAAATTTTTAGATTTCATGGGGGGCGTCTCGTACGAAACTTCGTCAGCCTCGTGCCGCTGGCCGCGTTTCCAGTTGCCCTCCATCACTTAGGCAAAGATGACCCAGCCCTCATCGTCTTCTTCAGTGTCATCGCAATCGGCTTTACGATTGGCGTGGTCTTCACGGCGATGCGTTTTAGAATGTCTGTAAATGCAAACGGGATCCTTTGCCGTGGTCGATTTAAGACACGCACCGTCCGCTTTGATGACGTCACAGCCGCATTTGTCCGCCAGGGACGCGATAAGGCATCTCGATTTATGGGGCCGCCCCCGTTTCGTGAGTTGGTGCTTAAAAGTGGAGACACCAAGTTTGTCATCTCTAGCTTGCCTCTTGGTCCAGATGCCTTTGATGAGCTCTTGTCGATCCTCGCCCAGCGCTTACCGGACGACGTCCTCGATGTGCGAGTTAGCTAGACCCATCTCATATATGAACCACCAAAGGTGATTGTCGACATCGACAGACGATTGGCGGTATTCTATACCCAACAAAGGAAGAGCGTCTCCGATTCGCATCGGTGACAGAGCATCAGGCGGTCCATCGTCGATGGAAACGAGAACGCCGTGAGGTGAAGGTAAGCGTGGTGATAAATCCCAAGTTGAGAACAGCACTGTGTTCCATGTTGATTGTGACGAGCTGTGCGACGACAGCGCACGGCTTTAGAACCCCATTCGGCGACAGGGTTTACCAATCCGTTGAACGCGGTCTTGCATGGATCCGCGCTCAGCTCGCCGACGGCCAGTATGGTGGTAACGCGACCGCCATCGGCGGATTGGCCATTCTTGGGCGTCGGAGCAGCAGCGATTGGGGGGCGCCAGAACGAGGATATGGCCAGTCGAGTCGGCAAGACAAAAATCGACTTCGCACGATGGCACGGTCCATTATCAACTCAGACCCAGCACTCCTCAATGAAGGGCCGGCCAACTCGTATTTGACCGGTACCAATGTGACGTTTCTATCTAAGTACTTGGCTACAGGTGGGCCCGATAACGTCGATGCAGCTGTGTCAGTCCGAGTGGCTATCGAGCGTGGCGTCGATCAACTTTTAAGCGCACAAGCAGGCGCAGACGACAACGCATGCATCGCCAACAGCTGGAATTATACGGAGACTCTAGAGACCGGTGATACATCAACCACCCAGACCGTACTCATGGGCCTCTCTGCCGCCACTCGTCATGTACAAGACGCGCTCGACTCGGTCGGCGACATGGGTCGATATTTAGATTCAGCTCAAAATGATGATGGTGGTTTTGGGTATCGCGCATGCATGAATATGACCTCGACGACATCGATGACGGCCGCCGGGATCAATATCCACCTGCTCACCGGCCAGGATGGCCTTGACCCTCGCATTCAGAGCGCTATGGATTGGCTGCGCATTAACTATCGATATGACGACCATGTCGCCGGCGATTATCCACAATCATACTACTACTCCCTCTGGGCTGTTGCCAAAGCCCTTGAAGCGATGACCAGTAATGGTCGAGATGGTGTTTGGGGTGATGACGTCGGTGGCGCCCGGACACCAGCGGGCGATGGGTTCCCTGAAGAGCCGGCTGGTTGGTATTACGACTTCGCTTACACTCTAGTTCAGACTCAGACCAACCAAGGTAATTGGCCATGTGAAGCCCCTCGTGGCTGCTGGCAAGCCCACGCTGCAACCGCTTTTTCTCTCTTGGTGTTGCAACGGTCACTCGGTGGAATTTGCGGCGATGAATCAGGGGATCAAGACGGCATCTGTCAGGGCGATGACAATTGCCCAAATATCGCCAACCCCGAACAACGAGACAGAGACAATGATGGCGTGGGTGATGTCTGCGACAATTGTGTTGCTGTTCAAAATGGAAACCAGGCGGACACCGACGGCGATGGAATTGGCAACGTCTGCGATGACTATGAATGTGTCCCATCTGGTCCGGAGTCGTGTAATGGCCGAGATGATGATTGTGATGAGCGCTTCGACGAAGGCGAGCCGGGGGCTGGGGTCGACTGTAATACCGGGCAACAAGGCGTCTGTACCAGTGGCCGAACGGATTGCATAGGCGGAGAATTAGTGTGCACCCGGCTCCAAGATCCGACACCGGAAGAGTGCGACAATTTAGACAATAATTGCGATGGATTTATAGATGAAGGCCGTGCCGGCGGCTTAAGGCCCTGCGACACAGCCCTGTTTGGCGAATGCCGGAGCGGCTGGACTCGTTGCATCGCCGGTGATTTAAATTGTGTCCCACGAAGCGATCCTGCCGCTGAACTGTGCGATGGACTGGATAATGACTGCGATGGACGCTTTGATGAAGGTAATCCTGAAGGTGAGTTCGGCTGTAATACCGGGAACTTAGGCGCCTGCAGTGAGGGGCGCACCCGATGTCAGGGTGGTGCATTACTCTGTGTGCGAAACAGCGAGCCAAGCAGCGAAATCTGCGATTCGCAGGACAATGATTGCGATGGTCGCGTCGATGAAGACAATCCAGGTGCTGGGGCAAACTGTGTCATTCCCGGCCGTGTCGGCGCCTGCGGAGATGGCCTTACAATTTGTCAAGATGGGGCGATTCGCTGCATAGGGGAACTACAACCAAACGAACGAGAAGAGACCTGTAATGGACAGGACGATGATTGCGATGGCCGCGTCGATGAAACCCTCGGTGCGCCCATTGGACTTGAGTGTCAAACGCCCTGCGGAGGGGGACAATTTATTTGCAGCCTTGGACAAGTGCGCTGTGATGGACCAACCATAGGGCGGCCAGAATTTTGTGATGGGACCGACAACGACTGCGATGGCATCACCGATGAAGACTCACCGGGGACTGACCAAGCGTGCTTGACGGGGGCCGAAGGTGTGTGCGCCGATGGCGTGTCTGCCTGCCTCAACGGGCAACTCACCTGCGTCGGAAACATAGCCGTGGCTGATCGAGTCGATGTTGCTGAGACCTGCGACTCTGTGGACGATGATTGTGACGGTCGAATCGATGAGGGAAACCCTGAGGGCGGTCGGATTTGTGCAACGGATGCGCTGGGCGTTTGTGCGACTGGAGAAACCCGCTGTATCAATGGCAATTTGGCCTGTCGTTCAGTCTTATCAGCTGAAGATGAGAGCTGTGATGGTCAAGACAATGACTGTGACGGGCGGACCGATGAGGATGTCATCGGTGCGGATGTCCCGTGCGATACGGGCCAAAATGGCATCTGCGCTGTCGGTGTTTTGTCATGCGGGAACCAACCAGGCAGCGAACAGACGACCCTCAATTGTGAACCGCTCAATGACATACAACCAGAAATCTGTGACGGGCTCGACAATGATTGCGATGGACGAAATGACGAAGGTGAACTGGGCGGTGGACGTCGCTGTGATACGGGCCTTCGCGGTGCATGCGGCATTGGCCAATTGAGATGTCTTAATGGAACCATTGACTGTATTCAAGAAACGCAACAAGAGCCGGAGATCTGCGACGGTGCTGATAATGACTGCGATGGCCTCACAGATGAAGATGATGGCCGGATAGGCCAAGGCTGTCAAACCGATCGACCTGGCGCCTGCTCACCAGGTGTTTTCAGGTGCCGTGGTGGTGAGCTGCTTTGCGACGGGGATGTTCAAGCGGCCGAAGAAAGCTGTGATGCACAAGATAATGACTGCGATGGACAGATCGACGAGGGCAATCCGGAAGCTGGATTTGCATGTGTCGTCGATGGACTGATCGGTGCATGTGGTGTTGGCACGACCCAATGTAATAACGGCGCTCTCGTCTGCGAACAGAGCGCTCAACCAAATGCAGAACTCTGTGATGGCTTCGATAACGATTGCGATGGAGAGACAGACGAAGGGAACCCAGAAGGCGGCGAGTTATGCCTCACCGGCGCAACAGGTTTGTGTGGCATGGGGCGCCAGTCATGTACCGAAAACGGACTCATTTGTGAACCTGCAAACACCCCACAACCCGAATTGTGTGATGGCTTAGACAATGATTGCGATGGCCGCAATGACGAAGATAACTTTGACAGCGAAATCCCGTGCGTAACGGGGCTGCCAGGGCTCTGTGCCCTTGGACAGCAAGCCTGTCGAAACGGAACCCTCATCTGCTCTCCAGAGCAACGGCCCGGCGTTGAAATATGTAATCAGGAAGACGACGACTGCGATGGGTTGATCGATGAAGGACTGCGAAATGCCTGCGGGCTCTGCGGTCTGCTCGGCAACGAGCGCTGTAACGGCATCGATGATGATTGTGATGGGACGATAGACGAGGGGCAACTCTGCCCCGGCGAAACCGTCTGTGCCCTCGGCCTCTGTGTCGACGCCTGCATTGGAAACGAATGCTTTGATGAGGCGCGTGCGTGCGTGGATGGTGGCTGTGTCGACCGATGTGCAGCCTTGACATGCCCACCAGGCATGCCTTGTGAAGGGGGACAATGCGTTGATTTGTGTACGGACCTCGACTGTCCGCGTGGACAAACCTGCTTTGCGGGTGGGTGCGTAAATGACAGCTGCTATGAAACGGGCTGTCCCGATGATGAGCTGTGCCTCAGTGGTCGCTGCCAACCCGATCCGTGTGGAGATACTGCCTGTGAAATGGGTGACTTCTGCAGGATCGAAGGTGATCCAGCGGTTGGGCGCTGCATCCAGTCCTGCGCCGATGTGGCCTGTCCAGCCGATCAAATTTGCCGAGAAGGCGTCTGTCAGCCGGACACGTGCTTTGACGTCCAATGCCCGAACACTCAGAGTTGCGATGATGGCCGATGTCAGGGCGACTGCGCTGGGATTATTTGCGCGCGCGGGCTGGTCTGCTTCAGAGGGCAGTGTATTGACGACCTCTGCCTGCACACGGACTGTCCTGGGGGTGAAGTGTGTGTCATGGAATCCGGTAACGCTCAGTGCGCACCCAATTGGATACCAGGTCCTGTAGATGCCGGTTCTGAAATGAACGACGGCAGGCGTTTAGATGCGGGCGTCGCCCCCACGTTGGATGGAGCAATCACCTCATCAGATGCGTCTCGTCCCCGTGATTTCGGGTCGGCCATCAACAGCTTCAATTTTGACGGTACTTTGGGTGAGGCACAGAGCGATCGAGCCGACTCCGGGTGCAGCTGCGAAATTCACTCTGAGACAGAGGCCCCATTGGCATTCTGGACATTGGCCTTTTTGACCCTCGCCATGCGTCGCCGTACGGGCCGGCTGCGCAAGTAGACCTGCGGCTGAGGCGTGATGCTTCCTGTAGTAGAAACACCTACATTTGCTACACCAATTCGTGTATAATAAGGCCCGTCTGATAGGGAGGTCATGGGCTTGATTCGTTTCATCTATGCGAGCGGTTTGGTATTTTTTTGGTCCGCATTCGTCATCGCAGCACCTGTGAATGGTCAGCACTCATTCGAAACATCTGATCAATGCGACGTCGATGAGACCGGTCGTCTGGAATTGTCCGTCGACGTGTACGGGAGCTACGGGAGCGCAGTGACCATCGAACAAGATGCTGTCTATGATCCCGCACGTGATAGGCCTGATCGAGGCGCTCAGGGTACGGTTTACGAGGCCATGCCGTTCCTCTGTCGTACCCAAGGTGGTGCGAGCGAAGGACAGTGGCTGGAAGCAAATCCCCTGGCTGTTCAAACTGAAAGTGATGGCACGCCCAACCGTCTCACAAGTCGCTATCAAATCGATGGTGTTCAAGTCGACATGGTCACGACGCTGGAGTGCACGATTCTGACTCAATGTTGGACGTTTACCAATCGCACTCAGGCTCGCCTGGATACGCTCGCAATCACCCAGTATATCGATGGAGACCTCTACTTTGAGGGGGACTTTAATAATGATTATGCTGGCTCATCTTTGGCCGAGCCAAGAACGGTCTACGAATTCGATGCTGGCGATGACCCTGATCAGCCAACAACCATGCTGGCCCTTTACGGGAACGACCCAGCTGACGCCTATCTTACCGGTTGGGAAATCGGCGAATATTCCGAGAGTCGTTCGAGGATTTCGAACACGGGGTCAGGGTGCGCTCCCTTGCGAAATGGCATCACTGATGAGCGCGGTAACGAGACCGATGGCGATGACGACCAGGTCACTGATAATGGCTACGATGTCACATTAGCCTTGAGATTCGATGCGGGTCCTTTGGCTGTCAACGCAATGAGTCCCGCGATCTGCTACAGCACCCGTTGGGGCTATCAGCGGCCGTGTAGCGATGAAGACATGGACGAGGTTTGCCTACCGGACGATAATTGCCCAGCGATTCCGAACCCCGACCAGGCGGATGGTGACGGAGATGGTGTTGGCGACCCATGCGATAACTGCCCCAACGACAATAACCCGACTCAAGCGGATGAAGACGGTGACGGCATTGGTGATGCCTGTGACCCCATCAATTGCGCTGAGGAACGTCCGGAAGTCTGTAATGGCAACGATGACGATTGCGATGGACGTATCGACGAGGACACCGATGTTGATGGGATCTGCGCGACGGGTCTACCTGGCGTTTGTGCGCCAGGCAGCAACATCTGCCGAGACGGACGCCTAATTTGCCAGCCCTCAGCCGATTCTGAAGACGAGCAGTGCGATGGAATCGACAATGACTGCGACGGGCAAATAGACGAGCAACTCCGCAACGAATGTGGTCGATGTGGACCACCACCAGCAGATATCTGCGATGGTTTCGATGTAGACTGTGATGGCAAAACTGACGAAGACGCGGACTGCCCCAACAGCCAGATTTGCTTAAATGGAGTCTGCGCCCCTCCCTGTGCAGCCAATGAATGTCCACCCGGCCTGGTGTGTTCACAGGGATTCTGTGTACCGCGCTGCGAATTATTGGAGTGTGAGGCACCAGACGTCTGCATTGATGGCATGTGTCTTGACCCTTGCGCTGACGTCCTCTGCCAAGAAAATGAGCAATGCAATCAGGCCGGGATGTGCATATCTAACGATTGCCGAGAAAGCGGATGTCCGGATGGCGAGCTATGCATCGAAGCGAACTGTGAACCTGACCCATGCGCAGCGACTGACTGCGGCGTGAATGAATTTTGTCGTGATGGTAACTGCCTACCCAATTGCGCCCTCGTCAGCTGCCCATTAAACGCCGTTTGCATCGATGGAGTGTGCCAACCCGTCGCTTGCGAGGATCGACGTTGTCCAAACGGTCAAGTCTGCATCGATGAGCAATGCACGCCAAACGAATGCGATGACTCCATGTGCATGGCCGATGAGCAGTGTGTCGAGGGTGCATGTTCGCCGGATCCATGTATCGGCGTCCAATGCCCTCGTGGACAGCTGTGCGTCATCGTAGACGGAACAGGACAATGCGCACTGCCGGAAGATGACCAACAACCAATACCCGATCCCGAGGCACCCATACGTGATGGCAGCATTGAGGACCAGGGCGGTAGTCTGACCGATGCTCTACTCGCGCCGCCCTCACAAAGGGACTTTGGTTTAGCGCCAAGTCCTGGACTCAATCCCGACGCCAATATAGGGCCAGCTTTAGGCTCACCTGATACAGACGAAGCAACCGGCTGTACCTGCGATCTAGGGGGGCATTCTCAATCACCGGTCGGTGCTCTGATGATCATCACCCTTTTGGCCTTAGGTAGGCGCCACCTGCTGCGGACACATCGACGATGAAACGATCTTTGCTCCTCCTTATTGGAGTGTCTACCCTCTGCCATTGCGGCGGCCAAGATCAGGAACGAGCCCAAACGCTGGCTGACTCATTCGGTGAAACACTCGACATCAGTCATGACGCACCCGAACACGCTTTTCTAGGTGTTTGGGGTATGCAAGAGACCGTTTATGTTGTGGGGGGTACCGTCGGCGAAAGCGGCGGGGTCGTTCTGAAGAAAAGCGGTGAGACATTCTTTGCTGAGGATGTGGCAGCAGGTCCCCTACTCTGGTGGATCCATGGAAGCGGTCCTGATTCAATTTGGGCTGTCGGTGAACAAGGCCGCATTCTACGGAAGGGATCAACTGGATGGAGTGATGAATCCGTAACCTTCGATGAAAAACTGGTTTTATGGGGAGTTTGGGCGGCCTCCGCGACCGATGTATGGGCTGTCGGTGGAAGCGTTCGAAGAGGGGGACCCAAGGGTGTTGTTCTACGATCAACCGGCGATGGTCAATGGCGACGTATCGATGATGAGGCGTTCCCAAGCGATCTGAATTTCTACAAGGTTTGGGGGCAAAGCGCAGACGAGGTCTATATCGTCGGTGAAGGCGGCGTTGGTTTGGTTTTCAACGGAACCGAATTTAAGCGTTTGGACACAGGCGTTCGAGACCTGCTGTTCACTGTACACGGAGGGGCCAACAACGGCCAAACAAGCGTCTACGCCGTCGGCGGGGCAAATATGGGTATGGTTTTTCGACGGGAAAACGCTGACGCCGAAACGTGGGTGCAAGAGTCGATTCCTGCTGTACCGGGCTTAAATGGGGTTGCGGTTGTTGGTCACAATACCGTATTTGCAGTGGGCAACCGGGGTGTCATGCTTTTGCGTACGGGGAATTCGCAATGGCAAAGAATTACAAACACTGAGACAAACACCGTGGGCCTTCGGACTTTACACGCGGTGGGAAAATACGGCAGGGTTTGGAGTGTGGGTGGGGACCTGACCGACATGACGAACGGTATCATATTGAACGGTCAGCTTAGTTCGGAGTAGCACAACTCGTGGATAACGATGTAAAACCAGCAGATTCGCCGCGATACAGCAGTGCGATGCTAGGCCGGACCACCGGTTTGTTTGGCTGGTTTGGGCGGCGTTACTTCGATCACATTCGTCTCGACCATGAGACAGAGAGTCGATTGAGAGCCCTCAGCCAAGAAGGGACCATCGTCTATGTCATGCGTACCCGAAGTACCCTTGATTACCTCTTTTTCAATTATCTCTTCCTCCGCATTGGGATGCCACTCGCCCGCTTCGCCAACGGGCTAGACCTGACTTTATTCAGGAGTCTCAAACGTTGGATGAAGAGCAAATTGAATCGCTTGCTGCGCTTCGGCTCTAAAGATGAACCCCGTGGTATCGATCAGCTGACTGAAACAATCCAAAGGGGTAAGTCGGCATTGCTGTTCATGAAAGTGCGCGCGCTCACCAGTGAACGACGCTCTAATCCGCGCTTTATCGAAAGACTCGTTCAGATTCAGCGCGGGCAAGATGAACCAATTATGTTGTTACCTCAGCATATTTCATGGCCGCGCAAGCCACCGTCGAAGCGTCATACGTGGTTTGATATCATGTTTGGCGACCGCCTCGCCTCTGGGCGATTTAGAAAATTTGCACATTTTTTGAGGTCGTCAAAGCTTGCATCCGCTCGCATCGGCGAACCCATTAATTTAAAGCAGGTTCTGGACGAGCACGAAGATTGGAGTGATGAGCGGCTCGCACGAAAAGTGCGCCGTGTCCTCATTATTCACCTCGCTAACGAAGCGATGGCCATTAGCGGCCCCAGAGTGAAATCCGGCGCGCTGCTCCGAAAAGAAATCTTAGAAAGACGAAAATTTAAATCACAGCTGCAAGGTCTGGCGCGGGAGAATGGGCTGGATCCTGTCACGGCTTTAGAGACCTGCCAAAAATATTTAAAAGAGGTCTCTGCAAATCTAAACTTCGAGGTATTGCTTGCCTTTTCCCGAACACTTGGTTTCGTTTTTAGGCGGATTTTCAACGGCGTAGAAGTTGATGAAGCCGGGATGCGTCGGGTCAAAGAGGCTGCAAGACAAAGCCGAACGGCTCCGCTCATCTTGGTTCCAAGTCACAAGAGTCACGTGGACTATCTGGTCGTCTCATGGGTGTTTATGAACTACGAATTCATCCCACCTCATATCGCAGCAGGCCGTAACCTTTCATTTTTTCCTCTGGGCACGCTATTTAGGCGTTCGGGTGCATTCTTTCTTCGACGCAGCTTTGCTGGACTTCCATTCTACAAATTTACTTTTAAAAACTACCTCTGGAAGCTTGTACGAGAAGGCTATCCAATCGAATTTTTTATGGAGGGCGGTCGGAGTCGAACAGGAAAGCTTCTGCCACCCAAAATGGGTATGTTGGCCATGCTTTTGGACGGCATTCGTGAAGGCGAATTTAAAGACCTACAATTCATTCCCATTAATATCTCTTACGAGCGAGTCCTTGAGACAGGCAGCTATCGACACGAGCTGACCGGTGGTCAAAAGCAATTGGAAAGTGTGGCTGGCGTCGTCAAAGCGGGGCGCGTTTTTCGGGCACGACACGGCCGCGTCTACGTCAATTTCTCTGAACCTGTCCGACTCAGTGACTACTTGGCCCAGTTCGATATCCCGCAACTCAAGGAACTGGATGATGCCCACTTTCGCGAAACGACACGGCGTCTCAGCTATCACTTGATGAGGCAAATTCACGAAGCAACGGTGGTTGCACCCTCGGCCCTCGTCGGCGCGGTCCTGCTCAGTCATCATCGACGAGGCATATCAGATACCCGACTGCGCGAAATGGTTGGTTTTACAGTCGATCTCTTGGTCAGTCGGCACGCCAGACTTTCGGCGTCCCTGCGACATGTCTTAAAGGCTCACCAAAGCCAAATAGATGATGCCTATGCCCGCAATGCACGTGATGGCGCACGCGCTCGCGGTGATGCGCTCAAACCGTTGTTGAGTGAAGGCGTCCTGCTCTTAAAGCGCATGATCAACACCATCGAGCAGGGCCAAGAACAGATCCACTCCGTACCAGATAGATCACGTATTGAACTGGATTATTATCGAAATTCTGTCCTCAGTATTCTGGCCCCCGATTGTTTGGTTGCGACCGCGCTGACGGTGGGCGATGAATTGATCTCCTATGACAGTCTATCAGCTGAAACACGCCGACTCAGCTACTGGTTCAGGCTTGAATTCATCTATGAAACCGATACCACCTTCGATGTAAACTTTCGTGAGACTGTCGACCGGTTGATCAGTGAATCGCTCATCGAAATAGATGAGCATGGCTTTGTTCGTGTTCGGTCTCAACTGGCCATAGACTTCTTGCGTGGCATGATGCTTCATTTAGTCGAAGCCTACTGGGCCGCGGCCGACGCACTTCGAACCTTGGTATCACAACCAATGGAAAAACGACTTTGGCTGGAATTTGCTCGTGAGCATGCCGAGAAAGAATTTCTACAGGGTGACATTCGACGAGCCGAAGCTGCGTCGACCGTGGCACTAAAAAATGCCCTGGAATTATTCAGTGCCGAAGGTCTTGTGACTCAAACACGCGCGAAGTCGGGTCGTAAGACGGAAACATTTCTATCTATTTCTCAGGACCGAACGCCCGATGAAATCGCATTTAGGCGGGATGACATCGGAGCATTTCTTATTCGCATTGGCGAGAGTCCATCCCGTGCACCAACGACACCACTGCCCTCGGACGCATTTCCCATGCTGAGCGATGAACATGCTCAAGAAAAAGACGCCATACAAGCGGACTCATCGGAGTCCGGCGATGATGAGGCTTTAGACGAGCCCGCGGCTGTACTTGATCAGGATAGTTCAAGGGAGTAGAGGTAGGCGTCTGCGCCATCTCGATAATATTTCGTCCGAATTCCGACTTTTGCGAAACCAATTGACTCGTAGAGGCCAATGGCAATGTGGTTGCTGTCCTTGACGTCTAAGTCGACGGTGCCCGCGCCTAAAAGCCGCGTCTGTTGTACAAAATCATTAAGAAGCTGACGTCCTGCTCCGCGCCCTTTCCAATCAGTCCGGATGGCGATCTCCGTCAGCTCCGCCATATCTTTAGCCTGCCAGCCTAAGGCATAGCCCACGACGCCCTCTGTTTGACTGGCAAAGACTCGGATGACCTGATTGCGACCCATGAGGGTGTGATGTGTCTCGGAGAGTGTTCGGGTCAATGACAGAGCATCGAGCGACAAAGCATGGATAGGATTGATGTCGCTCGGAATGAAGCCTCGAATGACCGTCTGACTGGGTGCGCTCAAACTACACGACTCGATCGATGCGCGCCCACAACTCTTCAAGCCCAACCCCCGATACAGCCGACCAGGCGACAACTTGTTTAGCGTTCAACCCGAGTCCTTTTGCCGTCGAAGCAATCCCCGGCTTTCGCTTCGAAACCGGCAACTTATCGATCTTGGTTGCCACGGGAATTACGGCATAGCCAAAATGGCTCGCCCAAGTAAACATTTGTTTCTCCCAATCCCCAGGTTGGCGTCGGACATCCGTCAAAATCAGCAAGGCTTTGATCTGGTTCCGCTCAGCGAGATACGACTCAACCATACGGCCCCAACCGTCCTTGATCTTCTTGGGTACCCGAGCAAATCCATACCCAGGTAAATCACACAAAACAAACCTGTCATTGACCAAGAAGAAATTGAGAAGCTGCGTCCGACCAGGCGTGTTTGATACCTTCGCCAGTCGCCGCCGGTTAACTAAGCGATTGATGAGGCTCGATTTGCCCACATTCGAACGCCCAGCGACTGCAATCTCTGGTAAATCACTGTCAGGATAATCCTTCGGCAAGACGGCGCTCTTGATGAAGCTGACGGAATGGACATACGGATTATCGACCATTTATACGCTCAAAACTGCAAAGATAAGCGGGATAGCGCTGCCCATAGCAAGAGTCGACAGGACCCGTGAGCGTTCACTCAAAGCCACCGAAAAGACAAAGGCCGATGAAGACAGCGACACCGCCGAATCAAGCGAATGCCAAGGGAAGCCCCCAATGAGGCTGGCTCGCCAAAGAACACTTGAAATCATGACCAGACCAACCAGGGCCAGCCCAGTTTTCAACTGCTTCAGAGAAATGAACCCAACCGGCTTCAGCAAGATGAGGATGGCTAAAGCCAGGCAATAGCCGAGCACACCAGATGGATCAAGACCGCTAAACCGATAGCGCCAATCACCTGTCGGCAAGGAAAAGCTTTCGATTTTATGTTGACTGGTGAAACCGCCAACGAATGACCTAATGGACTCTTGAGATGACGCTGGATCAGGTAATAAAAATGCAAGTCCGGCCCCGACAGCCGTCAGGATTAAAACCGCACCCATATCGAATTTTTCTCTTTTTGAAAATGGACCGCGCCAGCGACTTCGAAACGATGCAAGAAAGCCGAGTAAGGTCAGCAAACTCAGCAGCAGAAGCACCTGCTTTAACCAGGGAATCGGTGCGGTCAAGGGCAGACCCCGGACGCGACGTTCGCCAGAGACACCATACAACTCAAGCACCGTCTCAACGGGTCGTCCATCAGCGTAGGACGCGATGGAATTGAGTGAGCCCGTAGCAATGCCTCCACTCGCAGTCCAATTGGATTTTAACGTGACGATCGACGCTAGACACACTAGACAAAGTAAAGAGGCGATCTTGTCGCGCTGAGCAAGCTCGCTCAGTGCCACCAGGACACCCGCCAAAGTCGCAGCCCCGAGGGCGAGATAAAACGGAGTCATACCCTCTCCTCCCTAAACGAACCAACCAGCTGCATCATCATGGCGAGGAAAAGGAGGCCCCAACCGCTCCACGCAAACACATCCGGTGCAGGGCGCCTGACGCTGAACTCCGCCATCTGGGCGCCCTCAATCCTCAGGAGTTGAATCTGCCATGGGCTTGTTCCATGGCGTTGGTCTAAGTCAGGTGCATCGGCGAAATACCAAGCAGTGTCGCTGCCTCCATTCCATTGCAAATCGAGCTCCACAGCTGCGCCCAGCTTTTTGAGGAAATCGTTTCGCATTTGGGTGATTTTGAGTCGTAACTCACCGGGCGGCTGCCCCGCGTTATCCAACACGTTTTGGCCTGCGGATCCGAGCCCATCTATGAGGACCGGTCGATCGACGGCAACCCGTTTAATCACCTCTTTTTTGGGATTTGCGCGCGATCTAACACTCAAAACAGCGACATGGGCGTCGTCATCGAAAACAACTTGATCCAACACATAGATGCGTCCGTCATGAGATTGCGACCGCGGTCCCTGTCGTTGAAATGTGAGCGTTTTTTGCTGAGTCGCAGGCATCCCGAAAGTAAGCCGTACCCGGTCAGCATCGATATCCGCTGCCACTTGTGCCCCTAAATGGACCTGCACTTCCCGGTCGGACACAAAGCGCCCATAGCTCTCGGCGACCTGCCCGCCAACCCTCAACAAGCCAGTTGATTCGTCGGCCCAGCCACCAAGGAGAATGGCCCAAATTCCAACGGCCGTAAGTCTCAATGTAAGCCGGTCAGACCCAGACGCCCAATAGGTGGCCGCCCATAAGGTAAACGGAGCGATGGCAAGGGGGAGTCGACCCATTAAGCCCTCAGCTGGATGCTGCCCCAAGGGCTCCATCAGCCCATTGATGGCGCTTACAAGGAGGGCGAGGCCAATCAGAACCATCAGCCCACTCGAATGCATGAGCGATTCGACCCAAGCCCAAACGCCACTCAAATACGGTAACTTCGACCTTTTGTTCACTTTGGTGTCCCTGACGGCATATGTCTCCTCGGGCTATGCCCGCTTCACTCTCTCTAAACCATTAGGTCTGGCCATCGATACCCCTCAATGAGCAACATTTCAAGGGGAGAGACCCAGGTATGACTCGCCCTCGCAAAGTTTATTAGGCTCTGTCGACGACCCATTACGCAAAACGCTACGGAATAGTCGCTCTAAACCCCAAAAGTCGAACTCAATCTCGATTGGGGTTTAATCTGCGTCTTAAGCAGCTCTGTTTCAGTCGCTGACATTTTTGCTTCGCCTTCCGTCTCCGATGTCCGTCGACTGAAAAGCTGAACAGTGAACGGAATTCGCCTCGAACGGTCCGTTTTAAGACGCCAGGGCATGCAAAAGTGAGCCATCAGACGAACCGAGCGCTCGCTTGGGAAGCCTAGCCCATTGCATGAGGCAATAAAACCGTCGGGCAAAGAATTAAACAATTAACACGCCGCTGACACCGATGACGATAGCTTTCGGGTGACGATAGTTACTCATTTGAGTATTGTAGGGTCCATGTTGATGGGATTAACAGGTGGCATTGCTTGCGGGAAAACAACCGTGGCGAAGATGTTTGAGCGTCGAGGCGCCCAAATCATCGACGCTGATGGCCTCGCGCGACGCGTCGTCGAGCCTGGTCATATCGGACTCAGCCAATTAGTGGATGCCTTCGGTAAATGGATCTTAACGGCCGATGGGCGACTAGACCGAGAGCGTCTCGCTTCGCATATTTTCGCGCACCCCGAGGCCAGATCTATCCTCAATGGGATTACCCATCCCCTCATCGCAGAAGAAAGTCAAAACGCGATCATAGACGCCCTTGAGCAGGCGCCGCCACTGGTTGTTTATGACGCAGCTCTTCTTTTTGAATCGGGTCGAGCAGACGGGTTTCGCCCCGTCGTGGTTGTCCACGTAGACCCAACGACTCAGGTGAAACGGCTTATGCAGCGGGACGGATTATCGTCCAAGCAAGCGCAACAGCGGATCGATGCACAGATGCCCGTCTCGGAGAAGATGGGCTATGCTGATTATTTGGTTGATAATTCGGCCGGATTGGCGGACACGCGGGTCCAAGTCGAAAGAATTTGGGAGTACATGGTCCATGACCGAGTCTAAAGCGCGTAAAAAACCGGACATGGTCATGGTTACGGGGTTCCCTCGCCTGCTGTCAAAAGGGTTGGCGAGGAAAGCACTCAACACCCGACCGCGGAGAACGGTGGTGCTTTTGGTCAGTCACACAGCGCGCGATGCAACTCAAGAATGGATCGAAGCGCTCAAATCAGCAGACCAGCGCTATTTAAAGGTCGTGAACGGTACCCCCGGCAGCGTCGATGCTGGTTTGAGCGGTCGAGAAATTAAGGCTTTACAGGCTAACCTCACCCATATCTTTCATGCTGACGTTGAACCGACCGGGCCTCACGGCGATCCCAATGTCTATCTTGAGAACTTAAATCGGCTGATTATGCTGTCCCGAAGCTGTACCCGATTCCAACGGTTTTGTTTTTTCTCGACAGCATTTATCAGTGGCGACCGGTCGGGCCTTGTTGCAGCAGAAGAACTGGAAATGGGCCAAAGCCTGAGGACGTCTTTCGAACGCTATATGATGAAAGCTGAAGGGATCATTCGTGCATCCATGCCACGACTCCCAATGACCGTCTTCCGGCCGTCGTCTATGATAGGACATTCTCAGACAGGCGATGCACATGGCCTGACGGAAGGGCCATCCTATTTACTTTCGTTGATGTTGCGCATGCCAACTGAGATCCCAGTTTTTCTCCCGGGAAGTGGGGTTGTGCCATTCAATATCGTGCCCATTGATTATGTTGTTGATGCAGCTTGGGTACTGGCTTACGAGCCTGCCGCCAGCGGTCGGACCTTCCACTTAACAGATCCAAATCCAGTCAGTGCAAAACAAGCCTTCGAGCTCTTGGCCGATATCGCCAACCGCCCAGCCCCGCGCTTTGGTACATTAATCGCTGGATTTGCCAGACGAGTAGTTGCGCAAACGCGACTCGGGCGACTCATGCCATTCGCGCGTGTTGTCGTGGGAGACCTGACGCAGCATGTCACTTATGACTGCTCAGGCGCCCTTGAGCTGCTTGCGCCCACAGGCGTTCGATGCCCACCATTCGATGCATATGCAGACGCATTAGTCATCTGGATGGCTAATTTAGAGAAGACGCGCCGAGGCTAAATCGACCATCAACCAACGTTCACGATAATGTCGAGAGCCAGCAGCTTGATAAGCGTTTGAAGACTCTCTTTCTCGGGCATGGTTGCGATCTCGATGATGTCCGCATAGCTGGTCTGCCCATCGATGAGACTCAATACAAATCCCTCAACATGTGACAGGGATTGCCAGACATACTCCTGCTGCGTCACTTTGAGTCGTGGACGCTGTTCCAGTCCACCGAGCTGACTCAAAAAATCGTCTCGAAGTTTTGATTCGTTGAGCCGTGCTAACGCTGTGGCCACAGCATGCCCAGGCTCGTCAAGCAAAACGAGTTTCAACAGGGCCAATGAGCCTTCATAATCCCCGGCTCGATGTTTGCGATCGGCCATCTGCAGGCGTGTACTGAGTGATTCATTGTCATCATCTAGGTCGTCATCGGCAGTCTCGATGGTCACTTCAACAGGACGAACGGACGCGAAACTGTAGAGGGGAGCGGGCTCTGTGACCAGTGCCGCAGCTCCAAATCCCTGAACCGGACTGGGGCCTGTCTCATGGTTATCCGGCACGGTCAAATTCGGGGATAAATTGGGCGCGGCCGACGTCGATGGCCTAAGCAAAGGCCGCCTGCCGCCCAGGTCCGCATCTCCGCTCCCGCTGGCTGCAGATGTAAAATAACTCTGGGGCCACGTAAACGGATCGCTGTCCGGATTCGAATAACCGACCTGCGTGTCATCTGCTCGTTCGCCGCCTGGTTCAGCCCTCGCAGGCTTTGCCCGCTCTTGTTGACGTAGCTCAACCCTGTCGGTAATTGGCTCGTAGTCGTCGGGCAAATCGCTCGGCGGCTCGGTGTCAGTTGATGAGAGTGTTTCAAAAATGTCACTCGAGAGAATCGGTGGCTGATCAATGCTCTCGTCAGCCCCTGCTGCGTATTGGTGCTGCCAATCGGTGGCTGAAACGCCTTCGGCGTCTAGGATTCGCAGTTGTTTGAGTTCATCAAGACCGTCTAAGGCAGCCTCATCGTCATCCGCCAGCTTAAGGACTTCGAGATACAGTTTCTCACCCGTATCAAAATCTCCCATAGAGAGGGCTTTTCGGGCTGAAAACAGCAATTCGCCGATAGCTCGTTTGTGGTCTTCGATAGATGCCATTCAAATTAGCCGATCTTTTGGACGACACCTTTGAACATGTTGTGCGTGCGATTCAATGCTTCGTGAACGCTCTTCAACTCGTCGACATTCTCTGCCGCTATCGCGAGCTTCGCTCGATCGATAACGCCATTGGCCTTTCGGATGGCATCTTGCCCAAACTCTGATTCATCGAGGAGCGAACGTACTTGTGGAAACAATCGCTCCAGTTCCATCAGTGTGCGCTGGGCTTGCAGCTTTAAATTCTCAACAGCCTCATCAGACCGTCGAGACACTAAATGGTCTTGGTTTTCCCGAATCATCGATTCAATTTCTTCGGGCGTCAGGCCTGCGGATGCAGTCACCGTGATCGCTTGCTCTTGACCCGTTTCCAGATCCTTGGCGCTCACCGCAACGATGCCATCGGCATTGATATCAAAGGTCACTTCGATCTCGACTTCGCCTGCGTTGGCGGCTCGCAGCCCAGTCAAAATGAATTCACCCATCATTTCGTTTTCGGCGGCCAGATCTGAATCGCCCTGCATGACCAGAATTTTTACAGATGTCTGGTTGTCCTTGACCGTTGTAAAAATGTGGCTCTTAGACGTCGGTACAGTTGTATTCTGAGGGATGACCACACTGACAATGCCGCCGTGGACCATGATCCCGAGAGAGTGTGGTGTCACGTCGAGCAAGAGTGCTGAACTGCCCTCATTGAACAGAGCCGCCCCCTGGATGGCTGCCCCTAATGCAACAACTTCTTCCGGATGAACGCCTCTCAAAGGTTCAAGGCCAAAGCACTCGCGAACCTTCTGCTGTACCAGAGGCATCCGAGTCATTCCACCGACCAGCAAAACTTCATCGATGGTCTCACCCGCCTCCTCAACGGCTTGTCGACAAATCTTGGTTGTCCGTTCGACGAGGTCGACCGTCAACTCTTCGAGTTTCTGGCGAGACAATGTCTTTTGGAGGTGCAAAGCTTCGCTGCCGCCAGTCGAGATGATGAAGGGCAGGTTTATCTCCGTCTCATTGGAACTAGAGAGCTCACACTTGGCTTTTTCGGCTGCGTCACGCAATCGTTGCAGGGCCATTCGGTCACGTCGTAAATCGATCTGGTGTTCACGGGCGAAGTCGAGAACTAACCAATCCATGATAATGCGGCCATCAAAGTCTTCGCCACCAAGAAACGTGTCACCAGCTGTCGCTAAAACCTCAAACACACCGTCCGAGATGGACAGGATTGAAATGTCAAAGGTGCCCCCACCAAGGTCATACACAGCAACGGTTTTCTCGACCTCACGTCCGTAACCATACGCCAGAGCCGCCGCGGTCGGTTCGTTGATGATTCGGAGTACATCCAAACCAGCGATCTCACCCGCTGCCTTTGTCGCTTGCCGCTGCGAATCATTAAAATAAGCAGGAACCGTGATGACGGCTTGCTGAATCGAATCCCCCGTATACTCTTCTGCGACCAGACGCATCTCTTGCAAGATGATGCTGCTCAACTCTGGAATAGAGTACACGCGATCACGAAGCTGAATCCGTGGATCGTTGTTGGGACCCTCAACGATTGTATAGGGCATTGTTTCAATCATTGTCCGAACTGGGGGAGACCCCCAGCGTCGACCGATGAGTCTCTTCGCCGCATAGACCGTGTTGGCTGCGTTGGTCACAGACTGACGCTTAGCGATATGACCCACCAAACGTTTACCGCTGTCGGATACAGCAACCACCGATGGCGTCGTCTTGTACCCACCCTGATTGGTCAAGACGACAGGTACGCCCCCCTCAACCAAAGCAACGCACGAGTTTGTCGTGCCGAGATCGATTCCGATTATCCGCTCCATTTAGCGCAGTCCCCCTGCTACTTCAGTTTTCTGAGCGCTTGCTTTGCCTCTGCGTGCCGACTGTCCAGTTCTAGGACCTGCTCAAAAACCGACACCGCTTTCTTGGTTAACTTAGCCTGCTGATAAATGCGACCAAGAATTAACTTAAATTCGATATTCCTTGGGTCGCCCTTAACAGCTTTTAGGGCCAACTCCTCCGCTTTATGCAGATCCTGGTCGTACTTTAACAGCAGATGAGCAATGTGCGAGCAATAATCCGGCTTCGGTAAAACATCCGCCGCTTCCAAATACGCTTGCAATGCCTCAGAGATGTGACCGAGTGACTCCTGAATATAACCGCGCTTCCACTGAGCTTCAGCCTTCGATGCCTTCATACGCTCTTCCGAGAGCGCCAGCGCTGCACCATATTCACCGTTTTTAGGGTCGTAACTGGCCGCTAAACGGAGGGAGTTGGTCGCGGACGTATAGCTCTCGTTTTCAAAATAAGCCATGCCCTCGTCGTAGAACTGCTTCGCTTTGTCTAAGCGCGAACCGACTTGTTTGTCCCGACTGGCAGAGCTTCGGACAGCCGTATTTTTCTGTAGTCTCGCCCGCAGAGCGTCTTTTCGTGCTGTCGATTGCTTACGCAGACGGCCCAAACGGGACTTTTGCTGAGTGACACGGCGGTTTGCTACATCTTCGTCCATTAAATGGTTGCGCACTTGCACAGCGGCTAGATATCGCTCCCTAAACGCCGCATTCGAGTTCATTAATTCGTATGCATCTGTGCCATGTTTGAAGACCGCCGAGATTTTATCTTCATAGGGGCCTACATCCCGCCTGAAGACTGTATCCGGATGGAAGCGTCGACTAAATTCAAAGTATGCTTTGCGAATGCGCTTCCGATCGTCTGTGGGCTCAATATTAAGAAACTCAAAGTTATCTATCTGTCCGATGTATGCGTGCAGAAAGATCACTTCTTTCTTAAATTCAACGGTTAGAAAATCGGCCTCCCGAAGCAGGTCTTGATCAAATTTAAGACCACCAAAGCGATTCTTTCCACTGCCTCGTCGTCGCCGTCCCGGCACCGACCCTAGCCCCTCAAACTGGGCTAACCAAGCGGCATCAGTTTCGCTGCTTCCATTATAGTCGGGCGCGTCAATTTCAGGAATGGGCGCAGCTGACTTATGGCGCTCGCGCACATTAATGGGCCGACGTTTACCTTGGCTTTCTTCTAAGAAGACAAGCTTCAACTCAACCAAGCGCTTTAGATGCACAAGCGTGTCACGTTCGCCTAAACCCGTGACGATACAGAGGTCTGCGACCGACGAATTCCCATCGATCCGCGTCAAGACGAATGCGGCACGGGTATCGATGTCGACAGCGGTTGCGTCGGTTTCAAAATTACGTTTCGGATGGTCTTCCCAGGCCCCCAAAACGCTGTAATCTAACTCGCTCAATCCGACCCCATTTCAAACTCGTATACGCTGTATCAAGCCTCGACGACGCAAGCCAGCGTCTATCAAAACAATCAAAGGCCCAACGACCGAGGTGACATCTCTTTCATAACCCGATCTGAACGGCAGCTCAACTACATACAACTACACAAAAATCTGGACGCTTGTCATTGACGCCAGCTTTGCTTATGTTGCCGCGCGAAATGCTTTGTTGCCCCGATGGTCTACGGCGATGAAAAAAGCTGGGAAAACGGTCTTTTTGCACTCATCTAATCGGGTTAGAACCATCGGGCGCGCGATCGAACACTCCAAGCTTGAAGTAATCTTGAAGCGATATAACCGCAGTGGAGAGACAGCGATGAATAAGCGGCTGCTCATCTTATTGGTCTGGCTCACCCCGGCCGTTGGTTTCAGTGACCCCTCATGTCCGCAGGGAAACCTGCTGAGGGGAAAAAAGCCTGTGGAGATGAAGGACACCCGATTAATCACTCGGCTGACCAACAATACGGCATCCAGTGAAGGCAGTCCTTGGAACGGTGTTCAGTCCGCCATTATGGCCAATGGACAAAGCCAAGTCACCTATGACCTTGGTCAGAGTACTCAGATTTCAGCGCTGTCGATTCAGGCGGACAACAATGACACCTACGTGGTCAGTGCATCGGTCGATGGCAAAACCTACGCCCCCGTATGGACTGTTCCTAAGCATCCACATTCCGGTCTCAGGACCCGTTTGACGCAAGGCTTATCCCAGACGGCTCGGTATCTCCGGTTTGAGCCGGGTGCAGAGGGCGATGGCAGCTATAGTATTTCGGAAATTCAAGCCTACTGTGTCCTGCCTGCGGTCTGGCCGCCTGCGGTCATCATGCCTTTGCCGACGGCAAAGACCAATAAAGCGAGCCGCAAGCAGAGAATCGCCTTTAAAAAGCTGGCCGTCATCAGCGTTGGTTTTATCCTTTTGCTCATGCTGCTGCTCAATCGTCGTTCGCCAAACCATCAAGGCTTTTTCTATGGGGTCATCGGTGGTAGCCTCGCGCTCGCGAGTTTGATTACGTTCTGTGTGTATCATGAGCCCGTGCTGACCAGCGGGCGCCCCAAAACCTTAGTTTTAGGACTCCTGGTGGTCACCGTGCTGTGGGCGATCGCCCGGGTTTTCAAACGTGTGACCGGAGCCCCCAATAGCGTCTGGTTTGCGCGGCCAGCGCTCATTTTGATCTTGTTCGCAGGCGGAATCACCTGGACGAACTTTGGCTCGTTTCACGGATCGAAAGCCATCCATTACTGGGACACGTTCCACTACTACATGGGTGGCAAGTATTTCTCTGAAAATCGCTATGAACTCCTGTATCAATGCTCTGCAATAGGCGAGGTCGATGACGGGCGTAAGAGCGAATTCAAGACCAGACAAATCAGAGATCTAAGGGACAATAAATTATTCCCAGCGTCGGTCGCATTGTCACGGGCTGACGAATGTCGAGCGGCCTTTAAGAGTCCTGAGCGTTGGAATGCCTTCAAGCAGGATCTCCGACTTTTTCGAGCGTACATGGGGACCGATTGGTGGGCCAAAATGTTCAAAGACCACGGGTTCAATGCAACCCCGGTCTGGACGTTGGTCGGTCGGCCCCTGACCAACATTGGTTGGAATCAGTCCATCCCGCCGGATGACTTGGTTAATTCTCCGGCCAATAAGACCGGAAAAAGTGCTGCCGCAAAATCGGAAATCAAACGCCGCTTTACCCGGGATAAAGCAAACTTTGGCAAGCGGATAGGCTGGTTTACAGTCATCGATGGATTCCTCTATATCGCTGGTTTCCTGATGATTTGGTGGGCCTTTGGACTGTACGGTGCTGCATTCGCCATGCTGATATGGGCGACAGGATACCCGTATGCCTATTTCTGGACTGGCGGTGGGTTTGGCCGTGTCCCTTGGTGGTTCATGGCCGTCGCAGGCACGTGTTTCCTGAAACGCGGATATCCACTACTGGGCGGTGCGGGCATTACCTGGTCTATGCTCCTGCGGGTTTTTCCAGGCGCACTCATCGGGGGGGTCAGTCTAAAAATCGGCTACACCCTGTTGAAGTTCAAAAAGCTGACTCACGACCAAGTTCGATTGATCGCTGGCTGCACGATCGCGCTGGTGAGCCTGGTTGCGCTGAGTGTCCCGGCAGTAGACGGATTGGGTACGTATAAAGAGTTTTTGACCAACTCATTCAAACACAAGGGAACACCGCTCACCAACCACATGGGTCTGCCAACGATTTTATCCTACGACTCGGACCTGATCGGGCGGCGAACTAAAGACGAAAAATGGGCCGTTGTTACCCTAAAAGACAGTCGGAAAGAAATCGAGGGCCAACTACTGACCAAGGATGTCAATGGCCCGATTGTTAAACTGCGGACCAGTGACGGGACCGTCGTCGAGTATAAATCAGCCGCTGTGCTCTCAGTGGAACAAGACCCATTCAAAAAATGGAAACGAGGTCGACAAGACACTCTCCAATCAAGAAAGGTGCTTCATTACGCACTGATATTTCTATTTTTAGCGATGATAGGTTACGCAGGGCGCCGTCTCGATAATTGGGAACTGACGGCGCTGAGTACCTTGCTGATTACCTGTATTTTTGAACTCACCTGCTACTACTACAGCTACCTCGTTCTCTTTGCCTTACTGGCGATGCGGCGAATGATCTACATGGTGGCAGCGGTCACTATGGTTATTTTGGGACAAGTCATTCAACTCAATGTGGGCTGGTACGACGAACAGTACTTCTGGGAGACTGTCGCCGTTTTCGGTGTCCAATTCTTCGTTCTTCTTGGTTTGTGTTTGGAAGCATTTTTGACTGATAAAGGCATCAAACTCGCTCCCCCGCTGACCGCAGGTCTTGACTCGGTCAGTCCTGCAGTTGGGACGCCACCATGGCTGATGCCTGACGCCGCATCCGGCTCGGAAGACTCAACTCCAGCTGAGCCTCAGCCGGCGAGCTGACTCAAATGGTATGAACTCCATAGGCCCACTCTAAAATCGCCTTCTGAATATGAAGTCGATTTTCGGCCTCGTCATAAATACGAGACCTGGGTCCGTCAATGACTTGGGCTGTGACCTCTTCGCCCCTATGCGCCGGCAAGCAATGCAGAAAAATAGCGCGTTTCTTAGCCACCGCCATCAAGGCGTCATCAACACAGAACCCATCGAAGGCCTTTTGCCGCTGAACGGCTTCATCTTCTTGTCCCATACTCGCCCAGACATCCGTTGTCACAACGTCTGCATAGGTGACCGCCTCATATGGACTCTGGGTGATGTGAAGCCTCGCCCCGTTTGCTTGGGCTCGCTCAAAGATCGCTCGGTCAGGCTCATAACCGGTCGGGCAGGCCAATGACAGCTCAAAACCAAGAACTTGAGCCGCATTAATCCACGAATTCGCCATATTATTGCCGTCACCAACCCAAGCAACTTTGATGTCGGCTAACCCGTCCAGACCGAACGCCTCAGCCGCTGTCATCAGGTCTGCTGCCACCTGACATGGATGAGTCAAATCGGTGAGCGCATTGATGACGGGTACGGTGGCATTTTGGGCCAGTTCAACCACTTCATCATGACAAAATGTCCGGATCATGATTCCGTCGACGTAGCGGCTGAGTACTTGGGCCGTGTCTGAAACAGGTTCCCCACGGCCGATCTGGCTCGATTGGGCAGACATCATCAGCGCATGGCCGCCGAGTTGAAACATCCCTACTTCAAAACTGACTCGTGTACGGGTTGATGCCTTCGCAAAAATCATCGCCAGGGTTTTGCCATCGAGCGTTCGATCTCGATGCCCGTTCTTCATGGCGATGGCGCGGTCGAGTAATCCGACAAGCACGGGTTTACTCAGTTGATCCAATGTGATCAGGTCTTGCTTTGCCATTAGCAAACCTCTCCTATGACCTGACGCAACACCTTGATGGCTTCATCGATGTGTGATGGGCCCACGATCAAGGGCGGGACCAAACGGAGTGCATCAGTGCCTGCCGTCGTGAGTAGCAACCCCGAATCTCGAGCGGATGACACAATGGCTGCTCGGTCAACCCGTTCTGGGTCGACGCCGATGCCGCGCATAAGGCCTCGGCCGCGAACAGTGAGTAAGCCATCGAACTGATCGACCAACTCTTGTAAGCCTGCGGCCAAGTAATCGCCCATCTGGGAACTATTCGATAAGAGTCCATCGGCTTCGATGGTCTTCAATACGGCCATGGCCGCGCTACACACCAGAGGGTTCCCACCGTACGTGCTCGCATGAACACCCGGTTGAAAGCCGTGAGCCACCGCTTCCGAACACATCATCGCACCGATAGGCACACCGCCTCCTAGACCTTTCGCCAGCGTAATAATGTCTGGGCTTACGCCACTGTGCTGGTATGCAAACCAATTGCCCGTCCGCGCAACACCGGTCTGGACTTCATCAAAAATGAGCAGGATTCCTTCTTCATCACAGAGCTTGCGAAGACCCAGGAGATAGCCTTCATCGGGGACAACAACGCCACCCTCGCCTTGGATGGGTTCGACCAGTATCGCGCATGTATTCGGCCCAACGGCAGCGGCCATCGCGTCCAGGTCGTTATAGGGTACATGCTTAAATCCGGGAACAAGCGGACCGAAGCCTTTATGATATTTAGGCTGTCCTGTCGCGCTGATAGCAGCCCAAGTTCGTCCATGAAAGCTCTTCGTCGTCGATATGAATTCACTGCGATTTGGTTGGTCTCGAACGACCTGCAAGTAGCGCCTCGCTAATTTGAGTGCCGCTTCATTAGACTCCGCGCCACTGTTGGAGAAATAAACGCGGTCAGCAAAACTAATTTGCGTTAGCCGCTGTGCAAGTTCGATGGCCGGTTTGTTCAAATAGAGATTACTCACGTGCAGTAGGTTCTGCGCTTGCTCGCCAATGGCCTTGGTCAATGCGGGGTGTCCATGTCCCAACGCACACACCGCGATTCCAGCAGCAAAATCCAGGTAGCGTTTACCGTTTGCATCATATAACCAAACGCCGTTCCCGCGCTCAAATACGATGGGCGCCGGTTTATAGTTTGGTGTCAGAACGGATCCGGCGAGCTCAGCCAACTCGGTTTGCGTCAAAGTGCTCATGATGTCTCCATAGACTGTGGCTGGACAAGTCCATGCGTTTTTTTGAACTCGTCCGCAGCAATACAAGACTCGATTATTGCCTCATAGTCAATTCCATCGGGCCAAACATAGACCCATGTCTGATGACCAAAAATCATTTGAGGTTCAATGGTTTGACCCAGTTTTTCTCTAAGGGACTCTGCCTCGATGAAGCCTACAATCTCGAATTGACTCGACTCTTCATCGACAGGCAATGCCAACGCGATGTAATCAACCTCGGGAAATAACGTCGGCTGGAGAGACCAGGTCGCGCTCGTGTATTCAGTCTTGTCATCGACACTTTTAAAGGAGCCGGCGAGGCCAACTGATAAGCCTTCAGTCATATACGTCCGCAACATGGGCACCATATAGGTATTCCAGCGGTTCAACGTCTGTGACCGGTCGTCTCTCGACCGAGCGCGCCCGTTCATATAGGGCCAAATCCTGCGTAATATCAGTATAAAAACCAGTGTGACAGCACCGGCAAGCCACCAAAACATTGCGGTCATTAGATAACCTCTGTACCGGCACCTTGGTCGGTAAATAACTCCAATAACATGGCATGTCGTAAACGTCCGTCGACAATGTGGACCTTACGAACTCCATTGGTCACAGCATCGACAGCGCATTTCATTTTGGGCAACATACCACCCGTCAGGATGCCCGACTCCATCATCGCTGGGATTTCAGCACGATCGATACTCGAGATGACCTGTCCATCCATACCTTTTACGCCTGCGACGTCGGTCATCAAAAGAAGCTTTCGAGCACCGAGTTGGGACGCAACGGCACTGGCGGCCAGGTCTGCGTTCACATTAAGTGCTTGCCCACTCGTATCGACTGCAACGGGTGCGATCACGGGAATGAAATGGTCATCCGTAAGACGATTGATGTGGTCTGCTTTGACCTGCTCTATAATTCCAACGCGGCCCACATCGGCCCCGCCCACCGTGACCTTACGCCCAACCAGGAGGCCTCCATCGGCTCCAGATAGGCCGACAGCCTGTCCCCCTACATGGTTTATTCGAGTCACAATATCCTGATTCACCTGACCGACAAGGACCATTCGGACAATCCGCATGGTTTCATCATCTGTGACCCGATAACCGTTCTTGAAGGTGGACTCTTTGCCGACTTTATCCAGCATATCTTGGATTTGGGGACCGCCACCGTGAACAACGACAACCTTAATCCCAATGGAGTTCAATAAAGTAACGTCCGTAGCGAAACTCAACGCCGCATCTAAATTGGTCATAGCATGACCACCGTACTTTACGACGAGTGTCTCACCGCTGAATCGGCGGATATACGGCAACGCCTCAATGAGTACATCTGCCTTAGCCTGTAGTGCTTCTAAAACCATTTTAAGGTCCATTAAGCCGGTCAATATGTGGGGCACATTACCTGCTTAAGCAGTCAGTCACAATGACACAATGATGGGTCTTTTATTTGCTCAGGGCAACGCTCTGCCGGACCCGTGAGGAAATCCATCTGGGTTACAATATATAACGCCGTAGATCCTCGTCTTCGAGTACTTCGCCCATTTTATCACGGACTAGGGCGGCATCGATGGTGATGGTCTTGCCAGTCAACTCAGGCGCTTTGAATGAAACGTCTTCGAGCAGATTTTCTAAAACTGTATGTAGACGTCTGGCCCCGATGTTCTCGAGGCGAGTATTGGCCTCGAATGCAACGCGAGCTAACTCTCGAATCCCATTCTCTTCGAAGACCAGCTTAACGCCTTCCGTGGCCATCAACGCTTCGTATTGCCGCACCAAACTGTTTCGAGGCTCCGTCAGAATTCGAAAAAAGTCATCTTCACCGAGGGCATTGAGTTCAACACGGATCGGAAAACGCCCTTGAAGTTCGGGGATCAGGTCAGAGACCTTAGCCTCGTGAAATGCACCGGCTGCAATAAATAGGATATGGTCTGTTCGAACGACTCCGTATTTCGTGGTCACCATCGAGCCTTCAACGATGGGCAGGAGATCTCTTTGAACGCCACCTCTTGAAATATCGGGTCCTGGACCGCCGGTTCCACCGCGGCTTCCACCCATTGCAATCTTGTCGATCTCATCCACAAAGATGATGCCCGAGTTCTGGACTCGATCGAGCGCGAGCTCAGTCACTTTGTCCATGTCCACCAATTTTTCGCTTTCTTGTTCTGTCAGAATACGAAGGCCTTCCGGCACATTGACGCGCTGTTCACGGGACTTACCTCCACCCGGCATCATCCCCTGCAGGTTTCCCAATGCATCTTTCAGATTGGACATCATGTCGTCCATGCCGGCCCCGGCCAAGATTTCGAACTGCGGACCCGGCTGACTGACAGCCGTCTTAATGGTCACCATGGCGTCGTCGAGACTGCCCGACCGCAATTGCTGGCGTAGAGACTCGCGCTCGGCCGGACTGACATTCACAGTCGAACCATCAGGCCCTACGGCAAAGTAAGTCTGCGGTGCGCTGTTTTGAATATGAGGCCGTGCCTCTTCCAGTAACAGCTCGATCAATCGATCTTCGGCCGCTGAGGCCGCTTTCGTTTCATTTCGCTGCGTCTCTTCGACCTTGACCATATTAATGGCGATATCAGTCAAGTCCCTGATCATCGATTCAACGTCACGTCCCACGTAGCCCACCTCAGTGAACTTACTGGCTTCCACCTTGATAAACGGAGCTTGACCCAGCTTAGCCAAGCGCCGGGCAATTTCGGTTTTACCCACACCTGTCGGCCCGATCATGATGATATTCTTCGGGTTTATTTCATCCCGCAAATCGTCCGGTACTTGGCGGCGACGCCAGCGGTTTCGAAGCGCGATAGCGACGGCTTTCTTCGCTTTGTTTTGCCCGACGATGTAGCGGTCGAGTTCAGATACAGTTTCTCTGGGAGTAAATGTCGGCCGATAGGCTGTCATGCCAAATAGTCCTTTCGATTGGGAATTTAGTTCTCACCGTAGCTGAGTGTCTCTATCACTAAATTATCGTTGGTATAGATGTCGATTTCTGACGCGATCATGAGGGATTCCCGCGCGATATCCAGAGCTGATAATTCAGTATGAGTCAGCAGTGCTTTAGCAGCTGCTGTCGCGTAATTCCCGCCGCTTCCAATTGCAATGATATCGCCATCAGGCTCTATGACATCGCCCGTCCCGCTCACCAGCAAAGTGTGTTTCTGATCACCGACCAGAAGCAAAGCCTCTAAGCGACGCAGGTAACGGTCTGTCCGCCAATCTTTGGCTAATTCAACCGCGGCCCGAATCAGATTGTGGTTAAACGCTTTTAGTTTCGCCTCAAACTTTTCAAAGAGCGTGAAGGCATCGGCTGTGGCTCCGGCGAATCCCGTCAAAATCGTTCCATCCAACAGGCTTCTCACTTTAACTGCGTGACCCTTCATTATCGTCTGTCCCAATGAGACTTGGCCATCGCCACAGAATACCAATTGATGGTCTCGTCGCACGGCCAAAATGGTCGTCGCATGAAAGATCGGTTTCTCGCTCATGTTTTCATCTCCACAGCTTGGGGTGGGACAATATACACGACTGAGATGTTGTCAACGCGCAGCGGTAAACTCTTTTTTCTCATTAGATTGCTCGAGTCAATGACGCGAAGAGATCACGTTGGCAAGATCGACTCAGAGGTCGAGTGACCCGACCGCGGATGTGCCTTATCATAGGTCTTCATTAACTTTTCTAAATCGACGTGAGTATAGCGTTGCGTCGTCGATAGACTGGCGTGTCCTAACAACTCTTGAATACTCCGCAAGTCAGCCCCGCTTCCGAGCATGTGAGTCGCGCACGCATGTCTCAGCCAATGGGGCGTAGCGCCTTGTTGTTGACAACTTTCACGTCCCTTGGTGACGAGTCGCTGAACGCTGCGAGCACTAAGGCGACCGCCTCGGGCGTTTCTAAAAACCGCGTCGAGGTCCTGATTACGACCGTTAAGTTCGTGACGCCTAGCCAACCATAATTCCAAGGCGACCACGGCGTGACGACCGATGGGAACGATACGCGTTTTGTCGCCCTTACCGACCACCCGTAACGTCCGAGCCTCCAAATCGACATCTTTGACATTTAAGCTGACCACCTCACCGACACGAAGACCGGCGCTGTATGCAAGCTCTAGGATGGCGCGGTCTCGATACGCTGAGGGCGTATCGCCGACGGGATGTTCGATGAGTCGCTGGGCATCATCAGCAGACAAGAATCGCGGTGTGAGCTTCTCCTGCTTGGGTGTCTTCAAATTTCCTGACGGGTCAGACTCTAAGATGTCCTGCTTAATGAGATACTTGAAATACGCTCTCAGCGCAGAAATTCTACGTGCGATGGTTGCCACGCTGTGCCCTTCGCTATGTAAATGGCCTAAATAGCGCCTGAGTAGCCGCCTCTCAATTTGAACGGGTTCAAAGGCACCCGAACGGTCGAGCACATAGCTTTGAAACGAAGCCAGGTCTCGCATATAAGCCATGATGGTATTCTTACTCATGCGCCTTTCGATGGACAGATACCCATGAAAGGCTTCAATGGTTCTATGTACGCTCATGTAGAACATTGTAGCCAAATATGCAGACTAAGCGAATTTTTCTAAGAGCCTTGTTTGTGGCTGAGCATACGGCCTAGGCAACGATAGACGTGGGGCTTCGAAACCCGGCATGCAAGACGCTCATTCAGGTGTCCAATGTCTCTGAGTCAGGCCCAAAACCACTGGCCTGCCACCAATCTTGAAAATGTGCCTGAGCCCGCTGGGACATGCGTAATCGTCTTTCACGCCGCCGCTCTCGTCGCTTACGCTCTATCGTTGGAAAGAGCGACCAATTTAAATTGCTAGGTGCGTATTTACTCAGGATCCCATCGGCTCGAAGGGGACGACGGAGCGCACCAAATGCACTCTCTGGCGGTGGTACGGGAGCCAAGCCATCCTCGAGGGTTGACAGAATTTGCCAAGCCACCAACATGCCGCATGCAGTCGATTCTACATACCCCTCAACGCCTGTGATCTGTCCGGCAAAATACAAATCACTTGAATCATGGAAATTAAGGGTCTCTGTGAGCAGCGAGGGCGCATGCAGGTAGGTATTTCGGTGTACACTGCCATACCGCAAGAATTCCGCGTTTTCTAGACCTGGTAATGTCCTAAAAATGGCTCTCTGTGCCGGGTACTTGAGTCGCGTTTGAAAGCCCACCATATTCCAGGCCGTGGCCTCTACATTCTCCATCCTAAGCTGCGCGACTGCGAAGGGCTGCTCCCCGGTCCTTGGGTCCACTAATCCAACGGGTTTCATCGGACCGAAAGACAGTGTCTGAGGCCCACGCTGGGCCATGACTTCTATGGGTAGACAGCCCTCGAAGAATGACTCGTTTTCAAAGTCATGGCTTCGGACTTGATCGCCGTTTACGATATCGCTGACAAATTGGGTATATTGAGCCTCACTCAGGGGGATGTTGGCGTAGGCCGCTTCCTCACCTTTATCGTATCGACTCTGGCGCCAGACGATGGTCCAGTCGATGGACTCGGCGTCAATAATCGGTGCGATCGCGTCGTAGAAATAGAGGCTTTCTCGACCGGCTCTTTCGCCAATGGCTTTCGCTAAAGGTTCATCGGTCAGGGGCCCAGTTGCGATCACCGTCAAGCCATCGGGTATCTTTTCGACAACGTCTGTCACCAAATTAATCAAGGGATGGTTCATAATGCGCGCTGTCATATCAGCTGCGAACAAGTCCCGATCGACCGCGAGGGCATCCCCAGCGGGCACCGCATATCGATCAGCCGACTCCATGATTTTGCTACCAGCCAGACGCATTTCCCACTTGAGCTGCCCGATGGCATTCGCTTCATTTTGGCTTCGAAAGCTATTGGAACAAACCAATTCGGCCAAATGGTCACTGGTTTGAGCCGGTGTGCGCTTGAGAGGCTTCATTTCATGTAATTGAACCGAGATACCACGGTCAGCGAGCTGCAACGCGATTTCGCTGCCTGCCAAACCGCCACCAATGATCTTCACTGTTTGCATATGTTCTCCAATTAAGGGCGTCCCGAATATCGCCGTACAAAATGAGCGCCCTGACGGCGACTCAACCAACCATTCGCCTCAAGACGTACACTGGCTGCGATCAATTTTTCAAGAGAACAGGAGCTCAGCCTACACACTTCCTCCAGGCTCCGGGGCTTATCGTCGAAAAGTGTCCAATAATTCAAGTCCATCATTGGCTGTTTTTGTTCGAGAGGGATTGAGTTGCCATGAGAGTCTGCCAACCAATCATTGTGTTTGAGCAAAACCACAGCCCCCTCTTTCAACAGTAAATGGCACCCATGGTGTCGTGGATTATCCATGGCACCAGGAACGACCCAGACTCGAATCCCATTATCTAGAGCATATCGAGCCGTCTGAAGGGCGCCACTGCGAGGTCCAGCTTGGACGACGACCAAGTCAGTGACACAGGCTGCGATCCAGGGATTGCGATAGGGAAATGACCATTTTGATGGGTGGACATCGACTGGAAATGGACTCATCACGACCCCGTGTTCAATGGCACGGTCGAATAATCGAAAGTGACTTTTTGGGCTGCGATACATCAAGCCTGAACCGAGGACCACCATGGTCCGACCACCCGCATCTAGTGCGCATCGATGTGCGTGGCCATCGATGCCAAGCGCGCCCCCAGACACAACAACAATGTCCGCCTTGGCAGCTGCACATGCGATTCGATTGGTTATGTCTAAGCCGTATGCATCAGGGTAGCGTGTCCCGACAATCCCGAGTCTGCGGCGCCGGCAAAACCGGCCGAGATATCGAATAACGCCAGGCTGGCGTATCTGTATTGGCCACTCCCGACACGTGCTGGTGACAATTCGACCGTCCATGCGCCCAAGCAAGGCCACTTCTTGGCGACGCTTTGTCTGCACGGAGTTGTCTTGCCAACTATCCACTATGTTCTGTTCAAGTGACACGGGGTCTACAGGCGTTTTTCTACGTAAATCGAAATAACGACGGCCCTGATCTGTTAGGCTAAATGAATGGAGTGTCTCTAACTGATTCCACCTATCCTGTCCCATTGGTGACCCAAGATTGTTGTCTCATCTAAGGGTTCGGAGCACCGAGTCACCTGTTGCATCTTTTTTGTTGACGACTGCCGCGTCTGGCGTGATGGCGACGAGACTTAGTAATGGCGCTGCATGATCACACGGTCCCCGCGGCGGACCTCAACGGCCGACCGGGTGATCAAAGCCGTCGCGGTGTTGTCCCGCGTCACGACGACAAGGGCTTCACCGATCTGCTCCCAGGGCATTGTCTTATTAATCTTGAGTTTGTACTCAAATTTGCCGTCTCCACGACGCATGACGAAGAAACGGTTTCCGACCTGAACCCCCTGCTTCGTGCCGCGGTCAATAAATATGGTGTCAAATTGCGCTAATTCTTTGCTGGGACTGAGTGCATCGACAACCATACCCTGGAGGTCGAGCAGATTCTGTCTCGGATTGACGACACGGTGATGTTTTTGTTCCTCCATCAAACTCATACCCCGTTCAATCTCGCCGTAGGACGCGATGATCTTGGCCCGCGCCATATGCCGATCAACGGTCTCGATTTCGACAATTCCTTTTATTCGTATTTTTTGACCGAGTACATCCTGAGTTTCGGGGTGGACAACGTCATGCTCCACGACATAAACCGAAAAGCGCTGACCGGAGCGTGCAGCTGGCAAATCAGTCAGTTCGAGATACACCAGGTCATCCAAGGCCAAATATTGCTGGGTATGAGGCGAGTAGGATAATTGACCTGCCGATTCGAGGGGTGCATCGACAATAAACCCTTCGTTTATGGTCACCTGCCGTGTTCCCTCGGAGCCGACCGTGTAACTGAACGGCTTGTTGGCCACACCATCTGCCCCCATCTGCCCAGGGTGGCGCAATCGGAGGATGTCGCCCGGATAAATCCAATGCGGATTGGTCACATGCGGATTAAGCGCCCAAATTGTTGGCCACCGCTGAGGCTCGGAGAAGTAATGGTCGCAAATATCCCAAAGGGTATCGCCTTTTTCGACGAGGTACTCGGTGGGAATCTCCGAACCTGTCGGCCCAGATAGACGGATGCGCTGCCCGTAAGCAACGGACCACACCATCAGAAAACTTAACGATACTAAGAGCAAATGAGCGTTCTTAAATGTTCTCACTGCGGCGTCTCCTATTTGACCTTAACTCGTAACCGTTCGAGGGTCTTTTCTGCTCGCTGACCCGCTTTCGTCGCTGGAAACATTGTCCTGAGTCGACTGAGCGTGTCAATAGCTTGCTGTGTTCGACCCAGTCGGTCAAGAGTTTGGCCGATCATCAATAAAGCAGAAGGCACCTGGTTTCCTCCAGGATGATGCTTGAGCACTCGCTGAAAGGTCGTCAGTGCCCGCTGGTACTGTGCTTGCCGGAAATGAATTGTACCAATATAAATCAGGGCGTTGTCAGCGTAGCCATGGCGTGGCCAGCGGCCGACAAACGATGTCAATTTAGCCAGTGCCGATGATTGATTTCGTCCGCTGAATAACCGCTCCGCGTTTTTGAATGCGGCGATAGGATCGTCAAGTGCTGAACGGGGCCCTCCTTGGGCGAGTGTATT
The DNA here is from genome assembly GCA_002731825.1 of Myxococcales bacterium. Classification (GTDB taxonomy): domain Bacteria; phylum Myxococcota_A; class Bradymonadia; order UBA7976; family UBA1532; genus UBA1532. Next base: position 53,878 of record PCCS01000055.1, read on the forward strand.
CTGGGGCGTCTTTTTAACTCGCTGAAGACCTCGTCTTTTAGATGCCTTACGAGCCACGCCTAAGTCCATGGTGCCAGCCCCGTCCTGGTCCAGACGACGCAAATCACGCTGCGTTATGCTACCAGGTGGGCGTTCAGGTCGATTCGGGACGGGCCTAATCACCAGGGCAGGTCGAGTCTGTTTTCGGCGCACCGCCAAAGCGTCACGCCGCTTCAAAACCACGCCTGCCAGCCGATCTTCGACCAGTTCGATGCGGTCGCGCAGCGATTCGAAACGCTGAATCATCGCCTTGTGGCTATCCATCAAATCCTGCATGTCCGTTTGAATGGCCGTCAGCGCCCGTTCCGTCGACTGATTGCTCATGCAAGCGACCTGACCCAAGACCAGGACAAGGCATAAAGCCCGTATAGTTTGATGTGCCAACATGCTGCCCTTACTCGACTGGAGATAGACTCTCCTCAGCTGGATTGTCGGCCGGCTTCGACGCCCTGTCAACACCAGCGGGGATTCGCACGATAGGTTTTATTGCGGTGGGAGACAAAGGTCGGGTTGGCAGTCAAGTCCTCGGCATCCATTAAAACAGCCATTGAACTCGGAATTGGCGCCAATGCGACCTCGCCAGATACCACCCTGAAGGCGATCGATAACCAAGTCACCGTCATCATCCACCGGGCGCACTGTGCCCTGTAGAGTAAAGGAATCATTTGAGAAACTCAGACCGCTGATGACCTCGCGGAGGACTTCACCAAGACCAGCCGCAAGGACGTCCTCACAAAAGCTCTGATCATCGAGAAAGTTGTCGATGCTCTGGCACGGTAGGACATTGACCAACATAGATTGGATGGTCACTGGCCCATTGACATTCAGAATGGCGGGGACCACCCAGTATTCAGCGATACCCAGTAGAAGCAGGCCATACTTGACAGTCAGTGTATGCTCTTTGATCTCCATGGTTGAGCCGCTGATAACAGCGTCAAAGGGGGCAAATATAGCCGTTTCACGACCGTTCTCACTGTGAATGTCGCCGATGGTGAATTCTTCATCTTCGCAGTTTTGCCCGGCTGGACAGCCTTGACGCCAGCTAAAGCGAAACTTTCTCCATCGGTCCTCGTTATTGCGTAAAAAGCCGTCGGCATCTGGGTTATTTTCAACAAATTCAATCTCGCCAACAATGGTCATTTCTTCGACGATCTTAACAACATCCGCTAATGCCCGAAAAACCGTAAACAGCTGCGGAGACTCGTTTGCGATAATGCCGTCCAGAAGGTTTTGAATGGCGCCATTCGTCACGAAGATACTGATGGCTCGACAATATCCCCCGTCGAGATTAATGAGATCACACATCAGGCGCTCAACAGCGTCTCCCCGGTCTGCACCCTGACCGCCGATAATTTGTAGTATATCGAAGAGCTGATTTAGCGTTTGCAGTGATTGGTCGTTGCTCGTTTGTAGGGCGTTGCGCAAGTTGAATCGATGAATGACCTCAAAACGTCCCTTATACTGTAGATCTAGGTCGACGACGCTCAAGTCCATACTGGTTGACATCCCACCCGCAACCCGTTGGCCATCGAGACAGCCAAAAGCCAACGGCGCGCCGGTGTCGCTGTAGGCCACGGCCGCGATCGTATACTGGGCATCGGCGCCCAAGTTATTGACGACGACACGGTTATCGACTTCATTGAAGGGCGTTCGTTCGACAACGAGGTCGGCTCCGAAAATTTGACCTGGAGCCACGCCTAGAGACGCACAGTTCTGGGGATTAGACTGGCGGTTGAATAGGAAGACTTCGGCATTTTCAAAATCTCGATAGGTATAGCGACCGTTCATTTGAGAGTAGATCAAGCGGATAGAAAATGCGCCAATGCCCGCATTGCCAACGGTGACACGCCAACGAACAGGCATCGCACCTTGGGCTGTCGCTTCAACGATGAATGACGTCTCAGTTGGGCCAATTCGCAGTCGGATGGAGGCAACACCACTTCGGTTGGTCAAAGCACTTCCACTGTTGAGTGCACTGCCCTGGATTCCAGCTGAACCAGCGGGCGTGCCGCTTTCATCAAGCATTCTGAAGCTCACACGCTGGTCGACTAAGGGAGCTCGATTTTCCTCGTAAGACACCTGTAAATTGACGGTCCCACCCGTGAGAACAAAAACGTCTGGCTCTCCGACCACGACCAGACGCCGAGCGCCCTGATTTATGCCACGGTCAAAGCGATTGCCATTACCGCCGGCATCTTTTCGAAAACCAGCATCGAAACCGGAACCACCTGGCCCGTTGGCCACCATGGGTGCGGAATCTGTACATGCAAAAATAAATCCTGCACATAGCAAGAAGAACGCCTTCAAACCAGCCTTCATAAACCTAAACTCCGAAGTCAAATGAGAATCGCAACAGTGTGTACGATCGCGTGCATTGAGTCAAAAAACAATGAGGAGACTGTACCCTGTCGCGGCAAGTCAACTCAAGGAGAGACTTTGTGGGTCTCAGCCGGTCAGCGTCACCGGATGGAGAAACCGAGACCGTTCATATTGGTCTCAGCGATTGAGGCGCTGGAGAACTACACCTGTGCGGTCGAGGATTTTCTTGGTTTGCTCGACCGTTCCAATGGAGAATCTGACGAAACCATTCAAACACGGCATAGTTGACCGATCGCGAACATAGACCCCTTGCTCTCTCAGGCATCTAACGACCCAAGGCGCCCGCTCGAAGCGGACCATAAAGAAGTTTGCTGGCGTCATCCGGCACTCGATATCCCGTTCTGTAAACCAGCGGGTGATCAACGCCTTACTTTTCTCTACTTCCGAGAGATACCAACTCAGCCACTCCGAGTCATCCAGTGCGGCGATGGCCGCAACTTGGGCCAGCGCATTGACATTTTTTGGATTAAAGAGTCGACGCAGATTTGTAATCAGTCGAGCGTCGGCCATTGCATACCCAATTCGCAGACCAGCCATTCCATAGGCCTTCGAAAAGGTTCGGGTAATGATCAGGTTGGAGTACGTGTACAGCAATTGTCGCGCTGATTGACCAGCAAACTCGGAGTACGCTTCATCCACAATCACAAGTGAGGTGGGATTCGCATCGAGCAAACGCCGAAGTGAATCAACCGAATAGAGTACACCAGTCGGGTTATTGGGGTTGGCCAAATAAATGATCCGAGGACGCATCCTCGCAGCAGTCTGCAACAGACCATCGATATCGGGTTGAAACGGATCCCGCCCATAAAAGTGTTCAACGGTCGCGCCTCGGGATTGAACGAAGACCAAAAAGTGTTGGTAGGTCGGTGAGACCATCAGCACCTGGTCGCCCTCATCCAAGTAGGTGCCACAAATGGTATTGAGCGCGTCGTCGCTCCCGTTTGTCACCAGAAACTGACTCTCTGGCAGGCCGTGATGCTTGGCTAAACGGGCGATCAAGTTCGTGCTATTCAGGACCGGATATAAATTTAAATGCTGAGAACTACTCAGAAAATTCATAACAGCTTTGGTCACGGCGGGCGATGGTGGAACCGTCGCCTCATTCCAATCGATTTTGAAAGATTCCCGTTCAGGATCACTGCGCATGGCGTCCAATGATGAGACAGCTTGGTACGGCTTGATTGCTCGCACATGGCGTGCGATAGAAATCCCGTCTACCACATCCGCGTTTAACTTTTTGGCGACCCTCAGGCCTGACTTACGCATTGTTTTCTCACTCTCAGATGCCGAGCGCGGCAATTCATACACTAATTGTCTTCAAACCGAAACTGTTCTAGCCATCAATGGCTCTTTTCATTTCGGTCATTGCTCGTTACCCTCCTGTCCACGTCTCTTGCATCGGTCAATCAACGGGGCATGCTTGGAGCAACGAATGCGCAGCCAAGCAAAGCAATTTGCGTACCAACTATCTTAAAATGGATATCGTAATGAATCAGGATGAACGTATTGAACAGTTTCGGAAGATGGCACAGGCTAATCCAGACGACGACTTGGCGCACTTCGCACTAGGCCAAGCGTTAGCTGATGCCGGACGACCGGCTGAAGCTGTGAACGTCCTTCGGCATGTTTTAAAAATCAATCCGGGCTATTCGCGCGCATACGTCGTTCTCGGCGACTCCCAAATCATCACCGAGGATGTCGATGGGGCCATCGAGACGTTTCAGTCTGGCTATGCTGCGGCCATGAGTCGCGGCGACCTGATGCCAGGGCTGGAAATGAAGCAGAAATTGGCCGACTTAGGTGAAACAGTGTCCGCTGACGCCATTCTTCAAGCCGCGGTGGACGATGTCGATATCGCAGATGAACGTGAACCCGGGCCGGGTGAGATGCGTTGCGCTCGCACCAAGAAAATCGGCAAGGTGATGACCGATGCCCCTTTTGCCGATGAGGTCGGGCAGTGGATTGTTCAAAACATTTCAGCGGAGAGCTGGGACGACTGGATGGAAATGTCCATTAAGTTGATCAATGAGTTGCGATTGGACTTAGGCGATACAGATGCGCAACGGATTTACGATGAGCACATGCGGGACTTCCTTGGTGTGCCTACAGCACTATTTCCGGCCCCGGTAGATGACGAAGATGACACTGACGATGACGCAACGGGTGACGATTGAATAGACCGGCTACTCGAGTAAAGTCATAAAGTCCGCTTCGCTCAAAACGCGAACGCCCAGCTTTTGGGCTTTCGCCAATTTACTACCGGCTCGTCCCGCATCCCCAACGACGAGATAGGTCAGACTTTTGCTGACCCCACTGGCTGCTTTGCCACCTAATTCAGCGAGGCGAGATTGAGCCTCTGAACGAGTCATTTGGGTGAGAGTCCCCGTGAATAGGAATGACTGTCCTATCAATGGCCCGTCGGGCGGGTCGGCGTTCTCAACAGCTTGGATATCAATAAATGTAATCAATTGATCGATGAGTTGCCTCTGCTCAGCCAGCCCTTTAGGAATGCGCTCGGCAAGCAATTGGCCGAATCCGGGGATGACTTCCAAGTCTTCAGCCGAGATCGCTCGAATCCTATCGAGGCTGTTAAATTGAGTCGCCAATGTCTCCGATGCCGTTTTACCTAAGTCAGCGATACCCAGAGATTGCAGAAACACCGCCAAGGGCATGGCTTTTGACGCCTCGACTTGACCCAGTAATTTATCAGCCAGAGTCTCGCCCATTCGATCAAAATTGAGCAGGTCAGCTCGCTGCAGTTTATAAAAATCGATTGGGCTCATGAGAACGCCTGCGGCGACGAAGGTCTCCAGCCAGACCTGGCCGAACCCCTCGATGCCTGTGACCTTGGCAAAGTGAGACAAAACGCCGACCACTTGGGCAGGACATGCCGACCGGTTTCGACATTCGATGAACTCACCATCGACCACTGGAATGGAGCCACATGATGGGCATGTAGCTGGAGGAAAGAGCATCTGGTCGCCGGGCTCTACCACATGCTCAAGGTGGGGTATGACCCCTCCGCGACGCATGGCGATAACCGTGGCATTCAAACTGAGTTTCTTACTCTGCACCAGGCCCCAATTATGCAGGCTAATGCGGGTGACTGTCGCGCCACTTAGGGAGACTGGGTCGACCAGTCCGACCGGAGTCAGCGCACCGGTTCTGCTCACGCTCCATTCCACATCGCGAAGAACGGTCTGTGCGCTCTCTCCTTGCAGTTTATAGGCGATAGCATACCGAGGATGGTGCGCCGTGGCCCCTAAGCGTTTTTGTTCGTCGAGACGGTTGGCCTTAAACACAACACCATCGATCTCAAAATCTAAGTCATCTCTTCGCTCGACATATTCATCATATCCAGCTTGAACCTGTTCACGGGCCACCAAACGATGCTCAACCGGGTTAAACCCCCACCGGGCGCCTAGAGTGAATTTGTCAATTTCCGTATCCACGACATTGCCGATGACATCGTACAAAAAGAAGCGCAGACCAACGCGTGCTGACTTATCTGGATCTTTTTGTTTCAAAGCGCCGGCCGCCGTATTTCTTGGATTGGCGAAGTCCCCCTTCATGGATTCAAAGGTGGAGAGCGGAAGGTAGACTTCACCACGGACCTCCACCTCAACATCTGTGTCAATTCGAGTGGGTACATCGCTGATTCTGGAGACATTAGCGGTAATATTTTCACCAACTGAGCCGCTACCGCGAGTCGCCGCAACAACGAGGCGTCCTGACGCATCATAACGAATGCTGCACGCAACGCCGTCTACTTTGGGCGTCATGACCAAGTCGCCATTGAACTTCGTCGCCCAGTGTAAAAGGGTCTTTTCATCGTAGGCTTTGTCGAGACTCAACATCGCGTGCGCATGGTGGACCGGCTCACCGGCGGCAGCCCCTGACGGCCCCATCTCATTGAGAACCTCAGAGTCTGGCCTTAAACGCTTGAGTTTTTCGACGATTCGGTCGTAATCGTAATCACTGATGACAGGGGCATTAGCGTCCCAATACTGCCGGTTATGGTACCGCACAGACTGCTCTAATTGAGCAACGTCCCATGTGGCCCAGTCCGCCGGCAAAGACTCAAAGCTCATTCGGTCAAATCTCCGTATCTAGCTCATCATGTCCAGTGATTGTACAACTGTAATAGCGGCCATGTTCACCACCGTTCGGACAGAGCAATCTCGCTCCAGTACATTGACCGGACGACGCATGCCTAGGAGAATCGGACCAACCAAATCGGCGCCACCAAGGTGCCGCATCAGCTTGTATCCAATGTTCGCGCTATTGAGTTCAGGAAAAATCAGAATATTGGCTTCTGATTTCATCGTAGAAAAATCGAATAGACGCTGTCTTTGCTCAACATCGAGTGCGGCGCCAACCTGCATCTCACCATCAACGTCAAGTTCAGGTGCCGCTTGACGAATCAATTCAACTGCACGCGCTACTTTGCTCGCCTCAGGAGACCGGTTACTCCCAAAGTTACTGAAGCTCAGCATGGCGATATGAGGCTCTATGTCCAGCTTACGCGCCATCGCGGCTGTCGACTGAGCAATTTCCGCAAGATCGTCCGCTGAAGGATTAATGTTAACTGTCGTATCGGCGAAGACTTTGACACCGTCCTCAAGAATCACAAGGTATGCACCCGCAACCCGCTTGATATCTGGTCTCGTACCGATGACTTCAAGCGCAGGACGTATGGTGTCCGGATAACTACTTGAAATCCCGCTGACAAAACCGTCAGCATCGCCCCTATGTACCATCATCGAGGCAAAATAGTTGCCTTGTCTGAGCATGCGGGCCGCCTCCGCCCGTGTCACACCGCGGCGGTTTCGCAAGGCCCAATAGTCCTCGACATAGCTGTCGAAGAGGGGATGATTTTTATGATCGATCAGCTCGATCCCATCCAATGAAATTTCGCTCTTAGCCGCGATTTCTCTGATCATCTCCGGCGACCCGAGTAGGATTGGATTTGCAATCCCCTCCTCACGAGAAATTTGTGCAGCCCGAATGATCTTGGGATGTGTGCCCTCTGGAAAAACCAGCCGTTTCGGGGTCTGGCTGGCCTTACGAATCACTTGTCGCATCACTTCTCGGTCTCGACCTAACAAGCGTTCCAGCTGATTATGATATTCATCAAAGTTTTTGATTGGCGTCCGCGCAACGCCAGACTCCATTGCCGCTCGAGCCACCGCCGGCGCAACCCGCAAGAGCGCTCGATGATCGAATGGTTTCGGAATAATGTAATTGGGTCCATATTTTAGAGCCTGATCACCGTAGGCCGATTTGACATCGTCAGGTACGTCTTCTTTGGCCAGCGCGGCCAACGCATTGACCGCTGCCAGCTTCATTTCCTCGTTGATGCTCGTCGCCCGTACGTCGAGGGCACCTCGGAAAATGAAGGGGAAGCCAAGGACATTGTTGACCTGATTTGGGTAATCACTCCGACCCGTAGCCATGATTAAGTCGTCTCTTGCTGCGATGGCATCGGGGTAATCAATTTCGGGATCCGGATTGGCCATAGCCATGACGATGGGCTGATCAGCCATGCTCTTGAGCATATCGCTGGTCACAACGCCTTTTACGCTGACGCCGACGAAAACATCAGCACCGACCATGGCCTCTTTTAGAGACCGATGAGGCGTATCGACGGCAAGCCGTTCTTTGTAGGGGTTCATTCCGTCGGTTCGGCCAGTATAGATGGGGCCCCGACTGTCGCAAAGGATCAGATTTTCAGCTCTTACGCCGAGGGAAATGAAGAGGTTAGCGCAGGCCATAGCGGCCGCCCCGGCACCGCTGAAGACGCATTTTACGTCGGCGGCCGACCGACCGGTCAGCTCAAGCGCATTCACGAAGGCTGCCGTCGCAATGATGGCGGTGCCATGTTGGTCATCATGGAACACCGGTATCTTCATCCGCTCGCGCAATGCTTCTTCGATATAAAAACACTCTGGTGCCTTGATATCCTCTAGGTTGATTCCACCGAAGGTGGGCTCGAGAGCAGCGACAATATCGATAAGCTTATCAGGGTCTGTCTCAGCAATTTCGATGTCGAAAACATCGATGTCCGCAAACCGTTTAAACAGGACGCCTTTGCCTTCCATAACCGGCTTTGAGGCTTCGGGACCGATATTGCCAAGCCCTAGAACAGCCGTGCCATTGGAGACCACCGCAACCAGATTACCTCGGGCCGTGTAGTCAAAGACTTTCTGCTCATCTTTGGCGATTTCCAGACAAGGTTCTGCGACCCCTGGCGTATATGCCAGAGAGAGGTCTCGCTGTGTTTGTAGTGGTTTCGTTGGCCGAATCGCGATCTTTCCGGCCCGGCCATTCGCATGGTAATCCAACGCATCTCGACGTCTTGACATAACAGTCCCCTTCGTTTGACCCAACCGGTCTATTCCTGTACCCAGGTTTGGGGTACCACTCTGCTGGATGAATGCCAAGCAAAGAGCGAAGAGACCCTCGGATAACTTATTTCTTGAGTCCAATGGGCCACTCACGTATAGAGCGGCCGATTCGTCGTGAGTTTATAAAACTGCAATAGGGTGCTGTGATGAAAACCCCCAACGCTAAGAGTCTGTTAATCATGTGCACGCTGAGTGTTCTTGCCTGTAGTGAGACTCGGCCTCCAAGCCAAGTTCGAGACGCCTACTTAGCGATCGATCAATCGCCGTCCGACGCCTTTGAACAGCCGGCCGATTCAAACGGGGCCGTCGATTCTGGCAACGCATTCGATGCACAGCTCGCCGACGCTAATAATCCGGATATAGAGATGCCGTTGGACGGGCGAACAACAGACCCAGATTCGGGTATGGTGGATGTTGATGCCGAACTCGTTGACGAGGGCTGGCCGGTTCGGTCCTGCACACAGACCATCGAATATTGGAGTCAGACTCCAAATCAAACCATTTGGATTGCAGGCGATTTCACATGCGATCAAGGAGGGCGTTGTTGGGCAGATGGTGCGCGGCGCTTGGAGACGACTCCCGAGATGACCAAACCGGGGCAGGCGCCCTGCGGAATGGGTGGCCCGTGTCTGCACACGATCGAGTTCTCACCAGCAGATGGCCTGATCCCAGGCGATAGCTATTCGTATAAGCTCATTGAGGGCCAGTCTCCACAAACCGGAAACTGGTTCATTGACCCGGCTGCAAGCCGACATGCTTTTGATGAAGACTGCTTGAATTCAGCTTTTCTCATGCCGCCATGTGATGCGCGACCATCAGTGCATGTAGACCGCTTCGAGGTCGATTCTGAGGCCAGACGCTTGACCGTCACACTGCAAGCATTCACAGCCATCGACAGGACGCCTGTGTCCACAATCAACCTCACACTCAATGGTCAACCTGTCGCAGACTCTGTGTTTAATGAGACCGGTCAACTCGCAGTACAATTTGACGATCTGCCCATTGGCAAACATCGCCTGAGCATCACGATTGAAGATGAGAGTAATCGAGTTTCAAAGGTCGTCCATCTGCCCTTCTGGATAGAGGCACAGCCATTCAGTTGGCTCAGCAGCCCCGTTTATATGCTTCTCGTAGACCGCTTTGCAAACGGCAATCTTGACAATGATGCCCCAATCGGAATGGGAGACGTTGGCTATAGCGTCAATTGGCAAGGCGGTGACTTGCAAGGCGCGCAGGCTGCATTGGATGCGGGCTATTTTGATGCGCTCGGCATCAAGGTGATTTGGCTGAGCCCTGTCAACCAGCAAGTGGATCAGCCGATGCCAGGTCGGGAGTCGCCCAGATTGATCGCACCGTACCATGGCTACTGGCCTGTCGAAGCACGTCTTGTCGAGCCACGGTTTGGCGGAAACGAAGCGTTACGAAGCTTCGTCGCCGCAGCCCATAGCCGAGGGATACGCGTCTTGGTTGACCTGATCAACAACCAGATTCATGAAGACCACGTCTACATGCAAACCAATCCAGACTGGTTTCGAACAAGTTGTGTCTGCGGAATCGATCCTGGCTGCGGCTGGAGCGAGCGGCCGCTGGACTGTCTATTTGCCCCTTATCTACCAGATATTAACTGGCGGAACCCGCAAGCCCGTGAACAGTTCATTGACGATGCTTTGTTCTGGGTTGAAGAGTTCAATGTTGATGGATTTCGAGTCGATGCTGTAAAGCATGTTGAAACGATGGCGGTCTACAATTTACGGAGTGCATTGACTCAGCGCTTCGAGAAAGGTGGACATCGCATCGTCATGCTGGGAGAGACGGCCGTTTCATCGGGCGATCGATACAATGGACTTTGTGGTGTGCAATTTAACAACGGGTACGAATGGATCGATGCATATACCGGGCCCAATGCACTGGATGGCCAGTTCGACTTCCCGTCACATCATCGCTGGGGCTCATTGATCGACGCCAATGGTTCGTTCCGAGACATTGAATCGGCGATGCAAGCAGCCGAACAATCGTATGTTGGCAACCAACTCAATGTTCAGTTTCTAGGCAGCCACGACAGCGGTCGAATCATCTCTCGAATCGCCGGCGATGCAGGCGTTTACTGCCGCTATTCTGATGCCTGCGATACCGCCCTACCCAGCGTGACCAATAACGCGTTAGATTATCGACGCCTGCGCATCATATGGGGTCTACTCTACGCTGCGCCTGGGCTGCCCATGCTCTATTACGGAGATGAAATTGCCATGCCTGGTGGCAATGACCCGGACAATCGTCGGTCCCTACCCTGGCAAAACTTAAACGGGGCTGAGTTCGATATGTCTCTGACTGCACAGCAAGTTGACCACTATGACTTCATGAGACGCCTCGGGCGTGCCCGCTTGGAGAACAATGCGTTCCATGGCCTTGAAAGACTGCCTGTTTTTGTGGGTAATAATGATCTCGCTTTTATTCGCCGAAATGGTCAAGATTGGAGCCTGGTCGTTGCGCAAAAAGACGTCGGTTCAACAATCGAAATCGCTCGTCCGAACTGGGTTGCTGATGCAATAGACTTGGTTTCAGTCGTAGGCGATAGCCAAGCGCGACGAACCGAGAACGGCTGGACCATTGAGGCTGGCGAAACCGGAATCTCATACTTCATTCCTGTGCAGGCCCCTTGATAATCCCGCGGACACGTTAGACCCTAGCAGTGCTATTATGGAGATCACACATTGCTTTCGCTTTCAGGTCGAGTTGGACTAATTTTTGGGGTCGCGAACCAGCGTTCAATCGCATGGGCTGCGGCTGAAAAAACGGCGGAATACGGTGCATCGGTCGCCGTCACGTACCAAGGCGACCGCCTGGCCCGTACGGTCGACGCCCTGGCTAAAGAATCAAATCTACCGCTGGCACTCCCCTGTGACGTCACCCGCGACGAAGACATTGATGGGGTTTTCGAATCGGTTAGCGAACGCTTCGGACGTATTGATTTCATCGTGCACAGTGTAGCGTTTGCGCCCAAGGAAGCGCTCACTGGTCGATTCACCGAAACGAGTCGCACCCAATTCCAAGAAACTATGGATATCAGCGCATACAGCCTCGTGAAGATTGCTCAACGCGGTGCTCCGCTGATGAGTTCCGGTGGTGCTATCGTTGCGATGAGTTACATCGGAGCCGAGCGGGTGATCCCAAATTACAACGTCATGGGTCCAGCCAAAGCTGCATTGGAAGCAAATATACGCTATCTAGCCCACGAACTCGGCCCAGCAAAGATTCGGGTAAATGCAGTCAGCGCCGGTCCGGTACGTACCTTAGCGGCCGCAGGGATTCCGGGTTTCCGTACGATGCTGTCCAAGACGGCTGAAGTGACACCGCTGAGACGCAATATAACCACCGATGAAGTCGCTCAAAGCATCGCCTTTCTTGTCTCGGATATGAGTAGCGGTATTACCGGTGAGATCATCCATGTCGATGCAGGATTCCATATTCAGGGAGCAAGTCTATCCAGCTGATGAAATAGGACCATAAGTTGGCCGGCACATAACTTGCTTTGCTGGAGACGCTGAACGCTGAGTGTTAGGGAACTAACGGACTGGGGAGATATGACGAAGCCAACTGCCATCTTGATATTGTTATGGACGCTCGCATGCACCGACGTACAGGGTGGTCTCGAAATCGGGCAGGTCAAGCAGTCCATTCGAAACGGCACACGGGCGCCAGAGGCAGTGGAACTAACCGATGGACAAATTCTTGCTCTCGGCTGGCTACACCCTGCGGGCGCTGCGTCAAGAAATTTTTGCACGGCCACTTTAGTCAGTCCTCGTATCGTTGCCACAGCCAAGCACTGTGTCGACGAACGTGACATGTCAGACATCGGATTTGGAATGGGGTTGCAACCCACAAATCCTCGAGCGAGCATACGCGCCGAGTTCATTTACAGCCACCCACAACTGGATGCAGCCATCTTGATTTTGTCGGAGGATGCGACAGCACGCCTTCCCGAAGTCGAGCCGATTCCCTTCAACCGAATTGAGCTCGAAAACGATTTAGTTGATTCCCCAGTTCAAGCAGGCGGATATGGCGAGACCTATGACCGTTCGAGATTTGGCCGTTACTTTGCCACCGTCTACGTCAGCGGGGTGAGTCGAACCGAGGTAATTGTTGATGGGCGCGGTGAACAAGGGATCTGTTTTGGGGACTCTGGTGGACCTATCATCGCCAATATCGGTGAGTCTGGCCCGACAGTTTTAGGTGTCGAATCATGGGGAGACCCAAGCTGTCTCGGCGTCGACCACTTGGTCCGACTCGATGCCATCGCCGACTGGATTGATTCGGTGTCTGAAGATGCTATGCGGCCGCCGGACCCAGAATGCACTGTTCTCCCCAACCAGGGCCTCTGTGATGGCGATGTTCTCCAACGATGTGACTCCGGTCGCTACATCGAAATCGATTGCGATGCACAAGGTCTCGAATGTCGACCTGCGGATGGATCGAGTCGGGTCGGCTGCTTCGAAATTGATGTCTGTGCAAACGTCGGCAGTGTTGGGATTTGCGAGGATAACAAAGTCATACGGTGTCGCTTCGGAGATATCCTGACCGACGACTGCACAGACCGAGACCAGGTTTGTAGACAAGATCGGGGCGGTGCATTTTGTACAGCGGCCGAACCTGATGCATCGGTCTCAGACACAGATGAATCAGATGCCATAGAGACGGCGCCTGACCCCGATGGGGGTCTCGATGATGGCGGCCATTCGAATCCAGATGAATCCGACCTTTACATGGAGCAAGACGTGTCCGACTCCACCGGTGAAAAAGCAGTTTCCGGCGGCTGTATGAGTGTCCCGGGGGGAACCACTCCATCTCATGTGGCGGTGTTTATTGGACTCGTATTTGCAACAGCCCTACGAAAAACAAGTCGAAAAAAAAACACCACAATGGGACCATTGAAAACCAATTGATAAGCGCATGGTTTAAACATGACCGAACCAGATATATCCACGGATCTGAATGACTACGGTTTCTCTACGGAAATCCGCGTTAGACTGAGTGAAACCGATGCCGTCGGCATCGTTTTCTTTGGGAGTTTCGCAAGCTATTTTGATGTAGGCCGAATGGACTATCTCGCTCATTTAAATCTCGACCGCTTTGACGGTCAAATCAGAGATTTAATCCCAGGCGCTGTCGTTCATCAGCAGGTTCGATTTAAGGCGCCATCTCATTACAATGATATCCTTGTCATGCATGTTCGTATCTCGAACATTGGTAAGACCAGTTACACCTTTAATTTCTTGGTCAATAACAAACGAGACCGTCGCTTGGTTGCAACTGGGACAATGACCATGGTCTGGCTAAATGACACGTTTGATCCAGTTCGCGTTCCCGATGAGTTCAGGGCGGTCGTCAGCACATTCGAAGCCTTTGACGACTAGGCTCAATCGGCCGACCCAAGACGGAAGTCCGTCGACCCTGATGCTGCCAACCCGAGTACTCTGCATCCGCGCAGGGCTTCAGCATCGTTCCGGCAGATAAATGCTTCATATCGATCTTGGTCGCCCATGGCTTCAGCGATTTCAAAAATCGAAATAATATCGCCGTCTCTGAGCGGTCTGTCTAGCCCGAGTCCAACGCGAATAAATCCGCCCTGAGTGCCCAGAGAAACAGCACGCCCATCGGGCGGGCCCAAACCAGCTCCGCTATTGAGTTGTATGTTCGCCATGAAGGGGTCGTTGACCCGATCGTCGATAATGACGTCACCCGTCCCGATGAGTACGCCTGTCTCGTCGGCGATGCTAAGTCCATCGATATCAGCACCAGGCAGAGCCGGCGTCTGCCTGGCCGCAGCATCCTCGGTGCGGTCGACGATGAGAATCTGAACAAACTCATCCCACGGATTAACAGTCTCGGCATCCAATGTGGCCTGCGTCGTGGTGGCATCCATAACGACATCAAGGCCGCCGCCATCTTTCGCCGCTGCATCCAAACTCTCAGCCGCTGCTCCGGCCCCAAAATCATCGGCGGGTTGCGCGGGTACGCAGCGTTTTTCGCGCGGCACGAATTGCTTTCCGCATTCCTCTGATTCGAGGATACATCCCCATAGGATAAGCGCGGCCATGGCGTATAAACATCTCACACGCATCAGGTTGGCCCGTGTTCTGCTTTCAGTCAAGTTGGCCGACTCAATCATCTAAAGATCGGTCCTGCTAAAGGGCCTCTCATTGGATCGGAACTCATATCTTTCGGTATGATTGAACAAAAGTGATGCAGGGCTGTCAGACATGGCAACTTGAAGCGTCCTGTTTTTATGAATGAGGGAATTGAAAACACAATCCCTTCGTTCAAGTGTTTATAGGCCCCGTCTCGTTGTCGACTTTTCCTCCCCCCCCCTTGGCGTCGACGAGACGGGGTCTTTTTTTCCACCAGACCACTGACTAGTGCTGTAGCAGGCGGGTCAACCTTAGATGCGCCATGGTATCGGCCAGGTCATGCTGTGGATTGAATCCGAGGGTCGAGCGAGCCCTTTGCCCATCGACCATACAAAGGTATCGAAGATGGTCCAATTCGGGTGCGGGAAAGGTGGTCAATCTCATTTTGAATAAGCGGTTGAGCATAGGCCCCGCCACCAAATGAGGGACGGCAATTGGTTTGCACTCAGCCAATCGATGTAGCTGGCTCAAAGGTGCAGGCTCACAGCCCGGCACATTGAAGATGCCCTGAATCCCTGGTTCCAAAGCATGTTCCACCGCAAGAGCGGTGTCATTTTCATGTATGACTTGCACGACCGGATCGAAGCCTGCGAGCGTCCAAGGTCTCAAAAGCCTGAGATAATTGCTCGGCGCATTTCTCACCAAGCCGATGATGTGAACGGGTCGTAATATGACAGTTTCGACTTGTGGATATTTCCAAAAAAAGCTCTGACCCAGCATATCTACACCAACGAGGTCGCGAATTTCGCTGAAGCGTTCACCGCCCATAAGTGGTGTATCCTCGCCAAGGAACTGAGTATTATCGGGCCTTGGTCCATAGACATTTGCACTGCTCAACAAAACCAGTTTCTTAACCCCATGCTTAACACAATGGGACATAACTCGGTCTGTTCCCTGAATATTGAAGCTGTAGTGTTCAGCTGAACTGGCCCTAGGATTATGAAGCACTTGTAGGTGGACTACAGCATCGAATCGGTTTTGCCGGAAAATCGCCTCACACCGTTTCCGTCGAATATCGATGCAATGGACTTCAACGTCTTTGGGTACGGTCCGACATGGCCGTCTATCGATGCCAACGACCTCGTGGTTTCGATGTAGAAGACCGGCAAGTAATCGGCCAAACCGCCCTGCGATCCCAGTGATGGCGATCTTCATAAAAAATATCCATCTCGCTCTGACAAACCACGCTTGAGTAGTCCATCGATGGCAGCTTTGACCACGGCCACCTTCTTTCCGATCTCGATATCATCTTCCTCCGGGTCGCCCTCAAAATAGAGCGGTCTGCCAAAATAAATACGATATTTGACAGGCAGCGGCAGCCAACCCAAGACAGGCACCAGCAAGTTAACGATCAGGGGAAATGCAGGTATACCCAAAGTCTTGGCGGCCCGATCCATATTTCCAATATTCAGGTATTGCTCTTCGGCCCCGACAACACCGACCGGAACAATGGGTGTTCCGGTCTCAAGAGCCAACCTCATGAACCCGTGGCCAAACTCTTGAAGCTGATAGGCATTTTTATAGGGTTTACTGATCCCGCGTGCGCCTTCGGGAAAAACCAGGACCGGCGCAGCTTGCTCTAATAAGCGTCGGCAATTCTCAGGGGTCCCTAATACTTGCCCGAGGCGCGCGAAGAAAACGCTCGCGTATGGCAGTGACGGAACCCATCTCTCAACCATAGAGCGAACAGCTCGAGGCTGCTGCGCATCCAGCATCAATGCTGCGGCGATCATGGCCGCATCAATGGGAATTTGACCACTGTGATTACTGACCAAAAGAACGCGCCCAGGAGGGACCTGTTCCAATCCGACGGACTCGGTTCTAAACCATCTCCGATAAAAAAATCCAGCGACGGGCAACACCCACTTGAGTTGCTCTGGGGTATAGCCAAAGTCGTCGCTTTTACGCCCACCCAAATTACGAGATAAATCATCGATTGTATCCAGGAGGTCTGGAGACAGCTGACCTTCGATAAAATCGAGTGCACTTGTGTAGATATGCTTTATCATAGTTGGTGTACGAAAGCCGATTCGAGACTCCGCGATCCTTCCGGAACGATCGATAGCGTCTTGTATGATCTACACGACTAAGTCACGATGCGGAAGTGGCCTGCGGAGGATTCATGAAACTACACGAAATTTGCCCTGTCGAGCTCCCAGAAGCCGACCTCACCGACTCCGTTTACATCGGCAGTGGAATCAGAACCGACCTACAGGATATTGCAGCCCAATTCGGCGTCACCGATACACCGGTGATTTGTGATCCCAATACCCTTAATGCTGCTGGTCTCAAAAATCAGTCAGATCATCGGATTGATCTGGGCCCACATGCGCACGCCGATGCTGAAACAGTTGGCCGCGTCAGTGAAAAACTGACCGGTGCCGCCGGTGCAATTGCTGTGGGCAGTGGCACAGTAAACGATCTTGCAAAGCGAGCCTGCGCGCAAAACGAAATCCCATATATCGTCTTGGGCACTGCCGCCAGCATGAACGGCTACGCCAGCGGAATCGCGGCCATCTTGGATCAAGGCGTTAAAACAACGGTCCCCGCTCGGCCGCCAAGGGCCATCATACTTGACTGTGAGATCCTTGCAGACGCGCCAGCTCGTCTCACTCAAGCGGGCTTAGGTGATTTGATCAGTAAGCCCGTGAGCGATTCTGATTGGTGGCTTGCCGACGCCGTTGAAAAAACAGGCTACAGCGAACTGCCAAGCCTCATCGTCGATCATGCCGTCGCCGCAGCGGTCAATGCAGCATCTGGTCTTCCGGAAAAAGATTTGAACGCACACGGTGCGCTGGGCACCGCTCTCGTCCTGAGTGGAGTCGCTATGGTTGTGGCGGGTAGCAGCAGCCCGGCCAGCGGTGGCGAACACTTGATCAGCCATCTATGGGATATGGAAAACGTCGTGCTTGGACAGCCAACGCGGCTCCATGGGGCGCAAGTTGGTGTTGCAACTTGTATCACAGCCGCGCTCTACCAACTCCTTCTGGAGTGTACAAATCCAGTGTTTGCAAGGGTGCCCAGCCGTCAAGCCCTTGAAACACGAATTCAAGACGAACATGGGCCGCTTGCAGCGTCGATTTTGCCCCACGCTCGAAGCAAAAATGAACGCGCAGAAGCCCGAATCGCGGTCCTCCGAGACAACTGGTCAGAAATCAGAGATGGCTTAGCCGATCGGACCCTCCCAAAACCGGAGGACATTCGACGCACTCTGTGTGCTGCCAATGCGCCGAGCACCTTGGCGGAGCTCGGTGAAACGAGAGCGAATACCGCGCGGGTTTTCCGCCTCGCGCGAGATATCCGAAACCGAATCACAGTGTTAGATATTGCTTTTGAGCTTGGCATACTGCCAGGCAGAATAGATGAGGTTTTGGATCGGTCAGGCGTTGTCTGAGCATCACAAGCCAAGCTTGTTCGTATTGGAAAAGTGAATTTTCGCAACATGGTGCAGTTGCTGACGCCCGTGGCGCTGCACAAACTCATGACCGGCCGTAAGTGTTTTTTCACCCGCACCAAGGGGCAGACCCAACCCATACCGTTTCGAGAGCGCTTTCATACCGCGAAGGAATGCAGCTCGGGCGAGGATACTTGCAGCACCAACAGCGGGATCAGATTCTGCCTTCGGCCACTGATCGACCTGAGGCAGTCCGTCGATTCGAGATAAAGCGCGCTGCATGGTTCGTTCTGGTGCAAAGCGATCGATTAGGACCCACTCGACCGCACCATTTGACTCCACCAGCAAGGTCTCAATGACTTTGGCATGAGCCCATGCCAGGAGAGTATTTAAATTCCCTATCCGCTGGTACAGTTCGTTGTATTTTGCCGGTCCAATCATCAGGACATCCGACCGACATATGTGGCGAAGTGGCCTGTCCATTTGGAGAATACGCTCATCGGAAATGGTTTTGGAGTCATCGACACCGATCTCCAATAGCAACTCTAATTGACTCCGCTCCAGTGCGACCCCTGCAACCACGAGAGGGCCAAAGTAATCGCCTTTGCCAGCCTCATCACTGCCAGCCCAATGACGTGGCGCTGGTTTCGGATGGCGAGACAGCGCCTGCTGGAACGGCTTAGCCGACGCGGTTATTTCAGCCAGCAAGCCGCGCCAAACATCGGCTTCTTTTCCTTGGATAAGTAGTTTTCCTGAGCGGTAGAAAGTGACTCTCACAGCCGGTCCAAGGGCAAGCCAAAACGCATGTTCGGCTTCGGTCATCTGAAATCCATGAGAGCGGAAGAATTCTCCGGTGGAAGCCTGATCTTCTTTCGGGAGCTTGATCGTAAAACTGGATGCCATTTAAAATTCTCGTCTTGATCTGGTCTCCATCATTGGCCGAGCAAGCCCATGCAGTCAAGGTCCTCGAGACAGGCCTAGCGTGGGGCTTTTAACTCTCCGATTTAAGCGCGGGACCGATGACTTCAGAGGTGGTTACGTGTATACTCCGTACCTATGATGAATCAAGCGCCAAACGTAAATCCATTTCTCTGTTTCAACGGACCAATTCAGTTCGATAGAATGAGGGCCGACTTCGTTCGGCCTGCCCTCGAGCAGCTCCTGATGGAGGCAGAACGCGAACTCGAATCCATCGTGGGGGATGACGCTCAATCAACATTTGAATCAGTCATTGGGGCGATGGAAAACGCGACCAGCCGGCTGGAAGACAGCCTCGGATGGGTGTCACATCTGGTCAATCTCATCGACGATAGACAGTTTCGAGATGTCTACAACGAAATGCAGCCTCGAGTCGCCGAGTTCTTTTCAGGCATTCCCCATCGACAAAACCTCTGGGATGCCCTGTCAAATCTGAGTGGGATAGCTGGCTCTCATCGCCTGACCGAAGAGCAGCAGCGGTCCCTGGATTCAACGACTGAAAATTTTAAACGTCAAGGCGCAGCACTCGACGCAGCCGCCAAGATAAAACTGACTAAAATTGATTTAGCACTGGCCACCGAAACAAATCGTTTTACTGAAAACGTTGTCTATGCCGCTGATCAATTTGAGCTGCTGGTGACCGACGAAAGCCGCCTAGCCGGTCTTCCGGAATCCGAAATTGAGGCCGCACGAACATCAGCTGAACGAAAAAACAAAGAGGGATGGCGTTTCACATTACAGGGGCCCAGTTATCTCGCCGCGATGACCTATTTGGAAGACAGTGGCCTTCGAGAAACTCTCTATCGAGCGTATAACAGTCGAGCCACCGACACCCCCTATGACAACACCGAGCGAATGGCCACCATCTTAAATCTTCGGGCTGAGAAGGCACAAATGCTCGGCTATGGCGACGTGGCCGACTTGTACTTGGAAAATCGAATGGTCAAATCAGGTCAGTCCGCACAAGACTTTGTGGACGGCCTGATCCAGCGAACGCGCCCATCGGCCGACCGCGAACATACGGAGCTTATGGCCTTTGCTGCTAAAGAATTTGGAGTTCAGTCAATGGAGGCGTGGGACCTGAGTTTTTACGCCGAGAAGCAGCGGCGACAAGAATTTGGTTTTGATGAGGAAGTCCTCAGGCCTTATCTGGGACTCACATCGGTCCTAGACGGACTATACGACCTGCTCAAGCGCTTGTATGGGGTGACCATTGAGCAGTTACCGGAGCAACCGACCTGGCATCCCGATGTCACCGCGTACTCGCTGAACGGGGAGGCTGGCCAACCCATTGGCATTTTCTATCTCGACTTGTTTCCGCGGGAGGGAAAACGCGGCGGAGCATGGATGCAACCACTCCGACTTGGGGATTCTGGACAAGCGGAGCCACACGTGGGCGTTGTCTGCTGCAACTTTAGCAAACCCATTGGCGCGCAGCCTGCACTGCTCAGGCATCGGGAATTGGAAACTCTGTTTCATGAATTTGGCCACTTGATGCATCATCTTCTGACCCAAGTCAGTGTCCGAGGTTTGGCAGGATGCAATGTTGCCTGGGATTTTGTGGAACTGCCGTCGCAAATCATGGAAAATTGGTGCTGGGAGAAAGAGGGACTCAATTTAGTCGCTCGCCATTATGAAACAGGTTTGCCTATCCCTGACGCCCTTTTTGAAAAGCTCATCAATGCACGAAACTTTAGGACGGCAACGGGAATGATGCGTCAGCTTAGTTTTGGAGCGGTCGATCTGGCGCTACACCGGGTGTACGACCCGGGGACAGACGGCAGTGTTGTCGAATTCTCAAGCAAGGTCGCCTCAGACTTTTTTCCGATACCACTGCCATCGGATTATGCGCAAATTGCATCCTTTCGCCATTTATTCGGCGGACCCATCGCTTATGCGGCAGGCTATTACTCCTATAAATGGGCTGAGGTTTTAGAAGCCGATGCATTTTCTCGATTTAAAAACGAAGGACTTTTTTCGGCGTCAGTCGGCGATGCATTTCGCCGAACGATTTTGTCCAAGGGGAACAGCAAAGACCCAATGGTTTTGTACACGGACTTCATGGGTAGACACCCTGATCCAGATGCACTTTTTGAGCGGGCTGGTTTGGCATGATAGGAGCTGTCGTTAGATGTTGAGATCGATCGATGTACCCCAGGCGAATGCATTGGAAACGGTCAGACAGGTTGTCTATGCGATTGATCTCGGTGTGCGACGCATAGATGACCTGGCCGACTTTACAGGCTTCTCAACGCGCCATGCAGGCTACCGTGTGCATGCCGCTCGTATCCTAGGGCTGATTCGTCTGAATGATGATGAAGCGACCATTACAGCATTGGGTGAACGGCTCCTCTGTGCAGATCCACAGTCCGAAAAAGAACGAGCGGTCTTCTACGATGCGATCGCTGGTTCCGCCGTCATTCAGCTATTGGTCCCCGACTTACTCAGCCTTGTTCCTCCGAGCTCTGACACCATTACAGCGCGTCTATTTAGGCAGACTAAATTGCGTGAAACAACCGCTCAGCGCCGTGCTGGGGGCCTACTCGCATGGCGCCGCTATGTCTACGGCGAGCCTGGATTAGACCGCCCGCCATCAAGAAAGCGTAAAGAGAAACGCAGCGCCACAGAACCGACACAAGGTGTTCAACTGGATCTTTTTAAACTCTAAAATCAGCTCTCTTGTCTCCACTGTGAACGGGACCCGGCGCCTTGAATTCAGAGCCAGCGTGGTGCCACGCAAAGGCGTTGGATTAAAAACTCGTTTTGATGGTCGCCAGTGGTTGGACCAATTATCAAGGTGTCGCGAAGGGAATCCTGAAGTACTCGACCTCAATATCTAGGTTCGTAATTTGGCCCGCATCCCCTTCAACGTAATCCTCGATTATCAGACTAAAAACCCCCGTTGCCGGTAGCCCTGAAAACGGCTCGTATGTCCGTCTATCGAAATTGATTGTGTCACTCGTGAACGGTAAGAAGTCATCGTCCAACCCACCGTCTAAACCGTCTCGTCCTTCCCGGTTCCAAAGAACAGCTTTGACAACACCGTTCCAAGCCGCGCTGATCTTTAAGTCATTTAGAAAGCTATGCTCGACCAGTAGATCGCGGACAATCAGTCGGCGTATGAAAGCTCCATCGGGCGCATCTATTGGTAATTCGATAGTGGTGTTTCCGACAAGCCCCCGACGATAATCACGCAGCACTGCAGGCGTTTCCAAATGCGCGCGAGATGCCCGGGTTGGTATAATAGAATTGACGACCACATAATCATTTTGCGCGTCATCAAAACCATAAACACGGGCGTAGTAGCGTCCCAGATTGAGTTCGAAAGAAATCAGCTCATCATCCGTAATGGACACCGAGGCTGACAAACGCTCTCCGGCCTCATCATAGAGTTCCATGTCAAGGTCACCTTCCGAGTGTTTAAACAAAAGATGCAGCTCGACACGACCTGCTTCTTCCACATCGAAAACATACCAATCATCATCAAAGGGACAAATCTGTCTTCGGTGTCCATTAGGTGGAAAGGGAGAGGCTGAAACCTGGTCGTCATTCTGTTCGGCATCTCCGTCAGGGCTATCGTCAGTGCATCGAGTATATTGATTGTAGGTCAGGCTAAAGGGCGTTGGGTCAGCTCCAGGGGTCGCCCTGTAGACCCGAACATAATAGCCTGAATTGTGCCCGCCATGCCGACGCAGAAAGACCGTTTCATTATCGGTATTCGAGCGCGAGGTTGCGAGTACTTCAAGTTCCCCGTCTACGCCGAAATACAGGATTTGAAGATCAAGGTCGCCTTCACTCTGTCGAAATTGAATATCGACTTCAACGCCATCACCCGTCTCTGGCTCAACGTAAAACCAATCTTCGTCATATGGACACAAAACTAAGTCAGCATGCTGGTCAATTCGGGTATTGCCAGGCTGAAGGAGAGAGGCGTTTCGCCAGCTATCATTTTGACCAGCTCGGTCGAATTCATCATCCAGGCATTGACTTGGCAAGTCCGGTGTCACCGGGTTGCAATCGTCATCAATTGAGTTCCCAATGACCTCGACTAGACCAGGCACATTGGGATTGACGGGTTCGCAATCCTCATCATCCACAACGCCATCACCATCGCTGTCGTTGACCACCTCGGCGCACTCAGTGTCTCCACCCCGACAGTTATGATCGATGCCATCACTGCAGTTTTCGCGGTTGTTTTCAACGGCACTTGGACTCACCTCTCGGTCGCCATCATCGCAATCTTCTAGGAAACCAACGCCGTCACCATCCAGGTCATCATCTGGGGTACTGAGATTACAATCGTCATCTAGGCCGTTATAGGGCACTTCCTGCGCATCAGGGTTAACGGTACTCACCAGGTCATTACAATCATCACCACCACGGCCACTGGCTCTAAATCCATCACCATCTACGTCATTATCATGGGTGGCATCACTACAATCATCATCACGCCCATTATAAAAGATCTCTCGGACGGAGGGGTTGATCAACGGGTCACCATCATCGCAATCGTCCGCCACCCGAAATCCATCCCGATCAAGGTCATCGTCTGGCGTGGTCTGATTACAATCATCATCCCGTGCATTGTAGGGGACCTCGTTCATACTGGGATGAATGTTCTCATCATCGTCGTTGCAATCACCCATCGCTTCAGAGAAGCCGTCTCCATCTCGGTCGCGCTCGCTGAGAACTTGGTCGCTGCCATCGCAGTTCTCATCGATACGATTACTTGAAATCTCCATCATGGCAGGGTTGATATTGGCATCATTGTCATCACAGTCCCATCCACCAACATGGTCGGCAATATAACCGTCGCCATCCAGGTCATCATCGCTGGTCAAGGGGTCGCAATCGTCATCATAACCATTGTACGGGGTTTCGGACCGGCCGGGATTGACCGCACTGATCTGGTCATCGCAATCTACATCCTCAGTGTATCCATCGCGGTCCTGATCTCGACCACCGCAAATTTGATCGTGACCATCACAATTTTGGTCAATACCGTCCCCGCAATGGGTGGTGGCATTCTCTTCGATCGCGGGATTCACGTTGGGATCTTCGTCGTCACAATCTAAGCCAAGACAGGCTGCGCCAATTCCATACTCATCTCCATCCAAATCGATGCAATTCTCTATCTTGGGTAAACAACGACCCGAATCGTTACAATACTCAGATGGCAAACAATGTGAGTCATTGGCGCACTCCACGCCGAAGCAATATCCGTCTAAACATAAGCCCTGCTCGCAATCAGAATTATGAGCGCAAGCCTGCCCACCTCGCACAACACAATCTCCTGTGTCCACGTCACAAACTTGACCACCAGGGCAGCCAACATGACGACAATCATTGTCGGTTCCAACGACGCAAATGTAGCGTTCAAGGTCGCAGGTCGCGCCAGTCTGACAAACCTTCTCCGCGTTGCAATCTCCCACACGACAGGCACCACCCTGTTCGGCATTCATTCGAATACACACTAAGCCTGCACCGCATTGGTGGTCACTGAGACACCCGTTGTTTTGATACACAGGCGCCACTGTTTTAGATTGTTCACAGGCCACCGAAAGACATGCCGCTGTCAAAAAAACATATGTGAGAGCCAGCTTTTGCAAAACGAAATACCTAATCCTTCTCTTGTCCCACGTTTAGAACACTCACTAAAATACCCAAAAAAGAGTTTAATTTTACCGTCGGTCGATGCGTACGTAAAGGTAACAAAGGAATCATAGCCCGTGCGAGCACACAGCAGCAAATTGAGCATCATTTTCGTCTTTTTTATCTTGGGATGTCTCGACGAATCACCGGCAGAAGGCGTGATTACCCTCTTCGATGCAATGCCATCCATCCATACGATGGACGGAGACGCCAGCCTGGTCCCACCTGATGCAGGGCCAAGCGATTTGGGCGATTCCGTGCACTTCGACGACATCGAAATCACCGCTGGCCGCTCGGAGTTTATCAGGGTCAACATTCCCCCAAACACCCTGAGCCTACACATTGATGCAGTCGGTGACCCATCGGTTGTCTATGCCATCTCCCATTTGGAAAGTGAAGACGGTGACGTGCTTGTCTCCGAGATGCCTGATGGCGTGACCATTACAAATCAGGATCGACAATTGTCTCCATTTCCAGGCCCCTTCAAAAGCCCTAACCGTTCAGCATCGCCCAATACAGGCGTCGCGACACTCTT
The DNA here is from genome assembly GCA_002731825.1 of Myxococcales bacterium. GTDB lineage: Bacteria > Myxococcota_A > Bradymonadia > UBA7976 > UBA1532 > UBA1532. Next base: position 79,447 of record PCCS01000055.1, read on the forward strand.
AGCCCCCAATAACTTAAATGTTAATTTTTATCCCGGTCCATGGCTGATTCGCGTGTCGGCCATGGGCGCATTCGGCGCCATCAACACAACGACCAATCTGCGGGTGACGTATAAACGCGCGCGAGACCCTCAAATAAATGGTCGTATCCCCCTACACTTCTTCTTTACTGGGGCCAACGGTTGGACTGCTCAGTCGGCGGCCAATGACCCGACTTTTCAGGCAGCCGTAAACCGTATGGCGTCCTTTTATGCAGCCATTGGAATCGAGTTGACATCATTCACCTTTGACGACATTCCATCGAGCTATCGTCAGGTCGATATCGGCCCCCTTGGGCCCGGACGCCCAGACAGTTCACTCCACGCGATGTTCAGTCTCAACACGTACGAGACGGGGGTCGCTCTGTTTTTCGTCGACCGAATCGGAATGGGTCAAAACGGAGGTATAGTGGGGGGGATTTCAGGAGGAACGCCCGGTCCCCTGCGCCCAGGGACCGTCAGAAGCGGTGTGGCCGTTGCAACGCTTCTATCATCGTCTCCAGGCGAGTTGGGCCATGTGATGGCCCACGAGACCGGTCACTACCTTGGTCTCTTTCATACCCAGGAAACCGTGGGCGGCATCGTCGATCAACTAAACGATACCCCAACGGGCTTCTTCAGTAGCGATAATCTCATGTTCCCGACGGTAACCAGCGCCCCAGCCAGTCTGTCCGATGAACAAGCCTGGGTCATTTATAGGAACCCTGTCGTCGAAGGGGGGGTAGATGACTAAACTTAGACATATGGCATTGATGGCCATCTTTAGCATGGTCCCCAGCATCAGTACTGGAGAGCCATCAGAGGAATTACTCGTCCTCCTGTCATCCATCGATCGACCCTTGACCCGATTGGACCTCCAATACTGTCAGGCCGAGGTGGATGTTCTTCTGAGCATAGCCGGCGCACCCGAGCATTCGCTCTATCGACGGGGACGTGCGATCGCAGCCCTGGGGCAACTCAACGACCCAAGAAGTCTGAGCGGCCTAATTGAATTATGGGATAAAGATCTCGAGCCGGGACTCGAAGTTGAAATCGTCTATGCCATCAACGCACTGGATGCAAACTTTGATATTTGGCACCTGACCAGCCTATTTGAAAGCCGACTGTCTGGCGCAAGCCCACCGGTTTTCATGGCGATCACACGTATCCTTGGACTTGACGCCGCGCCTTAACGTTTTCTCAGAGACACATGCCAGGTGTTATTCCGCCGGTCGAATAAATCCATAGCCTCAAGTTTCAGTGGATAAAACCCTCGACGATATACGACCACAGTTGAGTCAACAGGCAGTTCACACTGAGCAACATTCCGACAATACACATGGCCATCTTTGCGCCGAACAAAACGAGACTGTCCTTGCGCCACTTTAACCAAAACCATCGCACTGGGCTTTTGGACATTTTTCTCTGCTATGAGTCGCTTGACGATATTGGGCGCGTCATCGGGCGGCCCAATGTCCGCTCGTGTCTGACTCTTGATGGCTTCGAACACACTTCGGACACTCATATCAGTCTCATCAGCACGCGCTGGACTGGACGCAACAGGCTCTTTTGAACTCAAACTAAAAAAGAATATCCAGACAGTGAGACAAACCAAGATGACCACCAAAGAGACTAAGTACCCCCTCTTCAGCGCTGGCGGCTGGTTCTTTTTCAGCGGCTGTTCATCAAGCTGCGGAGGCGGTTCCTGCTGCGCTTTTGGATCAATCTGACGCTGTTGTGCGTTCGCGTCTGATGAAACATATCGTCCAAGAGACTGCTCATCTGTTCCAAAAACACCGCGCTGTAGTTGGCCTGCGGTCGGCCTTTTTTCTTCAACAGTCTTAGAATAATCTAGGACCGGGTGACCGCTATCACCAATGGCCTCGCCCTGTGATGCTATCTCCCCGTCTCGCTCTGACCGATCCGTCATCATCAACTCGGCAGAGTCGGATATGGTTTCGGCGTCTCCATCATCGGAGCGGGCAGCACTGACTTTGCCCATGGATTCAAACCAAACCGGTAATTGATCTGCAGCCTCCGACTGGTCAGTGCGATCGATGGTCTGGCGTGGCGTATGCGTGCTCGAGATAGCACGGGCCTCACTTAACAAAGCCTGCAGACGTTGACCAAGGGCCGCCGCGCTCGCCGGACGTTCATCGCGGTTCTTGCGCAAACAAACCATCACGAAATCATCTACCTCTGCGCTCAGTTCCAGCATTGGCGCACGCTCTCGCAACGGGATGGGCTGCTCACTGATTTGACGTCTCAAAACATCAGCTGGCTCACCGGTAAAAACATCGACGCCAGCCAACATTCGGTACATCGTCGCACCAAAGGAATAAATATCAGTCGCAGGCGTGACCTGCCCCATTGTAGCCTGCTCAGGAGCCATGTATCGGGGTGAACCTTTAACCCCCATCGAAGGCAACGGCACTTTCACATTTCTGTCCGACTCCCAGAGCTTAGCAACACCAAAATCAAGTACTTTAACCGCGTCTTGACGCTCGCCTGCCAGACGTTGAAGGAAGATGTTACCCGGCTTCAGGTCCCGATGGACCAAACCGATGGCGTGGGCCTCTGCCAACGCATTCAAAACTTCCTGGCCTATGTAAAGTGCATCAACTAAATCGAGTCGATGTTCTCTCTTGAGGCGCTGAGCCAAGTCTTCACCATCGAGAAATTCCGTCACCATGTACGGCTCACCCGAGTCATTAAAACCGAAGTCGAGAACTTGGAGAATTTGGGGGCTGTGGAGCTTGCTAAGATTTTGAACTTCTTGGATAAAGGCTTGCTGAACAGCGTCATCATGACGCACATCGGCCCGAATCTGTTTGACGGCAACCCATCTATCTAGGTGTGGGTGACGGGCCTTCCAAATCGTACCCATCCCGCCTTCTGCGATGAGTGATATCAGCTGATAACCGCCTATGTATTTTTGGTCTGTCATCGATCAGAATGATGGCACACCCCGACTCGTCTCGACAGTATAGAAGTCAGCAATCCGTCAGGCAGATGGATCTAACCAAACAATGGACTCACCAGTCAGGGGGCTTGTCATTCGATAACGGCCTGGTTGTCCCATTTCAATGACAGCGCCGCTGTCGACGTCTACTTTACCACCGCCGCCAGGGACTTCGATGACATATCGGGGACGGTCTGGCCCAGCTAAGAGCTTAAGCAGGTCCCGGTAAATCGTTCTGCCCTGCTGAATGCTGACGCGAAAGTGAGTGGTACCGGGAGCCGGGTCTAAATGATGCAAGTAATAAGGCCTAACACCCACGTCAGCGAGGTGGTTGTATAATTCGGCCAAGATCTCGGGCCTGTCATTGACGCCCCTGAGTAGAACGGATTGATTCGCAAGCGAGATGCCAGCATTGCGCATCATCTCGAGTTTACTCTCGGCCAATGGCGTCAATTCCCTGGGATGATTAAAGTGAGTCACCAGATAAATTCGATGCGATACACCGAGCGCGTCTATGAACTGCTGATCTATACGGTATGGAAAAGTCACGGGCATCCGTGTGTGAATCCGTACACGTTTGACGTGCTTGATAGACGAAAGTTTGTCTATCAAGCCCCCAAGTCGCTTATTGGAGAGAATCAGTGGGTCTCCACCACTGAGAATTACTTCTCTGATCTGGTCTTTTGACGCGATGTATTCTAGGGCGGCCGGAACCGCCTTTTGGTATCGAATTTGGCCTTCATTTAGAGCAACTTTGCGAAAGCAATACCGACAATACATAGGACAGATATGCGTTGGTGTGAGCAGCACCCGGTTTGGATAGCGATGAATAAGAGCCTGGTTTACACGATGCGTATTATCGCCAGTGGGATCTGGGTCGATGCGACCATCATCATTGAGTTCATTGATGTCAGGTATCGCTTGCAGCCGAATTGGACAATTGGAATCAGCGGGATCGATCAAGCTCAGATAATAGTCGCTGACAAATGTTTTATGACGACTCTCCACCGCGTCCAATAATTGGAGTTCCGCGGCCGATAAGACGCCTCGATCGACCAGTGCAGCAACGCTGGTAGCAGACCGGCCTAGGCGTGTTTTCCAATCATCAGGCTCTCTGGTCTTTGGGGGCTCATCAATAGAGACTAAGGGGCCTTCAGTGACCCGTGCATCGAGCATTCGAGCGCTACTTGGCCATGGGAGACTTGGGCGCGCCGTTTTCCGCCTTCTTTGCGTCTTCTTTAGCGTCTTCAGCGGCTTGCTTGGCTAATTTGGCCTCAAGTTTCTTGAGGGTCTTGAGCTTCTTGTTGACCTTCTTAATGACCTTCAAAAGGCCTTTTCGAATTTTAATGACCGCTTTGCCTGTCTTTTTGGTCTGTTTTTTATCGCCGGATGCCTCAGCTGTCTGATACGCATCTAGTGCCGCTGAATGCGCCATGTAGTATTTGTTCATGGCCTCTAAGAATAAGCTACTGGCCGAGCTGACCGCATCTTCAATATCTGCATATTCCTGCATCGCAGATTGAAGGCGATTAAGCCTTTTCTCAGTCGCTTCGCGCTTTTCATCGACAACTTTTTTAAGAGCCGCATCCGGATCTTTCACCTCGGGCGCATCCGATTTTTCTTTTTTCGTCTCAACGCTCGTATCATCCGCAAGCGGGTCCAACGGATCTGTCTGAGCCAGTGCAACCTGGCTTGCGAATGCGGTCAAGAGACATAAACAGAGGCATAATCGACTAAAGTATAAGCTCATCTAGAAAACTCCAAGTGACAGTGTTGAGGTCATTCTGAACGGGTTGAGTTGACGAATCAATAGGTCAAATATTCGTTTTTAAAAGTACTGTTCAGTCTAAGCCGCCCTGGCCCCTGTATTTCGCCACAATTTGTGCCAAGCGGGCTTCAAGATTCCCTTCCGGTTGCCAACCCAAACCGGACTTCAAGCGCTCCGCAGAACACACCCAATGCCCGGCCGTTGCTTCTCGCCATTTATCACGCGTCAGTATCCGCGTTTGTCCGGTGAGCCGACTTTGGGCTTCTGATACACACGCCGCCAAATACGTAACCCAAGACGGACATTTAATCACCGTAATGGGCGTATCCATGAGTTGAGCGATTATCTTGCCGAGGGCTTCGTAGCTTATGATTTCATCTGCGGCCGCATAATAGAGACCTTGATCCAGGTCAGGACACGTCGGATTCAGTCGCTCGCCACCCAAAAGAATACAAATCATCGCGTTCGCCAAGTCTTGGACATGAATCGCAGAGACATTCATAGGTCGCCTTGAGGGCAAGACATGGACGCCTCGGGAAATGCTCTTGAATAAGGGGAATGAGGCCTGATCGTCCCCACCAAGAACCATGGGCGGTCGGATGATACTGGTGGGTACGCGGTCCGCATATTGTTCTACAACACGTTCGGACTGTCTCTTTGTTCGACCATAATGTGATACAGGATGGCTCGGATTACCCTCGACGTGGGGTGTACCAGAGCGGCTTGGACCAGCGGCTGCCAAGGACGATATATGAACAAACACAGGCGGTTTATCTTGTTCATGACATGCGCCAATGACACTGTCTGTGCCCGCTACATTGACCGTTGTAAATTCTGCCTTCCATGGCACTTTCAATAAACTAGCCAGGTGAATGACGCCGTCAACTCCACATAATGCCTGAGCAACAGCGGCTTTATCCGGCAGAACACCATGGGCAATTTCGATCTCACTGGTCGGTAGCGTGGACAGGTTAGAATTGGGTCGAGAAAGGATTCGGACGCAAAAACCTTTAGTCAGTAGCGTCGGCACCAAGGTCCGACCGATAAAACCGGTCGCCCCGGTGACCAATATGCGATTCAACATCGCTCCTCGAATGCCGATACTTCAGGGAAGACTAGCAGCAAGCACCTGGCGATGCATCCGATGATTGGACTGCGGCGTCTGGGCCACAGTCAAAGATCCCGAAGTGTACGTCTGTATTACCGTCGATTCGAAAGTGTGGGGCTAGACGACTATCGGCAAGCATAGAGGCTGTGTTTGAACAGACGGGCATGGGTTTGCCGGTCAGAAAAATGTGATGGTCATCAAGTCCAAATCGATGGGGTTTATTGTCTATTGTCCCCAAATACCAAGCAACCTGGCCGTAATCTTCACAGCGGTCTTCGAGCTGTGGGAGATTAAAAACCCGAATTGTCATCGAGTAGAAGCGGACATTTCCGCAGCGTTCTTCAAGTTCTGGATTACTCGGCTCGATTGGACTCGATGCGATCACTCGATAATCACGGATACCGAGGTCAGACATCATTCGTCGAAAGTCTTCAACATAGAGAGCACCGCCTAAGCATTCACCGACAAGAACCGGATCTTGCTTCATGTCCGTAGACAGTCGACGATCCGAGAAGACATCAGAGAAGTATAATTCACCGCCCGGCTTTAAAACCCTCAAGATCTCTCTGAAGACAGCTTTCTTATCTGGGGCTAAATTGATGACGCAGTTTGAAATCGCAACATCGACGCTGCTGTCCTCGACACCAATGTCATCCAGCTTTTCCATATAGCCTTCATGGAAGCTGACATTGGACCTCTCGTGTCCAAAACGTTGCCTGTGCTCGTCCTGATACTTCCGAGCCACCTCCAGCTGCTGGGGTGTCATATCGATGCCGATCACGCGACCTTGTTCGCCCACCAGCTGTGAGGCGAGATAAACGTCACGACCCGTCCCACATCCAAGGTCAAGGACTGTGCAGCCCTCTAAAACATCAGGAATCGGTGAGCCACACCCATAGAACTTTGTTTGAATCTCATCAGCGATAAGAGCCACTTTGGATCTCAAATGAACGGGGATCGCTTCCGTTGGACAGCAGGCGGTCGTCTGGAGGTCGGCTTTGGTCTTGAGGACCTCTCCATAGTAGGTCCGGACATCTTCGTGTGTATGTAAATCGGTCATTAACGTGCCCCTGTAGGAAAAAACCTGTAGCCAGATAACCCGGACTTTGAGTCAAAACAAGCAACAAAGAGCAACGAGCCTGTGACAATCGCCTACTCGTTTCTCTGAGCAAGGATAAATTGTGTGTCGGTGATCAGCCTGTCGACTAATTCCGCCCGACTTCGGAGACCGAAAAACGGACGATCAGGTTGGGGCTGGGTGCCCTTGAGAATGGCCTCAACCCAGACGCGCCCCCTATCCTCGGTTGCTTCGTGATGGCTAGACGGATCTTTTATGAGTATAAACGCGAATTTATAAAGAAGATCATAGACAACTTCATAGGCGCGTTCTCCCCGGGCAAAGGCCCCAATTTCTGACCATTCGTATGGCGTCAGCTGATGGTCTTTATCGGTCTGCCTCAGCAGGGCCAAGACCACATCGCACTCCAATGAGCTCAAGGGCCCATGGAACATGACTGGCAGACCCATGTTGAAACGCTTAAGAGCACTTTTAAACCAAAGCGCTTTAGGTTCGAGCGCGATTGATTTGATACAAATCATGCTGAAAAGCCCGCTGGCTCGCCCACGATGTGTTCCCAAGCGCACCGGCTCAAATCCACAATCAGACCAGAATCTCACAAGCTCGGCGGTCACCCCAAAAGATGTCCCCAAATAGGCAATGTCTGACGAGCGCGCGGCCGCCGCGATGGAATTGAGTAAAAATCGCCCGGCACCTCGGCGGCGATAGCGAGCATCCACAGCGATGCGAACCACGCGCCAAAAGTGTTCAAGTGGTGCTTTATCAAAACCGGAATGAGCAGCCAAAGTCTGTGGCACAAGATGACCGCGCAAACGACGCCGGCTTCGGCTGATATCTAAGGCCAACTCTGGGGTCAGTCCTCCTTCCGCGGAGGTCACGGCAACGCCGATCATTTCGCCCGCCAGGGTCAGCATCCAAACATGGGTGTCTGGCGCATCATAGAGCCGTGCTAAATCCATTGGTGTGGTTCGGTAATGGGCATCGACCAGCAATCTAAATGCCGCATCGATTCCAGATTCGAAATGCACATCTGCGGGGTCCAATCGCACGCATTCGAAGTCTTTAGACGTCCAACCTACGATATCCGCCGATACAGGACTTTGCGACAGGCCCAGGGCATCGAGCAATGTATCTTCGAGGGGGTCATTCTCGGACCAGCGGATAGGTTGCTTGAGCTGATGTTGCCGCCAGTTCGGACTGTGCACATCGAGATGATCGGCAAATCGAATGGAAAAACCTCGGCCAGTGCCCTCATACCCATGCAACGTCGTTGAAAAAAC
>PCCS01000056.1 GCA_002731825.1 Myxococcales bacterium
AGAACGGCTTTCGAGCTTGCGCAAACGCATCACTCTCGTCCTGCCAACTGCGCCACAGGCTGTCCAGCTGCGCAGTCGATGCACATCCATCAATTTCATGGCGCGCATCCTCACAACCAAAGAGCAAATCGATGGCCAGTCTATCCGTTACAAATTCATAGACCTCCGTTCGCCATTCAAGATGCTGTCCATACAGGCGTCGAACGGCGGCTAGAAAGTGGAGGCCCATACGCAACGGTTGGAACTGAGTTCGATCAAACACATGGGTTGCGATTCCCCCAATTGTTTGCTCAGCATGCTTATGAAACGTGGGTTGATAGTAGATTGGTCTAAACGCGATCCCGGGCAATTTCAGCCCGTTCAATTCATTGGCGAACTCGAACGGATCAATATAGGGCGCGCCGACCAATTCGAAGGGCCTGGTTGTGCCACGACCCTCACTCATTGTTGTGCCTTCGAGAAGGCACATACCCGGGTAGACGATCGCCGTATCGAGAGTCGGCATATTCGGCGAGGGTTGCACCCACGGTAGCCCCGTATCATCAAAGTACATGGACCGCTGCCAACCACGCATTTCAATCACAGATACTTTGGCTTCAAAGTGCTCCCGCGCGCTGAGCAATTGTGAGACTTCGCCAATGGTGAGACCATGACGAGTCGGCAGCGGCCAAAGCCCGACAAAGCTGAGGAAATCACGCCCCGTCATCCGCCCTTCAATGGTCTCACCTGAAATTGGATTGGGTCGATCCAGAACAATGGTTTCAACACCACATTGGCCTGCGACTCGGATACACAGGGCAGCCGTGTAGATATAGGTATAATATCGTGCACCGACATCTTGCAGATCGATCAGTAGAACATCGACACCATTAAAATCACTGGCGTCCGGGGCTAAACTCGCCTCATCCGTTCCGTACAAACTGATCACCGGTGCGCCCGTTATCCGTTCGCGGGAACGCTCATCGACTGCGATCATATCTTGAGCATCGGCCCAGATACCATGTTCCGGTCCAAAACAACGCACAACATCAACGCTGTAATCTCTGAGAACTTGAGTAATATGACGATAATCTGATGCAACGCTCGCTGCATGACATAAAACGGCAATGCGGCGACCTTTAAGTTGAGCGCATTCTGTTTCGATTAAACGGTCCAGACCTGTTTGAATTCTATGCTTCATAAACCACATATGACCACATGTGAGCCATCGCGACAACAGTGCAATGAAACGACCCTTAGGACCGAGGCCCACAGAGCAGTGTGCCCAGTCTAATCATGGTCGCCCCTTCGATGATGGCGGCATCGAAATCCGAAGACATGCCCATAGATAACTGCTCGATCGGGCTCTCTGGCGTGGCCAAATCATCGCGCAGGGTTTTCAGGGTCCGAAACCAAGCTCTCGTCGACGCTAAGCCGGCACGCGGCGGGATCGCCATGAGTCCAACCGGGCAGACCCCATCGATTGCGCGCAGCCCATTCAACAGGGTGTCCAGCTCATCGATGGCACACCCAGACTTTGATGCCTCTCGACCCAAATTGACTTGAACAAGAATGGGTAATTCAAGCTGAGCCATTCGGGCTCGCTTCCCGACTTCCTCACCGAGTTTCAGGGTGTCAACCGTTTGGATAGAGACCACCCCGGGGATCAACTTACGGACCTTGTTTCGCTGCAGATGGCCAATGAAATGAACGCGGGTCTCCGAATCAAAAACTGGCCATTTCGCCAACAACTCGGGTACATAACTTTCACCAAAACTCCTCACTCCTGCCGACATGAGTTCTCGCATCCGCTCAAGGGGCTGCCCCTTGCTTGCGGCGATAACCTCGACACTCTCTGGACGTCGGGCTGACTCCTTGGCTGCGACGGCAACCCGTCCGCGAATCATCGCCAGTTTTTGCGAAATCTGAGAGCGGGGCCACCGGTCTATTTGGGCCAGGGCTGCAAAAATATCGGACAGCGGTAATCCAACAATGTTGGAATAGTCGCCCGTGTAACCTTGCACAAGACGGCCCCCATCCCCTTGGATCCCGTACGCCCCCGCCTTATCCATCGGCTCCCCGGTGGCGATGTAGTTGCTGAGATCAGCCTCGGAGAGTGCATTGAAGCGTACATCGGATACAGAGACCCCGCTCAATCGAGTGCCGGTTCCGTCGCAAATCGCCCACCCGGTTAAAACGCGATGGACCTGTCCGCTCAGTAGACGCAGCATATTGTTCGCGTCGTCCGCATCGCGCGGCTTTCCCAAAATTTGATCACCCAGAGCGACGACTGTATCACCCGCGATGACACACGCACCTGTCTCACAGCGTGCAATGGATTCGGCCTTTTCTATGGCCATTCGCTCCGCAAAAATGTCCGGACGCTCCGAGCGCCGAGGCGTCTCATCGATATTTGCGGGCCTGACGATCGGGCTTAAGCCAGCCCCTTCGAGAAGGTCTAAACGCCGTGGTGACGCAGACGCTAATATGATTGGCGATGAAGACAATGAAGACTCTCACTTCTTTTTCTATTTTATTACAATCTTTTGTTTGACTGTCTGTTCACATGTTCAGTAGTATTCAGACCCACATGAAACTCCGTTCAGTATTTTAGCCAAAAGGAGAACGTCGCTCATGAAGGGTTTGACCAACCGCCAACAAGAGATTCTCGAGTTCATAACCGCGTCCCTAGACGAACGTGGCTACCCGCCGACTATACGCGAAATAGGAACTCAAATGGGCATCAAATCTACCAATGGTGTCAATGACCATTTGAAAGCGCTGGAGCGCAAGGGGTTCTTGACGCGAGATGACCTGAAAAGTCGGGCGATTCGTCCAACGGGCTACGAAACGACAGGTGACTGGGTCAATGTACCGGTCCTTGGTCGGGTGGCTGCCGGTGAGCCGATTCTCGCCGTCGAACACGCCGAGGACAGTGTCAAAGTCGATCGGGTTCTACTCGGTGGTCATCGGGAGGTCTTTGCCCTGCGCATTGTCGGCGAAAGCATGATTGAAGATGGTATATACGATGGCGATTATGTCTTCGTGAAAAAGACGTCGAGCGCAAAAGAGGGCGAAATTGTAATCGTCCTGGTGGAAAATGAGGCCACATGCAAGCGCATCTATCGGGAGCCTGGGCGAATCCGACTTCAACCAGCGAATGCGTCAATGGGTCCTATATATGTCAACGCCAGTGACTTCCGCGAGACGATGGTTATCGGAAAGGTTGTCGGCGTATTCCGGAAGATGTGACGTCGGGCCAGTTGACGCACATGTTCATCATCAGATTTTAGCTCAAAGCAGGCATAAAAAAACCCCGGCTGATAGCCGAGGTTTTTTCCCATCCGGGCCAAGAGAGCTTGGTATTTAGCCAGCCTTCTTCGTGATTCCTTTGGGCTTGCTACCATCGTCTGGTCGGCAAGAGCAACTCTTGCAGTTTACACCATGTGATGCAGTCGCAGCTTCACAGGCGCCATTTGCTGCTGTTCCCTTTTCGACACCCTGTCGCGTCAACCCCAGAACTTGACCTTCCCATTGTCCGGTCTGTGAGCCATCGGCATCTGCCTTTAGTTGGCATATGCACAACCACTTTTTCTTGGTCATGGCTGCTTTTGTCGCGGCAGCACCAGCAACGGCAACTGCAGCGGCTTTGGCGCCGATCTTCTTGGCGCCCGCAGCGGCTTTAGCGCCCATTTTCTTAGCACCTGCCGCTGCCTTAGCGCCCATTTTCTTTGCGCCTGCGGCCATCTTCTTGGCACCTGACTTGGCCTTAGCTGCCATCTTCTTAGCACCAGCCTTCGCCTTGTCCGCGGCTGACTTTGCCTTTTCCTTCACTTTGGCGCGTTGTTCTTTGCTACAGCCCGTTGTCGTTGCGACTGTTCCACCGGCAAAACAAATTAGCCCTGCCATTAATAGAAATTTTCTCATTAAGAGCCTCCATCTCTGAGTCGTGTTGCTCGATCACTTAAGTCGATGCGATGAGTGCGTCTGGATGATCCATATCATGCCATATTAAACGCACAATGAGTTTTATCGATGACACGATATGTTCGTAAATTTTCAGATGCAAGCCATATTCAGCTTATCTAGGACCACGTCATGGATTGCTCCAGATAGAATGACGCGGTGGCAGGGACTCGGACGAGGCTCTCAAAGGTGGCCCTCACCAACGACACACGCCGTTCTGGAATGGAACCGATGGCAGGTCTTAACTCATTGCTAGGTGTCTGCCATCCAACCTCGTGCAGCTCTCATTTTGGATCATCACAGTGAATTTTCAAGCCAGATTACGACACCCATGACCACGCGCCGAGTGGATGAAGCCATCCAGGAGCCCTGTCGCCTGAGACAAGTTTCCCCTCTGGATTTGTGTCAACGGATAGCGATCCGGTCAAAAAAACGGCGCACTTCTGAAAAATCCAAAAAAAAACGCCGTCTAGCATTGACACCATACATGCAGTGTTTAGAGTCAGCGCCGCTAAGGGACAACGGTCCCGAACCAATCGTTAAAAACCTACGACATTGTGGAGTATTCAATGAACGTCAGGCCCTTATATGACCGAGTCATCGTAAAGCGACTCGAAGCAGAAGAAAAAACCGCTGGTGGACTATTCATTCCTGATACAGCGAAAGAAAAGCCGATCCAAGGACAGGTCGTCGCCGTTGGAAACGGTAAGCGAACCGACAAGGGTGACGTGCTCGCTCTAGAAGTCGCTGTAAATGACCGTGTCTTGTTCGGCAAGTACAGCGGAACCGAGATCAAACTAGACGGCGAAGAGAGAGTAATCCTCCGTGAGGACGAAATCCTCGCTATCGTTGACGCGTAAAGGAATCAAAGAATGAGCGCAAAAGATATTGTATTTTCTGAAACGGCCCGCCAGTCGATCCTTCGGGGTGTCAATCAGCTGGCTGACACAGTTAAAGTCACACTTGGTCCGAAGGGGCGTAACGTTGTTATCAACAAGAGCTTCGGCTCACCCCTCGTCACCAAAGACGGTGTGACTGTCGCCAAAGAGATCGAGCTTGAAAATGCCCTGGAAAACATGGGCGCACAGATGGTCAAAGAAGTTGCGTCAAAGACATCTGATGTCGCCGGTGACGGTACGACAACAGCGACCGTATTAGCACAAGCCATCTATCGAGAGGGCGTAAAGCTCGTCTCCGCGGGCGTCAATCCGATGGATCTCAAACGAGGCATCGAAGCGGCCGTTGCAAGCATTGGCAAAGAGCTGGATAAAATTTCAAAGCCAACAGATAGCCACACAGATGTCGCCCAAGTCGGGACGATCTCTGCTAATGGAGACAGCACCATAGGCGACATCATCGCGGAAGCGATGGAAAAAGTCGGCCAAGATGGCGTCATCACGGTGGAAGAAGCGAAAGGCTTGGATACCACTCTCGAGACAGTCGACGGTATGCAATTTGACCGCGGCTACCTCAGTCCATACTTCGTGACTGATCCAGAGCGCATGGTCACTGAGCTAGAAGACCCTTTCATTCTGATCAATGAAAAGAAGATCAGCAACATGAAAGACCTCTTGCCGCTTCTTGAAAAGGTTGCGCAAGCCGGTCGTCCACTGGTCATTATCGCCGAGGATGTTGACGGAGAAGCGTTGGCCACGTTGGTCGTAAACAAGCTGCGTGGTACCCTGAAGGTCGCCGCTGTCAAGGCGCCTGGTTTTGGCGATCGCCGAAAAGCGATGCTGCAAGATATCGCAACACTCACGGGCGGCGAAGTTATCAGCGAGGACGTTGGCTTCAAGCTCGAGAATGCAAGCGTCAACCACCTTGGTCAAGCCAAGAAGGTTGCCATTGACAAAGACAACACAACCATTGTTGACGGTGCTGGTGACAGCGGCGCAATCGAAGGTCGCGTTGGTCAGATCCGGACTCAAATCGAGACGACCTCTAGCGACTACGACCGCGAGAAGCTCCAAGAGCGTTTGGCCAAACTCGTGGGCGGTGTTGCTGTCATCAAGGTTGGTGCAGCGACCGAGACAGAGATGAAGGAAAAGAAGGCACGTGTCGAAGACGCACTTCATGCAACACGTGCAGCCGTTGAGGAAGGCATCGTTCCCGGCGGTGGTGTTACGGTTATCCGCGCAGCAAAAGCACTGGACGGATTAGAGCTTTCACCGGACCAGCAATTCGGCGTCAACATCATCAAGCGAGCAGTCGAAGAGCCCCTTCGAATGATCTCACGCAATGCGGGTGTTGATGGAAGTATTGTCGTTCAAAAGGTGAAGGACTCCGAGGGGTCATTCGGTTTCAATGCAGCCACAGAAGAGTATGGTGACATGCTTGCCTTCGGTATCATTGACCCAACTAAAGTTGTTCGTCATGCACTGCAAAACGCGGCAAGCGTTGCGAGTCTCATGATTACAACTGAGGCGATGATCGCCGACAAGCCTGAAGACAAGAAGCCAGCAACTGCGGGTGGTCCAGGCGGAATGCCTGACTACGACTTCTAGTCGTTTGGACACGGATACGTGTGAAATCAGCCCGGCTTTTCAGCCGGGCTTTTTTTTATCTAAATAATGGACCAAAGGGGTCGACATCAGAGTAGAGCGGGCTCTTGTCAAGCTCTCCGAGAATCAGATGCAACCAAAGGACCAAGTCAATATCTTGCCTGGGTCGGGTTCGCACAGCAACCCCACCATCTCGATTGGAAACGACCGTCCCATCGAGGATAACCTGCGCTCCATCGGACATAATCACATTTAGCTCAATGGACTCACCCGCATGAGCCGGAAGTGGCCCGGTCATCCAAACGCCGTAGAGGGATGCATTCTGAATTTGATATTGGATTTTCTCAATCTGCGCCGTGAGTGCCACAGGGACTCGCGGATAGCGGCGAAACTGTGATGTGCCGGCCAATAATTCTAGAATGTGATGCGCCATTTCATCTGGCTTGAGAGCCGGAGAAATGCGAAGGGCATCGTCCGGTAGTTCGAAGTGAGGCGGCGCCACCATCAAAACCGGTAGCAGCGCTGTGCCTTTCAGCATGGTCTTGACAGGATTGCTGCTTCGATGATCGACCACGAGAACCCCGGCGGTATCATACATTGATAGAACGGCATCATCGATGGCGCCCTCAAGCCGCGTGACATTGACGTGCTTGCTGAGGAGCATTCGCTCCAAATCCAGAAGCGTATTCTCTTGTGCATGGATCCAAACACGAGACCGTTTCTTGCCCATTACCAGTCCACTCCTTCGAGTCCCGCTTCCCTGAGAGATGTCACAACTTGGTTGTGTGTCGATTCAACACGGACGGGGACAGATGATACGTCGACTAAGCGCCCATCCGCGGTGAGTAAATCTAAATAATCGCTCTCTCTCTCCCGAGACAGCTCGCCATCAAGATAAATCCGAGAGAGGATAACCGGCTTTCGCGGCGCGCAATCCTGGGTCGTCACATGAAAATGTCTCGATTGATATTCAACCTGCTCATCCAAAACGATCACGCTATGCAATGGTGGATCAATCATTCGAAAGGAGTCATTATCTTCCGTTGACGACTCCTTTTCTTCAGGTAAATCACCAACATCGTCTAACAAGATTTCATCACTGAGGACTGGAATATCGTCAAAGTTGTTGGATGGGGTCTCTTCTGCCCAAGGGTCAGCGTCCCAACTGACATGTGCATCATGACTGGCTGCTGAGATATCTCCCTGCTCCGATTCAGAGTCCGATTCGTTTTTAGCCAACTCAAGAGCGTTTTCAAGAATCGGTGATAAACCAAGTGTCCGCTTGCCAGCGTTCGCCATCGGTCCTGAATTTAAGCGAGAGCCGAATTTACGCACTCGAGATAAGGATAAGGGTCTCTTGGAGCGCTTTGCCTCATTCTTTGCCGTCCGCTGCGGTGCTCGCTGCACCTGTTCGCCAACCTCAAGTTCAGCGAGTTCATGGTCAAGGGCTGCCAACTCGTCTTCGAGTTCAGACAGAGAGACGACTGGATATTCAAATGAATGGGAACGGGCCCCTTTGGGTGGCTGCGAGCTCGCTACTGCCTTAGTTCGACTACCCGTTTCCGACTCACTCATAGACACGCCTGACTCTTCACCAAGCCATTTCAACGCGTCGCGTTCCTCTTTAGACTCATCAAGACCCAACCCATCGCCGGCCAGTGGCGGGTCACTGATGGCTTCACCAATGTCTTCAATTTCAAGCAATTCGTCCAATCCTGAGCCGAGTTGCGACGGGGATGAATTAGGTTCTAGAACAATCAACGAGTCGTCATCCCCCAAGTCACTGTAACCGGAAAACAACTCATCAAAATTATCGTCTTCATCGGTCGACTCACCCAAATCTTCAAGGTCCGAAAATGGATCATCCGAGCCCAAGGCAGTCTCGCCCTCAACAGGTGTGCCGTCAAAATCTGACGATTCAACTGCATCGCTATTATGTACAGACCGTTCATCTGACCCAAAGTCCAATGGCTCTGCTAGCTCACCATCGGCAGCGCCGGATGTCGCCCCATCACCGTCGAGTTCGCTCATATTCTCTGAAGGGGTTCGCCCTTCTGCTGCCTCTTCTGCCCCGAATTCTGGACCAGTGGAGGTCACTTCATTACCGTCAAGCTCAGCTAAGTCATCTAAATCTGGCTCTGCCTCCACTGCACCTGCGTCTGCGTCATGGGAGTCCGGGTCAGCCGATATAGCTGCATCACCGTCAAGCTCAGCTAAGCCATCCAAATCTAGGTCGAGCTCTGCGGGCTCTGCCTCCACTGCGTCTGCTGCATTAGAGTCCGGGTCAGTCGATACAGGTGCAGCAGCCTCAAGCTCAGCTAAGTCATCTAAATCTAGATCAGGCTCTGCGGGCTCTGCGGGCTCTGCGGGCTCTGCGGGCTCTGCGGGCTCTGCATCTACTGCGTCTGCTACATCGGAGTCCGGGTCAGTCGATATAGGTGCAGCAGCCTCAAGCTCAGCTAAGTCATCTAAATCTAGGTCAGGCTCTGCGGGCTCTGCGGGCTCTGCGGGCTCTGCATCTACTGCGTCTGCGTCATGGGAGTCCGGGTCAGTCGATACAGGTGCAGCAGCCTCAAGCTCAGCCAAGTCATCTAAATCTAGGTCAGGCTCTGCGGGCTCTTCATCCACTGCGTCTCCTGCATCGGAGTCCGGGTCAGCCGATATCGCTGCATCATCCTCAAGCTCAGCCAAGTCATCTGAATCCAGTTCGGGCTCTGCGGGCTCTGC
>PCCS01000057.1 GCA_002731825.1 Myxococcales bacterium
ACAGCGGCCAATAGATGACCCGCACGCCGTCACAAGCCGCTCATCGACCTGACCGTCGCAATCATCGTCTGCGTTGTTGCAGCGTTCATCACTCGGACCCACATCGCCGACGCACGGACTCCACTGACCAAAGACGCACGACTGCACACCGTGTTGGCATGAGCCGATGTCGAGTCCACAGACTCTCGTGTCCATTGCTCGGCAGTCACAGCCGCTGTCGATAATCCCATCGCAATCATTGTCTATGCCGTCGCAGACCTCGTCGGGAAGTTGTCCACATTGACCACAGGCATTGAGAACACCTTCATCCGTCGCACCATCGCAATCATTATCTTCGCCATCACAGATGTCTTCGGCGACCGGGCCACATGCACCACAGGCATTGAGAACACCTTCATCCGTCGCACCATCGCAATCATTGTCTTCGCCATCACAGATGTCTTCAGCGACCGGGCCACATGCGCCACAGTCATTCAAAACGCCCTCATCGATCAGCCCGTCGTTATCATCATCGAGTTCGTTACACATTTCATTGATGGACTGATCCATGACATCGGCATCGTTGGTTTGCATATCGACGAGCATGTCTTTGCCTTCGAGATCAAGATCGGCCCCACCCATATCGAGTTCTTTGTTCGCCTCTGCATCGGATGTCACTCGCGCATCGATGGCAGCAGATTGGTTGGCATCAATGACATTTTGGTAACCACTGTCGTGGTGATACGCCACAGGTTGCGGGGCAGACACCGTACAGGCCGTAAGGGTGAGCAAGACTGCAGTGCTGATGAGACGATGTGCGTGGTCCAACTTCATGTCTAAAAGTATTACATTGAGGCTAGGTCTCAGGCGATGTTTTTTTGCTCTTGCCCGCGGTTTTCCCCATGGCGTATCTGTACTTGAAGACCTCTTGTTTCGGATTGCAGTCTCCGCCAAGGCAGACTCGGTGTTGCCACCATTGAATCCGACAGGTCTGTAAGGGGCTGGAATCTCATTTAGAAAGACCCCATTGTGTAAGCAACACTTCAGTTGGAGTTCCAAGATGAGCCAGTCGGATACGCCAGACGAGATCATGTTTCAACCTCAGATCAGCATGGAACGCATCTGGGATTTAACGGAGGAATTCCGGTCCAATAAAAAGCTTCGATTAGCCCAAAATGCGGTCACTCAGACAACAGCTGATGACGTCGCGCTCAATCGGGAGGTTGTGACCGCATCCGACTTCAGCTTTTCCATAACACTGGATGATTGGCGCGTGACCAATCAGAAAAGATCGGGTCGATGCTGGATGTTTGCAGCCCTCAATCTTCTGCGGGTGGGGGCGAGGGACGCTTTGAACGTACGCAATTTTGAATTCAGCCAGAATTACACTCTTTTTTGGGATAAATTTGAGCGGTCCAATTACTTTTTTGAGGAAATTTTATCCACGAGCAGTCTAGTCGTCGATGACCGATTAGTGGCTCACATGCTCCATGAACCCCTGAGTGATGGTGGCCAGTGGAACATGGCGGTCAACATCATTCGGAAGCACGGCCTGGTTCCGAAACAAGTCATGCCCGAGAGCGAAAGCTCGTCTAGCACGAGGCGGATGAATTCAATTTTAAAGTATAAACTGAGAGAGGGTGCGAGGGATTTAAGAGCGGCTGTCAAGGATGGGGTCGGCCTAGATCAGCTTCGTCAAAAAAAACATCAGTGCCTCGAAGAGATCTGGCGGATTCTCTGTATTCATTTGGGTACGCCGCCATCCCAATTTGATTGGCAATGGACAGATAAAGACGGGGACTTCCACCGCGATGGATTGATGACGCCCCAAGAATTTGCGGCGCGATATGTCGACATACCCCTCGATGATTATGTGTGTCTGGTTCACGACCCGCGACCTGAAAATAAATATGGCCAGACCTATACTGTAGAATTTCTCGGCAATGTTGTTGGTGGAGACCCTGTGGTCTACCTCAATGTCGAAATGGACATGATGAAACAGATGACTCAACGCATGTTAGAAGAGCGTATCCCCGTCTGGTTTGGATGTGATGTCGGCCAACAAATGCGGCGCGACTTGGGCCTTTGGGATACCCAGTTATTTGATTATGAAAATTTGTACGATGTCTCTTTCGACTTGGATAAAGCAGCTCGCCTACATCATCATGAAACATTGATGACCCACGCTATGTTGTTCACAGGTATTGATGTGAGAGATGGGTCTGCACGCCGTTGGAAAGTCGAGAACAGCTGGGGGGCCGAGAACGGTCGTGATGGATTCTATCAAATGAATGATTCATGGTTTGATGAATATGTTTTTGAAATTGCAGCGCCGAAGTCGATGCTCCCAGACGACCTCATAAAAGCCCTCGATGACACGCCGAGAGTTTTGCCCGCATGGGATCCGATGGGTGCATTAGCCCGTTAGGCGGTCCGCGGATCCCGTCAGCATTACGAGACAAATAGGCGGGTTAATATCGTGAAACCGGTGTCTACTGGTCGGCGTTCTCCAGCAGTTCGATGACCTCTTTTTTCTCCGGTAAGTCACTGGCATGGAGCGCATCAATGACCCGCTTGGTTGTACTGACATGCCGCAGATAGGCCATCGCCAGCTCCCCCCGGCTCTCGTCATTGATATCGCTTAAATAATCGATGCCTTTCCGATAGACCAACTCGCTTGCCAAGACAGAGGCGATAACCCGGTTGAAGTAATCTCTTGGCAAGGCATCGACAGCGGCGTGTCCAGCAGCCTGGCTCAGGCTCTTTGGTAGATAGTTTTCGAATAGTGCATCGACCAGTTTGGCATCGGCTGGGCTCAGTTCATCAATGCGTTCGATGGCGGCATCTTTCATCTGGTTGATGGTCTCGCTCAATCGGACACTGACTTTCGACAGCGGAATATGAGGGCGTCTCTGGTACTGACTGAAGAGAAGTGTCGCCTCTTTCTGAGCGAGCCGGCGTAATCGATTGAGAACCTCGTCCACGAAGTCTGCTTTAATGGCTAAGAAGGTCTCTTCATCGATCAACAAACTCGCCGCGATCTCAAAGCTTGAGCAGATGACGCCACATTTGTTGGCCGAACTGTCTTTTACAAACAACACTTGGGCCTCTCGCGATAAAGCATCTCTGGCTTCTTCCGTGAAAAAGAGATTCGCCCCTTCGACAACAATGGATGCGCTGCCCTGTCCGTCGGACGTGAGAAAATGAGTCCAATTATCTCCGTTGACGGCCGCGGGCCGGCCGCCACATGGAATGAATGCATCTGCTAAAACACGATTATGAAGAGTGTTGCGTGCTTCCAGTCCACCGGGGTCATCGAGGGCCAACACACGGCCATGGTCGCTCAATCGAGTTCCATTAAATTCAGTAATGCCAGCGCCCATGTCGACCAGTCGACTTAATTCGTCCAGATTTAAACCATCGGGATCCTCTGCAGAGCCTGTTCCGTCCGCAATGGCGACGATACGAGGGTTCGAGCCGAATTCACGCACCATGATTCGAATTGCATTTCCCGCCACGTCACCATCGGGTCCACCGGTCATTTTGACCGTAAATGGTGTTGTCCTTGGATCGATGCCTCGAGTTTTGAGTGCGGCCTCCAAAAAGACCACCACGCCTTCGCTGGTGACGCCGTATTGCTTGTGGTTGATCCCAGCACCAGGCTTCGAACTCATAAACGCATTGGGGCAGGGGTGCCCCCGCCTATAGGCCCTTTGGACAAGCCATGTAATCAGCTCATCGGTGATATTCTCATCGGGCCCTAAATAGATCAGGCTGCTCGGCGTGTCAGCATCAGAGAGATTCAAATCGAGTAGCGTATCTCCCAGTGCTTTGACCACGCGCTCGGTGCTGGCCTCAGGCGTTGCCAGAATCACGCCTTTAGCGCCCCCCTCGGGGATATCTTTATTCTTGAGTTGCTGGGCGAAAGCCAGGCCCCAGGCTTCGTTATAGAGTCGGTTTGTTTCATTTACGTACGCGAGTCGGCCCCGCGGTCTAACGACTCTCAAACCACCGCGCGCGATGTCTCTGAAGCGGACGTGCAGACCGTGGAACATACAGCCGAAGAAATAGAGCACTCCAAAAGGATGATCGCGATCATCGGACTCCTCTCCATGGAGGAAATCTGCTTTCAAGACCATGCCCAGTGAGTAGCGTCTCTGCAGATGGATGTTGGTCTTTTGGACAGCCAGTGCGCCCAGACAGAGAGTCTCAAGAACCTTACGCCCACTGGCATCACCCTCTGCACCTGCTGCGAGTGCCATGATGGCACGGACTTGATTTTGGTATTGGTCCTCATGGATTTCGTCTCGGGCAAAACGCTCGACGAAGACCTGCGCCAAGCGTTGCGTCGATTCTATATTGCTAAAAACAAGGTCTTCGACTCGGTCACGACTAAAACGATATGGATTGTGCGGCCCGAGCCGTTGATGGACCAAATCTGATAGGGCCAACAACACTTCGCATTGGGTCAGAGACAGGTGCGGATGATGCCCTTGATTGGCTCGACTGAGTACGCGGCGGTCGAGCCACGCCAGCCTCTCCAAGTCGTGTCTGATTTCACGCCAATCGGACCGTTTGGGGTTGATGGCGTCGCCATTTGGGTCAACACACACCAATGAAACCATGGAGACGTTGGGTCCGTTGGTTGGTCCCATCGATTCTAGATAGGCGCGTCTAACATCGATGCCCCGGATGGAGAGATAGCGAGCTGTTCGGCGAAATAAAGACGTTGGATCGGCATTGGCTGCGGCGATAATAAATCGCGACAGTCCAGGGGCGGTGGAAACGAGCTCTACATGGCTGATGACGTCCTCAGTGCCCGCAACCTGTGTGTACAAAGCCATATGTTTGAAGAAACGTTTTGCACTCACTGACAGAATATAGCCCGCGCGACACCGTTGGACATGTTGCTCAACGGCATCGGATGTCAATTCAGGCGCGTACTGCGTTAAGCGAGCGGCCAATCTTTCAAATGCGGCTCTCTGGGCGGAATCCGATGGTTTATAGGCTTCCGTCTTTTTAAATGAGAATACATCCACGATCAGTTGGCCATCTGAGGCTGTATAGATGCGCGCCGAATTGAGTGCGCGGTCCCTTGGCAATTGGTCGACGAGATGCGCCAGCAAGCCTGGCCTATCGTGCGCGTTGATGAATGTCCATAAATCATCGTCATCGGCTTTGAGCGTCAGGGCCAATGGTTGACCGGACGAGCGAGCAGCGATGATCGCGCTCAGATGGTCTTCAACTGTCTTCGAATTTAAATCCCGAAAATAAGATGCAGGCATGTGCTCAGCAAACCACGGGGCAACCTCTGCTGTCGTGGATGCCAATCGCTTGGTGATTGCCTCGACTAAACGTAGACCTTCAGCTCGTCTCTCAATCATCTCTAGCTGCCTCCTGCGACTTTCAGTCCTGGCATACCTGCCTTGGCTTCAGAGATCCAGAGCCAGTTCACTCATTTTACAGGTCGCGGGTTCAATTGATTGAACGACGCGTCAACTGTACCTTAATTGATCACCACCAGTTCATTGTTTGATGGCGCCGTTTTTGATTCGCAGGGTGGCGTGTAATGGAGAAGTCTGCACCGGTTGCAGTGTGATCTAAACGGGCCTTTAATAAAGTTTTTTTCGAGCTTACTCAGAGGGTCTCTGCCCAAATGAAAGCGGTGTCCGACATCTGGCGGGAAATACGGGCAATACCGGTATTTTAAGATCGAACGCCCCCGCTCACCACCCCCATAAGACAAGCGTAATTCGATTGGGTCTTTGCGGTAGACGCAGCGCGTGACGTCCCCGCTTTCAAGGACCGGTTTCATCCAGTCTACACTGCTTGACGGGCGTGCTTTGTGTGTCCAGCCGGCGTCTGCTAGAAGGCCATCCAAGTCCTTCATTCTTTCGTGCACCCGTTCGGCTGAGCGCTGCATGGTATCCACAACCTGCCCATCGCCTTGATCGTTCATCAGTTTTAGACTCACTTCGCAGGTCTCATTGGGGGTGATATAATTTCGAAATCGAGCGATTTCCTCTGCAAATAATTTGTGATTCACAATGAATTTGAAACGTTTTTTGACTGGCATGGCAGCGGCACGACGGATGTTGTCTATGTAGACATCGAAGGGGAATCCCTGAGTCAGATTATGCCAACGCTCTGGCTCAAAATAGATGGGCGTATGATTGAGAACCACCTGGTCTGGAAATTTGAAGCGAGCGACCTTGTCCATCACGCGACGGCTAAACTGATACGATGTAAAGACGTGAATCTTCTCTGTATGAGCGGCAATGGCCGACAGCAGAGGCTCGATATCGGGAGACAACAACGGTTCGCCGCCAGACACAAAGACTTCCTTTGGTTTAAAGGTCTCGATGATCTCCAAGTAGGTTTGGTGAAATGAATCGCGGATCCCATTGCTCGATAGGCGCTCAAAAATTGGGTTTTTACGATGTGTTGAACACCACGCACACTTGGCCCTGCACGGATGAATCATCTGTATGCGGATGAACTTAAACATCGGCTATCCCCCCCGGTCGATGTTGCTCGTCATGGTAGCACAACATCGATCACGTTTTATATCCAAGGCTCGACAGGATGTCTCGAACATTCAGGTCGTTCCCGGCGTATCTTCAAGGTCTGTGTCCATGTCAATTTTGGGTGCTATGTACGAGCGCGTTTTAATTTTTCTCCGTCTTGGGCGTGCATTGATGACCGGATGTCATGAAGGCGGTGCCAGATAGGCTCACCGGTGAGACCGAGTGACCCAGCCTGATCACGACCGCCGATTGCGCTGGCCGGGAGAGCAGACTCTTTAGCACCCTAAAGTCAATTGGATGAGCCCGCATTCAACGGGTTTTTATAGGCCTTAATTTCGGTCCAATTGCCTTGCAGTTCAATGTTGGAAACGGTAGACCAAAATCTGCTCAGAGAACAATGGGGGTACGCATGAAACTGGCAACACGAAAGAATGGAACCAGAGACGGTGAATTATTGGTCGTCTCAAAGGACAACAAACAAGCCGTTCTGGCCGCTGAAATAGCACCAACAATGCAGGCGGCCTTGGATGAGTGGTCCCAAATCGCACCGCAGTTAAGCGGACTCTATGATGCCCTCAACTCTGGCCAAGCGGCCGGGGCTTTTGAGGTGGATGTCGCATCCCTGCACAGTCCTTTTCCTCGCGCTTATGGGTGGATCGACGGCAGTGCATACATCAACCATATCGTTCTTGTGCGAAAAGCACGGGGTGCCGAGCCGCCGGAGACACTGCGAACCGATCCCCTCGTATACCAAGGGGGCAGCGATACGTTCTTGGGTCCACGTGATGATATTCCGTTGGCCAATACGGCGTGGGGTTGCGACTTTGAGTCTGAAATTGCGGTCGTGATGGATGACACTCCGCAGGGTGTCAAAGCCGAGGACGCGGGCCAATACGTTCGCTTGGTCATGCTCTGTAATGATGTCTCGCTGAGAAGCTTAATTCCGGGAGAGTTGGCTAAGGGGTTTGGTTTCTTTACCTCAAAGCCGTCCTCCGCGTTTAGTCCCTTTGCCATCACACCTGACGAACTCGGTGACGCCTGGCAGAACGGGCGATTGCATCTGCCTCTGATCACCCATTTCAATGGGGCCAAGTACGGCGATCCTGACGCGGGCCCCGAGATGCACTTTAGCTTTTACGAGATCATCGAGCATGTTTGTAAAACGCGCGGGTTGGCCGCTGGCACCATCATTGGTAGTGGCACAATTAGCAATGAAGACCGGAGCCGCGGATCGTCTTGTCTCGCCGAGAAGAGAATGATCGAGAAAATTGACACAGGTGAATTCAAAACACCGTTCATGAATTATGGGGACCGAGTCACCATCGAGATGTTCAATTCCAACGGCGATAGCTTATTTGGCCAAATTGACCAAACGGTGGTCTCTAAAGGGTAAGGTTGACTTCGATGACACTGACCCTCCGAAGCTATTGGCGCTCATCGTGTTCGTGGCGTGTGCGTATCGCACTCAATATGAAAGGGCTGGAATACCAAACGGTCCCTGTTCATTTAGTTGCTGATGGCGGGCATCAACATACGCAAGAGCACAGAGCCCTCAATCCAATGCGGGAATTACCGGTCTTGATGGTCAATGGCCAACCCATCGCTCAGAGTGTGGCGATACTTGAGTATTTGGAAGAATGTCATCCGCAGCCCTCGTTGCTGCCGACTAAACCTGTTGAACGCGCTGTCGTAAGACAGATGGTCGAAGTCATTAACAGCGGCATTCAGCCGATTCAAAACCTCCGAGTCATGCAGAGACTTGGGCGTGAATTTGGATTCGACAAACCCAATCAGCAAGCGTGGTCCCGAGGGTGGATTGAATTTGGTTTCGAGGCGCTTCATCATTTGGTCGAACGCCATGGTGCAACCTACAGTTTTGGTGACCAGGTCACGCTGGCCGACTTAACGCTCATCCCTCAGCTCTATAATGCGCGGCGTTTCAGCGTTGATTTAGAACGGTTTCCACGACTCCTAGAAATCGAGTCGGCGCTGATTCAAATTCCAGCATTCATCTCGGCCCATCCAGACCGACAACCGGATGCAGCTTAGCGTAGGTCTGGCAGTGCCTCCATGAGCTCGCTCAAGTCATGATTGAGTTGGGTGAGCCGCTCCCTCGACAAGACATCGTTGCCCATTTGAAGAACGGCTTTAATCTGGGGGAATAGGACCTGGTAGAGCCGGTCTCCATCGAGGGTTAAATGCAAATGACTGACCCGTCCGTCCGACTGGGAGGCAACCCGCTCGACAAGACCTTTTTCCAACATCGATCGGGTCGCCCGACTGACAATTCCTTTGTCCATCGGCGTCATCGTCACAACCTCAACCGCTGTCCGCCCGGGCTGCTCTGCGATGGCCGCGAGGACACGCCACTGAGACAAATTAAGGCCATACTGTTTCACGATGGTGCTGGTTCGTCTCGCAATTCGATCCGCCAGAACGGTGACCTGATAGGGCCAGAACTGATCTAATTTGAGGATGTCCGGCCCTTTTGATGTACTTTTATCATTCATAATGCCATATTGTTGTAATCACAACTTGGTTTAATCACAACCAAAAATATGACGACGCACTCTCAGAGTTTTAAGGGGTATGGAGCATGCCAGATTTATTTGAAAACCCAATGGGCCTATGCGGCTTTGAATTTGTTGAATTTACAGCCCCCGAAAGAGGCATTTTAGAACCTGTTTTTGAAAGTATGGGGTTTACTAAGGTTGCTCGGCATCGAACGAAAGATGTCGATGTATGGCGTCAAGGAGACATCAATCTCTTATCCAATTATGAACCCAATACACCCGCCGCCTACTACGCGGCCGAACATGGACCCTCCGCCTGCGCGATGGGGTTTCGAGTCAACAATGCAGCTGAGGCGTATTCACTTGCTCTAGAGAACGGTGCGCAACCGGTCGATGTGGCCTCCGGCTTTAGCGAATTACGCTTACCCGCCATCAAGGGCATCGGTGGAGCCATCATCTACTTTATCGACCGGTGGCAAGATGGCCAGTCCATTTATGATATCGACTTTCGTTATATCGATGGTGTGGAGAGGCGCCCCGAGGGCTGTGGCTTCAATGTGATCGACCATCTGACCCATAATGTTTACAAAGGGCGAATGGATTACTGGGCGAAATACTATGAAGATCTCTTCAATTTTCGTGAGATTCGGTTCTTCGATATTAAGGGCGAATACACGGGCCTTGTCTCAAGGGCGCTGTCCGCGCCTGATGGCTTGATTCGCATTCCGCTCAATGAAGAGAAGTCTGAGAAGGTCGGTCAGATCGAAGAATATCTCCGTGAATATAAGGGAGAAGGCATTCAGCATATTGCGTTTTCCTGTGACGACCTCATCGGGTGCTGGGACCGACTCAAAGCCGCTGGGGTCTCTTTTATGTCACCCCCGCCTGAGAGCTATTATGACATGCTGGCCGAGCGCCTGCCTGGTCATGGTGAACCGACACCTGAACTCAAGGCACGAGGCATTCTC
This sequence comes from Myxococcales bacterium, assembly GCA_002731825.1. Lineage (GTDB taxonomy): Bacteria > Myxococcota_A > Bradymonadia > UBA7976 > UBA1532 > UBA1532. The sequence continues at coordinate 9,988 of PCCS01000057.1, forward strand.
CTAGATGGATCGACCAGTGATGGTGATCCCCGGTTATTGCTTCAGATTTTCTCCGAGAAAGCCATTGGCCCCATCTTCTTTGAATTTATTCAGCGCAAGGCCGATGAAGGATTTGGTGAAGGTAATTTCGAAGCGCTGTTCAAATCCATCGAGCGAGATCAAATGAAGCGAGGCGTACTCTCAGAAGGCGGAAACTGAAAGGAGATTTTCATGTCCGTTGACTTAAAGAGAATCCACCATGTCGCGTATCGCTGCAAGGACGCTAAGGAGACGGTTGAGTTCTATCAGCGTGTCTTAAACATGGATTTTGTATTGGCCATCGCCGAAGACGAAGTGCCGTCTACGAAAGAACCGGATCCATACATGCATGTCTTCATGGATGCGGGCATGGGCAACGTCTTGGCGTTCTTTGAACTGCCGAACTCCCCTGACATGGGCCGCGATGAGCAGACCCCAATTTGGGTTCAGCACATTGCATTCGAGGTTGAGAGCATGTCAGCTCTGGAATCGGCCAAAGTTCACATTGAAGCCCAAGGTCTCGAGGTTCTAGGCCCCGTCAACCACGGGATTTTTAAATCCATTTATTTCTTCGACCCCAATGGCCATCGAATCGAATTGGCCACCAACACGGGCACACCGGAGCAAATGCGAATGCTCCATGAGGTTGCCCCTGCAATGATCGAAGAGTGGAGTCAGACCAAGCGTGCGCCTCAGCATGCCGCTTGGCTCCATGAATAGAATCGGGTCAGTCTCATTTGTCCCGCGAAATCAGCTGGGGCTCGTCTTCGTTCCAATTACGCGGTGGCCGCGTTATTCGGTTGGTCGTTTGAGTCACAGACCTGGAGAAGACCCAGCTCACGCATGATTTGAGCGCACCATTTGTCGAGTCTCGAATCGGTGAGTTCTGGCTCGTTATCCTCATCGATGGCCAGTCCACAAAAGGTCTCGCCATAGACGGCGAGTGAACCGAAATACTCATAGGCGGCCGTCGGCCAGAATCCACAGTCTCCGTGAGCGCCTTGCTCTAAGAATTTACGATAGACAATGCCCATGGCGTCTAGAAACGTTTCTGGATAGCCGACCTGGTCTCCTAATCCGAACATCACAACACGTGTGCCAGTGAAGTCATACTTGTGGAGGTCGTCGTAGAATTCAGCCCAATCGTAGGGCAGATCACCTGCATCCCAGGTTGCAATACCCAGCAATAGGACATCATACCCGAGCATCTCATCGATGGTACGGTCTTCTATATTTTTGCAGGTCGTGACCAGCTTTGGGCCAAGTTTACTGTGAATCTTGTCCGCAATGTCTTTTGTAAAGCCAGTATTCGTGGCGTAAAAAATTCCAATCTTCATTTCAAAACCCCAACGAAATGAGGCGGTGTTTGCCTTACTTATTCACCGCGTTCAAGTGTCGTAAAATCTACCCAAGCAAATGAGCTTGCATCGAGCCTGTTCCGTCGCTCGTGCCGGCATTCAACTCATTTCGGGTTGGTTCGTGCTTGCTCCAGTGCAGACTCGATCATGCGTGTCCGCTCGCCTTCATGCGTCCAGCGCTCTTGATACTCAGGCTCGAGTTGATCGACCGGGTCAAAATATAAGAATTGCTGGCCCTGTTTGACTGCCGGAGCCGTATAAACGGAGATACCACTTTTTCGATCGTAGTATTCATAACTATGAACGCCTCGCTTACCGCCGCCACCGGGCGCATCGACCACAAAGGTCGGTGTGTTAAAGCCAGCCGTACTGCCCCTCATATGCTTTTCAATGTTCACAGCTGTTTGCACAGTTGTTCGCATATCTTCTCCACCCTGGACGAGGTCGTGAACATACACGTAGTAGGGTTGTACATTGATGTGACCCAGTCGCTTGACGAGCGTGCCCATCTTATCGTTGGTATCGTTGACACCGCGAAGCAAAACAGTTTGGTTCCGGACCTTTACACCCGCATCGAAAAAGCGTCGGAGCGCGCGAGCTGAAATCTCGGTGATTTCGTTGGAATGATTGAAATGAGTGTGGAAGGCCACCTCTTTATACATTGACCGACCCAAGTCACTGATCTCGCTGACCGCACTAAACCAAGCATCATCCGTCAGCGCTTTCTGGGGCATGACGGCCAATCCCTTACTGGCAAACCGGATTCGCCGGATGTTGGGAATATTAAGCAATCGAGTTCCGATTTCTTGGATCCAATCGGGACGCAGATTGTAGCTATCGCCACCGCTGATGACGATGTCTTCAAGTTCTGGCCTTGATGCTACGTAATCGAAGACCTGCGCCCATCGCCGCTTATTGGCTTTGAGGCTGACTTTTTCCACGCCGTCTGTGTCAACACCCACTGCGTAGGACCGAGTGCAGAAACGGCAGTACACTGGGCATGTGTCGATGACCAAAAACAGCGCTTTGTCTGGATAGCGATGTGTCAATCCAGGCAAGGGCGCATCCGCTTGCTCACCCAACGAATCCAGGCCCAACTGTGGATGATCCGGCAAGAAGCGTGAGTCCACAGGGATGAATTGGATTCTCAGTGGATCATCAAGTGGATTGGCCCAGTCGATCAAACTCAGCAAATAGGGACTGACCCTCACGGACATAGGCGCCCGTTGGAAGCCTTTTTCACAGTCTTCAATAAACCCGGGAGGCGACAAATCTTTGATAGCGTCCAGGAGACGGTCCGCTTTGTGGATCGTCTTCTTCGTCTGCCAGCGATAGTTGAGAAATGTCTTTTCATCGACGTTGGCGTATTCGGGAATTCGCCTCCAGAACTCGCCGCCCAACAAATCTTTATATGCGAAGTGAGAGGACTCTACTGGTGGCTTGAGTGCCGGCGGTATGCTTAATACGTTTAGTAGGTCGGTCATGTGAAACCTCTAATTTCTTCAAAAAGGCCAGCATCACTGGCGAGACACAGTACTCTAGCGTAGACGGACCGCGGTCCGCGTTAGTTACCGGTCACATCCGGCTGATGGGGGACTGTACCTTGAAGAAACCACATATAACTAACATAGCATTTCATGTGGTGTTTCGTCAATCCAGGTTCATACAAATTGGCTCTGTTTTTTAAATTTGGCCGCCGCGTTCGTCGAGGCGTCGGATGGGTCTGGGGTGATTGGTGTTTCAAGGCAGGCGTGATCCGCTTTTGACATAAACGAGTACTCCCAGCGGTCCTTGAAAAATGGTGGAGGCTATATGATAGCGGAGCAAACTCGGCTAATCTTTCATCCAGGAAGGCGTCGATTGCGCTCTTTAAATCACTCCTCAAATCAATGGATCCTATGAACATGAGTCAGGACAGACGTCGTCAAGGTTGGATTTTATTAGGCGCGGTTTTCGCGTCCTCGGTTGCACATGCCGGTGCGGGTGGCACAGAGGGATCGGACAGTACATTATTGCTCTATCTCATTTTCCTACCTCTGATATTGGGTTACAGCGCGTATGTCGCTATTCTTAAATTCTATGCAAAGCGCGCCGCCGCCACCGTTCTTGCTCAGGCGGCTGCACGCGATTCAATTTGGGATCCTAAGCATCTCATCCAGCACACGCGAACCGTGTTCATCCAAATTCAAAATATCTGGTCCCGAAACGATCAAGAAGCCGCGTATCCGTTTCTCCATCCGGACTACCGAGATGAGTTTTCAGCACTGATGACCAACAACATTCAGTCGGGCATTGTCAATTTGGTCACCAACATCAGACTCACGTCGGTCGATCTCGTTATCGCAAAAGATTATGCGGATAATGACCAGGATATGTTTGTGGCCCATATCTCCGGGACCATGGATGATGTCTTACAGGATGAACGGGGGACGCTTGTAAAGACCCAGGGGGATCAAAAAGGGGACGTCGAGCGAAACATCGATGAATACTGGCGTTTCCAACGGTCCGGCGATGAGTGGCTACTCAGGCAGATTAGCCAGGATGACGATATTTTGAACGATGAAGTTAGCATTGATGCCGAAACCTTAGCGACAAAGCACCCATCCACGGCCGATTTAGACGTTGCCATCCGCCACATAGAAGAACAAGAACAGCGCACACAACTTGGTTATAGACGGGTTGCACAGGGCGTGGGTTTGACCGTCGTTTTTTTGGGCTATTATCTATACTTTCTTTTTTTTCGTGGTGCGTGGCGGATGCTGGAGGAGATGTTCTTCTAAGGGCGACTTTTGCCCAACGGCCTCAGCGTGTCATCGTCTGAGCCCGTTGCTGTGGCTTGAATCAGTTCATCGCAGCGTTGGTAGCATCAGTTGTAGCCTCTGATAAGTACGAAATGATCTGTTCATGGGCGAGTGCGGGGACCATGCAATGGCCGATATCGCGACCTAAATGAGGCGTGTCATAGCGATCATAGAAGACGTCGTCAGGAAAGAGTGAATAATCATAATCAGCGCAATCTTGCTCCGTTGAACAGATGGGCGCATAGCCTAAATACGGCCCTAAGGGAGAGTGCCTGGAACAATCATCAGGCGAGGCGATGCTGTGTCGGAATGAGCGAACCGAGCGGACATTGTCCGGCACGACCATCCGTCCCGATGAAAACGGCTGAAAGGCATCGAGAAGCACCGCCTTCTCTATGGTTTTATGACCATTGGGCACCTGCCGATCTTGCCGCAGGTGATGTGCAATAGACAACGCGTTGACACCGCCCCATGAAAACCCGATGAGGTTGACCTCGCAAATGGGATCGTTATCGTCGACGATGCCGTCTTTGTTTCGGTCAATGGCCTCAGTCAGAGCCGGATAGACAGTCAGCAGGGGAAACTGAAGAAAGCTGTCAAATGTTTGGTTGCACCTGTCGTTCTGGCAATCATACACAAGCCCGTCGAGACGCGCATCCTCGCAAAGTGCTCTGAAGGCATCATTAGACGGGGTTCTGTGGTCCATTGCACCGGTCAAGCACAGAGTGATTTTGCAAGACTCTCCACCGTGCACAGTGTCCGCTTTACCTGTTTGCGCTTCCGTTGGTCGGTCATCGGTTGCTGAGCGAGGGTCCCCTAGGTCTGCTGAACTGCACGCAGTCAGCAGAAAAATGATCGCAGTAAACCGTAGAGTGCTGATCATCCCCATCCCCGTCTTCACACCTTAAGAGTGCATCGCCATTGATACGGAGTCAAATGAGGATGAGACGAAGAGGCATTTCAACGGCGCTCTGAAGGGCAATGATCGTTTTATTTTGTCAGGACTCTCCTCATGTTGACTGCGCCTGTGCGACGTCAACGAGGCTCGCAGCCTGAACTGTAATCGCCCGAACAGCGGCTGCAATCGCGGGGATTCAAATCATAGGTTTGCCAAATGCCCTCGCGGCAAAATTGGGAGATGGTGGTCTCAAATCGGCGGCTACACCCGCAGCGCCAGGTGTTTTCAATCACACCGTCACAGGACTCGCCGTGTCGGGTCATTGGCAAAGCTGGCTCTGCGCACATGCCATTGTTGTCATCAAGCGCCGGCTCGGAATGACCGTCGCCTGCATTTGACCCATCCCGGTCGTAGGGTACACAAACACCAGTGGTTCTTGCATTGGCTTGGCTTTGACCGATAAAGCGTTGATGACTTTCAATGGCGAAGCCAATCCAATCATTGCACTGTCCGTTCTCCGTATCGGCCTGGGCGAGACACAGCCCAATACCGGGTAATCCAAGGTCAGTGGCTTCAGTACAAAATGTCATCGGAAATCCATTACGGTCGGGGCACAAGCCATCGCAACTCAATGTGCACATACCCAATTGGCTCCCGATGGGCTTGACGCAGCTTGGAGTCAGTCCCGATACGGTAAATCCACAGTCTGAATCTGCTAAACACGGGCTTCCAAGCCAATCTGCAGCGTCCATCTGCGGCTGTCTTGACGGGTCTGGCTCGTTGGCGTCTGGATTTGAATCAGGGCCATTTGAGTCTGACGCCGCCGGCTGGCTTGGCTGTGCACCACTGACAGGTGGCCTATCATCGACGGGGTCGGGATTCGGCGCGGGCTCATCAGGCCGGGCCTGCGGTGCTGGCGCTGGTATCCGCGATTGATTGTCATGACCGCCGTAGAAAAATGGCGTTTGTTTTTGTGCACCGGCCCAGTTGAGTTCGAGATGGATATGGTCATGATGAGGATGTCGTTTCTTGTAACAGGACGCTTGGTTTTCACGGGAATTCCAAATTGTCCGGTCCCAAATAATTTGCTGAATACCGATTTGGCTCGCGTTTTTGATGAGCCAATTGGCGATCACATCGCCCTTGGAATTGTCGGCCTTACCCCCGCGGGTTGGAATGAAAATATCGAGAGCCCGGCCCTCTGCATGAATTGACAGTGACCGAGAGCCTTGGACTTTTCGACAATTAAATATCTGTACGCCGCGCCCGAGTATCCGTTGATTTATATGCTGACCGAATCGTGTACGAATCGAATCACCCAGTGTGCGAGCGCCGTCTTGTGGACCGTCGAGGCATCGATCACCGACGCCATTGAAGGAGACCCTCTGTGCCCGTGCAGCGTGTTCATCGACAATCCAGCGCGACGAACAATCGATACTGTTGTTATTCTTTTGCGTCCCATCGTCTAGGTCATGGGTCCAATGGGGGTGGGTTGGATCCGATAAGAGATCGGTCGCAGTATCCTCTAACTGCCAATCGGATGCGCAGCCAAAGAAAACCACTATTATCACGAGTCGGTATATCCAATTCATCTGATTCCCTCCGAGTCATCCCGGGCTAATAGACTAGCAACTACCGTGCCTGATTTGATTGAGGCTGACTTAAACTCAATGGAAAACAATCTGTGCTATTCATGTCTCGATTTGATGACGCCGACGTCTCGCAATGTCACAGATCTCACACCGCGTGCCTTTAGTCGTGGTTGAACTGAGTTTAACCTTTAATTTTGTGCTAACCTAAACGTCCTTGTTCTGAGCCAGGACTCGCCCATGTCTCTTCAAATCACGCGCCCACTCAATTTCATGCTGATTTTATGCGTCAGTTTATCCGGGTGTTCGACCACAAAACGGTCGATGATGGACACGGATGCGTCAGGCACCGCGCCAAGCCAAGACCAGGACCTCATGTTTGCCGCGGATCAGGGGCTAGACATGCAGCTGGCGGACGATGAGGGCCTTGGCTCTGATGGCCGCCTTTTACCCGATACAAGTCTAGAGACCGATTCCGGTCGTCAGCCAGAGGTTGATTTGGGCAAGAGCTACAAGCGTGGTATTGCTTTCGGTTTTGAGAGCGCACGAGATTTCGATGTGATTTCGCCCGGTGTCTCCTGGTGGTATAATTGGTCTCCTCGATACAATCAGATCGTCGCAAATCTCTACGTTGACTATCAAATGGACTGGGTCCCCATGACGTGGAATGGGAACAACCCCGATGAGATTAGGGCCTTTTTGCAAGTCCATCCCAACGTCAAGTATTTATTGACCTACAACGAGCCAAATTTTAGTGACCAAGCCAATATGACACCCGCTTATGCAGCGTCCATTTGGCCTGTCTTTGAGGAGATCGCAGAGGAGTTTCAAGTCAAACTGGTAGGACCAGCGGTCAATTTCTGCGGTGGGTGCGTGATGGTTGATGGTGAGCCAATTGCCAATGACTATATCGTTTGGCTAGATCTATTTTTCGAAGAATTCCGAATCCAATTTGGGCGGGAACCAAAGATGGATTTTACAGCATTACACTGGTACGACTTTGGCCTCCAAGACCAGGTGGAGCGCATCGTATCTCGGTATCAGAAACCGGTGTGGGTCACGGAATTTGCTCTCTGGCGCGGCGAAGACTGGAATACCGATGAGTTTGAACGAAATTGGTTGTTAGAGGTGGTCGCATTTCTGGAACAACACCCTATGGTCTATCGTTACTCTTGGTTTACAGGCCGGAGACCAGATTTTCCAAAAATCAATCTCTTTGGGGCTGATGGTGAATTGACTCCTCTGGGTCGCGCCTATGTTGAAGCACCTTATTGAGTTTGATGTCCCGCTGATGGGCCCAAAGATACCGCGCTGGATAGACCGTCAATAAACCGACCGGTCTATGAATGTCCAAAACAGGTACGTACTCCGAATACAGATCGCCGTCTATCCGATAATTGGTCTACGAGCTGCCCCTTATGGACATTGGCCCTAAGGTCCATACGGAAATGGCCGCGTCATACATGGACCATGATCCGGTGCAGACTGGCAGATGAGCCGATAAGATATACGTGTGGCTTGGACAAGCATTCGGCTTGTTAGAGGCGTGCAGTTTCAAGTGAGCATGCCCGACCATTTGGGTCGGGCAGTGCTGACCTGCTACAGGCGACTGGCGTAGTACTCGATAACCTGCTGGATATCGATAGGAAACGGTACCGTGTCCGCGTCTGCGTCCGAGACAACCTTGACGGTTTTCTCAGCGAGGTCAAACGACAGCCAAGTCGGAATCTCCAGCGACGGACGCTCAAGAGCTTCGACAACGATCTGCAGTTTGTGGCTCTTCTCTCGCAACTGAATGACATCGCCCGCTCCGACCAGAGCTGATGGAATATCAGTCTTACGGCCGTTGAGTAGGAAATGACCATGATTCACAAGCTGGCGAGCAGCTGGAATCGTTGGAGCGAAGCCCGCCCGAAAGACCACGTTGTCTAAACGAGATTCAAGCAGTTCTAAGAGTCGAGTACCGGTATTGACCTTTGAACGACGCGCTTTCTTTACGTTGATCCGCATTTGGCGCTCGGTCAGTCCGTAGTTCATCTTCAGTTTCTGCTTCTCTTTGAGCTGAATACCGAAAACCGATGGTCGACCACGCTTGTTGCCACCATGATCACCTGGTGGATATGGTCTACGGTCGATGGTCTTTCTCGACAAACCTGGCAAATCTATACCCAAAGCTCTCATCACGCGGACTCTGGGGCCTGTGTATCTAGACATGTGCTAGACCCTTTCTTCATTGCCTGTCTCGGTCAAGCTTGCTGCTCAACCACGGCGGCAATGTTCATTTATCTTCGAGCGGCCAGAGATCCAAGCAACCTAGGTCCCGTGCGGCTCACCGTCTTCTTCTAAAACCTTAACGCCTGTATCGACAGGAGCTGAGGCTGTTTTGCGACGCACTTTATAGTACGCCGCGACCCAAATGCCAAATTACAAGTCCTGGTGTGGACAGCGCCATCACAGCCGTCGGTCAAAGCGACTAAGCTTTGCTCTCTGCCTGAGTGACGTGAATTCACCCGCACCGTGCCCGATCGGCCATGCGAAACACATAGACAAGGACAACAGCTCGAACTGACTTTGGTCGCACGCTTTTACATGATGTCGCCTAAAGGATCAATATCATTCTGGCTGATTTCGCTGATTACTTGACGCTCTGATGCGCCGATCCAGGCTAAGTCGGTCAACGCGATCGCTCAGAGGCTAACTTTGCTTGCTTTTAAAAGACCCGGATCAGGGCGGTTTGAGTGTTGAAACGGAGGGCACAAAACCACGTCATATGGTCGCACGGTGCTCGTGACGGTTCTTACAGCGCCCCTGACTCATTGCTGCAGTGCGTCCAATTGCTCGGTCAAGCGGTTATATGCAGCCTGTTGAGCTTCATTGAATGGCTGTGGGAGCGGGTCATTGGCTTCTGTTGGGTCTGCTGTCAAATCGAATAATGCGTCTCCGTCTTCAAACCATCGAATCAATTTGTACCGCTGGTCTCGTATTGTCCGACCTTCATGAATGGATTGGGCTGAATACAGCAATTCAGATAGTATAAATTCGCGAATCGGCACGGTGTTTGGGTCGCGAAGATAGGGCCGTAGGCTGCGCCCATCAATCGCCTCACCGAATGGTGTATTGGCAGGTGGGACGGCGCCGGCTAATTCCAGAATTGTTGGATATAGGTCGCTGATGTCTACGATCGCATCCACAGTGCGACCAGGCTCATTGACTTGAGGTCCAGCGATGACCAATGGCACATGTATGCCGCCCTGGTAGAGGGTGTTTTTTGACTGTTCAGAGCGATAGGTTTCTATGACCTGGCCAGGTGTGCCGTTATCCCCAACGAAGATGACATGGGTGCGTTCTAGATTTGGATCGTTGACGGTCTGCAGAAACCGACCAATTTCGGCGTCCAGCGCTTCAATCGATGCGATAAAACACACCCGCTCTGAGCCCCGTGGGCATGTTTCAGCCTCCGGCAAGTCCTGTTGGTGCAATTGGGCCGGCGGCGTATGAAAGGGGGCGTGTGGTGCGTTAAAGCCCATCCACAAAAACCAGTGCCCATCACCCGCGTCAAGCCACTCAATGGCGTCGTCGATGGTATCCGTAGTGACGTAACGCTCGACATCTTCTTCTACCCCATTGACCACTTTCGTATACCGATAATAATCCGGGACACCTCCGCGCAATAAGCCCTCGAAATGCTGATAGCCCATTTCATTTGGATTATCCGCGCTCCCATTTTGTCGATCGGCCAAGTGCCATTTGCCGATATTGGCATGGCGGTACGCGACTGGGGCCAGTGCGTCGAGAGCCTTGGGAATCGTGAATTCTTCAAGGCGGATGCCCGGTGACTCAGCACCTTGAACCGGCGCGACGACCCCCGTTCTAAACGGATAACGTCCGGTGAGTATGGTGGCTCGCGTTGGCGAACAGATTGGATTAGACCATGCATTTGTGAAGCGGATACCGTTGGCGCAAATGGAATCGAGATGGGGTGTGTTTGCAGTCGCGGTCGGCCAACCATAACACGGGGACGCATCGAGCCCGAGGTCATCGGCGATTAACAAGAGAATGTTGGTTGGTCCAGAGTCATCTGCCGCCTGACCACCGGCACCACCGGCACCACCGGCACCACCGGCACCACCGGCACCACCGACACCGCCCGCACCCCCGGCACCGCCCGCTCCACCGGCACCACCGGCACCACCGGCACCGCCCGCTCCACCGGCACCACCAGAACCACCGGCACCACCAGAACCGCCGACGCCGCCAGAACCGCCGACGCCGCCAGCGCCGCCAGCGGCCATATCAGCAGTCTGTTCGACCCGCATGTCCTCGACGTCCTCTCGGCTCTCTTGTCCACCGTCTAGTTGGGTCGCTTGCCCGTCGGCACTGACACCGACGTCACTCGCCGGAGATGAGTTTGAACTGCTGTCGCATCCATATGGCATCAGCACTGTCAGAATTAAGGCGGTGATTCGAGTCATTTTAGCCTCCGCGGGTCTGATTCAATTCGGGGCTGACTCCAGGGTGAGACAGCTCAATTAGTCTGGATGTACAGCCGGTACATAGCCTGAGAAACAGAGACCATTAATCCCTTTGCTCTCGGTTTCCTACTGTACTATTTTTCGGCCCACCAATGCGTCACCAACCTCGCATTGCGAGATGATACACACGGTAGTGGCATGCGTTGATTCCGTCTCATATCTGAATGTGGGAATGGGGTATGAACGCGCTCGATGCGCATGTGCGAGCCGGTTTCAGCCGACTCGATGCTGAGCGCGTTCAAGGGTCGTTTTCTAGAGTTTGTCTGCGTTGTCGGCGAGGTATGAGGCCACACCGTCGGGTGTGTTGGTCATTCCTTTGTCACCGCTCTGCCATCCAGCCGGACAGACTTGGCCATTCTCTTCAAAGAATTGGAGCGCCTCGACGAGACGAACGACGTCGTCCATGTTGCGGCCAAGGGGCTCATCGTTGACGACTTGATGTCGCACGATGCCATTTCGGTCGATGACGAATGTCGCTCGCATCGATACACCCAATGGATAGTACGAATCTTCGGAGTCAGCCAAGCAGCCATAGGCCGTCGAGATATCTCGGGTCATATCTGCAGCCAATGCGAAGGGGACCGGGCCGATTCCACCTTCATTAACGGATGTATTTCGCCACGCGTTGTGGGTCCAATGAGAGTCAATACTCACGCCAACGACCTCGCAACCCAGTTCCCGTAATTTCTCTGTTCGGTGGCCCATGGCGATGATTTCCGACGGGCACACAAAGGTGAAGTCCATTGGGTAGAAGAAGACAACAGCATATCGTCCGTTGCGGGCTTCTTCGAAGTTGAAATTATCGACGATCTCGCCATCGGCTTTGACAGCTTGTGTGGTGAAGTCGGGTGCCTTTCGGCCGACCAAAATACTCATGGGAATACCTCCGGTGTTTTAGTTTTGAGAGCGGTCAATAAACCGCGCTGTGCTTTCCCCTATTTCTGCACGGGGACCATATTGAGAACCGGTTCCGTTGGCAATAGTTACCCTCATAAATTCGCATCCACCGGGGTTAGACGTCATCCTGACAAAGGCTCCAACGAAACATGACCGAGAGCCTACGGCGATTTGCTGTCTTACAGCAGCGTCCCTCAAACCGCTTGTGGGTCGGCGAGATGACGCGGATTGGCAAGCTGGCGTGATGTGGGTCGCAACTGACGTGATCTGTAAAACTACTGATATTAAATACCCGTTTTGGAATGGAATATTTAACCCTTTCACAGTAGATCAACACACAGTTATCTCATCCATCGGAGGCGAAGTTTTCTTATGAAAAACCTAAATTCATCCATTTTTGTTGTGCTTACATCATGTCTCTTCTGTGCCTGTTCAACGACCGATAAGTCGTTGCCGTCATCGACAAAGGCCAAGGTCGAGACGGCCAAAGCCGAGACGGTGAAAAAGACAGTCGAGTCGCCTCAGCCTGACTCAAGCCAGGCGACGTCAGGTAAAGCTGATCTTCAAGCCTATGGGACCCTCGCGAAGTCACTCCTAGATTCGATTCAGTCGGGTAAAGACGCAAAGACCGTGGGCGCTATGGCCGAGAAATTGGTCGCGCTTGGTGAGCGGATTGCCTCAGCCTTTTCAAAAAAACATTCTGACTGTGGCGCGTACTTAGGCGCGCTCCTCGCTGCATCAAAGCAGCTGACATCATTATCGCTCGACGCAATTGAGCGCGACTATCATTCCGATGGAAAACTACCTAAGAGTCCCGATGATAAATGCTATCACGCCAAGGACTTAATCGTTCACCCTGCCACGGTTGTTATTTTAAGCAACCAGGGGTTGGCTAAAAAAGAGCAGCGGGACAAGGCGACCGGCGAAATCGCTGAGGTCCTTGCTCACTTAAGCGACGTCGAAAAAAACCTCTGAGTTTTGTTTTCTACCTAAACGCAGCCAAGACGCGTGCGTCGACGACTTAAGTGGCCGTTGCTTGTCGGGCACGAACGGTGACATCGATCATGGCTTGTCTGAGCGTGTCTTGAGTGATTTCGTATCCGAATGAGGTATAGATGAGGCCAGGCTCATCGGCTATTTCACAAAAGAATCCGCGGCTATCTAGGGCTGACATCTTAATGTCTTTTGGCTCAAACCCATGGAGATTACGGCAGATGAGCTCCAGAGCGTCGATGTGATCGTCGTTCATATGCTCGATTGCTCCGCCTGCAACTTGAGCCAATTCGTTTGTTTTCTCACGGCCCAATAGTTCGTCTCCATCGAACCAACAGATGCGGCCAAAGCCGGCAATATAGCGGACTTTCTTAATGTCTCGGAGTCTCCAGAAATTGAAGTCGTGGGTTTGGAAGTAGCTGTCGCTCTTGGGTACGCGCTCTCGATAGCGGGCCTTTAATTCGACAAACTCCGCCTCGGAAATGGCGCTTTGGTATGGCTTTAGGTCGCCAGCCGACTGCGTTTCGTCGACGACAAGCATTTCCATATGACCGAGTAAAGTCGCTCGCCACTGTGCCTGCGGATCACCCTCTGTCAGACCCTGTCGTATAAACAAATTACAACGCGTATCCTTTTTCAGATTTTGAGTGTGTGCGGCAATATGAGCGATGAGCACATAGGGGGCGCCGTCTGAGTCGATGGCGAAGGGGACCACTGAATTGACGGGAAATCCCAAAAGGTCTGGTTTTGCGGCCAAGGTCCCTAAGGTTGCCACATGAACGTCTTGCAGCCATTGCTTTACGTTGATGGCTGGTTCATTTCGTTTGGCGTTTTTAGACGCGGAGTCGATTTCTTGCTTTTGCGCTGTCGTCAAATCTTGGTCACTCATCGCATTCACATTGCTTTCTCGGAGGCGCCCAGACGTCTTTGAGCGCGGGTCTCAAGTCGGTCTAGGATCGTACTAAATTATCATATCCACAGGTCAACTCTTAGCGCCAAACCTGATGGTTTTTCAAGACGCGAATTCACCCGCTGCATAGGCCGTATAGGCTGCGGAAATCAGCTGTTCACAACGCTATGCAACATGGCAAATGGGTGCAACTAAATAATTAAATTGAAAATCATTCTCAAAATCATTACACATGGACCGAAAGCGCGATAGTTAAAGCCATTTATTGCGCAGTGTATCTTTTAGGAATTTTTAACATGACGCTTTTGAATTTGACCTGTTTTATCAGTTTTTTACTGGTGGTCGGCTGTGGCTCAGACACCGATGATTCGTCCGATGATAATGGGGGTGGCGGCAGCGCCGGTGCAGTGGGCAATGGTGGAACTGGCGGCGCAGATGCGGCCGGTGGCGCCGGCGCTGCTGGGGGCTCTATAAGTGACGTCGACATGGGTGGAGCTGGTGGCGACGGAGGCGCAGGCGGTGCAGGCGGTGCAGGCGGCGCTGGTGGTGTCACCGACGGGGGCAATACGAGTACCGATGGCTCAGGCTGTTACGATCAGAACAGTCATATGTGCAATTGCGAGATCAGTGAAAACGCGTGCGCTGATGCTGACGGAGTTTGGACTCAACAGTGCGCGTGTGCGTCCGGTCCACAAGGCGGTGGAGGCGCCGGCGGAGAGTCTGAATCATCGGGCTGCTACGATCCCGTCAGTCACATGTGTGATTGCGACACCAACGAAGGGGCATGTGGTGACGCAGGTGGCGTTTGGACGGAGACCTGTTCCTGCGGTGGCGCTCAGATGGGTGGCCCAATGGGTGCTGGGTGTTATGATATCTCCGTTCATATGTGTGATTGCGACGTCGATGAAGCGACGTGTGCCGACCAAAGTGGGGTCTGGACAGATCAGTGTGGCTGTGCTGAAGCGCAGCCGGGCGGTGGTGCTGCCGCAGACGGTTCAGGGTGCTACGACCTGTCCGTGCATATGTGTGACTGTGACACCAATGAAGCGGCGTGTGGCGAAGCCGGCGGTATCTGGACCGATATGTGTGGATGCTAGTTCACTGACGGGAAGCCGCAACAAGTGGTCATGGATTCTTCTTTACAGTTTGTTCGAAGGTGTTCTGTCTATCTGACACTGGCCGTTTTGGCTGCTGTATGGACACCCGCTTATGCTCAACCGAACAGCGTCGATTCGACAGCGGTTTCTGGAAAAGAAACGCAGGCTGACGGTGGCGACGACGATATGATTGTTACCGGCACTCGAACGCCTCAACGGCGATCCGACAGTCCCATATCGACTGAAGTGATAACCCGCAAAGAAATCGAAGAGAGCGGTGCGACCAATTTGGGCCAATTGATGGCCAATGCCCCCGGCGTGCAAGTCCAACGAACCTTCGCTGGCGTGGGTATCGCCCTACAAGGCCTTGATGCCAAGCATACCTTGGTCTTGCTCGATGGAGACCGGATTCCTGGTTCAAAAGACGGCGTCTTTGATATTGAGCGACTCAATCTTGAAAACATCGAACGCGTCGAGATTTTAAGGGGGGCTGGTTCCGCCCTGTACGGTGCTGATGCGTTGGGCGGCGTGGTTAACATCATCACTCGAAAAGAGTCGCGTGAAGACCACGTGAGCACGCATTTACAGACATTTTTTGGCGATGACAAATCATCGGAGACGGTGGGGCGATTGAGTACTCGGACAGGCCGCGTGTCAGGCACTGTTTCTGGAGGCTACCATTGGTTACCGGCTTTCAGGGTTGCGTCTAACGATGAGGCAATCGACGAGGCCACCGATGGCAGTTCCATCGAGGATTGGTATCTCCGAGGTGTCTCGCGAGTCAATGTTTTAGAGCGGTCCCGTCTCAATGTAGGTATCGAATACGCAAAGCGGCAAAGAGCTGGTGTGGATGCATCGGGTAATGGCGCTGTCTTTGACCGCCGCCAAGTGGTCGATATGTACGATGCTTTCATGAGTTTTGAGCACAAGGCGGATGGGGGAGACCGGTTCGTTTCATCTCTTCGATACAATTACCTCCGAGATCAATTTCTGATGGACCAGCGGCTGTCCGATAGAGGAGACAAGTACGAAGATTCTCGGCTTCAGTATACCCAAGGCAACGGGCAGACCGACCTCAAACTGCCTGCGCAAAATGTCCTTAGTCTTGGCGTTGATGGGATCTTTGAGACCGCAGAAAACCCAAGAATTGTGAGATACAACGAGTGTGACTTTGAGTCCCCATCGATATCATGCAGAACCGCTGATCGTTATCGCGGTGCGGTCTATCTGCAAAACGTTTGGACCATACTCAATGACCCCTATCTCGTCTTGGTCGCAGGCAGTCGGTTTGAAGGGGACAGTCGATTTGGCCATGTCGCCGTCCCTCGTGTCGCGCTGCGTTATGATCCCATCGAGTCCTTGACGTTGAGGACCAGCATTGGTCAAGGGTATCGAGCCCCCACGTTCAAGGAATTGTATCTCCGCTTTGACAACCCAAGTGTTGGCTACACTGTAAGGGGCAATGACGCACTTGAGCCTGAATTGTCCATGAGCTACCAACTGAGCGCAGATTTAAAGATCAAATCCTTCGCAAGCGTCTACCTCAATTTGTTTCGAAACGAGATAGAGGGTCTGATCGATTATGACTTGGTCGCACCGGGAAGCGCCGATGGCAGCCTTGATTTGTATCAGCTCGTCAATCAAACAGACGTGACAACCCAGGGAGGCCAAGCCGAATTGCTCTTGCGATATGGGTACCTTGCCATACTGAGGTTCGGTTACCAATACTTAGACGCCTATGATGAAATCCAACGACGCGCCTTGGCCGGTCGACCAACACATCAGTTTAGCGGGGCTTTGACGCTGAGATACCCACCCGCTGGATTAAGTTGGCACACGCAAGCTGTATGGACCGGCGAACGACCATTCTATGTACCTGACGATGCCATGAATATGACCGACGTTATCGCGGCGTCGTATCTTAATTTAGCGACGTCAGTCGTTTGGAAATTCCACACTGTTTTGTCCGTGACGGCCCGTGCTGAAAACCTCACTGATGCGGGCGAAGCCGTCTATTTAAATCAACGCCCGAGACGTTTTGTGCTCGGATTGTCCGCCAATATCTGATGGAGATATGAATGACCACTTATCTTAAATTATTAGCCGGGGTTCTGCTCATCGCCCTGACCGTTGGCTGCTCGAAGAGCATCGATTCGACCGGTGAAGATGGGAATCAAGCAGCTGATGCAACGCCAACTTTGAGCACTGACGGTGTTTATTCGATGGCCGTGGATGCCACGAGTCGTGACGATTGGATTAGGCTCAGTTTGACCGCAGGCGTTGTCGGTGCCGATGCCCAATGGGACCTGGCCTTTCGTCGGTTTGCGATTCGATTGAATGGTGGCGGAAGTGGCACAGGGACAGCCGTGGGGCAGTTCCTGGCGGATGCTGAATTTGCCGATGCCAGTCAGGCCCCTGATGACGCTTGGTTAAGTGATGGATCCAGCGCATCCGAGTTGGTTTTCTCCGATTGGTACAGCTACAATGGAGAGACACACCAACTGACGCCCTATGCGGGCTATTGGCTGGTCCGGGCGGGGTCTGGCCAGTCCTTCTACGCGTTGCAAATCCTGAGCTACTACAATGAAGCCGGTGACTCGGCTGTCTACAGCCTTCAATGGAAAGAAATCGACGCACCCGCGAGCCTGCCCGAATTGGCCTCTGGTACTGGTCGTTTACCGGACGATACTGACAATCCTCAATCCAGTGGTGGTGGACAAGCAATGGGCACAGAAATGGACGCTGGCACCGCTGGGGCTGGCTGTTATTCTGGGCCACCGAATCACATGTGTGATTGCCAATTGACCGAAGATGAATGTACGGAAAACGATGGTGTTTGGACGGGCCAATGTGAGTGCGGTGTCGCCGAAGAGACTGAAGAGACTGAAGAGACTGAAGAGACTGAAGAGACTGAGAGTGCCGCGTCAGGGTGCTACTCGGGGCCACCGAGCCATATGTGCGATTGCCAACTGAGTGAAGATGAATGTGCAGCCAATGATGGCGTTTGGACAGAGCAATGTGACTGTGATTCCGCCCAGTCGAGCGAAGACACTGAGGCCAGTGCGGGCGACACGTCCCAAGACGGCGCTTATGGGTGCTACTCTGGCCCCCCGACGCACATGTGCGATTGTCAATTGAGCGAAGATGAATGTGCGTCCAACGAAGGCGTCTGGACAGAACGATGTGATTGCGATGCCTCATAGGAGGCATCCGCCAAAGAGCCGGCCATGGATTTTGTGGATCCGGCTGCTTTCAAAACCTAAACAAGAAAAGAGTTAAACTATGCTTCGAAGTTTTTTTCTGGTCACACTCGCCGTGGCGATCAATGCCAGTGCATATGCCGCCCCGAGTCGAATCGTGACCCTTGGTGCCGGTGTTACCGAAACTGTCTTCGCGCTCGGTTTGGGTGAGCAAGTCGTTGGAGTCGACGTATCGAGTTTGCACCCACCAGCAGCCCTTCGCAAACCGAAAGTCGGCTATGTGCGTCAGACGTCCGCTGAAGGCATTGCGTCCCTCAAGCCGGATTTGGTTCTTGCATCGTCTGTCCTCGGGCCGAAGTCGATTCCCGACCAGCTCAAATCGGCAAATATTCGCTTGGAGATGGTCCCCGCATCGAAGTCCATCAAAGACGCTATCGGTCGTATCGAAACCATCGGAAAATTACTCGAAAAGGAAAAAAAGGCCGGTGAGCTCATCAAGGATCTGAAGAGTAAACTCGCTCAGGCACAGGCGCACAGCAAGGGCAAATCAAAGCTGAGGGTTTTGTTTATTTTTGTCCACGGTGGGTCAGCCATGCAAGTCTCCGGCACACGGACGGCTGCCGATGCCATGATCAATGCAGCTGGTGCCACCAATGCTGTCTCTGATTTTCCCGGTTATAAGGTCTTGTCTACGGAAGCGCTGCTGGCGGCAAAACCGGACGTCATCTTGGTCACGACGAGAAGTTTGAAAGCCGTTGGCGGTGCCGAGGCGCTCTGGGGGTCTCCTGGCATTGCCCTCACACCGGCCGGCAAAGCAAAGCGACTGGTGATTATGGATGATCTGAGACTTCTTGGATTTGGTCCTCGGACAGGTGACGCGCTTCTTGAACTCGCGCGTGCAATTTACAAGTGAGTGAGTTGACGGGTGCCTTCGACGCTGTCGCTGCCATGCGACGTCGGCGGGGCCTCGTCTTATCAGTCCTTTTTGGACTCCTGCTTTTTGCAACCACAACCGCCGTCAGTGTAGGCGCATTGGATTTGGCGCTGGGGACCACACTGGCCATTTTATTGGAGCCGGTGGGCATCGACCTACCGTGGGCGTTTGAATCTGCGCAATCGGCCATCGTCTGGAGCATCCGAATGCCTCGGGTGGTTCTCGGGTTGCTTGTCGGTGCTGTCCTCTCCGTCTCTGGTGCGATTATGCAGGGCCTATTTAGAAACCCACTGGCCGAACCTGGGTTGATCGGTGTCTCCAGTGGTGCGGCCCTTGCCGCCGCGACGATGATCGTTCTTGGGTCGAGCCTGATCGAACAATTGCCATCACCATTGGACCAATTGGCCCTTCCGATGGCCGCTTTCACTGGTGGAGCGATTTGCACCTACTTGGTCTATGGCGTGTCCTTGACCGGGGGGCGTTTATCCGTTTCGACCATGCTGTTGGCCGGTATCGCCTTTAATGCAATCGGTTTTGCAGCTTTGGGTCTGCTTCAATACGTGGCCGATGATAACGAGTTACGGGGGCTGACGTTCTGGATGCTTGGGAGCTTGGGGGCGGCCACATGGGATGCCTTAATCATGATCGCGCCATTGCTCTTTGTTCCCATCATCGGCAGTTTTTGGCTTGCTCGTCCGTTGAATTGCTTTCTGCTCGGAGAAACCGAAGCGATGCATCTGGGTGTATCGGTCCAGAAGGTCAATCGGATCGCTATTTTTGTCGTTGCCCTCGGTGTTGGGGCCACGGTTGCAATCGCGGGTATGATCGCATTTCTTGGATTGGTCGTTCCTCACCTCATTCGCCTTGCAGTGTCCCCGGACCATCGGATTGTGCTGCCTGGATCCATGCTTTTAGGCGCCACGCTCTTGGTTGGTGCAGACGCCTTTGCCCGGATCGTGGTCATGCCCAGTGAATTGCCGGTGGGTGTCGTCACGACGATGCTCGGAGCGCCCTTCTTTTTATTCCTGCTGATCAAAGCAAGGCGTTAGGTGTTCCAAGCATGAGTATTAATGTATCGGACTTAGTCATTAAACGCGGTGGACGAACGATCATAGATACCATCAGCTTTCGCGTAGACGCGGGCGAGTTTTTAGCCATTGCCGGCGTCAACGGCTCTGGTAAATCAACGGTCTTAGGTGGTCTCTCCGGAGAATTACCCTTAGCCGCGGGCACAATAAAGATTGATGGGGTGTCTCTCTTCGATTGGCCCCTCGACGCTTTGGCGACCCGACGAGCCGTTCTGCTTCAGGATTCAGATCTGAGCTTTCCGTTTACGGTACTCGATGTCGTTTTGATGGGTCGCACTGCCAATAATCATGGAGTCGAGAAACCAAGGGATATTGAAATCGCCGCGTCTGCACTCGAAAAGACTGGCTTGGCAGGCTTTGAAAATCGGCGTTATACCAACTTGTCCGGCGGTGAACGCCAGCGAGTTCACTTGTCGCGGGTGCTCGCTCAGGTCTGGCCTGATGAGGCCAACACGCAATCCATTGATCAGTCTACGACTAAATACCTCTTTTTAGACGAACCGACAGCGAGCCAGGATTTAGCCGCTCAGCACATGGTGTTATCCTGCGCACGTGCCTTTGCTGACGGTGGTGGGGTCGTCGTCAGTGTCTTACATGACTTAAATCAGGTTGCCCAATACGCTGACCGTGTACTCCTCCTCTCCGGCGCCCAGGTCGCAGCGTATGGTGTGCCAAAAGCCGTTTTGACGCCCGAGGTGCTCGAGCCTGTTTATGGCGTTGAAGTCCGAGTTCTCGATGACCCAAGTATGCCTTATCCACTTGTGGTGAGTTGCCGACAGTGACACTGACTCACGGTCCATCTAATGAGTCCGTTAAGTCATTTCGGCGCGGGAAAACGATGGCGCAAAACGCCGATGCCTTTGCTTACAGCTTTCATCGCTGCGGGGGTCCTTAGGAGCGTGGTCTCCGTGATGCCAGCCTTTGCATAGAGCTTACCGAGCAACATATCAGTGCCCTTAATGATAAAGACCCATTGGGGATTGAGTAGACTGGCTGCATGTAAGGCCGTTAAATACAGACCTGACTTGCGCGTCGCGGTCGGAATCTCAAAGTCCCGCACCGCTTTCAAGGCGTCCTTGCTCATCAGAACAAATTGAAATCCAAAGAGTTCGATTTGCTTCTCGGTGAGTAAGCGCACGGTTTGAGTGGGATGCTTGAGACCAAGGTGACTGATGGGTTTTTTCCATAAGCTTTTGGGCACCCGGATGGTCGCGACATCGTGATTGCCGAAGGTTTGGACAAAGGCCTGACGGTCTCCGTTGAGCTCTTTCTCCATCTCAAATACAGTTCGCGCCAACCACAGCTTGCGGATTGGATCTTGGTAGCGTTTGCCATCGACATCCGAACAGCCCTTGGTAAATCGTCCGACCATGCTGCATTCTTTAAGTTCGAAGTCGTTCTTTACGCTCATGGAATTGACAGTCCCAACAGCGATTTGACCGCCTCCCGTATGGGTTGTCTGCGTCAACCAAACGCGCTGTGCGGACAGGAAGCCTGTGTACTTGGCGTTCTTCTTACTTCGATACCGCCCAGGAATGGGGGCCATCTCGAGACCTTGAACATGATAGTTGGGGTAGAATGGGTCGACAAAAAATCGAAGTGTGAGAAACACGTACTGACCGTTTTCTTCGCCCAGGCAAATGGCTCGGACATTACTCTTATTGCGGTCCTGACTATAGGCTGACGGATTGTTGCCCCGTGTCCACGTCTCTTTGCTTTTATGAGGGACCGCCTCCACATAAAGGGCCATAGTGGCATCGTTGATCATTTGCTGACTGGGTGGCTTAAATTGCTGCGCCACAAGCTCGCCAATAGACTCGGTGGTCTGCTCACCAACTACCGGCTCTTGTGCGCGTGCCTGGTGTACATGGAACAGCGCAATCAGCATCAAGATTTGAGCGATTGTCCGGCCGTATGCTGTCATTTCTTAAGTCCATATTTACAAAGGTCTACGAGATATAAAGACCCTATATTCTTTGGTTTAAAAGTGCGAGTTTAATGGCATTTTATGGTCTTATGAGCCCCTCATTCTCTATGCATTTCAATGGGCTATGACAGGCAAAATCAATATTCGATAGCGCATCCAATTGGATTAGATTAAGCGCACACAAGTGAGTCAAACCATGGATTTTTATCTCCAAAAGACCCTGCATCATGCCATCTTAGGCAGCCCTTTAATGTACGCTCATGACCTTTGATAACCCATTGTTTTTACAGTATAATTAAACTATTTTAATCTTAATGGTTAGATAGACAGTCCAGTTTGCGTCCAAGTAAGAGTCAGGGTGCCGACTGACGGTTTTATTTTGGGCAGATGAAACACCATCGATCGGGGGCGATCGAGTCCACACGGGGGGCCGTATGATTTGGGTTAGACACCTTTTCTCCTTGCTTTACATTGCTCTGTTTCTGGCCGCATGTTCGGCCGCTGTTGACGATGGGGAACCTTGCAGAATCAATGACGTGCCAGAGGGAGCCGAGATCGTCTGTCCTGGGGGCGACCCGGTCTTGATTCGTCATGGTGAAACAGGCTCTGGTCAA
The DNA here is from genome assembly GCA_002731825.1 of Myxococcales bacterium. Classification (GTDB taxonomy): domain Bacteria; phylum Myxococcota_A; class Bradymonadia; order UBA7976; family UBA1532; genus UBA1532. Next base: position 32,844 of record PCCS01000057.1, read on the forward strand.
ACAGGCTCAAGAGGTCCAATGGGTGCAATGGGTGCAATGGGTGCCGATGGCCAGCCGGGCCCGATGGGACTCCAAGGCGAAGACGGTTTGGATGGGCAGCCGGGTGCAGTCGGGGAACGAGGTCCTGCGGGCGAACGGGGTCCGAACGGCGAGCAGGGGCCTGCCGGAGACCCCGGTGAGCAAGGCCCACAAGGACCGCAAGGGGCTGCTGGTGAGGGGTGTACCGTTGTCCAAAACGGAGATGGCACAGCGACCATCCGCTGCACTGATGGCTCAAGTGCTGTCATCGGATGTCAGCTCGATGCTGGACCTGATGGGACACCACAGATCCAATGCGCTGATGGAGAGCGCTACGCCGTTGGATGCAGCGTGTCGCAGAATGACGACGGCACAGCCAATATTCGCTGTCCCGACGGCACTGAGGCCATCGTGGGTGACCCCGTGGAACCCGAGCCTATCGAGGCCAGGACAGTCCTTCGTGGCCTGATTGCGACTCAAGATGGGCAGTCCCTGTCGGGTGCGCTTGTCCGGGTGGGAGACGTCGAAACGCGCTCTGATGACACCGGCATCTACGAGCTGGATACAGGTGTTCGTGATGGGACTGTCATTCGTGTCGACATGGATGGTTTCCTGCCGAGCTTACAGACTGCTGCAGTGGTCGATGGCAGTCCCACAATGGTCCATTTTAAACTGTTACCCGCCAATGAGCCGGTGCCATTCAATGCCACCGACGGCGGGCGATTTGAGTCGACTCGGGGATCGGCTGTGCAGCTGCCGGCTGGGGGTGTTGTCAATGAGGATGGCCAAGTTGTCGACGGTCCAGCCGAGATTTCTATCACGCCTATCGATCCGTCAGTCGAGGTTGAAATGGCTCATCTTCCAGCCAGTATGACCGGACTCGGCGCAAATCAAGAAGAGACGTTGTTGGAGTCATTCGGCATGATCAACGTGGAATTGAGCCGCAATGGTGAAAAATTACAGCTCGGTCCGGGTCAGACAGCGACAATCGAAATCCCCGTGCCATCCATCCCATTGAGTGACGATGAAGTCCTCCCTGAACAGGTGCCGCTTTGGCACCTTGATGAAGAGACCAATCGATGGGTCGAACAGGGCGTCGCTCGGCTTGATGCAGGACGGTCGGTCTATGTCGGTGAAGTCAGCCATTTTTCGACTTGGAACGCGGATATACCCAGCACATCAACGTGCATCGAAGGGGTCATTGTGGACCGCAATAATCGGCCCCTGGGGGGTGCACGTGCCATCAGTCGTGGTTTATCGTATCGTGGCAGCAGCCGCACAACCAGTCGTCCTGATGGACGGTTTACAATGGCGATTCGACTTGGTGGCGAATCGGCTCTTTCAGTTGAACATCGGGGTTTAGTCCGCTCTCAGCCGCGACTGGTTCGCGGTGGTCTCATGCAAACGCGTCTGCCCATCCGTCCCGATGGACGACCCTGTCTAGACATCGGCAGCCTCACTGCGCGGCGCGCTCTCGTTCGCGGTGGTGTCGATGCACCCGCACAGGACCAACAGCCGGAGCAGCCCGAACAGCCCGACGATAATGGCAATTGGTGTGATGACCTGCCCCGACTCAACGTCGGTGATATCTTTCAAGGCCAAGTTGATTCCAATGACTCAAATACGGGAACATTCTGTGCATTGAACGGTCTCGGGGTTCCATCTGACCGCTTTCGCATCGTCGCGCCTCAAAACGGGATGGTCTGTTTCATGAGTCGAAGCGCCGACATTGATTTGGCGCTCTCAATTAGACAAGACGGTTGTGAACGTGAGGACGAGGTGGTGTGCAATGATGACTTTCGCACATCCTTTAACTCCATGGCCGAGTTTAATTTGAGACAGGGTCAGACCTACTACCTGGGTGTTTTGGCTGTTCGGGCCATGCCGGGGACAGCCTATCACGCAGCTCTCCGCAGCGGGGCTGCCTACCAGCTCGAGATCCAGCCGGGCCCATGCTTCTGAGGGCCGCTGAGTCACGGGGCGTACGACCTTGAGGTGTTTATCTGCTCAGGCGTCTAACCAAGTGTCCAAAGTGCTCATCTTATGAGACTCTAGAGACATCTCCATCCATCAAGATAAGGGCACCCCCATGGGTAATTTGCGTTTCGCTCTCACTCTGCTCTTGATCGGTTTCACTGCCTGCGATGACAGCCAGCTCTTATCCACCGAGATGCCCGATGGGCGAGATTGTCGAACGGCGAGTAATCAGTGCAGTGATGGCTTTTTCTGCCGCCGGAATCTCGCTGGCGACTACGAATGTTTAGAACAAGAAATGGGTGTCGACTCGTCAGCTTTTGATTCTGAAATAATGGACATGGGGCCCTTAGCGACCTTCGATACAGGCTTTCCTGAGTCTGATTCGCACCTTGATATGGGCGTCGATGAGGCTGTGAGTCAACCGATTGATTCAACACTATCCGGAGATTCAGCACCGCCCATGGATGGGTCATCGGCGGTGGACAGTACACTGGACGACGATGGGGCTATGCCGATTGACTTAGGTGGGGCTATCGATGCTCAGCCCACCGAGGACGCTGCGGCCGATGTCGATATGGCTGGATCAATGGATGCCAATCCGGCCGCAACAGATGGCGCATTGGCCCTTGACGCTGCGGATGCAGATGATGCGGCAGGGGCGGCGGATGGGTTCCATCAACCCGATGGTCAAATGGACGTTGTTCCAGGCTCTCGAGATGCTCAAGTGGAGCACGACCTGGCCGCTATCCATGAGCAAGATGATGCGGATATGGGGTCTGATTTTGGGGGCGCTGAGGACTCCATTTTTGACGATGCCGCCCTTGAATGGAACGACGACCAAGGGGTTGAAAACGAGCCAGAGTCCGATGTCGGCCTCGATGGCGATGGCGATGGCGATGGCGATGGAGATGGAGATGGCATAGCGGATGACGTCGATAACTGTCCTGATCGACCTAATCCTGACCAGCGCGACGCCAGTGGAAATGGTGTGGGAGATCTATGTGAAAACGCTGCTTTGGCTGCGGTTGACTCGGGGCCCTTAGCAATCTGTGAAGATGGATTACATCTGCCGGATGCCATACTTGCGCCCCTGATTTTTGATGCCGATGCCGTCATTGATACGGATACGCTGTACGTGAGCAATGGCGCTCAGATTATCCTGCAGTCCTTGGAGCCGGGAGACCCGCTCTATCCTCAAGCGCGTCTTGTTCGTCAACCCGTTCTTGGTGCGTTCGACGCCCCAGATGCCATCGTTTTACGAACCGAATCATTGACTGTGAGTCAGGGTGTCACACTCACCATACGGGGTCAGCGAGCGCTTATTCTGCGAGTTGACGGTCAAGTCGACGTCGCTGGAACCATTCAAGCGAACGGTGGTTCAGGCGCCGATGGGCAGATTAATGTTGGGGCCGACGGTGGTGACGCCGGACCGGGCGCTTGGGCTGGTGGCCGATTCGCCCGAGGATTAGGCTGCGTTGCTCGTAATGGTGTTGGTGGTGGACCGGGGGGACCGCGCGAAGGCCCCTGTGGTGGTGTGGGTGCCCGGGGCGGTGATGGAGACGGGGCAGGCAGCGGCGGCGGCGGTGGCGGCGGCAGTTGCGGCGGTCACGGCGGTCATGGCGGGGCCTACATGACCATCGGCGGCCTCGGTACACTCGGTGATGTCGGGTCGGATGGCTCGCCCGGGCAAGGGCAGACTGGGGGCCAGGCAGGTGCCGGTTGTGTGCGTCCAGAGCCGAACCCTCCGCCTAGCCAAACCTACGGAGACGGACCTATTTCAGCTCTCATCGGTGGGTCGGGCGGCGCACTGGGCGGCTTTGGTGGTTTAGGTGGCTTTGGCGGTACGGGCGGCGGCGTCCATGGCGGTCGTGGCGGTCAAGG
>PCCS01000058.1 GCA_002731825.1 Myxococcales bacterium
CGCAGACATGGGTGACGCCAGCTTGTTCTGTGCAATCAGCGGCACAGACGGTGCAGTTTGCCTCGCCATACGCGCACTCTTCGGTGACGGTATTGTTGTCATCACAGGTCTCGCCATTGTCTCTATCGACAGAGCCGTCGCCGCAGACATGGGTGACGCCAGCTTGTTCTGTGCAATCAGCGGCACAGACGGTGCACGCTGCTTGTCCATAATCGCACTCTTCGGTGACGGTGTTGTTGTCATCACACTGTTCTTGCGGGTCGACGTTGCCGTCGCCGCATAGGCGAGTTGCACCGGGTTGTTCGGTGCAATCAGCAGCACAGATGGTGCAGTTAGCCTCACCGTATGCACATTCTTCGGTGATGCCATTGTTGTCATCACATTGTTCTTCAGGGTCGACGTTGCCGTCGCCGCAGAGTCGAGTGACGCCCGGTTGTTCTGTGCAATCGGCCGCGCAGACCGTACAGTTTATCTCATCGTATTCACACTCTTCGGTGACGGCATTACCATCATCGCACGCTTCTGTGTCCTCGACGACGCCGTCGCCACACACCGCGGCGGGCAGACACGTGAGCTCGCATTGAGCGGGGTCACCGCATTGATGGTCACATCGATCACTTTCACAATCGTCTGGGCCATCGCACTCGTCTCCAACACCGCAGGGGTCGCACTCACCACCGCAGTCTACATCGGTCTCAGAGCCATTCTGGATGGCATCGTCGCATCGAGGCACTGGAATGAGTTCGCAGCGATCATCGCGCAGTTGATAGCCAGCGTCGCACTGCTGGCAATGCTCTGCTCCCGCGCGCGGGCAATCGATGCCCTGGCTTGCGACCCCATTTGCACACACACATTGCTGTGCCACGCAGTCATTGCCATCGAGGACAAAGCCTGGGTCGCAATTGATGCACACGGGTTCCCCTTCGATGAGGCAGAGTTCGCCGACCGCAGGTTCGCCGTTGACACACTCGCAGGTGTTGGCCTGACATTGACCGTCCACTAAGGTGTAGCCATCATTACAATCGCGGCACAGGTTGACGCCGACGCCTGGGCATAGGTCCGGGCTCACAGGGCGTCCATTGGCACAACGGCAGTCGGATTGGACGCAAATACGCCCTTCTAGCCGATAGCCCTCATCGCATGATTCGCATTGCAGTCGGCCTGGATTCGGGCAATCGAGACCTTGTGCGCCCACGCCGTTAATACACACGCATTGATTTGGCTGGCAGGCTCCATCGACCAATTGAAAGCCATTCATGCATTCGGTACACAGAGCGTCGCCATTGGCAGGACAGGCTGCACCGATGGCCCCATTGCCATTGTCACATTGGCAGAGATTGGGTCTGCAGCGGCCGTCTTCTAAATAAAATCCATCATCGCAGGCCTGACAGGCATCACCATTGTTGAATTCGCAGAATGCATCGGCATCGACCTGCCCGTTGCGGCATTGACAGACATTCTCTTGGCAGACAGCGCCGTCTAAATGAAAGCCCGCGTCACACTCGAGACAGAATTCATTGCCCTCGGCTGGGCAAGCCGGACCCTCGGCAGCCGTGCCGTTTGCGCAGACACACTGCCATGGCTCGCAGCGGCGGTCTCGCATCTCATAGCCGTCATTGCAGACCAGGCAAATTTCCGCGTTATGCTCGTCACAAGCGGCACTGACAGCGGCGACGCCATTGTCACAGGTACAGACATTTTCTACGCACACACCCTCTTCTAGACCATAGCCCTCAAAGCAGGCCCTGCACCCTGGAGCGTCGTGTTCCGCACAGTCAGCCCCAAGCAGCGGCACACCAAATGCGCAGGTACATTCATTGTCTAGGCATGCGCCGTCTACGTCGTGCTGGCCCATTGGGCAGACGAGTGGCGGTACCTCGCAGGCGCGGCGTTCGATGGTCGAACAGCGCGGCTCAGCATGGCAGGTGTTGAGCACTTCGCCTTCGTTTCGGCAATACCAGCCCGTCATATCACCGACGCTAAATTGCGTGCCCACCAGAGACCGTGTCGAAAAAAGCACATTGTTTTCATAGTCGGCCGCTTTTTGTGCGGCCTCCGTGGCCATTGAGTCGGGCTCGAATGGGCCGATGATTTCTCCGCCGATGGCGCCGATGCTCTCCATGTTGAGGCCGTGGAACTCGATGGTATTAATGCCGCTGGGCAGTGACAGACGTCGGATGTACCAGGTGCGGGACGCATCAATGCCCTGTGGTGTCTCAAATACCAGCTGTCCATTGACAAAAAGGCGTGCTTGCTCGTCGCCGGAAATGCCCACGAGGTAATCCCCAGGCGCATCGGCACTCAAGCAGTGGGAAAACCCGATCCATTCATTGAAGGGTTCAAATCCAGCTTGGTCTCGGACTTGCCAATCACAGGCCCAAACGCCGGCTTGGTTGAGGCGTCCGCTGGTTTGATCATCCGGTGATTGTGGACCCCACATATCTGACACGACACGGTCGTTCTCCGGGTTGCCGTCGGTGTCTTCATAGAGGGCGCCGTCGGTGCCATAACCACTGGTTTGTACACCTGGGCAGACCGGACGACTGATGGCGTGTTGGACGGCCCGCTGTGAACTCACAGCGCTACACGAGTCCTGACCTGGCGCTACATCAAAGCCTTCGGGACATGCACAGGCACCCGCCATCAGCTCAGCTGGTTGTTCGCAATTAGCTCGAGACAGTGGATGGAGTGGCTCAAAACACTGAGGCGATTCGCCACGCCAGCATTCCGGCGAGCCGGCGGGTTCACACCAAGCCCCCTCAGGCGTACAGCGCCCCACAGCTCGACACTGCTCCAAAATACCCACATCGGGGGCCAGCATTTGGTCTGGTGGACTGAGTCCAGCATCACTGGCGCCGCGGTCGGAGACAGAGCCACCGTCCCCCTCAGATCCGGTGGCGTCACTGGGCCCCGTTGCATCCTGGCTGCCGTCTGAGACGACAGCATCAGTCAGTGAAGACCCATCGGTGTCAGAACCGTCTGAATCTCCGCCACCATCACAGCCGAAACCGGCCAACAAAATCACTATACAGGCAAGCCTTTTCACGCCACCCTCCTCCCTTTTTCCGGGCTTAGTGCCGTCGCCGGCGAAGCCCAAAGCAGGCAAGAATCAACATGAGCCAACCGAGTGAGCCGGACGAATTGGTCTGAGAGCAGCCGCCCGCCGCTGAACCGCCGTCTTGACTGGCCGCTCCACCATCTGCGTTCGCTTTGTCGGGGAGAATCCCAGCATCCATTTCATTCTTTGGAATCACCTCGTCGCAAGCAGCCCGTTCAACGCGGTCCCCACTTTGCCGCGTACATGTCGCCTCCGTTGTCAAAATGGGGGCGGCACCTGGAATGGCGCAGCACACCTCATTGGCGCATAGGTCCGGTTCTGCAATTTCACCCTGGCACGTTGCCCGAGCCACCTCATCGAAGCGATCGGGGCTGGTCTCGCAACAAATGGTCTCGCACGACTCTGCGCCAGCTGCTTCTCCACCAATTTCCGTACATTGAGCCTCGGAAAGATTACGGGCATCACCGTTGGGTGTGAGACAGCAGACGTTTGAACACCAATCTGCCGGTGCTTCCTGACCGCGGTTTGCGCTGCACATATCGCCGCTCATTTCACGACGCTCGCCGCCGGGCAATGCACAGCAGACTTGAAGGCAGATTGCGGCCTCTCTAATCGCGCCACCTTGTCGCTCACACTCGATGGCCGAGGTGGTCTCAAAATCATCAGGGCTGAGCTCACAACAAATGGCATCACAGGCCTCGGGGTCGCCGACCAATCCGCCTTCGGATTCGCATTGTGCGGGTGCCATATTGGACGCACCGCCATTTGGCATGAGACAGCACACAGGCTCTTCACACCATTCAGCTGGGACGGCATCGCCGCCTAAGTCTTGGCATTGGGCTTCGTTGACGGTCTGGGCATTGCCATCGGCAAGACAGCAGACCGTATTGCAGACCGCTGCATCGGCGACCATACCGCCGTTTTCTGCACATTGATCTGCTGTAGCATAGCCCGCCTCATCTCCGATAACGCAGCAGACGTCCCGCTCGACGCAGGCCTCGTTGGCTGCCTCGAGGGCGACACCTGTTTGTTCTGCACACGCGGCTCTGTCCATCAGCATGGCGTTGCCGCCACCCATGTCACAACAGACTTGGTCGCATTTATCCATGGGTGCTTGAACGCCACCGCATACACCGGCGCTTGTGACCGCATGTTGGCCATCGGCTCCAAGGCAGCAGATGGAGTCACATTGTTCAGGGTCTACAGCTGCGCCCGCGCACTCATCGATAAGGCCGATGCTAAATTGACCGCTGTCTTCATCATGACAGCATACGCTTTCGCATCGGTTGGTTTGCACGGGTTGTCCACCTGCTTGTCGACAGGCATCCGCAGGGACTGTCACGACGCTGCCGTTTGGTTGTTGGCAGCAGACATCGGGCGCTGGCGCGCCGCCGCATTGGTCCATTTCGATGATGAGCCCAGCAACCAGGCATTCTTCAGCTTTGATGATGCGTCGACCACCGCCATTCCTGAGTTCACAACACACTTGAGGGCAGCAGTAATCGGCATCCACCTCAAGGCCGCCAGCCAATTGGCATTGGTCTGGCGATGTCATGATCATCACTTCGCAGACTTGGCAGCAAATGTTATCGCCACCCACATGACCAAACTCGCATGCATCACCGATGCCATCACCGTTGCTGTCTAATTGGTCCGGATTGGCAACGCCAGGGCAGTTGTCACATGCGTTACCGAGTCCATCGCCGTCGGCATCTGCTTGGTCGGCATTGGCGGTAAAGACGCAGTTGTCGTCTTCGTCGCAGACACCGTCATTGTCCGCATCCTCGCAGGCCTCACAGACATCACCGATGTCGTTTTGGTCTTCGTCTAGTTGATCTGGATTGGCAGCGTTTGGACAATTGTCGCAAACGTCACCGATGCCGTCGCCATCTGAATCCAGCTGGTCAGGATTTTGGATTAATACGCAGTTGTCTTCGGCATCACAGATGCCATCGCCGTCGGTATCAATACAGCCACCACCGGTTGATCTCTCCAGAACGAGGATTGCATACGCCTGAGCTGAACAGGTGTTCCAGATGCCATTTGGCGATGTGAAATCGCCCGCTCCGCTCTGGTGCTCAAGAAGCGTACGAGCCAGGTCGAAATACCAGCGCGGTTGCTCATTGGCATCGGCATAATAGCCAGGGCCTTCTGGGCCAAACGACGGTGCTCGCGGTATTGATGCGGGGTCGTAGTGAATTTCACGATTACCAAACGCGGGCGCTGCCGCAGGGTCAAGCATTCCCATATCCGCGGGACCCAGATTGCCTGGTGCAATGGGGACTTGAGAGAGTTCGATATAGCTCATGGCTTTCTCAAAGGCCCAAAGAAAGTAGTAATGGGACCGAGACCAGCCTCCATTGCTTGCAAATCCGCCGTATTGGTATCGATTGTAGATCCAGCGCATGTACTGTTGAACGCTCGGATCATTGACATCGGCCCCGCCGGCCAATTGACTCCATATACCCGACGCGGTCTGTTGAAGACTGTTTGCATTGGCTCCCATACCGGCGCGGTAGCCATGACCACGCTCGTCTGGATCATCGAGTCCAGCACCGCCAGATACGCCGTTGGCGGCGTAGGCGTTTCGTGTGTTCAAAGTGAGTTGGTCGAGGCTTGCGGCCCGCGCTGCATCGCCATTGGCGAGAAACACACCTCGCGCGCCGGCTAAACCGGCCATGACCAGCTGGGTTGTCGAAGAATCGTCGCAAGCGGCGCCGGGTGAATAACACCAATAGCCGCTCGCTAACTGATTGCCGGCGATTCGGTCATAGAGCTTGTTTATGGCTGTGAGTGACCCGACTTGGTCTGGTCCGCCTGTTCGCCAATACAGAGACAACGCCATCAAATCGGCCCCATCTTGATAGGCTTGGAAGGCGTTTGCCCCCGACGCATTGACTCGATTGATGAGAAACGCGATGGCGAGGTCGGCGCGCTGCTGGTCAATGGCATTTGCATTGGCGTAGCCTTGGCTCAGTGCGTTTTGATTGGCATCGGCTCGTTTTTCTAGGAGCGCCAGCGTGATCAAGCCAGTTCCGTCGCCATGACCCTGGGCTGGACATCCATTGACGAACCAATTCTGAGCCGCGGCATAGTCTAGTCCACGGTCGATGGCCTCATGTACATCCTCACTGAAGGTTGTGACCTGTCCAAACGCGCTGGTTGTTCCAACCGTCAGAATAAAAGCAAAAAAGACGCATTGAGCGCCCCTAGACACTACTGAGACTATCCGATTCATGATTGACCCTCTCCCCCCAAAATCGCGGCCTAGAGCGCAGTCTGACGGACCACAATCATCGCCTGCGTAATACTAAGTATTTATACCTAGTCTGCCGACCCAAACAAAGCAATAAGATTACCGATTGACCCGATAAAAATGGAGACCGACAAAACGGCTAGGGACCGGCCCTATGGCTTTACTCACGGCCAGGGGGGTATCGGTGTCAAGTCTGAGACATGGTCTGTCGCGAACTGAGCTTGGGTGTCATGCCCCGTCTAGGATGCTTCACTTTTCGTAAGCACAAGGATATCTCGGATGATCGATTCGCTCATCCGATGGCTGAGTTTGAGTGGCTGCTCGGTCAGTCCACATCCGTCGAAGGCGTTTATCAATTGAACCGGTTTGGGTTGTAAACGATTGTATGCAATGACCATTGCCCCCCCAGGTCTAAGGGCATTGGCCCAACCGGTTGCGCAAGCCTCGATCACGGCGATCGGATTGCGGGTGCCCGTTGTCGTATGATGTTGAACGCCGTAGGGAAGATCGGTTGCGATTATGTCAAAGCGCTCTCGCCCCATCAGGTCTCCTGTTTCCCTTGAGTCCCCAATGATGACCTGCAGGTGATTGCTTTGGTTGCTAAAACGAACGAATCGGCCACGACCTTGCTTATTGGCACGCCCAACGAAACCCTGATTCAAGCTGTGTTTGACCCGATGCAACTTTGTCCATTTTTTGAGACTTTGAGTGATGTCTGCAAGGACGCTTTTGTCTTGCTCAATGCCCTTGGAATTAAGGCCAAAACGCATGGCTGTCATCAGCGTCGTTCCGCGTCCACACATGGGGTCGAGTAGAGTCTTGGCTTTGCCGCTTTTGCTCTCGGCATAACGGAGGCCGAGATTGACCAGTAATTGGGTGACGACTTCATTGGTTTTCCCCCGATACTTGCTTCCAAAAACGAAGTCATCGGGCAAATTGAAACGGGGGTCTAATTGGAGGGGCCGAAGTAATCCATTACGGATTTCGAATGCCCCTTGGATAAATGACAGCCGGGCTACCTCTGATAGAGCATCGGCGTTTAGCTCGCATTCGAGCAGATCAAGATTGCCATGGATGGCATGCTGTGCCTGGCACCCCAGTACACAGGCCACTTCCGTCTGGCAGACCGATACATAGTCAGCGAAGTAGGCGCCACGCGCCAGTGGAGATATCAACAGACCAAGATGCATACTGAGTGGCCTTATCGCAGCCTATGGGTCGAAATTGATGGCGACGTCGATGAGCAGTCGGGTCCGATGGCCAACCGCGTCTCGATGAGCTGCACTTACCGTGTGTACGCAGCGATGTCGATGGCTTTGTAATTTTCATATGATGTACTCAGATTCAAGACCGTTCTCTGCGCCGCTCATGGATGACCTGACTCAGACCCGCCCAGGGCTCGGTTGACCATGGCTATCGGTGATTTAGATGCCATACTCCACGGCCCCGAGAGCGTGTAGGCGTGCCAGTTTAAATCTATTTGGGTCTAGATTTGCTTGATTTGATTTAACTGACACAATGGAGCGACGCTGATTGCAATTGGGATCCTGGGATGTCCACCGATGACACAAAACGTACACTTGGGCTGATGGGCGCGACCCGAATCGGCATTGGTGCGATCGTTGGTGGTGGCATTCTCGTTTTGGCAGGTCCGACTTTTCAAGCGACTGGACCCAGCGCTCTTCTTGCCTTTGCTCTCAACGGTCTCCTGGCATTTATGACGGCCATGAGCTTTGCTGAAATGGTCAGCGCTTACCCCCATTCGGGCGGCGCCTACGTGTTTGGACGGCGGGTTCTATCCGTACGCGTTGCCTTTGGATTGGGTTGGATTATTTGGTTCGCCTATATCGTTGCAGGTGTTCTCTATGCGTTGGGTTTTGGCATTTATGGGGCGCGTCTGCTGGATATGTCTTTTGTGGCCATTGGCTTACCCACACCCAAATGGCTTTTGACCCATGGGGGCGCCGTTGGACTGGCCATCGTTGCACTCATCGTCTACACGGCATCATTAATCCGGCATAGTTCTGGAGGTGGTAAATGGTCTGCCTGGGGTAAGGTGATCGTCCTCGGGGCTCTCGCGCTGATCGGTTTGTGGGTTTTGATGGCCAACCAGCCCATCGAGTCCTTTGAAAAATTATCGCCGTTCTTTTCCGATGGCACCATCGGTCTGCTCTCCGCCATGGGTCTATCGTTTATCGCTTTTCAGGGTTTTGACTTGGTGGCGACGGTTGCATCTGAGATTAAAGACCCAGCCAGAAATGCGCCGCGTGCCATGTTCTACTCCCTCAGTGCAGCACTGGTGATTTATTTGCCCTTGCTTTTGGTGGTCGCGACGGTCGGCACGGGTGATCGGAGTCACGTGAGTCAATTGGCCGCTGACGGCGCTGACACACTGATGGCCACGGCCGTTGGCAATTATATGGGGCCTGCGGGTGTTTGGTTGGTCTTGATTGCAGCGGTGCTAGCGACCTTATCAGCGCTTCATGCAAACTTACTTGCGGCGTCCAGAGTCGCCCAGACCATGGCCACGGATCGAACTCTTCCTTGGATTATGGGTGTCAAGCACGAACGCTACGGCACACCGTCCATGGCTGTGTATTCCAGCGCATTAGCTATGGGTGCACTTCTGTTTATGTTGCCCGATCTGTCAGCTGCAGGTTCGGCGGCCAGTCTTATCTTCCTCGTCACCTTTGCCATGACACACTATACAGCGTATCTGGCACGGAAGCGCAGTCGGCGGGTGTCCGCCGACGTCTATCTGGCGCCCTTTTTTCCAGTGATTCCAATCGTGGGTGGTCTTGCCTGTTTCGGTCTGGCTGTATGGCAAGCGATTCGTGAACCCAACGCGGGTGCCATCACCCTGGTCTGGCTCGGTTTCGGCTTTGTTTTATACCGCTCGCTATTTGCTTTTCATGCTCAAGTACTCGATGCGGCGGCCGAAGCGGGTGATACAGAGTTGTTGCGTCTGCGCGGACGTTCGCCACTGATGATCGTCCCCGTACGGAACCCTCGAAATGCGAGATCATTGATGCAGTTGGCTGCCGTGCTGACGCCTCCGAGTGTCGGACGAGTGATGCTGCTGAGCGTTGTCAGAAATAATGCTGTTGATCCAGCAGACGAAATCAAGGACAGCCTCCTGCCTTTGCAACATGGCCTCGAGACAGCCCAGAATGTTGGTCATGCCCCGAGGGCCATGACCACTTTTGCAGATGACCCGTGGGAAGAGATTGCCCGCGTCGCTGAAGACCAGTCTTGCGAGCGACTCTTGCTCGGTCTGACGGAATTGCAGGGCCAAAGTACTGTCGATCACCTGGAAGCCTTGGTGAATCGAGTCAAGTGTGACCTGTCCATCTTGCGTGCACCGTCAGACTGGAAATTAGACCATGTTCAGACGGTCTTGGTGCCCGTTGGTGGCCAAGGGAATCATGATGAGCTTCGGGCGAGGTTATTGGCCTCGCTGCGCCGCAATCATGGTGTTCAGATCACCTTATTACGAGTGATTCCCATGGCATTAAGTGAGGCCGAAGAGATGTCCATTAAGCAAGGGCTTAGCCGTCGGGCCAGAAGTGAGTTGGGAGATAACCATTCCGTTGTCATCAAGCGCAGTGCGGACCCGCGGCAGTCCATTATCGATATGGCCGGTGAGGTTGATTTACTGATTCTTGGCCTCCAGCGGGGCGACCAAAACCGCAAGGCTATCGGCTCTCTAAGTATAGAAATAGCACAGAAAACCAATACGGCCATGGTGCTCCTGGGCGGTCGCTGAGGGAGACTATTTACGTGTCATTTCACATGTCTTGATGCCCGGTGGGACAGCTTTCTCCGTAAGTCCCTTGTCTATTGACCCAGAAACTCTCTATTCTCCCGTCGCATTAAACCGGGTGACCCCTTTTCAGCTCCAGGAGACAACGCTCCATGGTCAAAGAATTTTACCAACGTCTCTTAATGGCCTTTCTTCTGCTCGTTTTGGTCGTCATAGGGATTATCTTTGTTTGGCAAAATAATCGCATCGAAGCCAATCAACTGAAGGTCCAGAAGGCATCACGAATCGAAGACCTGCGCGGCACGCAAACCAATGGTAATCCCGTCGATGCAAGCCTGTGGAGTCAGAGCGCATTTTCAGGCTTGCTCGAGCCTGATTTCACGCCTTGGTATCCCAGCAAACCAAACGAGGGAGGCACGCTCAAACTCTTGATTGGCAGCGATCCGAAGGGGTTTAACTACCTCATCGAGAACAGCGTCGACGTCAGCAATATCCAGGCACTGAACATGACGCCGCTGGTCACTCGACACAAGAATGAAGTCACTAAGTACGCTCCATCGCTGGCCACATATTTGGGCCGAAGCGATGACTATTTGGTCTATAGCTATCGTATTCGGCCAGATATTTTCTGGCATAAGCCTGCACTGGAGGAAGATGAGACGCGGCCTTGGCTCATCGATGGCACCAGTTGTAAAGCCGTTGGCTCAAGAACAGCCGCGTTGTTAAAAAAGACGCAACCACAGTTCAAAAATGTGGCCCTGAGCGCAGATCGGCATTGGATAAACGGTCGATGCCGCGTCACAGCCCATGACGTCATTTTCTGGATGAAGATGATGCTTAACCCACAAGTGGGTAAGGCGGCGTCTGCTCGGAGCTATTTCTCAGATCTCGATATCTCCGGTGTTATGGCCACAGGCGACTTTAGCCTCAAAATCAAATTCAAGAATAAGAAGTACAAAAATGACCTGATTTCCAAATGGCTCAGCACGGTTCCGGAATTTTTATACGCCTATGATGCCGACGGCACTCGCTTTGATGACGAAGTCATTGGAACCAAGTTTGAAGAGCATTGGTACAATCCCCGTGGTGTTGGCAACGGACCCTATCGATTTGTCAATTTTGAGCGCGGTGTTGCAGTCCAATTGGAGAGAGACCCGTGGTTTCCATTGGGTGGAAATGCGGCTGACCGCATCGAAATTAAAGTCGTCAAAGACAATAGTCAGCATCCAAGGATGTTGCTTAAGTCTGCCTCCGCTGTTGGCAAAAGTCAGAATGAAGGCGTGCACGTCACCTCCCTTGGCTCCCAGCAATACCGGCAAGTTCTTGGAGACAAGGACAAAAACTCGCCCTTCAGAAATGGCAGCATCAAGCATGATTTCTTTTGGACATATGGCTACGGCTATATTGGCTGGAACGCCGACAAGGCTTTTTTCTCTGACAAGCGGGTTCGCTGGGCGATGAGCTATGCGCTCAAGACCGATGAAATCTTGTCGGAAATTCGCTTTAATTTAGGGAAGAGAACAACCGGACCAATCACGCCCGGCCTGCCCCATTACGACGACACCCTCAAACCCATTCCATTCGACTTGAAGAAAGCGGCGGCCCTGCTCGATGAAGCGGGCTGGACCGACTCCGATAATGATGGGATCCTCGATAAGACCATCAATGGGCGCAAGACCCCTTTCGAATTTACCTTCAACATCGTCGCCAAGCCAACGCACCGAATGACAGCGGAAATCCTAAAAGAGTCTCTTAAGAAGATCGGTGTGAAATGCAATCTGAAAGCGATGGAATGGGCCAACTTCTTAAAAGAGCTTCAAACCAAGCAATTTGATGCGGTCATGCTCGGTTGGGGGACCAGTCCCAATGTTGACTTCGACCAGATCTGGCATTCCAGACATGCTGATGAACCTCAGAGCAGTAATTACGTCGGATTTCGAAATAAGAAGGCCGATGAGATCATCGAGGCGATGGAATTCGAATTCGACATGGATAAGCGATATGCGCTGTCAAAGGCGTTTCATAAGCTCATCTACGAAGAGCAGCCATACACCTTTTTATTCCAGAGCAAGGTGCCATATTTTTGGACACCTCAGCTCCAGAACCCGATGGCTGTCGGTAAAGTTCGCCCTTATCTCAATCCCCGTGCTTGGTATTTAAATGGGGAGTAGGAGGGCGCCATGTTAACCTATACGTTAAAGCGAATCGCCCTCATGGTGCCGACCTTCTTCGCCATCAGTATGCTGGTCTTTGTGCTCTTGAACTTCGGTGCGGGCAATCCGGGCGCCAATCAATTGTCGGGCGAGGGATCCCAGGATGCCCAAAAGGGAGATAATCGTGAGTCTTACCGGATCTTTAAAGAGCAATTTAATCTCGATAAGCCCATCCTATTCAACACCCGGTACAGTCTCTCCAATGACGACGTCGAAACCACATTGGCGCAGATTTTAAACTTGGATAAATCTGTGAGCCTCGCAGACCAAATCGCGGCTCGAGATCGCGTTGAGAATTGGGGGCGGTATGCCGTACCCAGCCTGATTCATTGTCTTCTCAATCATGAGCGTGTCGAGATGAGGGCAAAAGCCAGTCAGCGACTCACGGTCAATGCAAAAGAGCGAATTATCACTAAATTTACCGATGATGTTGAGGCTGAAAGGCTTGAGAATAAAGCCATTGCAAAGCGTAATCGGGAGATTAATCCCTGGCGATTCAGCGTGAATCAGACCGGTGATAAAACCGAGGCAAAAGTGGTGGAGTTTTGGCGGCAATGGTGGTCGACGAATTCTGCAGCCTGGTCCTACTCCTTTCAAGATAAGGCCTCAATCTTCTTTACGGACACGCGTTTTGCCAAGTATTGGAGTAATTTATTGAGGCTCGATTTTGGCAAGTCTCATATCGATAAAAAGCCTGTTTTAGAGACCGTTCTCTCGAAGCTTAAGTATTCCATTACATTGGCCGTCAGCTCTGTCTTTCTGATCTATCTGATTTCATTACCGCTGGGGATTTGGTCGGCGGTCAGACAGAATACGGTCGCCGATAAAGTGGTGACCTTCATCTTGTTCATGCTCTACAGCTTGCCGTCCTTCTTTGTCGCGGTGATTTTACTCAATGCACTCACCGTCGGTGACTGGGCGATCTTTCCCAATTTGGGATTTCAATCCAGTGATGCGCACGAGATGACAGCCCTTGGTGTCATTAAAGACGTTTTGTGGCATGTGACTCTGCCCATTGTTTGCATGAGTTATGGTGGTCTGGCAGCCCTATCGCGGTATGCGCGGACCGGCTTACTCGATGTCATTCGGGCTGATTATATCCGCACAGCTCGGGCGAAGGGCCTGCCGGAGGGGATCGTCATCGTCAAGCATGCGGCCCGAAATGGTATGATTCCAATTTTGACGCTGATGGCGACCTTGTTACCCGCTCTGATCGGTGGCTCCGTCATCATCGAAGTCATCTTCCAGATACCCGGCATGGGCAGCTACATTTTCACCAGCGTGACCCAGTACGATTACAATGTGGTCATGGCTGTGTTGCTGATCTCCAGTTTATTGACACTCATCGGCATGCTCTTGGCAGACTTATCCTATGCGCTTGTCGACCCACGAATCACGTTTGATTAGGAGGTCGAGATGTCAAAGATTGCAAAGCAGGCAGCCGGACACGAAGACGCGACCTTCAGCGATATTGTCTGGAGTCAGTTCAAGAAAAATAAGACGGCCTATTTATCGCTCTGGCTTCTGGCTGGGATGTTTCTTCTGGCCATCTTTGCCCCCATCATCGCCTCTGAAAGAGCCTTTTATTGGCAAGAGGGCGGTGAGACCTATTTTCCATGGTTCACGTCTTTATTTGACGACAATTATTTTGAGAATGGC
This sequence comes from Myxococcales bacterium, assembly GCA_002731825.1. Classification (GTDB taxonomy): domain Bacteria; phylum Myxococcota_A; class Bradymonadia; order UBA7976; family UBA1532; genus UBA1532. The sequence goes on from PCCS01000058.1 coordinate 13,950, forward strand.
GTCGACAAGTTTTTCAATCTCCTGCTTGTTCTGGGTGTCCCGCTTTTCTGTATTTGGATGGTTGGCGTACGACGGATACAGTCTTTTGGTTTAAGCAAGCGTGTACGCCGACAGAAAATGAAGCGCTTCGGACAGATTCTCACGGCATTCTTCACACTCTGTTTTCTCTTTATTTTGCTGAACCCGCAGGGTCGTAAAAACATCCACAGCTTCGAAGATTATATGGATGCTACGACAAAGGAATCGCGCAGTATAACCGCTGTTTTTCCGCCCATCGAATATGGGTATTCCAAGCAGATTTTGAAAGATAAGCTCAAAAGACCAGGTTTCGGCGGTGATTGTTCAAAACAAGATCAAGGCTCGGATAGCTGCCGGTCGTATGCCATGGGAACGGATTCTGTTGGGCGAGATGTGATGGTACGCATGCTCTACGGGATTCGGATCTCATTGTCGGTGGGTGTCATCGCCGTTGGCATCTACGTGACAATCGGTATTTTTCTCGGTGCATTTGCGGGCTATTTCCGTGGTCGGATCGATTTGGTCATTCAGCGCGTCATTGAGATCGTGATGGCCGTGCCAACGTTAATCGTTCTCCTCGTCCTGATCTCATTTATCGAAGAGCCGTCCATTTTCCACATCATGTTGGTCATTGGCTTACTGCGTTGGACGGGGGTTGCCAGATTGGTGCGTGGCGAATTTTATCGATTAAGAAACTTAGATTTTGTCACAAGTGCCATCGCCCTTGGTTTCTCGACCCGTCGGATCATTTTTCAGCATATTTTGCCCAATGCCTTAGGCCCTGTCTTGGTGGCAGCCACTTTTGGCGTTGCAGCGGCCATCTTGATCGAGAGTTCACTGTCATTCCTCGGTCTCGGCGATATCAATGTACCGTCATGGGGTCAGACGCTTCGAGATGGATATTTAACCCAAGAATGGCACCTAATCTTGATTCCAGGTCTGGCCATCTTCATTACAGTCACACTCCTCAATTTGGTCGGAGAGGGGCTGAGAGATGCCCTCGATCCAAAGATGCGGAAATGAGGTAGACAGCGATGAGTGATCCCATTTTAAAGCTCGAAAACCTCCGAACCTATTTTCACACCGATATCGGGGTCGTGAAGGCGGTCGATGGTCTTAATGTCCAAGTCAAAGCCGGGCAAACACTGGGTATTGTCGGTGAATCTGGCAGTGGCAAATCGGTCACTAGTCTCTCCATTATGCGCTTGTTGCCACCGCAAACAGCGCGACTCGAAGAGGGGTCAAAAATCCTTTTTGCCGGCGAGAATTTGCGGGATATGAGCGAATCAAAAATTCGGTCTATCAGGGGGGCTGAGATCTCCATGATCTTCCAGGAACCGATGACCTCGTTGAACCCGGTCTACACAACGGGCAATCAGGTCATGGAAGCCATCATGCTCCACCAGCAGCTTGACAAAAAAGCGGCGCGCGCCCGGACCATTGAACTTTTTAGAGAGGTTGGCATTCCTGACCCCGACCAACGGGTGGATATGTATCCCCACGAAATGTCAGGCGGTCAAAAACAGCGGGTCATGATCGCCATGGCTTTGTCGTGCAATCCAAAACTCTTGATCGCTGACGAGCCGACCACCGCATTGGATGTCACCATTCAAGCGCAAATTCTCGATTTGTTGAGACGCTTACGCGATGAGCGGGGCATGGGGATGATTTTCATCACCCATGATTTGGGTGTTATCGCTGAAATCGCCGATGACGTTGCGGTTATGTATCGAGGTAAATTGGTCGAGTATGGCGACGTGAAACAAATCTTTGAGACGCCCGAACATCCATACACAAAGGGCCTACTCGCGTGCAGGCCCAAGCTAGAATCGAAGCTGAGACGGCTGCCCACCGTACCCGATTACATGGACACGATTTACGATGATGAGGGCAACTACAGCATCGAAGAACGTGTCCTTGAGCCTGGTTGGCTTGACCGTATGGAGTTGGACGGTCGGGGGCGGCATCTCTATCCAATCGAGCGTTTAGGCGAGTTAGGTTACTCGACCGATCGTTCAGATTATGCCGCTGATACCACCTTTTCTAATGCAGATGAGCAACCGCTCTTGAGCGTTCGCGATCTCAAGATGCATTTCCCCGTGAGGAAAGGTTTTTTTAGTAAAGTGGTCGACCACGTCAAAGCTGTAGATGGCGTAAGCTTTGATGTTTACCGCGGACAGACCCTTGGGTTTGTTGGCGAATCCGGTTGTGGCAAGACCACGACGGGTCGTGCCGTCATGCGTTTAATAGACCCAACGGCCGGCCAGGTTATTTTTGATGGTCACGACATCACTGAGATGCCCCAAGCAGACCTCCGAAAATTTAGAAAACGGTTCCAAATTATATTCCAAGATCCCTATGGCTCGCTGAATCCAAGGAAGACCATCGAGACCACCATTATGGAGCCTATGGAGGTCCATGGCATTGGTGAGAATTATGAACAAAGGCGCGATATGGTCCTAGACTTGCTCGACAAAGTCGGTCTGCCGGGCGCCCAATATTTGAATCGATACCCCCATGAATTTTCGGGTGGCCAGCGTCAACGGATCTGTATCGCTCGTTCATTGTCGTTAAAGCCAGACCTGATTATTTGTGATGAATCGGTCTCAGCGCTTGATGTATCAGTCCAGGCTCAGGTCTTGAACTTACTCAAGGATCTACAGGCTGAGTTTGGCCTCACCTACATTTTTATCAGTCACGATTTGAGCGTAGTTAAATTTATGAGTGACATGATGGCGGTCATGAACCAGGGTAAATTTGTTGAGTTTGGACCCAGTGAAGCCATCTATCAAAACCCGAAAGAGAGCTACACCGAGCGTCTTATCGCGGCCATTCCACGCGACAACTTAGACCAAATCGAAATGCGTCAACAGCAACGAATTGAAGCGTCTAATTTTTCCAGCGAGAGTTGAGACGATGCCTGAACTTGATGCTCGACAGGGTGCCTATTCGACCCCGCTTGGCCGGTTTAAATTATCGGACTGAACTGTCACCAAATCGCCCACGGCATGCTCTCTATGGTTAGCTACTCCGTGGCCTTCGGACGGGTGCAGATTCGGAGGCCGTGACACGGGAGACGCCGCCGACTCGGGTTGAATGAAATCACGGTCACATACCTCGCGGACGGTGTTCGACAATAGATGGAGAATGAGTTTAATGGACAAGTACAAAGAGACCTTCGAGACGGCGCGCACTCATCTCGCAACCCTCATGGCATCCAGCGTACGCCGACGGCGTGTCGCTATCCTTGGAAACGATGGGTATGCGGTTTTCTTCGGGCAACCAGGCCGCGATGAGATCGGAGTGGAGATATCCGCTGGTCGACAGGTCGACCGAACCCGTATGACCGTTGAATTCGCGGCTCATTGTGAAAAAATCGGGTTTCGCCGTTCCCGTGCGTCCGATAATTTTTCTCGCACCATTGGGCTTAACACGTCCGAATTAGACACATGGCTTCAATGGACATTAGAGACACTCGAGACCTTCTTTGACGCCGAGGGTTTCGATATCAAACTCTGCCTAGAAGACCATCCAGAACTCGACGCTACAGAGATTCATAAGGCCATGGAGAACTTAGCGAAGCAGAGGTCATGGGCTGCACGGACAGGCCTCTATATGATGCTGGTCAAGCGCCCTTTTCTGGTGGCCATCGATACACCGTCGATGGCACCGGAGGAGCAGGCCCCCATCAGCTCCATCGACACCCTCGGAGATCGTCCGGTTGCGGCCATCTTCACCACGTTAGACGCGTTGGACCGCTTTAATCCCACGGGGCACAGCGCGATGATGATGGATGGCATGGCGCTGTTTCCTCTACTTCTGAGTCTCGGTGTTGGCGGAGTCAGAATTAACCCGGGTACGTCACCCCGAGGGGAACTGTATTCCAACGAGGTTCAAATCCTTGTCGATGGCATCAAGCGCTTGCGCCATTAGTGCACGGTCATTGGTGAATTAGACCCTCTAAACGGTCTAGCAGTGAGACGCCGTCGTCCTGAACAGATTTGGTACTTTTCTTTAAATGCATTGGTACCCGCATACGGTCGAACCAGAAGCCAAACTCACCATCTATTTTAGCGCTCGGGCCGCCCGCTAGCCAGGACAGTGTATCTGCACCTTGTGCTGGATTTCTTAGAATGGGGCTGGTGAGGGTCGCAAAGGTGGGTATTGATCGCCGAACGGCTGGTGTGTCTACCCAGCCTGGATGCATCGCATGCACGCTCAAGCCCTCTCGCGACCAAGCGCGATGCAAAGCGTTGGCAAGCACCACCTGTCCCCGTTTCGTGTGCGCATAGTGTCTGACACCATCATACCGGCCCGTTGGGTCGAAGAGTTGGTCGCAATTCAGACGTTGAGTATACATGCCGCCCGATGAAACAAAGATGATTCGTGCGGCTTGGGCACTGCCAGACGCCACCAAATTGGGCTTCAGCCGGGTCGTCAATAGATGTGGCCCAACGAGGTGTAAAGCCGTGATGTACTCAACACCGCAAGAGGCCATCCTCTTTTTATGAATCAGGTTGCCTGCATTGTGAATGAGGCCATCAAGGGGATCTGATATCCCATCCGCCAATGCATTGACCTGGTCTACATCAGCCATGTCAGCCAAGCGCAGCTCGATGTTTGGGTTTGTCGTCTCTGCGACCAATCGAGTCCGCGCGCGCTCACCACGTTCTTTGGAACGGCAGACCATAATGACCTTGGCATCTCGTCTGAGCAGCTGCTCAACGCAGGCGTAGCCGATGCCCGAATTGCAGCCTGTGATAAGGACGGTCTTGCCTGTCAGAGCGGACTCTGCCTCCCCAGCAATGAACTCTTTAGCATGTCGCTTATAACCAGTTTTATCGAAGGAAAATACGATGGACCGGTCCATGACCTTCGACCAGAAACTCACGAGGGCAGGTCCGCTTTTACAGCCTCAACAATGGCCCCGAAATCGATGACGTCGCCAGCCTCGGTATCTCGTTGATGCCAGATTACACGGGCGTCGTTTTGGATCACAATGGCCCCGCCCTGTTGCCAGACATCACCGGCAACTGAACCCTGTCGGTAGCCCCCTTTCCATGAGCGAGCCGCGTTCAGAATGGAGCGTGGCCCTAAACCAAAGTTTCGCTTCATGCCCGCCAGTCTGTAGGTCTCTCGTTTAGGATCGGTGAAAAGTGGCACCTCCAACTTGAGGTCTTCAGCAAAGGCTTGAGCCATGAGCTCTGTCCCATTGCCAATTACGGCGACTTGGGTGTCTGTTTCAGCGAGCTCGGCGGCAATGTCTCTCAGGTCTCCCAAACGCTGCCGACAGAAAATGCACCCAAAATGTCGCACGAAAACAACTAAGACACGGCTTGTGCTGTAGAGATCAGAAAAGAGCGTCTCTTGGCCTTCTGCGCTATAGATTGTCGTTTGAGCTAAAGTCTGTTCAATCTGTTTCATACGCTCCTCAGTCCCGCTCGGTGTGTCTACTAGAGTCGCTCAACGCCATTCAGGTGACCCCTGTAGCGCAGACGGGATGACTTCGACTCGGATCTGGGGGCAAAGGCGACCTGTGGGTTTTCCTGACTCGCCACACTCAAAATCTCAGTGGGCGCAGCCGTCGTCCACTGGGAACCCGCCCAATTCGGATGCATGTCGCACCAATTTCGACCACATCACCGTTCTCGATTCGCTCCGCTAAAAGACCCATGTCTTTGACCAAGTTGGCATGAGCGTCTAAGTGCTTGGCCATCCCGTGGACAGGAATGACACACCCGGGCTTGACCAGACTATACATCATGCGCAATTCATCTTGCTTGGGGTGACCACTCACGTGTATCGACGCGGTCTGTGCGTCGACGACCTCAATGCCCCTCGATTTGAGTAAAGCCTGCACCGTATCGATATCGTCCTCGCAGCCTGGGACACGTCTGGCGCTGAACAGAACGGTATCGCCTGACTCAAGATAGACGTCATTTCGGTTATCTTTTGCCAATCGCCCCAGCATGGAGTTGGAGCTGCCCTGACTTCCGGTGCACACGACGAGAACCTGACCAGGGGGCAAATAACCATATTGTTTGGGGCTTACCAACGGAGGCAAATCAGTCAGGTAACCAGCTGATTGGGCTGCTCGGACGACCGTCTCTATGGACCGCCCCAGGACGACGAATGTGCGCCCGGTCTCCTGGGCTAAATCCGCCAAGAGTTTGATTCGGGCCACGTTCGAAGAAAAGATGGTGACACAGACCCGTCCCGCACTCTTCTGAATTTCGTCCAGCAGTGTCGCCCGCAAAGACCCTTCTGAGGCTGTCCAACCCGATTCCAGTGCATTGGTACTGTCCCCGACCACCGCATTTAGGTTTTGGCAGCCGAGCTTTTCCAAGGCCTTTAGGTCGGACAGGGGTCCGACAATTGGATCTGAATCGAAGGTCCAATCTCCTGTGTGGAGCACCGTAGACCCAGCGGCTGCAATCACGAAGGCGCCCATCTCAACGGTACTGTGGGTCAAGGGGATTCGTTCGATTTCAAATGGGCCCAGCTTAAAGGCCTCGCTCTGGCCTAAAACTCGAATGGGTACATCCCTTGAAAAGTCCGTTTCATCGAGGGCAGAGTAGACCATCTCAATGGCAAAACGACTTCCGTAAATCGGGCATTTGAGTTCTGGCCACACATCTTTAAGCGCACCGATATGGTCTTGGTGAGCATGGGTGATTAGAATGGCCAAGACACGATCGGCGACAGTCCATAATGAGTCGATGTCAGCAAACACAGCGGCGTCTTTTTCAGCCGAAAACATCACGCCACAATCGACGATTACAGCGGACCTCTGATACACGTAGACGTTTAGATTCATCCCAATCTCGCCACAGCCACCCAATGGAATGAAGTGAAGCTTGTTTGGGTCGAGTTTCATATAAGCGCCATCCCTTTGTCGTCTCTAGACTGACTGTTGTTCGCAAATAAACCCGTCAGTATGCTCCGAGACCAACGGGCCGATAAATGGGGTCAGAGGGTCTCTAATCGTTCCTATTTGTATACCAGATGAGATTTTCACGTTAGCGTCTTAATCATGGACGTGGGCTTGTTGACAGTCGATTGTGTGAAGAGGTTGCTCGCGTGGGCTCTGCCCAGGGCCTTATCGGTCGTCTTATTCTCGGTGATCTGCATTCCAGCCGGAGTTGCTCAATCGCCGCCTGAGACCTCCGTTGGCTCTCATGAACACAGCCCACAGACCGATGAATCCAGCCAGTCAAATGGATCAACGGACAGCTATATCACCCGTTTTTGGGACCGAACTCAGATCGTGCCTCTCGTGCTCTATAGTCCAGAAACATCGGTGATGATGGGCGTCGGAACACTGACTTTATCGGAGGTCGAAGAGGGATCGAATGAACGACCAAGTAGCGCGAGTTTATTTGGGATTTATACCCTCGAAAACCAGAGCGTCTTGGTGGCAGCGTACGAACTCAGAGGTAAAGACGATACCCACATCATTCAGCAAGTCCTGAGGCATGTTGATTGGCCGGACCAATTTTATGGAATTGGCAATTCGAATCAGAAGGGGATTGCTATCCAGGATAGTTCGGGTGGCACACGGGACTATATAAAATTGAAAGACGCGTATTTTCAGATTGAAACCGAATATCTGTACCGTCTACTCGGTCGGATTTATATTGGTGCGTCTCATCATTTCCGCTTTAGCCAAACGCCCGATATCGAATCTGCGGCTGCAGACCTCGGGTTTTTATCCACTCGCGGAGTTGGAACATCTATCTGGTCCGGTCTCGCGCCTGTTGTTTTGTACGACGACCGCGATCGGATCGTTTGGCCAAAGGCGGGCCATTTTATTCGCTATGATTCGTTCATTTATTCAAAGCTTTTCGGCAGTGACGACCGATTTCGAGTCCATCGATTCGACATGCGCCTCTATCGGAGTTTTGTCCAAGGGCAGACACTCGCATTGAGGGGTGTATTACAACGGGCAACAGGTGAAGTTCCGTTTCAAAGATTACCCGCTTTGGGCGGCCCCGATCTTTTTCGCGGTTGGTATATCGGCCGTCTACGGGATCGAGCTTTACAGTGTAACCAGCTTGAATATCGCGTTGAGTTGACTCGCCGATTTGCCACAGTGGGCTTCTTTGAATTCGCACGCGTCGCGCCATCGTTGTCCACCCTTGCTCTCGATGGATATCGAGGGGCGGGCGGGGCTGGATTTCGCTATGCGTTAGACCAAGATCAGCGGGCGAATTTGAGGCTAGATGTCGCTTATGGAGCTCAATTCGAATTTTATTTTCAATTCAAAGAAGCATTTTAGGCCATCGCAACTAAATGGACCTAATCCGTACGTGAGCTATCGCTGTTCTGCGAGCCAATCCGCAATTTGATGATGTAGACCCAGTTTTCGCCCGTGTCCAATCGACGCTCTTGGTGAGAACCCGAGGTGGCCTCCCGGACTGAGTACATGCACGTCGCTATCGGCACTTGCTGTTCCTATGAACTCTTTGATTCCGGCGAGCGGAACAATTGGATCTTGCGCTCCAAAAATCAGTAGGCTGGGTATTTTGAGCCGATGCAATTCAGGACCTGTCGATACGGTGTCATAGTAGCTGTGGACAGACCGGTATCCGAAGCGTGGACAGACGATGGTCCGATCCCAGTCATAGAAGGTCTTAATTTTGCTGAGCTCGGGTTCCATGGCCACCATGGTTTGGCCAATGCGTTTTGCATTGCGCGTCAGACGTCGATATTTGAATTTCAGTGCATTGAGTATAGCCAATCGATACGCCAGCATGGACGGTGCGTCTAAAGCGTCTTGTGCTGAGCGCATACAAATGGGTGCGCACACAGTGGCGAGGCCGCGAAGACGTGGTTCCCGCACATCGAGGGCAAATCTAAGGGCGATTTGACCGCCCATGGAGTAGCCTACGAGAAACAGAGACGTGTACGTACTGAGCTGCGGGTCAGCTATGAGTGAGAGCAGGTCATCAATCTGCCCAGCATGGTAATGATCGTGTCCCTTGCACGTCGCGCCCCTAAGCGTAATTCGAAGGGCATCGAGGCCACGTTCATTGAGTTGCTTCGCCAATTGTCTCACGTAGCTGTCGTTAGGGGTCGATGCAATGCCATGGAGGATAATCACCAAGCTGTCCGTACCCCTTTTAGCCCGGTCTAGACGTCCATAGATTGGGACTGCACCACGCTGCGCATCTTGGCAGACACTTTCGAAGACTTGGCCGCTGAACCTTGGTGGTGTTGTAGCCGTTGCCAAACCATATGGAAGGACGGTCATTGAATGTCCAACCAGACTGTGGAGTGGCTTCATTGACCACCCTTCGGAGGGCATCAGTTTTGCGATGGTTTGACCGAGCATTATAGGGTTCAGAGCCTTGGTGTACGTGGGCGGACGCTAACTCACTCAAAGGCGATGTGCCAGTGCCATTTTACAGAACTTTACACCCGCTAGAACCCGGCTAATGCGTGATCCAACGTCGTTTGATCTCCCAGATTACATCATGGGATTTAGTCAATTAAGGTTTTTGTTACAGAGCTGTCACGCAAGCAGACAGAGCGGCCGTTAGAGTCCCGGCGCTTAAAGAGCACTTAAACGGATGCGATAACGGGATGAAAGGTTTAGTTCCATGCTCGTATTTGAACATGTTTGGGTTGCCAGTTTGGCAATCTTTGTATCCATGAATATTGTCACTACAGCTCCAATTTATATGTCTTTGACCGAAGGTATATCGGATTCTGAACGCCCTAAATTGGTTCGATCTGCCGTCATTCTCGCTGGGGTAGTCGCCTGTTTAATGACCCTGGTTGGCACTGATCTATTGCGTTTGATGGGCGTTACGATATCGGACCTTCGACTCGCAGGCGGATTGGTTTTGTTGGGCCTCGGATTTTACGACCTGGTTTTGTCTCGGGGTCAGCGGATCGCTCAGGCCGCAGAAGACATTGGACCGGTGCCCATCGGTGTACCATTGCTGGTTGGTCCAGCGACCATGACGACATTAATTGTCATGACGGAAGCCCATGACAAGCTGACCGTTGCAGCCGCGTTTCTACCCAATTTGATCTTAGCGTACTTGGTCTTGTATTTTGCCCATAAGATTCTTCCAATCTTGGGCGACGCGGGTACGAAAGCCATCGGTAAACTGATGTCTCTTATGCTGATGGCCATTGGGGTCGCTATGATTCGATCGGCACTTCAGAACATTCTGTCGGCCCCGTAATTCCAAGGGGTCAGACATGTTCGTGCTCAACTGGGTGGCAGCTGGGCGTCCATGCTCATCTGGAGACCGGCGAAGGCCAGCAAGACGGCGACTAAGCTGGTGGCTAATCCTGCCTTTGGATACTTCTGAGTCCTCTTGGTCATCAGACTGAGAAAAAATGGAAAAACCAGGACAAAGGTTTGCCGTGACAATGAGTTCAACCCCAGTTTTGCGATCTGTAACCAGAGTGCGCCAATCACGAGTCCTGCCGTGACCAAGATGAGCAAGGTATTTAGCTTACGAAGGGTCATATCACTCCAATTTATTCTTCGCCGCGGGCCAGATCGAGCAGACGACTCAAAATTGAAGGGCCTGCTTGTCTGAGTCCATTATGCTCATACTGGTTTGTGACCCAGACCCGCATGCCGCGAACGGATTGTGCCGTCTGACTTGAGAACGCGCGTTCGACATACATGTCCTCATCGTACACCAAGGCTGCGCACGGTACTTTATTTTGAGCGAGTACATCGGGGGAATACAGGGACGGCCAATCGGTCTTATCAGCGAGTATCTGGGCCACGTTGGCAAGAGGTTTAAGTTGATTCATGTCCTCGAACATCCACGGGTAGACCATCTCCCCGGTGAACACAAATTCGTCACTTTGGTACTCCGGTCGTTGTGATTTAATGCGCTCTGCAGACCATCTTGACGCATTCATTTGGCAGTATATGGCTTCGTGTAAAATCGCGTAGATCGGGTTGGTGTTGAAGGAAATTTGGGAATCCAAAGCCCATAGGAACCGATAGGCTAGTTCAGGGCCATTTGGACCTGAAACCAATGCCTGATTGAGGAGGTAATGCAGACTTTCGGACCCATCATGGCGGCCGAGTCCGATGCCGAGGTGCTGCAACAGTCGGCGGCTGAGTCTGGTGCCGCTCGGGAGTTCAACAGGATTGTCTTCAATGACCTTGGTGATGCGCTCGATAAGCTTTCGATCATCGGGATACCGTTCAAAATAGCGTCGGTCGCGCTCCAAGACGCGATCATATGTGGCTTGATACACTTTATCCGGATGACCGTCGAGGGGCGGTAAGCCGCCTGTGAAAAGTGCGCTTTCCAGGCCGTCTGGAGCGTATGAGAGATAGGTCAGCGCACAGAATCCACCAAAACTCTGTCCCAAAATGCTCCACTTTGTGTCTTCACCAATGATGGCTTTTCGGATCACTTCACAATCGGCGACGATTGAATCGGCCCTAAAGTGCGTTAAATACTGCGCCTGTTGAGACGCATCACCTTGGGCCAGCAGTGTTCGATGGCAGACGGGTGAGCTACGCCCTGTGCCCCGTTGGTCGATCAAAATGACGTGAAACTCGTCGAGGGCTCGGTCCATCCAGCCTCCCCGTCGGGTTGGTCTCTGGCATTCGAAACCCGGACCACCCTGAAGGTACAGGATAAAAGGCCTTTGTTCGTCTTTCGCCTGAATGGATTTCAACGTTCGAGCAAAGACCGAGATGGTCTCATGGTCTGGTTTTCTGTGGTCTAGAGGGACCTGAATCTCTTGTTCAATGATGTGCAAGCCAGGCACATCATAAGCATTAATCTCTCTCACTCGATTCACGTGATCGACCATCCCCATAGCTCCAAACATCCTTGATCCAGACTTTATTTTCCGGGTTGCTGATTTTAAGCGACCTGGGATGTACACTACTTTCCTAAGAACTCAAAGCCGGATTATGGAGTCGAACGATGAGCTTTGGTGACAGCGAGTGGCAATCCCTTGGTCCATTGCACGCTTTTGACATAGGGTCCGTAACCGCCGCTAAGATGGATGGTGATTACGGCAATCGCGTCGACGTAGCCGTGGTTCGGACCAAGGCCGGGTGCGATGTGATCGTCGACCGCTGTCCCCATCAGGGTGTTGCTTTCACAGATCGCGGGTGTCTCAATGCCAACAATCAATTGGTTTGCACGTGGCACAATTGGATCTTCAATCTGCCCAATGGAACAGACACCGTTGAGCCGGGAATTCAGCTACAAAGCGTTGAGTCGCAGATTCAAGATGGCGAACTCTGGGTCAAATCGAACCCTGACTTATTCTAGCCCGATTTACCGCAGCCTACGTTTGAATTTTCTCATAAAATCAGACCGTTGGAGACTCGCACCATAAGAATAAGCCTGGGGGTGCGACAGATCTGCCGTATGGAATATGTTATCATGCTGATCAGCAAGGCCAGGGTTTTGGAGACACGGTCATATAAGGCCTGCTGCAGACGATTAGCCCACTGTCCGAGATGAAATCGGGTCCAAGCTCTGTGGCCGCCGGATGATTAAATGATTGAGGATTAGATGGGGAGTATCTGGGTCAATCATCAAACACGGTCGTTATTGAACAATCGACGAGTGTCTGTTCAGCCGCGAACTCAACGGTCGGTTTATCCAAGCCCTGTTGAGCCTCAGACGGAGCAGAAAACAAGACTCTCGGATGATTATTTCATCTCCCTTGGGCTGAATTCCGAGTCCAAAGTTGTGGGCCAAGTGATTCGCGATTTGACCGATGGCATTTCTCTTGTCCAAACGGCAGATTCGGGCTTGATGGATGCAGCCAAGACCCTCTTAGATCTGCGTACATTGGCTCAAGAAGCCACTCGTTCTAATCTGTCTCAAGAGCGTCGGTCAATCCTCGAAGTTGAATCGCGGGAATTACTCGATGAATTCGATTCAATCGGGCGAAACACGCGCTTTGGGTCTGTCTCGCCCCTCAATGGCCAAGTGCTCTCTTTACGCTTACGCTCCAGGGAATATGGTTCTGAAGATATTGCGGTCAATTTTGTGAATTTAAACGGTGGGACCCTTGGCGTACATGTCAATCACAGCGGACATGCTGTTGACGCAACTCAGGCAATCACAGCTGATTCCATAGCGCTCAATAACGTTGTTTTGCGTGCAACGACCAGTGCTGATGATGCGCTGTCGACGCAGAACACCAGCGGGTCTGCACTGGCTAAGGCGCGCGTATTCAATGACGTATCCGACCAAACCGGTGTCATAGCTTATGCCCAACCGACACGTGTGGCTGGCGACCGACTCAGTGGCGGCCAGCTGGATGCACTCAACCCGATCCGAATCAATGGGCAGACCTTCCAAGGATTTGATGTTCGGAGAGACGACTATGATGGTCGACTTCGAAGCATGATCAATGCAGCTACAGCAAAAACAGGGGTTCGAGCGGACGTGGTCGATGGACGTTTGCAGCTCACTGCAGACGATGGTCGTAACATTTACGTTGAAACGGCAACCACTAAAGCAGCTCAGACCACAGGTTTAAATACCGGTCGAGCCGACCAACGCGTCTTCGGAGGCGCCGTTAAGCTTTTTGCCTCCGAGGCGTTCGACTTAAAATACAAAGACGTTGGCATGGACATCGCCATCGGTCTGGGCCCTGTCATCGGGACGCAGACCATTGTAGCTGACCCGACGACGGCCTTAAACCAAATCGATCTTTCGTCTGTGGCATCGTCCTCTCAAGCCGTCGCCAGTCTCAACTTTGCTCTGGATGACATTGCGGCCAACCGAGACCAGTTCAATGAGATTTTGGAAGAGTTACAGATGGCAGCCGAGTCAAAAGGCAGCTTAGGTCAGAGCCTTGAATTGTCGCGACGGACAATCGCTAATTTTTCGGTTGCCAACGATGTCCTTGGTTTAGCCAGACGCCAAATCTCTCAGTTCTCAAGCCTTTCAATTTTCGCTCAGGCAAATTCCGAACCGCAAAACGCATACGCTTTGCTAAAAGAACAATCGATTCCAATGCGCTACACATCTGAATTTTGAGTCGTCTCTCGCACCTAATTTTAGAAAAATCGTCCGTCCAGAGTTAAGGCAGACTGTATCAGTTTCTCTGCGCTGTCTCCGAGGCGTCTAGCGGTTGGTCATAGTATAGCCACCACTGGTGCGCTGCAGCGTCTAAGGACCTAGGTCTGTATTTCCGCAGTGGACAAAATAGCCAGTTTTGCCGAACAATGCGGGCATCGAGCTATGATTTTATATGGAGACACAAATGAACAGCCTTCAATCTGAATCAAATCCAAAGACCAAGACTGTTGCGAAGCGGACCTTAGCCGTCTTCAGTGCGAGCGTCGTGATGTTTGCTTGTCTCATGGCAAACGCCCAGGAGGCGGCCCAGGCCAAAAGCCAAATCGTACCAGTACAGATCGGTCAGTCTGTACCGGATTTTGAGTTAAAGGACATTGACGGTCAGGTCCATAAACTCAGTCAGTATAAAGGAAAAACAATCGTGATTGAGTGGTTTAATCCGGACTGCCCCTTTGTAAAAGTTGCGTATAATGAGGGCAAGCTTGCGAGTAAAGCTCTTGCTCATACGGCGGCCGGAGGTGTTTGGTTAGCCGTAAATTCCGGAGCGCCAGGTCGTCAAGGACACGGCCAAGAAAGAAATCAAAAAGCGCGCACGGATTTCTCCATTACCTATCCCATTCTTTTGGATGAATCAGGTCGAGTTGGACGCATGTTTGATGCGAAGAAAACACCACATATTTTTGTCATCGACCCAAATGGCATACTGGTCTATGCCGGAGCGCTCGATAGCACTCGAGGGGCTGGGTACAATGCGGGCCAGTTCGACGATTACCTAGGGGCTGCCGTCAAGTCAGTGTCCGCTAAAAAGCCGGTGGTGACGCCGGAGACCAAAGCCTGGGGATGTTCTGTGAAATACGCGCGGTAGGGCTAAGCCCTCGCGCTCCGCCACCAAGCGCCCTTGAGGTCTAATTATTCAGCGGCTGCATCATGAAGAAGCGCTGGGTTGGCCCAGTAAGATGCATCCAGTTGTGCGACTTGCGTCCCCTCGATTGGGCGTGTTCCCACAGTCCAGCGGTATACGCCACCGTCGGGTACGATATAGAACCAATTGCCGTTGATATTGCTCATCCACTTTTCAGTCTGGCTACCCCAGTTCTCATTGTAGTTTCCGTTGCTGGTAAAGCCATACGTGCTGTCGAGTTGAGCTGCCTGGGTTGCCAAATCGGCACCGCCGTCACAGGTGTTGTTCGCTGGGGCCTCGGCGCTGATTAAGAGCATGGGGTCTGCATGGTAGGTGGCATCGAGAGTCTCGATGAGGTTACCCTGTGCAGGCCGTGTATTCTGAGTCCACTTATAAACCTCTCCTGCCGGCGTAATGTAGTGCCACCGACCATTGGCATTTTGGAACCACTTTTCGCCAATGCTACCCCAGTTTTCAGCAAATGAACCGGTGAAAACAAAACCATGTGTTTGGTCCAAATTGAAGGCTTTTGCTTCTGCTGTTGTATCCACACAGTCTGCATTGTCTGCCTCGTCTGCATCAGCTGAACTAGGGTCAATGGCATCGTGTAGGAGCGTCGGGTTAGCATGATAATTAGCCGAGAACGTCGCCAGCAGCGCGCCGACGATTGGTCGGCTGTTGTTTTCCCATCGGAACACCTCACCGACAGGCGTGATGTAGAACCAGCGGCGGTTGGTGTTTTGAAACCATTTCTCACCCATGCCAGCCCAATTGGTCGCGTAGGTCCCGGAGAACGTAAATCCGTACTCTTGGTCCATGTCATAGGCCGACTGAGCCAGTGTGTCGTTATCAACAGCCGGTGGCTGGCAGGTGGCGCCTGGGTTGATGGCCGCCGTTAATAGATCTGGGTTTGCATGGAAGTCTGGAGAAAAGGTGCCGACCAGATTTCCGGTGGGTGGGTTGGTTCCATTGGTCCATTCGTAGACCGCACCCTGTGGTAGAATATAGTGCCAAACAGCATCCCCGCTGCGAAACCACTTTTCATTCAAGCCGCCCCAGTTGGTGGTGTAGCTGCTACGGTTTCCGAAGCGTCGGTCGGAATCGAGTAAGTAGGCGCTGCATAAGAGTTCCGGGGCAATTTCTGGTTGAGCTGCTTGGGGTAAGTCAACAATGCCACGGATCCAGTCGATGTAGGCTGCAGGGGAAATGAAGTTGGCGCTGCGGGAACGGACACATGGATTGTCATCGCCAACGGCGACAACGCCACCTGAGGTCACACCGATGAGCGTCTGGCCCATCAGTAAAGCACCGCCGCTGTCTCCACCGCAGACCAGTTCGTTATTAGGACCGGGGTTGACGACCAAAGACCCGACTGCGTTGTCAACGGTCTGTTGGTTTTCAAGGTATGTCTCCGTTGTCGCTTGGTACTCAACCTGTCCAACACGGCGAATACCGGTCTCCTCATTCTCGTTTGCCCCAAAACCCACGATTGTCAGCAGGTCGCCCTGGTTCGGCTCGCCCATTTCGATTGCCACAACAGGTGCTGGGAGGTCGTCTGCAAATGTCAGGATGGCAACATCGGGCCCACTGTATCGGTAGAAGTTATCGCCAAGACGTCGGATATGGGCGGCATTCGCCGAGTAGCCTTCATGAATGTGCATCGCATTGGCAGCTCGGTAAACACCGTCGATTACAACGTACACATCAGCCGCGCTCGCCGCATTTTCGATGCAGTGAGCGGCCGTCAGGATGGTGCGCTGTTCGATCACAGTACCTGAACAAAGAAAGCCGCTGTTACCAACGCGAATGTAGAGTCTCAGGATGCCGGGGTGACCGTCACCATCGAGGTTACCGTAACGAACAGGCTGCATAATCACACCCGTCACAGGCTCTGTCTCAGCGATGACCTCTTGGCCATCCATCTCACCGCAACCGGCTAGGATGGCGAGGCACAGGATCCAAGTGAGTTGGCGGAGTGTGTTTAGTTTGTTCTGACCGTTGCTCATCTTTTCCCCCGATGGCGTTTGCATCGCGCGTTTGCGATACTACTCCTATGAGCAATCATTGTGCCAATTAGTGGGCCCTTTAATTTCAGGTGTTTAGATGATCTGAAACCGGAGTTGTTACACAATAACTGTAACAAAGTGTTACACTGTTACACTGTGACAATTTGTTCAACGACGCCGATCTAGCCTGTGTAAATGGTGTCTGCGCCAAGGGGTCTTAGACTGTGTCCTTAAAGATGTCCGAGCTTCCGTATTTCAGACAAAATTGCCTCTATGGACGCTGATTTGACTGGCTTGCTACTGCTGGTCAATAATTCTCGACCGACGACATGGCAACCGAGATGAGCAAATTGGATGCGCATGGCGATCAAGACTTTCTGACCCTGGCCACCGCTATGTGTCCCGATGGCCACCGGCTTCCCGTTAAATAGAGTTCGAAAATCATGGCTGCGGGTTGATAGCCAGGCGATTGCATTGGTTAGGCTCGGCGGAATTGAACCGTTGTACTCAGGCGCCAGGACAAAGAAGGCTTTCGCGCGGCCAAATAAAGCATCTAACTCATCAACATCAGCGTCATTGTCTTCGGACCGAGATGTGTAAAGCGGAATTGAGTACCGTGTGAGGTCGCACAGCTCACAGTCGATCCCATCCGCGCGTGCCTGCGACCATATCGTGTCCGCGAGGTCTTTGTTTTTTCCGTGACTGGCTGTGCAGATTAACAGCATTGCAATTGAACCTCCGGGCTTGTGCGTGCAGACCCACGTCTTAAGCTTTAGTGCATATCAATTGGATGTGCCACATGATTGACCATACCGCGTGGGCCTTGTCGAAATAATGACTTACCGATTAAGATAATTAAGATGGCCAAACTCAACCACTCAACCATGGTATGGGCGTGATTGGGGTTGTATGTCGCCACTGTCTGACCAAGGGCGGCATTGGTCAGCCAACCAAGGCAAATAGAGCTGGCAGCGACGCCAACCCCAAACCAGAAAGCAATCCTCCGGCCATGCAGAGATGTGAGGACGCCAAATGTAGTTGCATTGGTCGCAGGGCCTGTCAGCAGAAAGGCCAAAGCGGCACCGGGCGATACTTGATTTATAATGGCGATTGCCGCCAATGGTGTTGCTGCTGATGCACAAACATACATGGGAATCCCCATCAATGCGAACAGGGGGACTTGCCAGAATGGTGACACCCCCGCGATCGCCTTGGGATCCATTAGCGGCTCGGCGTAGGCCGCGATAGCAATTCCGACAATCATCCAGGGAATCGTATGGTCGACCAGCGGACCAAAACCATATTTTAACCCATCGCGTAACCGCTTAGCCAAGGGGGTGTGTTCCGTTTTTTGATCGGCTACGTCCTTCCGTAGATCTGGTACTTTCTGCCCTAAAACAAGAGCGATCAGGAGAGCGACACAGACCGCGGCCAGCAGTCTTGCCACAGACATCTCAACCCCCAAGAGCGGCAGTGAGATGAGCATTGCATCGATGCCTAGTTCTGGGGTGGCGACTAAGAATGCAATGGCGGCTGTCGCAGGTACACCTCGAGAGACCAGTGTTTCGTAGAGCGGCAGTACACCGCATGAGCAAATGGGCAGCGGTAAGCCAAATGCGAGTCCCTTTACCGCCTGTTTTGATGGGCCGCCCCGTTTGAGCCAGACCAGCGCTTTTTGAACGATCAATGCATTTAACAAACCGGCGAAACAATAGGCCAGTACAAGTGCAGGTGCCGCTTCTAATGTGAGATTTATGAACACGTAACCCGCTGCCTGAGAGACCGCAGGCACGTCCTCAATCAAAGTCAAAGTGAGCAGACCCATCACGGCGCCCAAAACCCCCCAAACGGCCTTATCGTCGAGGTGGCTATGAGGTTCTATTAGATTTCCGTGGCTAGAATGGTCGTGGTGATGGCCATGGTCGTGGTCGTGGTCGTGGTCGTGATCGTGGTTGTGGTCGTGGTTGTGGTCGTGGCCATGGTTGTGGTCGTGGTTGTGACCATGGTCATGGTCGTGGTGATGGCCATGGTCGTGGTCATGGTCGTGGTCGTGGTCGTGGCCATGGTTGTGTGCGTGGTGATGGCCATGGTCGTGGTCGTGATCGTGGTCATGGTCATTTCCATGATTGCAACCGGCAAGTTCTTCTCTATGGGTCACAACATGCATCAAAGCGCCCACGACGAATGCTTCAAAAAGAGCCAGTCCAAGTTGCGGGGCCTGATGACTTATGGATTCCCCATAGACGAATCCCAGCACCGTCGCGACGGCAAGCAAGCCGACCATGCCAAGAGCATATCCATTCCCCAATCGATCACGAAGACTGACGTAGACGAGCAACCCCACGGGTAATCGGTGCAGTACGATGGCGTAGTCCAGTCCGTGGGCATGCCCCTGTACTGGCGCGCTTAAGGCAGCGCCATCAAGTGCGTTGTGCAGTAATAGACCGGCGAACACAATCCAAAACGTGGCACCCTGAGCGCCCCTGATTCGACGCTCGAGTATGCTGGGTAGCAACAGGCCAACCAGGGCGAAGAGAACAGCCCAAAAACCGGCTCTTTGAACGGTCGGCGGTAAGAGAAAAATCAATCCCAAGCCACCGAGTGACACCAACATGTAGCCGTCGAGCGCGAGGATCCAACCTTTTTTCTCTCGACCGATATGGCCGACCACGGGGCCCAGCATTAAGCCAAAGATGGCCCCGCTCAGAGTGAGAATATCTGTCATATTTGATCTGTCCACTTGCCATGACGGACGAACCGTCCCATTGAACCCGTCTCTAACATGGCCGATTTTAAATATGAATCATTGACTCGGTTGAAAATTTATACACCCTTATTCACGTTCATTGGATGCCGTCACGAGCGCTCCATTAATTGATTAGGGTCTAGGTACATGATTGGTGAACAGGGCGAACATGACGCGGTCATCGTCGGATCTGGGCCTAACGGATTCTCTGCGGCGATCTATTTGGCCCAACAGGGGTGCCGAGTTTGCATGATTGAGGGTAAATCCAGTGTCGGTGGCGGCATGCGAACACGAGAGTTAACCCAACCGGGATTTCGTCACGACATTTGCTCTGCAGCACATCCAATGGCCGTTCTATCTCCATTTATGAAGACATTGCCTCTCGGTGATTTTGGACTTGAATGGATTGAGCCGCCCGCCTCTTTTGCCCATCCACTCGATGGCGAAAAATCTGTGCTCATGTGGAAAAGCCTTGAACGTACTTCGTCACAGATGGGGACCGATGCTCTCGCCTATCGTAGGCTGATCGAACCATTTTTGAACAATCCCGAGACTTTATTCGACGATCTCTTGTCGCCTCTAAAATGGCCCAAAGCACCTTTGCAAATGATTCGCTTCGGCCTGTCCGCTATTCGTTCGGCAACCGGCTTCGCCAATGGCCGATTTAAAGGGCCACAGGCCAAGGCTTTATTTGCAGGCTGTGCGGCACATTCAATCATGGACCTAGACCGACCCCTTACTGCGGCTCTTGGTCTGATTTTTTCTATATCAGGTCATTTGACAAGCTGGCCGATAGTGCGGGGGGGCACCGAAGGTCTGACTCTTGCTCTGAGCCGGTACTTTGAGTCTCTTGGTGGTCAAATCATCACGGACCAGCATATTGAACGGGCTCAGGAATTACCTAGGTCAAAAGTATACCTATTCGATACCTCGCCCAGGCAACTGGTAGAGATTAACCGGTCTCACCTTCCCAAAGGATACTGTACCCGAGTGGGTCGGTATCGCTACGGACCGGGCGTCTTCAAAATCGACTGGGCTCTGCGAGAGCCTATTCCTTGGATTGACCCGATGACCTCTCAGGCAGCGACAGTTCATATCGGCGGGGAAATGAATGAAATCGCGGCAGCAGAGAAAGCCATGTGGCTTGGCCGTCACCCTGAAAAGCCCTTCGTACTCCTTTGCCAACAAAGCCTTTTCGATAACACCCGCGCGCCGTCTGGTCAGCATACAGGGTACGCATATTGCCATGTTCCCGCTGGCTCCACTGAAGACCAGACTCAAGCCATCGAATCTCAAATCGAGCGCTTCGCGCCTGGTTTTCGGGATACCGTGATTGATCGGCACGTGATGAACACCCAGGCGATGACCCGGCATAACCCAAATTATGTGGGTGGTGCTATCGCGGGTGGCATAGCTGATTGGCGCCAATTGTTCACGCGCCCTGTACTCAGGCTAAATCCCTATACAACCCCTAATCCGCGTATTTTCATCTGTTCATCGTCGACACCGCCGGGCGGAGGCGTACACGGTATGTGCGGGTATTATGCGGCTCGAGCGGCCTTTCGACGATTGCAGCGTTTGGACACCACAGCTCTGACCTAAACTTCAGTCTGAGTTCGAGACAGTAATCGTCTGCCCATGGCCGCACTGGTCTGCTAAATTGGGTCGGCGTACTATGAGTTGGAGGAGAGACACACGTGAGTCGCTTCATGTCCGGTAAAAGAGTGGTGATTACAGGTGCCAATTCTGGCATTGGGTGGGCCACAGCATGCGCTCTAGTGAAAATGGGTGCCGAACTGATTTTGATTTGTCGAAGTCAGCCAAAGGGCCTGGATGCAATCGACCGCATCAAAACAGTCGAGCCGGACGCGGTCATTTCACTTTTCAAATGCGACCTGAGCAGCCAAGAAGATATTCAGGCTGTTTGTGGGCAATTGCGGTCCACATACGCCCACATCGACGTATTGATTAACAATGCAGGCGTCTACTTAGCGGAAAGGCGTCAAACCGACGATGGACTCGAACAAACCTTTGCGGTCAATCACATGGCCTATTTTCTGATGTGCCGCGGGCTATTGAGCTGTTTACAGGCGGCACCCAAAGGGCGAATTGTCAATGTATCCTCCTTCGGGCATAGATTGGGGTCCATTAATTTCGACGATTATAACTTTGAGCGCAGGCGTTACTCTCCCATGATGGCCTACTGTGCGAGTAAACTCATGAACGTCCAATTCACCCGCTATTTAGCGAATCAATTGGTCGACGATAAGGTCACTGTCAACTGCCTTCACCCAGGCATGGTTCGGTCGGGATTTGCTGTGAGCCAGAAAGATGCCTTTGCGCTTTTGACGCGACTTGCTGGGGCGTTCTTGGTGTCACCAGAACGAGGGGCTCGTACGTCAATTCACCTTGCAACAAGTCCGGATGTAGCCCAGGTCTCCGGCGAGTACTATCGGAGCCGGAAAATCGTCAAACCATCTCGTCAAGCTCGGAACATGAAGCAGGCAGAGCAACTTTGGCAATTGAGTGAAGCACTGATTCGATACGACCCATGTGTGCCTATAGCGTTTTGAGTTTGATGGACCTGACCTATTTTGACCGGGTTGCATGACTCTTTGGCAGATGCCATTTCGTAGGGAGAGCTAATTGACACCGCTTGAAAAGCTCAAAATGGGCCACATTATTGGGATTATGACCCTTGTTGTTGGCGTCATATACGGCCACACAATTCAGGCTCAATTCGTTTGGGATGACGTCTTTTTAATCGAGAGAAATCAAAGTCTATCGAATTTTCAAAGCGCGTGGTCCCTTGCTTGGGGCGACTTCTTTGGCCAAGGCCATTCGACTCAGAGCGGGTATCTCAGACCGATACCAACGATGCTCAATTACCTCACCATAGCCCTGTTTGGATATTCCACTGCTGCCTTTCACGCAATCCAGCTCAGTCTGCATCTTTTGGTTTTAACACTGGCAGCGATCCTCCTTCGACAGTGGCGTCTCTCCAACCTATCCATTCTGATTGCCTTGGGTGTTTACACCTGTCATCCCATGCAGGTGGAAGCGTTGTCTTTTGTTTCCTGTCGCCCCGAATTATTGGCGGCTGTTTTCGTACTCTCGACATGTCTATGCGTTCAAAAGAGCCAATCATCTCCGTCGAAATGGTGGACTCTATTGGGCGGTTTAAGCCTCACTTTCGGCTTTTTCTCAAAAGAGACCGCAGTCGTCGTCCTCCCGTTTTTGTGGTTGACGAGTCACGGTCGTCCAAAGAGCATCCTGTGGGTATTGACGGCATGGACTCTTGGTTTACTGGTTTTCAGATTTAGCTGGAGCCCCATTCAAGGGGGAGACGATTCAGGGCTGGCCCTCAACCTATCACTCGCGTTTAACTTGGTCGCGTTCTATGTAAAACAGCTGTTTTTAGTTGAGGGGCCTCGCTGCCTCTACACCTATTTAGATGTGTACACTTGGCGCTTTGAAACATCGGTTACATGCGTGTTACTCTGTCTATTTGGCGTCTGGATTGCTTTGCTGAGGCCCAGATCTATGCTGGCCATTGGCTTACTGTGGTTCCTTTTGTTCATAGGGCCTGTATTGCACCTTATTCCTTTCGGGACCTTAGCTGCAGATAGGTACCTGTATTTGCCATTACTCGGTGTTGTGGCTGCGATTGCTGGCTGTGTTGACGTACTCATCAAAAGACAGAGCCGATATCGATTGTTGGCCGCCACGGTCTCCTTTCTTGTCCTTCTGGCTTTCTCGGCTTTATCGAAGGTTCGGAGCCAAGAATGGCGGGATGAAATCACACTCTGGTCGGCCGAAGTTGAGATGGCCCCGATTCAAGCTCATGCGCTCGTCGAATTAGGGACGGCCATGGCAGACCAAAACCGGATAGCTGATGCCCATAAAGCCTATCGATTGGCTTGGAGACTCAAACCCGGTGGCCAGATTTTGTTTCGGAACTTAGTCCGAATCGAATCTCAAAAGTTGAGTCGGGACCTTGGGCGTGCCCTTCGGAATGCCGTTTTAGATCCAACCGTGACACCCGAAACACTCCAGCTATGGTCCGAGAGACTGAAGACCTTAGACCACTCCAATTTGAGTAATTTAATCGATGATCAATTAAAACGGCGTCAACGCTGATTCCAACAACTCGACTCCGATCGTCGGCCTCCATCGAATCAGACCGTTTCAATCACCTGAGTGACTATTTTGAAAAATCCTTTTTTAAATAACGCTATCAGGCCTGATTCTGATTCGACCTTATCCGATATGATATCCGGCAAATATTTAAAAAATACGCAATGATAATCCGTTTACGAATACTGTAAGTGTATGATTTTAATTGATTATTATTGTTAATTACGGGGGCCGGCTTACAGAAATCTTCTTAAGGTTTTATGGAAAGTTACGATGTCGTAGGTGGATAAACTTACTAATGAACGTGGCTCGATGAAACTATTTGACAAGCCTTATTCCACGACCATGCGCCACAATTCGGGCCGGAGCCCGCAATCGTGGGTTGTTGACTGGGTTTTATCGGCAGACACGCGAGCAGGGGCACGTTCTCGCCAAATGAAAGGAGGTTGCCTAGCAGACATTCATTAGACGGTAGGGGTACTGGTCTTTTGAGACACGTCTGCGCTGCTCAAAAAAACGAACGAAATTTAAAACTCGTGGAGGACGGTTTGGCCATCCTTCACAACCCAAACAACATGGCATCTCTAAATTAGCGCACAGATGGGTCTGCGCACAGAGATTAAGCAGGGATGAGGGTCCCTGTTTGGAGTCGGCAAGGTCGCTAACTCGCCTTTAGATTCATGGAGCGAATATTATGGGTCTTTTCGTTAATTCGAATTCTTCGTCAGCGAACGCAATGCGTAACTTAAACCGGTCCACTCGGTCTCTTGGAACATCGTTTCAACGCCTGTCTAGCGGCATGCGTATTAACAGTGCCAAGGACGATGCAGCTGGTCTGGCGATCAGCGAGAGAATGACTACGCAAGTTCGTGGTCTTACTCAAGCGATTCGCAATACCAATGACGGTATGTCATTGGCTCAGACTGCTGAAGGGGCTTTGCAAGAGACAACTTCGATCTTGCAGCGGATGAGAGAGCTTTCCGTTCAATCGGCGAATGATACAAATACAGAAGCTGACAGAGGTTCGATGCAGGAAGAGGTCGATGCGTTGGTCTCAGAACTGAATCGGATCGCAGAGCGGACGACATTTAACAACCAGAACATCCTTGATGGTTCATTCACGGGTGCGAAGTTCCATATCGGAGCTAACGCTCGAGAGAATCTGACCATCAGCGTAAAGGATGCGAGAGCAAATAGTCTTGGGCGACAGGCTCGATATTCTAGTTCGGCTGACATTTCGGTGGCTGCTGGACAGAATCTCAGTGATGGAGACGTCACCATTCGTGGTGTCACGATCCGGTCTACTGTTGCTGCAGACGATGCGCTTTCGACAACATTGAACGATGCGTCGGCGATCGCGAAAGCAGCAGCAATCAACGATTCGAGCGAATTCACAGGTGTAACAGCCTTGGTTGACGCGACGATTGTTGAATCGACTGGTGATATCCAGGCAGTGACATTGGACTCTACCAATAACGTGACCATTAACGGTGTGACACTCACCGGGTTTCGGGTTGAAGACAATGATGCCAACGATAAACTGGTCAATCAGATTAACGCGATTGCCGATGAGACGGGCGTTGTTGCATCTCTGGATGAAAATCACCGTCTTGTCCTGACCGCTGATGATGGCAGAAATGTCGAAATCACGGTCTTGGGTAATGCCACTCGATTGGGCATTACTGCTGGGGCTGGAACCACAGTAACTGGTGGTCGGCTCACATTGGAGTCAGAGGATCAATTCGACCTCGGTGGCGCGGCTATAACAAAGCTTGGCGACGTCGGTGGTGCAGGTGCGACTCTCTTCGGTGTGAACGATGCCAATTCGGTGCAAACGCTGGATATCACTGACCGGGATGGTGCCAATCGGGCTCTCTCGATTCTTGATAAGGCGATTGGTCAAGTCTCTGCAAGTCGAGCGTCATTGGGTGCAGTACAAAATAGGTTGGCTTCAACCGTGCGTAACCTTGAGGTGGGCACGGAGAACCTGACGGCCTCTCGAAGCAGAATCCAAGATGCGGATTTTGCCAAAGAGTCAGCAGAGTTCTCGAAGTTAAAGATTGTTCAGCAGGCAGGCGTTTCCGTCTTGTCTCAGGCCAATCAGCAACCGAATATTGCCCTGTCACTTAT
This sequence comes from Myxococcales bacterium, assembly GCA_002731825.1. Lineage (GTDB taxonomy): Bacteria > Myxococcota_A > Bradymonadia > UBA7976 > UBA1532 > UBA1532. The sequence continues at coordinate 39,933 of PCCS01000058.1, forward strand.
CGGAGGTTAATACCCTTCCTTAAAAGGTGGCACGACGATCTGAAATCCGGCCCTTGGGTCGTCTGTGTTGCCAAATTTGACATCGATTTCATAGGCCAAAGAAATCGGTGTCAGCCCTTACAAACCGCCAAGGTGGCTTGCTACCTTGGCGGTTTTCTTTTTTGGGCTTTCGCTTACTCAGTGCTCATTTCAAAATGGGTAAAAGCGGAGCGAAGTCATCTCTCCACGTGATGATTGACTCGGGCGTCTCGATGATCGGCAATTCATATTGCTTAAGACTTTCATCGTCCTTAGCCAAAAAAGCCCACTCACTAATGTAATGTCCCAAGGGCGATGAGGCGCGATGTCGAACCCATGAAAATGATAAGTCGTATCGTCTACCGTGGCTTTCAACAACCCGCTTTAGATCGGCGTGGCGATTGGAGACATTGATGGCAATTAGACCGTCATGACGGAGTTGACGTGAGTATATGGCCAAGGCTTCTTCCGTCAGTAAATGTGCTGGAATTGCATCGCCTGTAAATGCATCGACAATCAATATGTCGAACCCCTGAACGCCCATCATTTCGAGGCTTTTTCGTCCATCACCGAGGACGATGTCCACCTGACCTTGTGCCGATTTCAAATAGCTGAAATGAGTTTTGGCAATCTGGACGACGAGGGGATTTAATTCAAAGAATGTATATCTATCACCTGGACGAGAATAGGCCGTCAAGGTCCCAACCCCCAATCCCAAGATACCTACTTTCCTAACTTTTTTTCGCTGACTTAAGACTCGGCCGATACCGGAAGCTTCGGTAAAATAAGCCGTTGGTTCTTGGCGATACTGTTCACCCAGGTATTGAAAGCCATGGCTGATTCGCCCATCGAGTAGGTGAATGAGCCCCCCTTTCTTCTTTGGGACTGGGTAGCTCTTAATTTTCAGAGTGCCATACGCGTTTCTATACACGTGTGTTTGGCCACTGAGTTCTTTGACGGTTTTGTAGCCAAGCACGGAGCTGAGGGAGACCAGCGAGATCAGTCCGATGACCGTACTCGGATAGACGGTCGCAAAAGACGACAGACGCTCAATCCGTGTTCGAGATGCATGCCAAAGGAAAGCGACGGTCGCTATGATGGTGAGGTCGACTTCAAGGCGTAGATTGACAAATGCAGGTAAGATGAAGCCAACAATAAGGCCACCGACAACGCCGCCCGCCGCAATAGAGACATAATAATTGGTCAATTGGTGAGTCGTTGGCTGCCTTCGAACCAGTTCAGCGTGGACGCTCATACAGCCTATGCCCAATATGGTGCACCACCCCGCCAGTTGCATAGACCAGTGGACAGACCAAGATTCAAGTCGCAGATAAATGAAGAGCATCAGGACCGACACACCGAGAATCCAGCGCCTATGGCCCATCCATATTCGAGGAAAACCGAAGGTGATAATGAAGGTTATTAAATAGACGGCAAGGGGTGAGACCCAGAGAATCGGAGTTACGGTGAGATCGACGCTAATCGCCTCGCTTATGCTGACTAAAAGTGCAACTCCAAGCGCCGATGGCCACATCCAGGTCCAGCGAAGATCCAGTTTATGGATGTCAGCAGTCGATTGGTGACCTGAAAGACGGTGTGAGATGACAATTATGACAAATAGACAGCAGAATATTGAGAAAAGGACACTCCACAGGATGAACTGATCCGACACGCTCAGATTAGGCTCTACCAGGAATGGATAACTGAGTAGGCCAAAGAGTGAACCCCCATTTGACCAAGCAAACAGAGTAAATGTCGTCTGCCCTTTTGAATCACCGATGATCCATTGAACGATGGGTGAAGATGCATAAAGAATTAAGCTCGGTACACCGATGGAGACGGAGAGCAAAAACCATACATCTTGCAGTGGGTGGTCACCGGCTGGCCCATCGGTGAAACCAACAGGCAGCTGAAAGAGCGTGGCAGCCATCAGAATCAGGCAGAGGGACAACGCGAATTTGGAGCGGCTGGCAACCCAGTGACTGAGTAAGTACCCGACGAGTAAGGTCAGCTGAAAAAAGATCAGGCTGCTGGTCCACACCGCGCTTGACCCACCAAAAATAGGAAGCAGGGCCCTGGCCGCAAGTGGCTGGATAGACCACGAGAGCAGTGAGCCGAGGCCCACAACCAACGCGGCCAATCGATAATTTGTGTGTGGCGTCACGTTGCTGGTCCGATTAATACCCGCTCACCGAGCGCGGTGTACTTTCACCCTGCCACACGCCCAATATAGAGATGGGCTACGCCGAAGGTCAGTCGAATGACTTTGATATCTGTCAAACCTGCATTTGTCATCATCTTAGCAAAATCGTCTGCAGGCGGAAACGCGGCGATGGATTTTTGGAGATAGCGGTACTCTTTCTTACCCGACAAAATCCAGCCCATCATTGGGACGATGTGATGGACATGAAGCCGAGCCATGAATGACATTAAGCCCCCTTTGGGCTCGGAGAGTTCAAGAATCGAGACAACCCCGCCGGGTTTCACGACCCGAGCCATCTCTTGAAGGCCTTTTACGCGATCCGGTACATTTCGAATCCCGAATGCGATTGTGCAGCCGCTAAATCTGTCCGTCTCGAAGTCCATTGCCTGCGCATCGCCGAGAACCAAGGTCACCCTGTCTCCGAGCTTCCGTGACTTAATCTTCGTGTGACCCACGTCGAGCATGCCTTGGCTTGGGTCCAGTCCGACCACTGTGGTCTGAGGATGAACGCGTGCCAGGGCTAGACCAACATCAGCGGTTCCCGTTGCAACATCCAACAGCTCTCCATCGCTTGGCATCGACTCAATCAGCTGTTTTCTCCAGCCGCGATCCATGCCGAAACTCATCAGTCGATTGAGGAGATCATACCGTTTTGCGATCTGATCGAACATCGCACCGCTTCCATCTGCTCTCGCCATCTGTGTTGTCATTCAATGCACTCCAGCTCTAGGGATTTCGAGAGATGTCTGAGGGTTTCATAACTCAACGCTTGAGGGCCATCTGACAGCGCGGTACTGGGGTCGGGATGAACCTCGACCATCACACCAACAGCCCCCGCAGCGATCGACGCCTTCGACAGCGGAACAACCAAATCACGCCGTCCAGCCGCATGGGACGGGTCGACGATGACGGGCAGCCCGTAATGGTGGCTGAGTAGAGCGACTGCGCCCAGGTCGATTAGATTTCTCGTCTCATTATCGAAACCACGAATCCCTCGTTCGCAAAAGAGGACGCTGTCAGCGCCACTGGCATAGAGGTATTCAGCGGCCATCAGCCACTCTGACACTGTTGCCGAACGACCCCGCTTGAGCATGACACATTTTTTCGCTTCGCCCACCTGCCTGAGCAGAGCAAAGTTCTGCATATTTCGCGAGCCAACCTGAACAATGTCAGTGATGTCAGCGACTGTTTTCACGTCGTGTTCTGACATGACTTCTGTGACAATGCGCAGCTGGTGCCGGTCCGCAGCGCGCCTCATCCACTGCAATGCGGGTGCCCCAAATCCTGAGAAAGAATAGGGTGACGTCCTTGGCTTGTACGCTCCACCTCGTAATACTTTACCACCGGCCCGTGCAACCTGGCTTGCGATGCTTTCAATCCGCTCCTCAGAGTCAATACTGCATGGACCGGCGATCAATGTCGGCGCTGCTGGTCTAAATTGCAGTCCGCCCACGTCGACGCTCTTATGGCACTTCAAATCGACCTTTGGGTGCTGACTTTCGGTTTTGAATATATGACCGACGCCGTCCACGGCCGTTATTTTTTCCGGGTCAACAGGCGTTGAGTGGCCCTTGACGATGAACCCGGTTGCTGTACCGTCTTGGTCAAGCAAGGTCTCTAACCAAAGACCGAGTCCCGTCAGTGCCTTCTTCACCGAGTTGGCATCGGCTGTCGATGTCAGATTAATCAACATGCGTGTCACCTCGACCGTTCAAGTGCTGTATGGATAACGGCCTTTAATGCGGACCGCGATGGACCGTCTGGCAATTGTCTCAGTGATTTGAGTGCTTTGTCTGCAAAATCGGCAGCCCGCTCATGGGTTGCCTCGATAGCACCCGTCGCAGCAATGGCTTCTACAAGGGATTTTGCATCAGATTGCGTCGGCTCGTCCACAGCACTGGCATATTGCCTCAATCGTAGCAGCAGTTCAGGAGACCGTTCTGCCGCCAGAATCATCGGCCAAGTGAGCTTGCCCTCTCTCAAATCAAGACAGGTATCTTTACCCGTTTCTGTCGGGTCACCACAGAGGTCTAATTTGTCGTCGACCAATTGGAATGTCATCCCCAGGTTGATGCCTACGTCACTCAAAAGATTGATTTGGCGCTCGTTTAAATCGCCTAAGAGAGCACCGGCTTCCAAAGCCCATTGGAAGAGGGCAGCCGTTTTTCCATGCACGACCTCTTGATACAACCCTCTGTCTGGTCTGAAACAGTTTCGCATGTCTAACTGAAGTGCTTCGGCGTGTACCATCTGTGAGATCACATCGAGCAGGGACGACACCAATCTTGGGTCGGCGCCGTTGACGCGTCTCAGCGCGTCGACCAGAAGATGGTCACCCCCTAAAACACTCGCGGAATTTCCATAGACCATTCGGGCAGTCGGATGTCCGCGACGCTCCTCACCCTGGTCGATTACATCATCGTGCAGGAGCGTTGCAGAGTGGACTAACTCTGCGGCAATCGCCACCTGTTTGACATCCTCATCGAAGGCCCGTTCACCCATTCGTGCAGCCAAGAGGGTGCAGATCGGTCTCACCCGCTTGCCCGCTTTGTGCAGTAGATATTGGACCGCCTTCCAAGCAAGGTCTTTACCGGGGTCTGTCACGACTGAGCCCAAATCGACCTCGAGGTCGTAGAGGTCATCGGCGAGCCAATCCCTTAACTCGATGAGTCTCTTCGATACGTCATCGGCCTGATTTCGTTGTGTTGTTGATGCCAGTGTCGTAAGCACTGGATCCGTGTTGGCTGGCTGTTCAGCCAACTTCACCCGAAATGTACTTTGCTTAGTCATTTTGATCAGCCTCTCGACCGTTGGGTATTTGCTTATGTCCTTCAAACACGAATTCACTCCTCGATTCCATGAGGTCGACCGTGCGGGGATCGTTTTCTATGGTCGCGCCTTCGAGTACGCTCACGTCTGTTTCGAAGAAATGCTGACCGCTGCCTTCGGAGACTTCGATCGCATCTTCGATTCCGCTGGCATTGGTTTGCCCCTCGTCTTCGCCGACTCGTCGTTCAACCAACCCATGCGTCGAGGCGAGCGTTTGCTTGCCTCTATGGAGATTGAGCGTCTGAGTCAACGATCGATTACATTTAAATGCTCGGTCGTCGGAATTCTCGATGGAAATCTGCGCTGCGTCGTCCGCCAGAAGCACGCTTTCGTTGCCTTTCCAGAATTTGAGCCAACGGAATGCCCACCTGATTTCGTCGACCGACTCGTCGGTGTTGGCCTCTCCAAGCCCTAATCTGCTCCGAAGCTGCATCCGATCCACCTTACCCACTCCCTTAATTGGTATTTCCGGGACCAGGATCCAAACTTTCGGCACCTCATGTCGTTCCAGCGTCGAACGCCCCATTCGGACCAGCTCTTCTAGTTCAGTTTCGAATTCGTAACCCTCATTCAACGCGACACAAACGCAGATGATTTGACCCCATTGCTCATCGTCCAGTCCGATAGCGACACACCCATTGATGCTTTCATGTTGCTCAAAGGTGCGCTCAACTGATTGAGGCTGGATTTTTTCCCCACCGCTTATCAAGACCGAATCGGAGCGGCCCTCTACGTTAACACGACCATTTTCTATGACACCTAGGTCCCGAGTCAGGAGGCCACCTGGACAGGTCGGCCCATCTATTCTCAGTCGATTATCTTCGTTCGAGACCACAGTGAATGGCAAAGGCGAACCACAATCATGGGTCATCGGATTTTGGTCCGGTGATTGTGTGGCCGCCTGCGAGGCGCACTCCGTCATACCCCAGGTCAAAATGACTGGGATTCCAGCTTCGATCGCAGCGTTGTATAGCGATTTAGAACAATGAGCTCCGCCCACGAGGACACAGCGAAGTTTTGAGTAATGCGATGGGTCTGTTTCAGATGCCAGAAGACGGCTTAGCATGGTCGGCACCAACGACACCATCGTCACCTCGCCTGAATGCAAACGATCGGACACCCGTTGGGATTGGAATGGCAAACACAGTTCGGCGCTGATGCCGTACCAAACCGCCCGAAGTAAGATGGATGCGCCGCCAATGTGATGGGGCGGTAAGCACATCAACCAGTTATCATCGATGTGGTGACCTAAGCGAATAGCAGACCCCATTGCGCTGAAAAAGAGTTGCCCAGTGGTCAGTGGTATGACTTTTGGACACCCTGTACTGCCAGTAGTCGCAATCAGCAGGCGGTCTTCATCGAGCGGCCAACGCGGTGCGAATCCGCCAGCACGAGTTTCTTCTCGGTCGACCGTGATCACATCCTCACGACTCTCGATCAATGTTGTGACATTGAGGTCTTTTAATTGACGATCACTCAGTCGTAGGTCATCTCCCATAGGGAAAACAGCGGCATTACACCACCCGATGGCGTGGAAATTGATCAGCCAATCCAGGTTTTGTTTGCCTGTCAAACCAACCACAGTACCCCCGTCAACGCCCATGCCCTTTAAAACGGCGCCGCGAGCTGCGACGTGCGTCAGCAATTGCTCATAGGTAAGCGAGGTCAGGCCATCCCGAATCGCGATTCGATGGGGGTGAGCCTGGGCTGCTTGAAAAAGAGGGTGTGGAAGCCAGGTTGTCATTGGACCGATACTCCAAGGCCTGGCGTTTGCGGAACTGTAATCTCCAAATCTGAACGAGCCCACGCACCAGAGACCCCGTGGACCGCAGGTCGAAGCGCATCGGATGCGGCGGCTAGGTGCCCCGCCCCTGTTCGGCCGATTGTGGATTCTAGTGCATGGGTGACACAGACTCTCATTCCGCGCTGATGTGCTTTCCGAGCGAGTTCGAAGGACGGCCGTAATCCGCCAAGGTACATGGGCTTCAAAACAATCTCATTCAATCCATCTATGGCCAGTACGCTGTCGGCATCAAAACACACCGATTCATCTGCCGAGACAGTCATCTCGCAAGCGGATGCGACCGCTCGCAAACCAGCTAAATCACCCGCGGAGACCGGTTGTTCAATGATGTCGATGCCCAGTTTATTCAGCTCCATCACCCGTTGTTTGGCGAGACTCGCGGTCCAAGCTCCATTGGCATCTAAACGGAGTTTTGCCTGGGGTACAGCCCGCCGGATATCACGGATTCGAGATCGATCATCAACCCAAGAGTCGCTGAGTTTCACTTTGATGCTAGCCGCACCCGATTCAACCCACTTGATGGCTGTCTCAGCGGTGTCGACCAGTGCGTGTACTGACAATTCGGTGGCGTGTTTTGGATGGAGTAGGGCCGCGATCGGGACCCCTGCAATCTGAGCAAAGAGGTCTAGGCATGCCAGTTCGAGTCCGCTTCGAATTACAGGGGCGACGGCCAGGTCATCCAGCCATTTCTCCATCTCATCGATATCTTTTAATTGGCTCGATGAGACCGTCTTTTCAAGTTGATGGATTTGAGCGTCTATCTCCCCTGAAGTTTCGCTAAAACCTGGCCAAGGGGCAATATCGCCCCAGCCTGTTAATCCATCGACGGTCTGAGCACAAACATGCCAACATTTTCGAGGCGAATTATCGAACACATTGACCTGGACCGCTTTGTCTAACTCGAGGGCATATTGGGTCATACTGAGGCTGTGAATCGACAGTGTCACAAGCAGACCCCCAGGCAGAATAAAAAACCAAAGGCCAATTCCAACTTTGCCGCACCCGCCAAATGTGGATTCAGATCCCGTCCATCTTTCGCGTGAACAGCACGGCACTCTGAGACAGCGAACGGGATGGTCAAACCCACAAGATACGTCCAATGACTAAACAGGCCTGTTTGGGCTCCATATATAGTCAAACCATAGGCGGAGACGCAGAGCAGGAGGTATTGTATTCGAGTGAATCGGGGGCCAAACCGAACGGCCAGTGTCCGCTTTCCGACCCGTGTGTCTCCGACCCGATCCCTGAGGTTGTTGACCACGAGGATCATCGTTGCAAGGGCCCCGATGATAAGACCCGCTACAATCGACCCAAGGTTGAAGAAACCCGCTTCCAAGTAAAACGTTCCGGTGACCGCCGCGACCCCAAAAAATGCAAGAACGAAAACATCGCCCAAACCAACATAGGCCAAAGGAAATGGACCTGCTGTATAGGCGATGGCACACACGATGCTGACCAGTCCCAAAATCAAGATCGGAATCCCGCCGATGGTGCTAAGATAAATCCCAACCGCGCCTGCGCAGAGAAGTGTCAACATCGCGGCGCCCAGAACATCTTTCGGTTTTAGCCAACCCTCCGATGTAGCCCTTTTCGGACCGAGCCTGTCCGGTCCATCAGCACCAGTCTTAAAATCCGCATAATCATTGACCAGATTGGTGCCGATTTGAATCAAGAGAGCACCGACCAACGCCATCATCGATCCACGACCGGGTCCATATCCGGCTGCTGCGGCTAAAGCGGCCCCGACGAAAACGGGTACTGCGCCGGCCCACAGCGTTGCGGGTCGAATGGCTGCCACCCAGATTTGTGTTTTTGAGAGCGTCTGCTCTCCGCCCATACTCATGCTTTGCTCCCGGTCAGCTCGATCTGAATGCGTTGCCACACGGATTGGTGTTGGCTGTAATTCAAATCTGCATCGATTCGCGCCAAAATGATGCCCGAATCGTCCTTTGCTTGCTCCGACACGAGAGCCGTCTTCAGTGCATCATTTGTCTCGACGACTGTACAGCGAAGGCCATAGCCATCGCAGAGCGCGTTTATGTCGATGGGAGACGGTGTCAAAAACAAATCTTCAAACGCCGCCTGGTGTTGGCTGATGGGGAGAAATCTAAAAATCTGCCCGCCCCCATTGTCATTGACCACCATCGTGATCTTCACGTCATGGCACAAGGCGAGACTATTGGCGTCATGGCGAAAGGCTAGATCTCCAATGATGAGCAACAGTGGTGCGCCCGGCTGTCCAAATTTTTCTCCCAAGGCGGTGGCGATGGTGCCGTCGATTCCGTTTAGGCCCCGATTTACAAATACTGTCAGGTCCGATGGAGAGCGACCGCCAAAGGCATCAAGATCTCGAATGGGCATACTGTTGGCGACGTGGATGACGGACCCGTTTGGCTGGTTTCGGACACATGCTGCCGCTATGGAGCCTTCCCAAAACAAATCGGTTTCAGTCTGTTCTATGACATCCTTACAGGTCGTTTCCAACTCGAGCCACTGGTCTAGCCACGTTAGATTTGCTTGCATCTGAGACAGACAACGAGTTGCCGTCTCGTTCAGCAAAAGGGTGGGCGAAATGTCCAAATACTGATCGTATTTGCGTTCTGGGTCTATGCACGTTTGCCCATCATGAATCACGATCCAAACCGCGTGTTCCGACGCCTTGATCCATTTGGCGAGCCATTGGGATGTACAGGCCCGACCGAATCGAACGATGCAATCGGCTTTTGGAATTGCATTCGGTGTCCGGAAAGCCGCGTCATAATTAGTGACCAATGACCGATGGTCATGGCCAAATCGTGCGCCAGATGACGCTTCAGCGAGAACAGGCCACGCCAGCATTTCAGCTAATCGATACATGTCTGATGCATCTTGCCCTGACCCGAATGCGTCCGGGCCGCAGATGAATACACCCCGGTCAAACCGTCCGACTAGGTCAAGGAACGCGTCAGCGAGTTCAGTCGTTCGCGCATCATCATCGACGGTCTTCGCTTGTCCTGCCGGATGGTTGACCAATTGGCGTTGTACCTGAGGATCCCAAAGGGGTTTTCTGAAGCCACAATTGACATGGACGGGGCCCTTCGGCGTTTTTGTTGCCGCCTGTAAGGTAGCCGACAATTGGGTCTGGGTATCCGGGTTGATGGGCTCCGTCGGCACTGGTGCGTCCACAGTTAGGCTTGCTTTGACGAATTGGCCGTAAAATCCGTTTTGATTCATCGTCTGCGGCGCTCCGCGCCCCTGGAGTTCCGCCGGTCGATCGGCCGTCAATAAGATCAGCGGCACCTCACTATGGTACGCCTCAACGACCGCCGGGTAGTAATTGGCTAATGCGCTGCCTGACGTACAGGTCAAGACAACAGGGTGCCCACTGGCTCGTGCGACCCCGAGAGCAAAAAATGCAGCGCTCCTCTCATCTAAAACCACTTTGATTTCGACTTGAGGATGATCAGCCAATGCGAGGGCCAATGGCGTATTACGGGACCCCGGTGATAAAATCGCAACTCTCACCCCATGATAGACGATTTGAGCCACAAGAGCCTCACTCGCACGGGCATTGGCGCTCGCTTGGGATGTGCCTAATGACGCCGCCAGAGTCATCATTGTGCCGTGTCCCGCGGGTCTAGCCTTGTAACGGTTCGCAGAGCTGATCTAAACGCACCCAGCTTTGCTTCCGTTTCAGTCCATTCATCCCGCGGATTAGAACCCGTGACGATGCCTGCACCAGCAAATCCGATGGCGTCCCTTTGACTCAGCAAGCCGGACCGAATGGCGACGGCGCATACGCCCCCCTGTCCCGATGCATCGAACAGTCCGATCGGACCGCCAAAAAAACCTCGGTCCAAGGGTTCAGTTCTCCGCAGCCATGCCATGGAATCTTGCCTTGGCAAACCGCACAGGGCGGGGGTTGGGTGAAGAGCCCCGACGAAATCAAATATCGAATACCCGGCCTTTGGAATCCCAACCACCTTGGTCTGTAAGTGAAACAGATTGTTTGCAGGTCGAATCGTGGGTTTGGTTTCAATCTGCAGTTCATCACATAATGGGTCGAGACTCGCCTGAATGTCGTCGACGACGTAGCTATGCTCCCGGCGTATTTTGTCATCCGATAGCATGGATTCAGGGTTCCGGATCGCCGTGCCAGCCAGCGCATGGGTTGTCACTCGAGACTCGGTCACCCGAACGAGCGTCTCGGGTGTGGCGCCCATGAAATAGCGACGGCCCTGACGCAGGGAAAAGACAGTTGTTCCCGGGTAGTCAGTCACGAGGGCAGCGTAGGTTTGCCGTGGGCAGAACACTTTCGTTTTCTCACACGGCACATGCGTGCTGCGCGCGACGACAATCTTGTCCACGATTTCACGTCGACACGCTTTCTCGACTTCTGAAACTCTGCTCTGGAAATCTACGCTTTCTTCCGCAAAAGATAGAGTCGGGGACTGCTGCGCCAACGCCCACTCATCGTCCAATGCGTCTTCTAAATCGACCCTGGCCTCGTCTGCATGTGTCGCGTCCTGGGCGGATTTGTCTAATTCAAAGCGGATGTCCACGGCATGTTGGTCATCTCTTTGGACGATGATGCGCTTGGGGATTTGGACCAGGGTTGTGGGCCACTCACACCACGGGCTCGATTCACTCATTCTTTCCGCATCAAAGCGCAGGGCAAAAAAGCCTATCGGGGTCGTCCAAAGCCACTTTGGCAGTTTTGTTTTTATTCTCGTAAACAAATCCGCGGCATTATAACACTGGCCTTCGATCAGAAACTCTAAGGGGTCTTGGATCGCATTCGATGCGGTAGAAATCGCAAAACATCCGAAGCCGAGCAACTTGAGACCAGCCTCTTGATCGTACCACCTCAACACTGCGTCTGACCGCTCAAAGTCACCTAATAAATCGATTTTTTCAGGGTTTGGATTGATGGTCACACGCAAAGCTGACAGGTCGTTCCTATCGAAAACGTGACGTCCGTTACCGGAGTAAACTGATGTCTGACTGCTCATAGACTCACTTTGACCTTGGAGCGCGACTATAAGGTGTTCGGGGCGATTAATTTTACTTGTTCACATCATTGTGAACAATGTATGGTCAACAGTACCCGTAATTGTACAAAACATCAATACTGGCGGCGCTCGTCGTCGTACGGTCTCAGCCAATGGCTCTTGGGTCAACGAAGGACAGCGTGGCAAAGTTAGGGTCGGAGCACTCATCAGATGCAGCAGCCGTGACCATTAACCGGCGCGTAATGGAGGTCTGTGACAGCATTGGTGACTTCATCGAATACTGGGGTTTCAAGGGCATTCACGGTCGGGTATGGGCCTTGTTGGCACTCAGCGCAGAGCCACTGGCTCAGGTTCAAATCGCTCAATATCTTGGCGTGAGTCGGTCACTGGTTAGTGGCGTGATTGCTGAGCTTGTTGATCGCGGCTTAGTTCGGGCCGTCGACTCGAGTCGAAACTCTCCATATGTGGCGCTGACGGATTTCTGGCCGACGGTCGCCTCCGTTCTGCGAAGCCGAGAGTGGATGCTTTTGGAGACCGTTCGTCAGTCCCTCGAAGGGTTTGTCGTCGATGCTGAACGGGTCGGTGGGGATTCGATTGGTCAAATCTATAATTTACGTCGCGCGTACACCCTCATCAAAATGACAGAGACGGCACAAAACATCCTCCGTTTGCTCATCGGCTATCCGACTGCAGCGACGGCTGATCGGATGACTCAGTGGCTGGGCCATGTCGGCGCTTTGGTCAAGCGGTTCAAGACCTGAGCTGATCTATTTGCCATCCCGAAGACGTCGAGCAATACGGAAATGCTCTCGATTTCCAACCAGCTCCCGGGCATGTTGCCGATCGATGGTCCTGAGTACCCTAAAGTGCCGAGCTTTGATATCACGGACCCGTCGAAAGCTTCGTTCCAGCATATGATGTGGATAATTCCCGTTCTCTACGATCCTGAGGATTTGCTCAAGAACTTGGACTTGTTCATCGAGTGTGCCACTGATTTTCATCAGGTCTACACCCGATTCAAAGCACCGTTCGACAGCCGTTTCAAGTCCAACGGTTTTTTTCAAGAGCGGGTCACTCAGGTCGTCTGTAACAACCAGGCCCTTGAAGCCAATTTCCAACCTCAATAGATCGTGGAGGATGGCCCGGCTGTATGTGGCCGGATTCTCAGCGTCAATTTTCGGATACATGACATGGCCGGACATCACCATGTCCAGATGCGGTGGATTTTGGATGAGAGCTCGATAGGGCATAACATCCAATTCTTTGAGCTGTTCCAATGATGAGTTGCATGCTGGTAATTTGTTGTCCGACTCGTAGTAGGTATCACCAAAACCAGGAAAATACTTACCGCATGCGATGATCGAGTTGTCGTGCAAACCTCGAATCACAGCCCTCGCCAAGTTAGACACTTTGTTCGGATCTGGCGAGATCGCGCGCCGACCTATGGTGGGATTCTCGGTGTTCACGTTCAGGTCGAGCATAGGCGCAAAATTAAGATTGAAACCCGTCGCTGTTAACTCACGACCAATAACCGCGCCCACCTCATAGGCCACAGATACGGAACTTACCTGCCCCATATGAGCCATCTCTGGGAAGACTGTGAACGGTTCTGGTACTTCGTGTACAAGGCCACCTTCTTGGCTGATGCCGATGAATGGCGGCGTTCCTTGACCGCGCGTCCAGAGATCTTCATTGAGGTTCATCAGCTGCTCGAAGTCGCTGTAGTTCTCCTTCCGCAGCCAATAGCCACCAATGCCCCATTCTTCGTCCAATCGAAGAAGTTCACTGGGAACCTTGTTTCCTTCGAAGCCAACGATGATTCGTTGTCCAATGCACTTTTTTAAATGATCTAATGCAGCCATAAGGGGCTATTCCAATCTTTCGGTTTGTTTGGCGACGGACCATAACAGCGACGGACGCTTTCGACAACAGAGCGTCGCATTGGATCCGGATTACTGGTATGCTTTTTAGTGTATTTGTAATAAAAGTAAGAAATATTTGTTCAGATCTAGCGGCTTTGCTTGACCCGCGGCGCCTAGTCGGGTAAATAGCGGCGCTCACTTTATCGAGTCTGGGTGGTCTAGACCGATTTTCAAGAGGTACGAAGATGTATACGCGATCCACAACAACGGCTGAAGCCGTGGCGGACCGAAAGTGGTATGTCGTTGACTTGGCCGGACAAACTGTCGGCCGTGCAGCAACGCGCATTGCCCACGTTCTCCGAGGCAAGCACAAGCCAACCTACACACCCCACATCGACGATGGAGATTATATCATCGCGATCAATGCGGAGCAGGTTGCGTTCACCGGTCAGAAATGGGCTGATAAGAAATATTATCGCCACACCGGGTTCGTCGGTGGCTTGAAGTCGACAACGGCTCAAGAGATGTTAGAGCGAAGTCCTGAGGAAATCATCCGCAAGGCCGTCAAAGGCATGCTTGCGCGAGGTCCGCTCGGACGAGCCCAACTGAAAAAATTGAAGATCTATGTTGGGTCCGAACACCCTCATACTGCTCAGCAGGCTGAAGTGCTCGATCTCGGAACGGTCATCAGTTAATTAGTCAACATTTGTTTGGTCTTGAGAATCTCAAGGCCAGAAACCATAACACACTGTGTAGGCGCCAGCGGCACAACCGTCTGCTCCGGCAGATTCAAAGCAGCTTTTAAGCTGGGCGCATACCATCCGTTGGAGAACGGACATGAGTCAAGATCAAGAACAATGGCACGCCGTTGGGCGTCGTAAGTCAGCCGTCGCTCGAGTTTATCTGAGACCCGGAACAGGGATCATTACAGTCAATGGTCGAAAATTTGAAGAGTACCTTCCCGGCGGAAGCCGCAGGCAGCACGTGACTCAACCGTTGGCATTGACGGAAACAACTGAGAATTTTGACATTCTAGTGAACGTCAAAGGCGGAGGCCTCACCGGTCAGGCTGGCGCCATGCGGCACGGCATTACCCGCGCACTCATCGAGTATAACGCTGAGTTCCGAGGGGCCCTCAAGAAAGCGGGCTACGTGACCCGTGATGCCCGTGAAGTTGAGCGTAAGAAGTACGGTCAACCGGGCGCTCGTAAGCGCTTCCAGTTCTCGAAACGTTAAACCGTTTTGGACGCGCCCAAGCGCACTGTTGCGTTGGTCGGGGCCAGTGGTTACACAGGCACCGAAGCGCTGCGTCTTCTCCTCGGTCATCCCTTCGTCGATCTTCGAATCCTATGTGCCGGCCGTCAGGCCGGCCGTTTGATCTCAGAGATCACCCCTGCTTTTTCAGGTGTCGAGCTGCCTCGGATGGTCAAGTTCGATGCCGATCTGATCGCTGCCGAATGCGAATTCGCATTTCTTGGCCTACCCCACGGCATGGCTCAGGATGCGACCGCTCAACTCTTGGAGCGGGGCGTTCGGGTCATTGATCTGAGTGCAGACCACAGATTTAGTGACCCTGAGCTTTATGCGTCAATTTACAGCCCGCACCAGCACCCTGAATCACTGAGAAAAACCGTCTATGGTTTACCTGAGCTTCATCGTGAACGGATACCGCAGGCGCAGTTAGTCGGATGTCCAGGTTGTTATCCAACCAGCGTCATACTTGGTGCATTTCCCGCCTTTCAAGCAGATCTTATTCGCGATTCTGAGCTGATTGCTGACTGCAAAAGCGGTGTCAGCGGTGCGGGTCGAACACCATCGGCTGTGACCCACTTTCCTGAAACCGCCGATGGCTTACATGCCTACAAGACCTTGCAGCATCGGCATGCACCAGAGATGAGCCACTATCTGGGTGGTCCAACCGTCCGTTTTGTTCCTCATCTGGTGCCCACCATACGAGGCATACTGTCCACTTTGTATCTGCGGTTGCGTGCGGGGGTCACCGCAGTTGACGTGCGCCGAGTCTATGAGTCGGCCTACGGCGCGGAGGCCTTTATCTGCGTTTTAGGCGAAGGCCAAAATCCCGATCCGAGACATGTCCGCGGTACGAATCGATGCCACATAGGCCTCTTCCAATCCGATGATCTCTTGGTCGTTCAATCAGCCATCGATAACCTCTGCAAAGGGTCATCGGGGCAGGCATTACAGTGCTTCAACCTGATGGCTGGATACGATGAATCGCTCGGTTTAGCCGCCACAGCACTTTTTCCATAGTTTAGCCATGTGCCGGTTTGTTCTCTTATTGGGTCTTGGATTAGCGGCATTGGAGCTGGTTCTCATGTTACGCACGGCTGAGGCGATCGGCGGACTTGAGACCTTCGGCTTAATCATTCTGTCCGCCGCCATTGGGTTACGCTACGCTCGATTCGAGACAGCGTCTCTTCCCATGCGCCTACAAAAACAACAGGTCGGTGTGACGCAAGCGGCTCTGGAAGCGGCCCTTCTGTCCCTCGGCGCGTTTGCCTTGTTGATTCCAGGATTCATCACCGACGGAATCGGTGTTCTCTGCTTGTTCCCACCAACCCGAACTCTTCTCGCCTACTTTGTCTATCGTAGAGTTCAGACTCGGGTGCGAAACGGACCGAATCCCGACCTGTTTCACCAGCCCACTCTCAACCCGTTAGATGGTCTCGATCCAGGGGGCCACAGGCGAGGTGCCGAGTCTCAACAGAGCCATCTAAATGATGAAATCATCGTCGTCCAGAAGAAATCGAACCAAGAAGACGATAAGCCTGAGGCTTAGGCCGCGCTCAAATCATGATCGCTGATTTCGCTGGTCGCGGGCAGGTGGATAAAATCGCCCAGTCCGACCTTCTCATACCGATGTAGAATGCGCGGCGTGAGTAAACCGATGGCGCGAAGATTGGGTACGAGCCGTTTGAACATCACGCGGCGAAACATAGACATGCCTGGCATTTCATCCATGAAGAAATTCCACTCTTTGCGACTCATTCTGTGAGCAAACCCTTCCTCGTATAGCTCATGGGCTAAGAACCGATTACGCATCAGTAGAACGATCTCAAAAGCCCAATCTTCTCTTTCGATTCGCTCCTTCTCACTGAGGCCCCCATTGTACAAGGGCTTCAACGCCAACAATCCGAAGTGTACATGACGTGCTTCGTCTTGAATGACCAAGCGCAATAGTTCTTTGAGCAATGGCTCCGACGTCATTTTGTACAACGTGCCAAATGCACCAAGTGCCAGCCCCTCCACCAGAATCTGCATACCGAGGAATTTCATGTCCCAGCGGCTATCGGTCATGAGGCCATCAATGATCGTAAAAAGGTTGTCGTTTATGTCGTATCGGTGCTCTAGCTTCGAGTCGAGATAGCGACTGAAGACCTCGACGTGACGAGCCTCATCCATGACCTGGGTTGCCCCATAATATTTGCCGTCAAAAATGGGGGTGGCTTCGGTCACCTGGGCCGAGGCCATCAACGCTCCTTGCTCTCCGTGCAAAAATTGGCTGAGCATCCAGGTCGTAATTCGCCACAGAAAGTCTAATTGTTCGCGCTCGTTGAACCGGATCCCAAATCCAGAGAGCAGATTCCAATCGACAAAGCCCTCGCCGATAAGGGGCACATTGGGATTGAAAGGGTCTACGGGGGTCGACCAGTCTAGGTCGACGCTGCCGTTCCATTGGAGCCGCTTTGCTTTTTCGTACAAGGCTTTCATAGCTCCGTTGTCCGACGGATAGGAGAAATTGAAATGGGCAGAATGATTTGAACGCATTTCAGCCGTTTTGTGTCTGCCCTTTTGCAGAAATAGGCCCCGCATTGCTGACGGCCCCATGCTTTTCAAAACGCCCATGTTTTCAATTGTCAGAACCGTGTTGACATTATCCATCCAGGCTTCGACTTTTGTCCGCACCTCCGTCGGTAGACGCTCCACCAGTGGGTTGTTCTCAAGGAATTTAGGCAGCTGCATAAGGTCTCCTCTCGACTGTTTTTCTGGATCCGCATCGATCCCAACAGTGAACGAGTCTACCCACCATGATAACCAGATTAATATTCAAAAGTCGCGTCAGAGTGTTCAATTTTTGAAAATAATCTACAAAACGGTTGTTTTTACTCTCGTCCTATACTGGCTCTTGGGTCAACGGCCAGCTATAGTACGTCCCGTAGTCATGAGGATGGTTCGTGTATTTTCTAAACAGGCATACGTTGCTCATCAGCGGTAAAGGTGGTGTTGGCCGGACAGCGGTTGCAGCGGCTATCGGTCTCGCCTCATCCCGGGCGAAAAAGAGAACGTTGGTTCTAGAAATATCATATGAAGAGAGTTCTCAATCGGCGCTGGGCGCTCGCTTTGGTCGACCGAATTTAAACGAGGAGGCTCTTCCTATAGACGACTATCTTGCCATTGGTCGTCTGAATGCGAAGGTTGGGCATTCGCTTTTCTTGAGAACCATTTTGCCCAGCAAAACTCTCATTGCAGCCGCACTGCGCTCAAAGGCTGTTCATAAGTTTTTGACGGCAGCGCCGTCCTTGCACGAAATGGGTATTTTCTATCACTTGCTGACTTTGATCCAGAAGACTCGCGCAGATGGCACCCGAAAATATGAGTTGATTATCATCGACATGCCCGCCACCGGACACACCTTAGCGCTCACAGGACTGCCCGCGATTCTATTGAGATTGATTCCGGCAGGCCCCATCGCCCGAGCGTTGAAAGACGGCCAAGCCATTCTAAATAATCCGGACTTATCGGAAGCCTGGATCGTGACCTTACCGGAAAAACTACCCGTCACAGAGGCTCTTGAATTGGTGGACGGATTGACTGAAACAGACGTGACCGTTGGTGGCATGATCCTTAATCGCATGCCTCCGGATCCCTTCACTGAAGATGAGCGAGCCGTCTTGGATGCGTATTGCGAAACGGGTCATTTTTTCGGCCAACTGACCCTGGCTCGCATCAGGGCTGCTAAAGTCGCAATGAGCGACCTTAAAAATCGATTTGATGCCCCTGTTTTAACACTCCCTGAAGTGGTTGATACCGATCTTATGACCAACCCCTTGCAGTCGCATATCAGCGAGCTAATGGGGGCTGAATCATGAATCCGATTCAGGACTTGATTCGGACGCGTAAAGTGATTGTCTGCTGTGGTGCTGGCGGTGTCGGAAAAACAACAACGTCCGCAGCCCTTGGCCTGGCCGCAGCAAGTGTGGGCAAGTCTGTTCTGGTCGTGACCATAGACCCAAGCAAACGATTAGCTGAGGCACTCGGTGTAGATAGAAATCCTGAGCGACCCATACCGGTCGACATTGACGGACTGATCGACAAAAAGTCTGAGGGTTCGTTGTCAGCTTGGATGCTGGACCCGCAGTTAATCGCTGATCGAGTTGTTGAGCGGTTTTCTGGGTCTAATCGTGATGCAAGCACCCTCATGAACAATCCGATTTATCAAAACGTCACGGCTATGGTTGCTGGCATGCAAGAATACACAGCCGTGCAAGCTCTCTACGAGTTTATCCATGATGATCGCTATGACCTCATCATCCTCGATACGCCGCCTTCGCGGGATGCATTACGTTTTTTAGATGCGCCTGAGCGTGCGAGCGCTTTTCTCGACCGACGCATTTTTAATCTCTTCGTGCCAGGTGAAGGCAGCGCCATTCGTCGGATGACGACAAAACTTCTCGAAAAAGTGATGGACGTGAGTTTTGGGCCTGACACGCGTAGAGAATTACAGCAGTTCTTTCAGCTCTTTGGCGGCCTGTTGTCGCATTTGAACCACAATCAGGCTGAGATGCGCCGATTCTTCGGCGGCGAGGACGTTTCGTTTTTATTAGTTACAGCGCCCACAAGTGCCGCTCTTGAAGAAACCCAGTTTTTCTCGCGGCGAGCGACCGGAGAACTCGATCTAGATGTAGCCGGTGTGATCTTGAATCGAAGTCTGACCCATTGTCGGGGCTGGACAATGCCAATCCCCGGCTTTCATGAAGGTCAAGACCCCGTGTTATCAGCGGCTATTTTGAAGCTGCGGCAGTTTTCGCTTCGCGAGCAAGAAATGATGGAAGGCCACCTACAATTAAAGGGAGAATTAGCTGCTTTATCCGGCGATAAAGGATGGGTATTTACTCTCCCACACTTGGGTCCGGACGCGTCAACGCTCGATGGGCTATCCGCCATAGCTCATTACATGGCGGATGACGAGAACGACCAGTATGAAAAATGAAAGAGAGTCATCGATGATGCGCGTATCAATCGCTCTGCTGAGTACGCTCCTTGCCTACGGCTGTCAGATCAAGCCCAATCAAACCGGTGACAGTCAGACCAATAAAAATAGTCGGATTAAATCTAAGAAAAAGCAGGTGACCGACAATGTTCCAGCTCAGAAAAGCGCCAAGACGGCTCTAAAACAGGAGAGAATCGCATCGGGCAAAGATGCCAAATGGGACAGTAATCTTATTTGGCGTTCGTGGTCTGAAGGCCGAAAGGAGGCGGCCAAAACGGGCAAGCCATTATGCCTGGTTGTCTTCACTGACTGGTGTCCAAAATGTCGGAAATTGGGTCCGCTCTTTCAGGATAAAAATGTTGAACGTTTGGCCAATGATGTTGTGATGGTCCGACAGAACCAAGACGAGCAGCCCGAATGGCTAAATGAATACATTCAGCATGGTCGGTACGTGCCTCGTATATTTTTCTTTTCGGCGGCCGGTCAGTTGCTCAGCGATATCCGCAGTCCTATTGACCGATATCCCTACTTCTATACACCCAATTCCGTATCGGCTTTCCGAGCAAGCCTGAAGAAAGCACTGAGTCAAAAATGATAAATCAGCAGTCTGCCATAATCGATCAAAAGACCGTCTACATCTGTGTGGATCTCGAGGCCAGCGGGCGGGTACCAGGTTTGTTTAACATGGTGTCCATAGGTGGTGTCGCAGTTCAGTTCGATAATGGTATCCATCGCAGGGGGGCCGAATTCTACTTTGAGCTTCAGCCCATTTGCGACGGATTTGATCCGCATGCAATGTCGATTCATGGCTTGACGGAGACCCATCTCAGAACACACGGCCTTCCCGCTGAGTTGGTTATGCAGAAGATGACCGATTGGGTCGAAGAGAATACACCCGACGGTTTTAGGCCACTCTTTGTCGGTCACAACGCACCATTCGATTGGATGTTTACGGCCTGGTATTTCGCCTGGGCGGGTCTAGACAACCCGTTTGGTTACAATGCGCTCGACACAAAGGCCTTGATGATGGGTACACAGAGGCTGCCCTGGCGGCAATGCAATAAAGAAACATTGGTCGAAGTCTACCCAGCTCTTAGTCCACCTGCGCCAGAATTGGTTCATAACGCACTTGCCGATGCGCAATTTCAAGCTGATATTTTGATCGCATTGCTGGATGGAAAAGGGCCTAGTCGTCCCGAGTCGTCAGATGGGTCCAGTTAGAGAGATCGTCTGCTTCTTCGCTTATACTTGCTTTGAGCAGTGCTGAATTTGTCGACCGGAGTCGGCGATTTAAAATCTGAGTTAGGCACCACAGGATTTTCACAGCAATACTGGTGTCTTTTTGCAGCAGGTTAAAAAGAGATTTCCGTTGGATGACCAATGCCTCGGTGACCTTATCTGCCTTCGCATTGGCGGAGCGCTGCCCTTTGTCTAAGATGGCCATCTCACCGAAATGACCGCCCATTCCGAGAGTGGCCAATCGAACATCATCACTCTCCACTGAAATGCGTCCCGCCAAAATGACGTACATCTCTTCGCCGAGATCATTCTCGCGGAAAACATATTGACCGGCCTGGAATGTTCTGACTTCGGAGATGTTTAGAACTTCGACCAGTTCTTTGTAGGTCAGATGCTGAAACATCGGCATCTTACTGAGGACTTTAACCCGATGGGGTAAATTTGGATTTATGTCCTGATTGGTTTCATCGTTTAAACGAACAAATACAGCGGTTGAATTGTCAGAGCCTCCTCGCCGATTTGCCATTTTGATAGCAACTTGGGCCAATTCACTGAATTTAAAATTCGTGAGTAAGTTGCCGATTTCGTCGGCGGACCTCAAATACTGGGATAAACCATCGGAGCATAGGAGAAACGTATCACCCGTCATCAGTTCAAAATCGAAGGTGTCGACTTTGACATCCGAATAGACACCGACAGCCCGAGTGATGGCGTTGCTATAGCGCTCTTGCTGGCGATCATTTGGGCGGAGGCGTCCCTGCCTGATGAGTTCATTGACCAGCGAATGATCCTCGGTCACCTGAACGACGTCTTTTTCCCTAACAAGATAAATTCGACTGTCGCCAACATGGGCGATGAAACCGCGACTTGGCGTGAGAAGTAGGGCTGAAAGCGTTGTTCCCATACCCCTCATCTCTTTATTTTTCTGAGCCGTTTGAAACACGTGCTCGCCCGCTTTACGTACGGCATCTTCTAATAAACGACTGACAGCCTCGCGGCCCACAGTACCGTCGATAAATCGTGAGATCTCTGCGCGCCGTCGCTCGACTTCATTTACGAATACGTCGATGGCATTTTTACTGGCGACTGAGCCTGCAGCGTGTCCGCCCATACCATCAGCGACGACGTACAGTCCGAGCTTTTGGTCTGTGTGGAAGGCGTCTTGGTTTTCAGTTCTTTTACGCCCAACATCTGTCAGGGCACTTACCTCATGCTGCATTCAATATCTCCACATCAAAAGTGACAAATCCAGTCACGCGGGTACCAGTGCGGTTTGCCACCTGGGATGACTTGGGGCCGGCAACAAGTCAAGCTCCATGTGTTGCGTATCATAATCCATCGGCGGTCCGAGCATCGGTTTTCCGAAGGACGGAATGGGCAGACCAAGCAAAACCGACGCGGCCAAATAGAATTCCTGTCGAGTTGGGCACACTGAACTGACGACTATGTAGTGGGGTTTTGGGTCCGCTCGGGTCATGGCCGCGAAAGTCGCTTGTGCCGCATCATCGTAATGAATCAGTGCCAATACCTTGTTCGGGGGACCTGGCGGTATGTTTTTTTTCTTCTGATAGGCGCTCATCGGTCCTCGTCCGATTCGATATAATCCACCCAGACGCAAGATCACGCCGGCGTCTTTAGCCCAGAGCTGAAAGGCTGTCTCCATAGCAGCAATTTTTTGGGCTCTCGGTGATTCACCCGCTTCGGACTCGGCATCAATGATGCCTGCTCGGCTGTGATAGTATCCAGTCGATGATGTGAGGATAATGCGCTTCGGCGGCGCATGTGCTACTACCCGTTTAATGGCTTCGTGCAGTGAGTCTGTGCCCGCAATACTCAGTAAAACCAGGTCTGTAGGCTCAAAGGGTGGTGGGTCGCCGACTGAGGTTTTAATGCCTGCTGACTGAAGGTCCGAGTGTCTGCTCGTAGTCGCGGTATAGGCGTGGACGTCATAGCCCTCACCAATGGCCAGTCGACCGACGCGTCCACCCAATTCACCAGCGCCCCAAATGACGCATCGTGTCATCTTTGTCTCCACTTGTTTCAATTCGGACCTTCGATGAATCATCGAAAAAACCGCTGTATTAAACTTTATAAGCCCGTCATCAGATTACCCGCCGTCGTCTCCCATGGCAACGACCCTGAGACCGGTCCAAATCCATTTAATGGAAAATGATTTTATGTGCCCTATTAGATGGACAAACTAACCAGTGGAACCAGATTATTTATTGTTGTTCTTGATATTGCGAAACCTGCTTCCTATTGGTGCGAAAGCCATTTCGCACCCGTGTTCCATTTTTCAAAAAAACCGGTTTACGTGTTTTTTTGACGCGTAAGCATATGAAATTAATAACTAAATAAAAACCGTGTTTTTTTCTTGGTCGGTTCCATATCTATGTCCTACATTACTGTACATGGTCATACAGTAACTACATGTGTGCCAGTCACAAATACGGGTTCGCAGACTTCATTGGTGAGGACGTGGACTCCAACCTGTAACCATACGGCCATTGGCCGTTTTGTACAGGGTATTTAATTACAGCTCCAATTGGAGCACTAGCCTTAGGGGGTTCTTAAATGTCTAAGTCACTCAAATTGTCGCTATTTGCAGCGCTCGCAGTCATGGTTTTCACCGTTCCTGCTCAATCTGCTCGTCGTGATGGCCTAAATGGCAACGTCTTAATCGAAGACTACAACGATGCCTTTACGTTCCCACAACGTGCCGGTCATGCGCTCAACATCAACCGCGTTCGTTTCAATCATGAAGGACAGGATCGATCATCGGCAACCATCGGTGTCAAGAATGGTGACGGCGGCTGGGCTATCGGCATTAACGCGTTGAGCCAGCCTCAAGATCCGACACAGGAACGTGCCACAGCAACCATGTTAGAAGCAGCTTACAGTGGGGGTGCTTGGGGTATTGGTCTGTCACTCGGTAAGGGTGAATTTACACAAGATGGAGACGGCAACACTGCACTGAACATCGGTCTTGTTGCAGGTTATACACTCAAGAACGTCGGCGAGATGGCCCTCGCGCTTGGAATTGCGCAGGCAGAGAATGGCGCAGGGGACGCTTTCAACACTATGAACGTGGGCGTAAACCTTCGTGGATATAAGTCACTGCAGCCCAAAGTCGAACTGGGTTACACAGCCGCTATCCAATTTCAGAGTGACAAGACTGAGCCAGACGGTGGTGACGAAGTTGAAAACACACTCATGAATGTAGAGCTGGGTGCAGGACCTGTCTACAAGGTCGGTAAGGGCATCGTTGCACTTCACGGTACTGTTGGTTTCACACAGATCAAGAATGGTGACGACGAAGCATCACTCATCACGATTCCTGGCATGAACTTGGCCTTCGAGACTCCGCTCAACGATTGGGTCGAGTTCCGCGCTGGTGCCGGTTACAAGTTCGTCATGACCACGTTCTCACCGGACGCCGGTCCTGAGATTAAAATCAACCACGCAGACGCAGACGTCAACCAAGCTCTTGCAGGTGTTTGGGCCCCTACGCCAACGGGTGCCATGGGTCTCTCAGGACTTTGGGGCAACTTGCGCATCGACGCGGCTGTCGAGCGTGATTTCCTCACAAACGGTCCTCACCTGTTGACCGGTACGCCAACAGCACAGTGGGCATCAAAGATTTCTGCCACATACGACTGGTAGCATCTGAGAGAGGGCGAGATGCTCTCTGAGAAAAAGCCTCGCTTCGGCGGGGCTTTTTTTTTGCCTACACCAAAAATGAGCGGGCTAGAGCTGGCGATGCCATGCTCCGGCGCTAATTGACAACCCGAAACCGATGACCAGCAGTGCTGGATACACGGCCCTGTCTTTGCCAAGGTCAACGCATCGATTGGTCACATCTCGAGTGTGACATCCGGATGCGCTCATTAATCCCACCAACCCCGCTGTCATGACACTCAAGCCTAAGACCAGCAGACTTGTTGCACCCACCTTTGGCTGCGTGGGCGGGGGTGCGTATCGGTCATCGAACACGGGCTCCGTCTCGGTCTCAGGCACAGCGGTCTCGTACGTTGATATTCGGCTGATGGGTGCGGCTAAGACCACTGAAAAACAGAGCGATAGGACAGTCATTGCTGCCACTTTACCGTCCCAAGTGCAGGTGTATCCAGGCTGATTTGACGGCCCACATCCAGTGGGACAATGCGCTCTGGATAAAGCTTTTCGAGATACTCCTGAGCGAGACTGGTGGCGCGCCTACGCGCGTCGGCACTCAGTTCATTCGGTGCGAGCACAAGCGCGTCTGGATATAAGCCATAAGCCTGGCACGATTCGGTCTCAGGCAGACCAAGAAACGCGTATAGCGTTTTCACGCGGCCTGGCTCCAGCAGAAGCGAGCCTGCATCAAATCCGATGACCATTTCGGCTGTTCCATCATCGATGCTTTCTTGATGGATCAGCGTTGTCACTGCGTTTTCTTGGCTCGCTTTATAAGCCGCTTCTAGCGCAGCGAGATCAGTCAAGTGTGTGCCATCCACGGGCGTAGAATGGAGTTCGCACGCGGTTGTGTAGTACACCAAATGCTCTCCGATTTTGATGCCTGCAATGGAGTCGTTAAGGCGACCCAAACGGCGCGCTGGTCGAATGAGTTTGCTTATTTGAGCATCTCGTCCACAGACCGGACAGGTGTCCAGGTCATGTTTACGGTCCAAGGGCTTGCCCGTTTCCGGATCAAACCCCATCAATCTCATAATGCCATCGACATAGCCATGCCCGATACCCGCTTGTTGACCAACGAAGCTCAATAGATTCCATGAGCCCAGGGTTTGTTGATTATCGTCTATGACTAATGTTGTTCTGTCTTCGATCTTCAGTTGGTACTGGTTTAGACGCTGACCGAGGGCATTAAAGAGACTGTCGGCATCGACCAGGTCATCGATGTGAGGGCCAACAAAGTCGTTGGCCGATCGACTAAGAGTCCGGCCCGTATGAATTCCGCGTAGGAGTAGGCGGCCGAGGTCCAGTTCAATGGATATAGGTCCCTTATGAATCAGTGCAACGAATTGGTCGTCTTTAGATTCAATGTCGATCTCACACTCTTTGATGTCACAGAGTTCGAGGACCGTTGCTTCGAAGGACGCCGATCGAACGAGCGCGAACAAATCGATTTGACCTGAACGAACCGGCTCGGTGAACTCATGAAGCCATGTGTGATATTGCTCCGACTGGAAGGGGTACATTTCTGCTTGAGAAGAGCCGATAAACTCGAGGAGATCAAATCCATAGTCCAGAGTTTGGCTAAATGCGGCCTCAAGTTGTTCATCGACTCGAGCCGCTGGATCTGAGTCGCCAGGTACACCGCGTCTCACACCGATGTAGTACCCACTTTCAACCTCTTCGACCCTCAAGCGACCATCTTTACTCACCTCAGAACACAGCCACCGCCAACCGGATCGCAATTGATAAAACGTACCTGTTTGGCCGTGGAACATGCTCTCGTTGGCAGGTGTTTTTAGCTTTGTTGCTTTGCCGCGCCCATCAACGCGCCAGCAACGGACCGGTTGTTCTGTTTCCTCGAGAGCCGAAAATTCAATGGTGTAGTCAAAGCCCACTTCAGGCAAAAAACGGGCATAGACTGCACAGATAGGCTCCAGGTCAAGCGCTTTGTCATCGCTCTTAAAGCCAAGTCGACCCGGCCACCAGATCGTCTTAAGCGAATTCAGCAAGATCTCCACCGACTCGGACTGTTCGCCGCTGAAGAAGGCGTCTGTAATGATGATCTCACGGCTTGTATTGCGACATATATAGAGGGTCTGCGCTTGATCGTACGAACAGATCCCATGCTCCTGAACAAATTTAAGTCGACTCCGTCGAAATGACTTCCGAAATTGAATGACTTGTTCATCGCGCGATTGATGGTTGGACATGATGGTACTCCTGAAACAGCTCACTACCACGGAATGCGTGAAAGTTCAGGGGTATATGTTGACTGTTTAGACAAAGATCGATAGGTTCCGACCGATCTCAACCATGTAGCGTCACTCAAAACTGAGTGACCAATGCTAAATCTACACAAGGCAATGATAATGACACGACGTATAGCCATTAATGGATTCGGCCGAATTGGCCGAATGGTCTTCCGGATTCTCGAAGACGTAGCCGACATTGAAGTCGTTGGTATAAACGATCTGACAGATCCAGCAACACTCGCTCATCTCTTGGAATTTGATTCGGTTCACGGCCGTTTTTCGAAGTCGATCCGCGTTGAGGACAAGGCGATCATCGTCGATGACCGGCGAGTACCGACCTTCGCAGAGCGAAATCCGGCCGACATTCCGTGGGGCGAACTCGGTGTCGAACTCGTGTTGGAATGTACGGGTGTGTTTCGGAACAAGGATACAGCTGCAGGTCATCTGAGTGCTGGCGCGAAAGCTGTTATTTTAAGCGCACCGGCAAAAGGTCCAGTGGATGCAACCATCGTGATGGGTGTCAACGATGAGACGTTGGACATGAACACTCATCGAGTCGTATCCAACGGCTCTTGTACAACCAATTGTCTCGCACCTGTCGTCAAGGTATTGGACGAAGCTTTTGGTCTAAATCACGGCCTCGTGACCACCATTCACAGCTACACCAATGACCAGCGACTTCTCGATTTACCGCACTCTGACCTGCGTCGCGGCAGGGCGGCGGCTGTGTCCATGGTGCCAACGAGCACGGGTGCAGCCAAGGCCATTGGCCTCGTCATGCCGCATTTGGCTGGAAAACTTGATGGCATAGCCGTTCGCGTTCCGACTCCAAATGTGTCCTTGGTTGACCTGGTTGCGGACGTGAATACCGATGTCACAGCCGACGATGTTCTCAATGCGGTTCGAGCAGCCGTTGATGGGGGATTGAACGGTGTACTTGCTATCGAAGACAAACCATTGGTAAGCACCGATTATATTGGAAATCCGAACAGCTCTATCGTCGATGCCGATAACGTTATGGTGATCGGTGGTCGAACGGTGAAAATTTTGAGCTGGTATGACAATGAATGGGGCTTCAGCTGTCGTATGGTCGACTTAGCCAGGCTCATGTTGCAAGGTATTTAGCGTATGAACAATCGGCCAGGCCATCAGATGACATTGATCGACGAATTGCCAATCGAGGGTCGAAAAACCCTCATGCGAGTCGATTTTAATTGCCCACTAAAAGATGGCCGTGTAGCCGACGATAGTCGTATTCGCGCCGCTCTCCCAACGATCCAACACGCGCTCGATCGCGGGACATCTCTCATTCTTGTGAGCCATTTGGGTCGGCCGAAGGGGCAGCCGAATGAGGCCCTTTCTCTAGCACCTGTCGGTGAGCGTCTGGCTGAGCTTCTAGATAAAGAGGTGCTGCTCACAGACCAACCCATCGGGGAGACGGCCACACGCCTCTCAAAAGAACTCCGGGATGGTCAGATCGTTCTTCTCGAGAACATCAGGTTTCATCCGGGCGAGACCAAGAATGATGAGCATCTCTCAAGGCATCTTGCTGCGCTGGCAGATTGCTACATCAATGATGCATTTGGAACGGCACATCGAGCCCACTCGAGTACGGCGGGCGTCGCCCAGCACATTCGAGACAAAGCAGCCGGCTTTTTAATTGCCAAGGAAGTCAAAGCTCTTGAACGGGTTCTTGACTCTCATCGGCTCGGTTTTGTCGCCGTTTTAGGTGGTGCGAAGGTCAGTGATAAAATCGCTGTGATCGAGAACTTATTGGCGCGCGTCGAGCGGATTTTGATCGGCGGCGCCATGGCCTATACGTTTCTGGCTGCGCAAGGACATAAAATCGGTGCGAGCCGTATTGAGGAAGAGCATCTGCCAACGGCCAAGCGCATCATGGAGCTGGCGGCGCAACGCGGTGTGCATATTGGACTTCCAGTCGACCATGTTGCCGCAACCGAATTTAGTTCAGATGCCAGTCGGCGAGTCATTGAATCTCCAGACATTCCACCCGAGCTGATGGGTCTGGACATCGGGCCTAAGACGGCAGCCGCGTATGCATCTGTGCTGCAATCTGCTCGCACTGTGTTTTGGAACGGGCCCATGGGAGTCTTCGAATTTCCACAGTTTGCGCGCGGTACTCAGGTTGTCGCCGA
This sequence comes from Myxococcales bacterium, assembly GCA_002731825.1. GTDB lineage: Bacteria > Myxococcota_A > Bradymonadia > UBA7976 > UBA1532 > UBA1532. The sequence goes on from PCCS01000058.1 coordinate 69,194, forward strand.
CGCAGTTGCTGAATGCCCTGGTTGGACAGTGGTTGGAGGGGGCGACTCCGTTCGCGCTGTCGTTGAGGGCGGATTTTCTGATGAGATCGATCACATTTCAACAGGTGGGGGCGCCAGCCTGGAATTTATGGAAGGCCGCGAACTTCCTGGCCTCAGAGCATTGGGTATTCGGAGGGAAGAATGAATCGTAAACCAATCATTGCGGGCAACTGGAAAATGAACCTGTCCATCTCGGATGGGGTCGCATTAGCGAGCACCATTCGGGATCGGTGCAGCCGTTATCGAGATGTCGATGTGGTTTTAAGTCCACAGGCGATGATGATTTGGCCCATCGTTAAACGGCTCGAGGGCTCTCCTATCCAAGTTGCAGCCCAGAATTGCCATTGGGCAGAGAAAGGTGCATTCACAGGAGAATTGGCCCCGGCTCAGATTAAAGACGCCGGTTGTGCGTATACGATCATCGGCCATAGTGAGCGTCGCCAGCTGTTCGGTGAGACCGATGCGGCGGTTGGAAAGAAGGCTCGCACCTTACACGATCAAGGCGTGATACCCATCATTTGTATCGGCGAGACATTAGAGCAACGAGAGGCGGCGCAAACCATAAATGTGGTTTCACAGCAGCTTGTGACCGCAATTTCGGACCTAAATGACGATGAAGTCGCTACATCTGTTATCGCTTACGAACCCGTTTGGGCCATTGGTACAGGTCGCACTGCAACGCCGGCACAGGCACAGGAAGTACACAGAAATATTAGAGAAATTATCGTCCGGCATCACGGTGATGCAATTGCTCAGCGCGTTCGAATTCAATACGGCGGTAGTGTAAAGCCAAATAATGTTCGCGATCTGATGTCAGAGCATGATATAGACGGCGCCCTTGTCGGCGGAGCGAGTTTAACAGCCGACAGCTTTGTGCAAATTGTAGCGCATCGAGAGGACATCGACTAATGCTTGAGAACATCATAATCGTTATTCACGTCTTGGCTTGTCTAGCCCTGATCCTTACTATCCTGCTTCAAGCTGGAAAAGGTGGCGGTGTTAGTGCGGCATTTGGTGGTGGTGCTGGTGCTGCTTTGGGTACGCGCAGTGCGGCCACAGCTCTCACAAAGTTTACAGCCTTTACTGCAGCGACGTTTATGGTCACAAGCATGGCTCTAGCCATCTTCTCTTCGCCCACAGCAACGGCAGAAGAAAAGGCCGCCGCCGCGGAAAATGCGCGACTGGATGCAGAAGACGCGAAGAAGGCAGAAGACGCTAAGAAGGCAGAAGACGCTAAGAAGGCAGAAGACGCTAAGAAGGCAGGCGATTCCGAACAAGGTGCTGAGTCGGCACAGCCGGAGGGAGCCAGCACCCCGTCGGGTGATGCGCCCGCAGCACCGGGTACAGCGCCGGCGCCTCCCAAACCAGATGGTACGAAAGCACCCGAATAAGCCACCCAGCTGGCCATTTCGATTCAGACACCATGTGGATGGGTGGTCATCCAGCGCTTTTTATTAGACTCTGACTCGCTGTAGTTTTGTGGCGAGCCTAGACTTGACCCGGGACTCACTTCGTGAGACATAATCCGCCTCACTATGCGAAGGTGGTGAAACTGGTAGACACGCTAGGTTGAGGGCCTAGTGGCCGATAAGGCCGTGGGGGTTCGACTCCCCCTCTTCGCACCAAAGCCACCGTTTCGACGGTGGTTTTTTTTTCTATAAAGTCTGCTCCTGTGGTCACCCCCATCTCCGGTATTGTTAGTTTTGAGGAACTTTTTGAACTCGGAGGCGTCTGGATACATCGCAATCTAGCAGCCTCCAAATGGTGCGTATATCGCAGTGTTCTTTTCCACCTCACTGTCCGATGCTATAATATCAAACAGGGCTAAACTATTTTTGAGAGGTGCATGTCGATGTTGACGTGTTCTAAATGTGGTCACCAGAATCCAGCTGGGATCACTGTGTGTGAGTCATGCGGGGCGGCACTCGCGGGACAACCAGGCGACGAAACTGATCCGCTGTTGGGTCGGCGCCTTGGTAAGCACTTTGTGCTGAGGCGCAACCTAGGATCGGGTGAAATTGGTGTCGTTTACGAGGCGGTCAATGACAAAGCCAATCGTCGGGTTGCTATAAAAGTTCTTCATGCAGATGTCGCAGCAACATTTGGGCCGGACTTATTGAGATGGGCTAAAGAAGCATCCAAAGTTCGACATGCAAAGGTTGCAACCATTCTCGGCGCCAACCGACTGCCCGATGGAACCACTTTCATCATCACGGAGTTTGTTGAAGGGCGTACCTTGAGGGACGTCCTCAAGCAATCGGGTCGATTAAGCCCGAGCCAGACCGCAGACATTCTGTTCCAGCTCTGTAGCGCTCTTGCGCCTATTCACCGAGCCGGCCGGCCTCACGCCAACTTAAAACCCGAAAATGTATTTGTTCATCAAGAACCCGATGGCAAGCAAGTTGTTCGTATCGTGGATGTGGGCTCGCCGATTATTTTTGGGGCACACCATCTTTCCGGGGAGCGTCAAGTCGTCGGGTCGCCTAAATATTTTAGCCCCGAACAGGCCGCTGGAGAAGCGGTTCATCTTGCATCCGATCAATTCACACTGGGTGTCATTGGGTACCTTCTGCTGACAGGTGCATTGCCATTTTTTGGCGCCACACCGGACCAGTTGTTGAAAGCCATCGTCGAATCCGATGCCAAGCCGATTCAGGAACGGGTTCCCACGGTGCCAACAGAACTCTGCGGTATCATTGAACAGTGTCTCAGAAAGAAACCAAGCGAGCGGTATGGTGGTTTGAGGGGTCTTGCGACCGACTTAGCGTCAGCGATCAAATCACTCAGGTCAGCACCAAGCGTTTCCATGACAGCCTCCAATCAGGCGGGTCCAGCAGATGCGACAAACGAGGCTGATCCCGATGCGACCCAAGCCGTCGATTTGAGTAAGCTAAAGCTGGATCAACTAGACGGAGAGCGAGCTGAACGAACCGTCGCTCTCGCCGGCGATGATGAGCTGATCGCATTATTTGACCAGGCCGTGAGTTCCAGCGAAGAGCAAGATGACGAATCGCAGGGTCCGCCGCCCATCCCGGCTGTCCAAGATGAGCACCAGGTCGATTTGGACGTGAGTATTGGTGCGATTCCAGAGCCCCTTGCCTTTACGGCCGAGACCTCAAGAGACGAGGTCCAAAAAGCGATCGAAGAACGACGAGACGCCTCAAATCAACCCATTCAAGAAGAAACCGAATCTGATCAATCGGCCCCCGATGAGGCTGATTTAACAGCCGCGATGGCCGCCGTTATCGACGTACTCGGTGATGGTGATGATGACGGCGATGCGGCCCCGCTGTATGAGGCTGGAAGTCAACCGCTTTTCGGTGAAGACAGTGAAAAAAACCAATTAAAATCCGAGGCGAAAGCATCGCTTTTACCGGATGATCTGCTCATCGGTCTCGATGACGAAATCAGTGATGGCATCGGAGATCAGCCATTGATAATGGCCGGTCAAGCAGAGGCCCCTGTGGCCTCCCTCTCAGACTTTGATGAAGTCGAAGTGCTGTCCGAGAAAGATAAGAAAAAGCGGCTCGCTCGAAAGACAGCGGCTTTACCCAAACTTGGCGGGTTGAGTCGGCCTTGGGTCGTGGCCTTCCTTTTTTTGCTCCTGGTGATCACAGCATTAGCTGCCAAGGTGATCATGCAAGAACATGCGCAGGAAGAAGAAAAGGTACGGATCGCGAAGCAGCGTTCGCAAAAAGCTGACCGATATAAGCGCGCGCGCGTCGTCAACAAAATTTTGAAAGTCGTAACAGAACCGTCTGGAGCCACCGGCTCCGTGGGTGGGGTTGCGCAGGGCCTGACACCGTATAAGCAAATCGTTAAAGGTGACAAAATAATCAAGATCGTACTGAGTAAGCCGGGGTTTCGAAGCGTAGACTATACCGTTGACCCCAAGACAATTCCAACCAACGGACAACCTGTTGAAATTCGCATGGTTTTAGTCAAAGCCGAGAAAAAGAAGATCGTGTTAGATTCGGATGCGTCTCTACAGCCAGACCAAGACGGGCAACTTGTTCCAGCGGTTGTGAGAGAGAAGACATCGGGTCTGCGAAAGGCCCAAACGCCGCCAACGAAAGCGATACAAGTTAGTCCAGTGAAAGATGCAGCGGTTGCTCCTAAGGGGGGTCCAGCTAAGCGGGCTGCGCCAACGCCATCGACCAAATCCAGATCGCCCCAACTCAATCCGCGACCGAACCGAACGCCGTTGAAAAAAACGGTCCGACAACGTCGAGTCAAAAAGAAAAAAGATAAGATGGCCAATCCATACGATTAGTTTTGGGCAACGACGTCACGAGGTCCAACTGTATACTGGGTCTTAGCTCACCAGCCGACTCAGGTCTTTTGAGCAGACAGAGATGAATCGACCGACTGGGTCAGGTGTAGGGAACGATGCCTTAATGGGCTTTGATATCATCCCTTTGATTTCGACCATTTCCGCCTGTTTTCGCCTTATAAGATTTTACGTTTTAAATTCACCGGATTTGTGGCCAAGGCATCGATTTAGAGTTAGGCTTGCAGCAGTGTGCCATTTCTTGGCAGCCTTAAGACCATCAATGATGAAAGTGGGGGCTCAAACCTATGCGAATGCTGTTTCTCGGTCTGTTGGTCATGTTTTCGTCCATACCAACGATGGTTTCGGCACAGGGTAGCAAGGAAAAGGCGAAGGCACTTTTCAAACGAGGCAACGCTGAATTCAAGGCAAAACGGTATTCCGATGCTCTAGATGCCTTCAAGAATGCCAATGCTGAGTCGCCTCATCCCGTCATGCTCAAGTACATTGGCAATGTCTACAAGGAAATGTACGACTATGGCCGAGCGATCGAATATTATCGCCGCTACATCAATCAAGGGCAGAAAGACGCATCGCAAATCCGCGTCCTGGTCGCAGAACTCCAAGCTGAGCGTTCGAGTTGGCCGGCGTTAAAACTCAAAACAAATCCACAGGGCGCGTCGATCCGGGTCAGAGAATCTGGTTCGCCTGTACTGGGAACAACGCCACTGACCGTTCGATTGCCGGCGGGACCCCATGAGTTCTATTTTGAGAAAGCCGGATATAGCAGTATCAAGCGTTCTATCTTATTCGAAGGACGAGGTACGCGAAATTTGACGGTCACTCTGAGTCCACTGCCAGGACAGACCGCCGTTCCTGTGGTGACGCCACCCCCTGTCACCAGAGTGCCGGTTGCCCGGCCTAAACCCCTCCCAAAAGTTGTGGTCACTCCGAAAGTTGTCCGTCAGCCTAAAGCGCCTGTTGAGACAGCAAAAGCGGCAAAACCCGTGAGCGTGGCCCCCCCTGTATCGAATCCAGATCCGAGCCCGTCAGAGCAGTCTCCGAGTGGAGTCACTCAACGAGTCGACGGACCTGCGACCGGGTGGAATCGGCGAACCTGGAGCTGGGTTGGCATGGGGACAGGAGGCGCTTTACTCATCGGTGGACTCGCTGCGGGTGCAATCGCAATGGGAACAAGCGCTGATCTGGATACGTGTCGTGATAATTCGGCTTGCGCTCGAACGGATCGTGAAGTTGCCATAGCTGGCGATGTGGCTGGACAAGCATTGGCAGCCGACATACTGGTAACAACCGGCATTATCGCCGCAGGCGTAGGCCTGACATTATATTTTATGTCTGGTGATGCCCCAGCGAATTCGGCGTTCATGTTGATGCCGTCTGAACGGGGTGTAACAGCAACAGGTCTTCTTAGATTCTAGACCAAAAAGGAATGGAAAAATGCGTGTGAGCAGCAGCTTCTGCTTATCTATTCTAAATCTCTTTTTACTGCTCTCAATGGGGTGTAGCGCACTGCTTGACCCCTCCAATTGTGAGAGTAATTCCGACTGTAACGGGGGCATGTGCGTCGACGGGATTTGTGTTGGCGAAGAGCAAGAGCCAGACCTGATGATTGAATCCGATGTTGCGGTGGTTGAACCGGATGCGATGATGATGAGCGACGCTATGGTCGCCGACGCGACGCAGATCATTCCTGATATGGCGCCCGATATGATGATCCAACCGGACATGCGTGTGAACACGCCGCCCGAATGCAGTTTGGTCGTCAGCTCGGCGTTGACATCAGAACCGAGCGTTGAAATCACCATTAATGTTGCTGACGATGAAGATGACAGTACTGAACTACAGGTCACCCTCAACGGCTCGAGCTTAAACATCAACCGAATGGGGACCTATCAAGGCCGATTCCCCCTCGATGAAGGGTCAAATGAAATCAATCTTCGAGCGACAGATAGTTCAGGAGTCACCTGTGATGAGTCCGCGACCGTCGTCCGGGACAGTCTACCACCCGTTCTCAATATCACCGATCCGGCGATTCTCAACGATCTGTTGACCAACGAATCAGCCCTCAGGATTCAAGGGACGTTAACCGACGATAATTTCGTCGACCAACTCGACGTTCAGATCGATGAGATCCCCGTTGATTTGATGATGCCAATCGTTTGGGACGGTCAGAGTTTTGAGCTTGTCATCGCACTTCAATCTGGATTTCAGATGATTACCGTTTCGGGTGTTGACGCTGTTGGCAATCGCTCAGATAGAGCGGAAATCGAGGTTGAGCTAGACGATCAACCCCCTGCTATCGAACTGATTACTCCGCAGGCTGGTGGTATTACAACGGTGACTCAAAGGAGGTTTCAAGTTCGAGGCGTCCTGCGAGATCAAGGAAATGCTGTTCGTAATCCAATGATGAACATGCGAATTTCTGCCGGCGAGGAGACGAGGGAGTATCCTGGCATCCGCGGTAATATTTCTGGGGAATTTAGCCAATTCGTTGAACTCTTCAATGGCTCTAACTCGCTTTCTGTTTGTGGCCTTGATGAAGCGGGAAACGAGAGTTGCGTAGAGGCCGACATCGTGAAGAATGCGCCATGCGTGACAATTGAGTCTCCCCTGGATGGCGCTTATGTGAGAGCCGAGCGAATCATCATTGAAGGTCGCGTTTGCGAAGGCGTTTCTAGCTTAAATGCGGTTGTCGATGGGCGAGTCCCAACGGAAGGCTCTTTGCTCAACGGATTGCGATTTCGAGTCGAATTAAATCAGGTGGCCGATGGTGAGCAAAACATCGTTGTCACAGCAAGTAATGTAGATGGCGATTCCGCGCAGGATACTGTCACAGTGAATGCTGATGCCAGCGCGCCAACGGTGTCTTTTCGGTCGCCTGAGGCCAATGAATGCGTTGGAGCTGAATTCACGGTTGTGGGGACAGCAACTGACCTGGAAAGTGGATTGGCAACCGTTTTAGTCAACGGACAAGCGGTCGATGATGTTGGTGTTGACGGCATTGGCGGAGAGTTTCGCCAAGCGATCGCCATGGATGAAGGCGAGCGTGCGCGCGAGCAAATCACTGTTCTGGCAACAAACCGCGCGGGTCTGAGTGCAGAGGTATCGACCTTTGTACAGGTCGATACGGTCGCGCCTTTAATCAGCTTTGATATCCTCAATGTCGATTTTCAGATCAATCCCTGGCTCAGGCCTGATGGGACCGGTCGGGTCAGCTTGACCGGTAGTTTGGATGTTGGTCAATGCGGCATTGCTCAGGGCGGGTTTCAGGTCGAAGGATTGGTCCCCAATTTGGACAATAATGGTGGATTCGAACTGCGTGGTTTTTTTGAAGACGGTCAGCATAATTTAGCCTGGAGCGTGCGCGATATCGTTGGCAACGTCCGAGAGGGAAATTACGGGTTCCGAGTTGATTCTTTAGCCCCTGCAGTTGCATTTACTAGCCCCACCGATGGAGCGTATCAGACCGAAGAGCGTGTGCGGATTGCCGGGACGATCGAAGAGGCCGGGTCCGGTGTTCAGCAAGTCTCGATCAACGGCCGTCCAATCAACTTTGTAAATGGCTTAAACGGGATCACTTTCGAGACCTTCAGTGACGCGCTTGTTGAGGGTCCCAATGAACTCATCGTCAATATTCGCGACCAGGTGGGAAACCAAGTCTCGCAAAGTTTCACGATTCATCGGGACACGGCCGCACCTCAAATTGAACTCTCTGAGCCAAATATCGGTGTCGCTGTCCCATTGCCCTTGGCGGTCACGGGTTCGGCGTCAGATACTCAGGTCAGCCCCGGAGGTGAACTCATCACCGGGTCGGGCATCGAAGAGATTACAGTCAACGGTGTTGTCGCAGAGTTTGACTCGGACTCGGGACAGTGGGTTGCCTATGGCGTGACCGTCGACTCTCAAAATCCGATCATACAAGTATCAGCGCGTGATGCTTTAGGTAATGAAATTACCCCCATTGAGCGGGCCGTCCAAGTTCGAGATTATGGGTTTCAAGCGCCGGTTGTTGATGGAATTGATCTGGCTGAAGACACAGCATATATCGTCGTGGCTGACCTGAACAATGACGGTCGTCCCGATCTGATTTCCTTAACCGCATCTGAGAACGGCCAAAGTGGAACATTCATTCAGGGCGTCAATGGTGGGTTTTCTGGATACACACACGAACAAGCATCCTTGCCAGCAGCTTCGAGTGGTGGTGCCTCCGTCGGTGATGTTGATTCCGATGGGCAATTTGATTTGGTTGTCACAGACAGCACCGGGTCCCAACTCTTACTGGGGAACGGTAATGGCCAATTCGTTCCATCGCCATCCCCCCTCGCGAACCTTGGTGCTGGAACTCGGGCTATTTTGGGTGATGGGACGCGTGATAGCCGTTTAGACCTACTCATCTATTCTGGTGAGGCCATTCGATATTACTTTGGCGATGGCGATACCACGTTTAGTTTGGCTGAGGATCCGGACGGACTTGGTTTGGGGGCCCTGGCTGATTATTCTAAGATTGATATGCAAGATGTGGATGGTGATGGCGTTCTAGACTTTGTCGCTCTCGACAATGAACTCGGTGGACAGGTTTGGTTTGGTCAACGAAACAATACGTTCACTCGGTCTGATGCTGGCGAATGGATTAATGCAACAGGGCATACCGATTTTGTCTGGCTCGATGCGAATCGAGATGGGGCGCTCGATATCTTCGCCTTCGGTGGCGAGCAAAACGCCTTCTTCTTAAACAACGGACAGGCTCAGTTCGTGGAAGTAAACATCGGTCAGATCGCCAGCATTGGTCAGGCGTCTGTTGTTGTCGCCGACATGAACGGTGACGGGCGGGATGACCTTGTCGTTGGAGATGTCAACGGCACCCAACTATACGAAAACGGACCCACCGGCTTCAATATATCAAATACGGTTTTGCCGCAGTTTGGAGCGGTACAGGCCATGGCCGCGCACGATGTCGATGGCGATGGTGACTTTGACTTAATCGTGGGCACAAGTGCAGGTCTTCGCATCATTCGTTCTAACTTAAGTCAATTAAATCCAGACCATCAGTTCACCCATATCCAAGGGTATAGAAAGCGGAATCCGGCAGGTTTAGATCCTCCACTTCCCTTTGAGGACCATGCCGATAGTTTGGGGGCGCGCCTGTATATCCAATACCTGAACGAAGACGAAATTGATGACCAAGAGATTGCTGCGCTGCCCCTTAATGCGCAGAGAGCCCTTGTGTTGGAACCCGCGTCTAGAACCTTAATCACCTTTGGTGACAGGGCTGGCCTTCGTCTCAAAATGACGTTTATTGACGTGGGAAACCAAGGGCAAAACAGCCGAACCTTGAATGGGATTCGACCCCGGTTAGAGAACGATGACCCAATCAGCGTCTATTCTCCGGAATAAAAGAGATCCATGGCCCACCCTTGGCGGCGCCAAGGGTGTCAATCGCTCCGGTTCAAAAGGGGCATAGCTGAACAGTCATGACAACCAGGCGTTCCAGCGCCTGGCTATCACTAAGTTCTGCGAGTTGAATAAGACTTCATTAGACGAGCGATGCGCCGTTAATCAGCGTTCATCGCATTCGGGTGGGTTTTGCACGTTTGGTTGAGGGTCACGGTTGCTTCCATCCATGGCAGGCGGGTCGCCCACGAAGGTGATTGCAGATGCAGTACCCGAGAAATCGAATGGGTACGCGTCGGGAATTCCATCTCCATCTGTATCAATATTCAGATCTGTCATTTCGAGAAGACTGGTCAGAGACACTTCCACTCCGTTGAAAAGGAAGTTGACGGTTCGGGCATCACTCTCGAGCAGATAGCCCGATAATGTCATTTCAAGTCGTGGGTTACCCATTTCATCAGAGCTCGGTACAATGGAGATTTCTACGGTGACATTAAATGCGGTCATGCAAGAGATTACGCCCTCGGCGGTTTGAACCTGTCCGGCTGGGACATTGAGAATAAATGGCGTGTCGTTTTCCATGGTCCAATATCGGTCACCTTCGACCGGCTGACGCCAAAACCCATCAAAGTTTTGGATTGGGTAGCGCCCTAAATAGTCGTAAGCCCCGTCGCGTAGCCCGCCGTTACCGACATACCAGCGGTACGTGCCGTCTGCTTGGTAGCCTCCAGGTTCGATCATGAGATTGAGTTGGTTTGCTCCGATTATGCCTTGTAATGCCCCTTGAAGAAGGCCGGCGGAGTTCTCAGGTTCGGTCACGCGAACCGTGTTGATTACGAACACATCGGGGCGCGGATCAAGCTGACATACGTTGCTGATACAGCGCTCGAAGGCCGCACATCCATCATCCTCCATGCAATCGACCTCGGGGACGACCACAGGGTCGGGTCCCATATCGGCGGGGGTCATGTCTACGGCGGCGTCAGCGATGTCCATATCTTCAATGATGCCCATATCTGCAAGAGCCGTATCGGGTTCAAGGGCACTTGCATCGTCGCCCACATCTTGACTGGCTTGTCCATCGGTTGAGGTTGAATCTGTATTGACTGCAGCATCCTGAACGCGGTTATTGCTTGCACCGGACGAGTCGTCTCCGCAGCCAAAGGCGACGCTCATACTTAAGCAAGCGATGAGGATTTTAGAATGGATGTTCATCTTGATTATCCTTGGTTTTAAGGTTTTTCGTACATTTTAAGACAGGGTATCTTACTGTATTGCGTCGGTGCATTTCACTTTCATTCGAACTTTTCATTCGCTCGGTTTAGTTGGCCGACATTTTTACGACGCGCTTATTCACCATCTTGTTCGCAATAGTCCGGAACGGTCTCTGCGCTCGCAGTTGGATCATCTTCGAAGTAGACGGTTTGTGCAGCCCCTTGAAATAAAAACTCCCATCCGTCGTTGACTCCATCACCCACGGTATCAGCATTGGGGGCGACGCTAAATCGCTCTAACGCGTCGAGTAGATTTTCGCTTGCTGTGACATCAAACTGTCTCGCGGCGGACTCCCGAAGTGTCCCCCGTATGGTCATGGTGGCTCCGGGCAGTTGTTCTCCAACAATACCAGGCTGTTTCTGGACATTGATCGCAGCCAGAATAGACACATCGATGAGCGATAGTGGTTGGTATTTGCACGCTTGTGCGTCTTCGTCCACTGACCTGTCTCGCACATAGAGCGTCATCGATTGATCCTCCGTATCGGGTCGAAATGTGGCTGTGCAGATGCCTGCATCGCAGCCTGATATAAGAGTTGCTTCGCTGCGGTATGTCGGAAAATCTTCGCTCTGCCCATATTTTGGAAGCCCGGCGAAACTGCCGCTTCGCCGCCCCTGTACAAGCCATAGATTTGGCTGTGATAAGTTGAGCATGAGATTAATTTCTCCCTCTGCGATCAGATCGCTCATGAGCGCATCGAGTACCTGTCCCAATTGGGCCGGCTCTTGTGTTTGCACATTTGAAAGCATGAGCGTTCGGCCATAGGGGTTGACTCTGCATGTCCCGGCGATGCATTGCCTCCACGGTCCATCATCTAAGCAATCTGTATAACTTTGACAGGGCCCATTTTGGTCGTCGTTTGGTTCTGCATCGTCGCCTGGGTCCGAGGGTTCAGTCGTGGGATCGGTCTTATCGCTCGAGATCGGCGGTTGCAGACTGCTGAGATCGGGAGATGATGGATAATTGGGCGATCCAGGTAAATAGTCATCCGGTTGCGGACCGCTACTGGGCGTTGGTTCAATCTTTTTGACATCATTTGCGCTGGTGGCAGCTGAGGTTTTGGGCTTCGTCGTTGTCGTTGGTCGACGGGTGATGGGTTGTGACGGCGGAAGACCGCCCCCAATCATGCCTGGTTTCGATTTTGTTGTTTTTGACTTATAGCCCATTAAGTCGGGGAGTTTTTGGCGTTGCAAATTTGTTGAATTTGGAATGGTTGCCCGCCCGCGCTCGACCTTGATTTTACCCCGTGCTGGAACCACCACGGAGTAGATAGCTTCGTTCAAACTTAAGACGATGACTCCGCCTTCACTCTGCTGGCCATTAAAGGTCATATAGCCAAGCCCGGCTTGAAGATTCGGGACAGATGTCGTGTTGACTGAATCGATAATGACCGGGTTTTCGACCTGATGTATGCCTGCTTTTTTATCCGTTTCCCAAAGTGATCGAGTGATATCGGCACCGACGCGAGTGACCTCGCGAACGGCTGAGTGGGCTGATAAATCAAAGACCACGCGGACGGGGCCATCTCGCATGACAGCCTCTGCCCATGCCGCGGTCATATATGCAGAGAGTCGATTGGCTTCACTTTTACAGCGCCCATCATCAGATGGAAACATGTAGAATAAAAGCACGGCCATGAGCAGGCCAACGATTGAAATAACGACAAGAACTTCGACCAACGTCAGACCACGATTTTCAGGCCTTCGACGACTCACCATGTCATTGAGTCGTCTATTGAGTCCGAGATTGTGCATGATCACCCTTTTTGCCTGCTGCCGATGCAGCATACCTGTAATCAGAACTATGAAACAATCGTGCTATTCGTTTGAGTTTAACCAGGCTGAAATACATCGCTGTCCCATGTCCGGATATGTGGATTTCAGCGCCGTATAATGGTGGACGTCTTTGCTTGCCTAATTCGATAGCGATGATCTCTCGTTTTAAGCTGTTTCTTCAAAGTCGTTGTCGCTGATATCGCGAACAATCCGGAAACCGATATGCGGTAAAGGGTTTGAGACCTGCGCAGAAAATCGGCTGGCGGCCCGACACTCGATTGCGCCACTCAACCAGTGTCCGCCTTTGACAATCGCTGAATCTCCTTCGATCGTCGACGTCCATTCGCTGACGCGACCGGCCATTTCTGCGACACCATACACGCTTTGGTCGTAGATGAAGTCAATGCCCGGATTTCTTGTTGCCGCCTCGATGGTCGCCTTGCGGGTATGACAATATTTTGCATCCCAGCGGTCTCCCCAAGGGAAAGCGTATCCGTTAGGACCGCGTGCAGCTTTTTCCCACTCCGATTCTGTTGGCAATCGGTGGTGTTCATCAAAGCGGGTATTGAGCCATTGGCAGTATGCCACCGCATCGGTCTGGGTGATGCCAACGACCGGAAGCGAAGGGGCCCATCGAATTCCGTCCGTGTCATCTTCCGGCATACGAAAGCCGTCATTCGTTCCGGTCCAATAGGGCTGGTCTGACTCGGAACGCGGCACGAAAAGACCCGCATGTTCTCTGCCGTGAGACTGAACTAAATGGGACAGGAAAATTTGATATTCGGCGCAGCTCACAGGGCTACGACCAATTAGGAATGACGGCAGATACTGGTCTTCTGCCGGGCGACTCTGCCAGGCGAGCGGGTCACCACCAATCTTGCTAATGCCTTCATAAATGAGGGCGAAGCCGACCAAATCAACGGATGATTTCGGCCGACGGATATCGACGGTTATATCTTCTGTGCCATCGAATGAAACGGGCACCGAGTAGACGCCTGCATCGACAGACAGTTTTAGCTGATATTGACCAGCCTTGAGTGGCAATTCAAATCCGCCAGAGTGCTCAAAGGATCGAAACGGTGTCGAGGTAACCAAGCCTTTTTTGATATCCAGTATGTTGAGGTCGATGGGCCCTTCTGTCTGCTGTATTCGAACTCGAAGTTTAGCGGACGCTCTAGATGCGGCCTTGACCTTCGCTCCGTCGTCCTCGCCTAGAAATGTGCTAAAAAAGTGGGTCCAGATGCCTTGATCAAGCTGTTTGGCTCGGTCTCGACCGATCTCTAGGAGTCTACGCATCACACGTCTATCGTCACGGCTGAGCTTGCATGATGCTGACAGCACAGCGTAGGCATTCATAGCCGAGCCCAGAGTCCGGCCAAACGTCTCCTGGCCCACTGTGGGCTGAGACGCTGAAGACATGTCAAACATGGCATTGGCGTTCGAGAGCGCTTTGGACCGAAGGTGGTCGATGGGCGAGTCCCCGCTGGCCAGAGAGTCGACTGGGGTCGCATCGGCGAGAACTGACCTGTAGCCAGGCTGCGTTTGGGATGCCAGTAGAATTGAGTCAGCAGCGACCGATTGTGTATACGGCGTGTTCGATGTGATTTGGAGCGCTGGCGGTTCGGCGATAAAATCCGGAACGCCGTCCAACATGGAATCACTCTCATCGAGCATGGACGCACTCTGATCATAATCAGCACCCAGCGTACTTGTCAGTGGTCCCGGCGGAACCCATTCCAAGGCGAGCTCTCGCGCAATTTCAATGGCTAATTCGCGGCTTAATCGACCTTCCAAATAGGCCGCATCGAGAAGCAGTATGTGTTGATTCCGGCTCAGTCGCCTTAGCCTGACCAATTCGCAGAGCCTAATTCGTGCCTGCTGCTCTAGCCGTTCGAAGATTTGGACCTCGAGGACTCGGTCTCCCGCTAGATTTTGACTGAAATCATCCATGCTCACCAGCCCGCCAAACCACATATCCCGAGTCCACTGTCAGTAATCGTATCTCGGGTTTAATCGTCATGGCACGTGTATTCGTATGTGATTTCGACGCTCGCTTGGAGCATCTTTGAAACCGAGCAATAGGTCTCCATAGATAGGTCTACGGCCCGCTTGACAGCGCTCTCCTTCAGGCCACGACCATGGATGTGATAATGCAAATGGATGTGCGTAAACACCTTCGGTACCGTCTCAGCCCGCGTCCCGCTGAGGCTAATTCTGCAATCACTGACCTGTTGACGCTGTTTCTTGAGTGTCGAGATGATGTCCATGGCTGTGCATCCGCCTAGGCCACCAAGAACAAGTTCCATCGGTCGAGGACCAAGGTTTCGGCCGCCAATCGCGGGCGACCCATCGATCACATATCCGTGACCACTTGATCCTGAAACCATCCAGGTGACACCCTCAATTTGTTTTATTTCGACATTCATTGCAGTCCCGGGGATCCTCTCGATTGTTCATGGGTAATTTGTTCATTTCCATCTAGCTTGATTGATGCGCTGTACGCGATCAAGCCCCAATCCATGGGTGCGCATTCTCGAGGCCTTTTATCCACACACACCTCTAAGGCCGATTCGGCGTTAACTACACGATTGATTGTCGACCGTTCGGTAGACTGTAATTGAAGGTGGGGCTTGTTTGATGGCAAAATATCCATAAAAACGCGCGCTATTTAACAAAAAAAAACACGGAATTTCCTTCTTTTTCTCTCTGATGGTATTAAGGAAAACGCTAAGCATTAAGCAGCTTTGTAAGTTGTTGAATCGGGGCGAATGAAACTCGCGTACAGATTTGGATCGGATGATCATACGGCCGGGGAATGACTAATTGATAAAAGTCCGCTATAAGGACCTCAATCGTGATCACACGGTGCCGTGCCGGGGAAAGATTACAGTGACTGATATCGGCTCTATAGACCGGAACACAAAGATAGAGAAGCATAGGCGGTCGCGTACGCGCGAAGACGAACTGCGAAAGGGGACACAATGGCAGTCCACATGATCAAGCAGGGGCTTGACCTGCCCATAACAGGCAAGCCAGCTGACCGGGTCGAAGAGGGTCCAGCGGTGAGACGAGTCGCGATTGTTGCGGCCGATTACCCGACGATGAAGCCCAGGATGGCCGTCAGCGAAGGCGACTCGGTCAAATGTGGCCAGCTGCTGTTTGAGGACCGAAAATCCGATGGCGTACGGTTCACCGCGCCCGTACAGGGGACCATCGTTGCCATCAACCGAGGCGAGCGCCGCGTCCTTCAAACCCTTGTCATTGAGTTGGCAACGGCTGGCGAGATTGGAGAGCAAGTCGATTTCGAATCCTACACCGGAGGCGCAATTGACTCACTGTCGAGTGAAAATGCCGTCGAATTACTGGCTGAATCGGGCCTTTGGACAGCCTTACGGTCACGCCCCTATGGACGCGTTCCGTCTGTCAACGACAAAGCCGCAGCGGTTTTTATAACCGCCATCGACACCCATCCTTTGGCCGGATCCATCGAGACCGCTCTGAGCGGCCACGAAGAGGCGTTCAAGGCAGGCCTGGATGTTGTGTCTAAGCTCACAGAGGGCAAGACGTACTTGTGTACCGCAAAGGGCAGTCAAATTCCCAGCACAGGGTCAGTCGAACTGGCGCAGTTCGGCGGGAAGCACCCCGCGGGCCTACCGGGCACGCATATTCATACTCTAGATCCTGTCAGCCGCAAAAAAGCGGTCTGGCACTTAGGCTGGCAAGATGTCATCGCCATCGGCACCCTCTTTACCACGGGCAAGCTCGACTGCACGCGCGTTGTCGCTCTCGGAGGGCCTGTGGTCAAATCACCACGCATGCTCCGTACCTTAGCCGGCGTCAGTACAGATGAACTCACAGCCAATGAGCTGATTGTCGACCGCGAAATCCGAAAGATCAGTGGATCGATCCTCGGGGGTCGAAATTCTGAAGGCGACGTTTTTGGATTTCTTGGCCGCTATCACAATCAAATCTCTTGTCTCGCCGAGGACCGGGAGCGAGTTTTCTTTGGATGGCTCTCACCGGGCTTCAACAAATATTCAACAGTGCGGGCGTTCGCAGCCGGTTTAATGGGCATGAATAAAAAGCCCCGGGCTCTGACGACGAATACGAATGGCTCGCATCGTGCCATGGTGCCCATTGGTATGTTCGAGCGCGTCATGCCACTCGATATCCTGCCAACGTTCCTACTGAGGGCTTTGTGTGCAGACGATGTAGAACGGGCGGAAGCGTTAGGCTGTTTAGAGCTCACTGAAGATGATTTGGCTCTGTGTACTTTTGTGTCTCCGGGCAAGGAAGACTTCGGTCGCGCTCTGAGACGGAACCTTGATGAAATGTGGAAAGAAGGCTGATGAAGTTTCTACGAAAGGTCCTCGACAAGCAGGCTCCACTCTTTGATAAAGGCGGTCCCCTAGAAGCGTTTTACCCGTTCTATGAGGCCAATGACACGCTACTTTTCACCCCAGGTGAGGTGACCAAGGGCGACGTCCATGTCCGAGATGCTCTTGACCTCAAGCGCATGATGATCACGGTCGTCATCGCTTTGCTGCCGTGCGTGGCGATGGCGGTCTACAACACGGGGTATCAGGCGAATTACTGGATATCTCAAGGCGCGACGCCATTGCATAACTGGCAAGAAGCCATCTATGCCTCAGTCTTCGCTTATGACCCAACCAGTATCGGCGCCAATATCTTTCATGGGTTCCTGTACTTTTTTCCAGTCTTCCTGATGACATTCCTCATCGGTGGCCATGTGGAAGTTGCTTTTGCCCTCGCGCGAAAACACGAAATCAACGAAGGCTTTCTGGTCACGGGATTCCTTTTTCCCCTCACTCTGCCGCCCACGATTCCACTGTGGCAAGTCGCCATGGGGATTACCTTTGGCGTGATTATCGGTAAAGAGGTCTTCGGTGGTACAGGGATGAATGTGCTGAACGTGGCTTTGACGGCGCGTGCCTTTCTATTCTTTGCATACCCGGCCGATATCTCCGGCGATGCGCCGTGGATCGCCGCAGACCTGAGTACGGCCGCCGATGGTGCATCGGGCGCCACCTGGCTCGCTCAGGCAGCTTCGGTCGGGCAGGCCGGAAGCGATGTGTTCGCGACTCATACAATGGGGGGAGAGCAGTGGATGCAATCCTTCCTTGGTTTCATTCCTGGTTCAATGGGTGAGACATCGACTCTCGCGTGTCTCTTCGGCGCATTTGTTTTAATCGCCACCCAGATCGGGTCTTGGCGAACGATGTTCGGCGTCGTCGTCGGTACGACCATCATGTCCTTGGCCTTAAACGGAATTGGTTCTGAGACCAATGGTATGTTCAACATGCCCTACTACTGGCACTTTGTGGTTGGCAGTTTCGCTTTCGGTACAGTCTTTATGGCAACAGACCCAGTGACATCTGCCTTCACCGATAAAGGCAAGCTGGTCTATGGACTCTTCATCGGCATCATGATCGTTCTTGTTCGGGTGGTTAATCCCGCGTATCCGGAAGGCGTCATGCTCGCCATTTTGTTCATGAACATGTTTGCCCCGTTCATTGACCACTTCTATATCCAAGCAAATATAAAGCGGAGGTTGGCACGTCATGGAGCGTAGTTCAGGTTACATTATTACCTTTGCAGCCGTCGTTTGTTTAGTGTGCGGTGTTTTCGTCTCGGGCGCAGCTGTGTCCTTGAAGGACCGGCAAGACCAGAACGCGGTCCTCGATAAGCAAAAGAAGGTTCTCATCGTCGGTGGCTTGATCGATCCAAACTCTGAGACCTCACCAGAGGAGATAGAGCGGCTCTTCAAGACCAATATCACCGCCAAGATTATCGACCTAAAAACCGGTCAAATTTATGACAAGATTTCTTCCGATGGTTTTGAGCAGGAGAAATACACAAAGGATCCGACGACTAGCATTGAGGCACCGGCTCGGAATGCGGCGGGTGCGAAGCGCCTCCCGAAACATGCACTCATTTACGAGCGCCAAAAGAATGGAAAGCTCGACCGGCTCATCTTACCCGTGAATGGGAAAGGGCTCTGGGGGCCGCTGTACGGATACTTCGCCCTCGCGTCTGATACCAATACCGTCAAGGGTATTATTTTCTACAAGCACCAGGAGACACCTGGTCTCGGTGGCGAGATTGAGAACCCCAATTGGATGAGTCTGTGGCCTGGGAAGAAAGCCTTTGCAATGACGAAGGACGGTGGTCTTGGAAAGCCAAAGATCGAGGTCAACAAGGGGCCATCCAAAGACGGCGATGAATACGGCATTGACGGGCTCTCGGGCGCGACAATCACAAGCCGGGGCGTGACAGGCATGCTTCAGTTTTGGCTCGGTGATAATGGATTTGGACCGTACCTGGCCCAAGTCAGAAAGGGACAGTAATGGCGTCCAAACAAAAAGAAGCGCTCATTGACCCGCTTTTCAATGATAACCCAATCTCGCTTCAGGTCCTTGGGATTTGTTCCGCTTTGGCGGTGACGACCAAGCTTGAGACCTCGGTGGTTATGTCAGCGGCCGTGATCGCGGTGCTGACGCTCAGTAACTTGGCCATCAGTCTCATGCGGAACCTGATTCCTGCAAGTATTCGAATCATCGTTCAACTGACTGTGATCGCCTCACTGGTCATTATTACAGACCAGGTTCTTAAAGCGTTCATGTATGAGATTAGCAAGCAATTGTCGGTCTTTGTTGGCTTGATCATAACCAACTGTATCATCATGGGTCGTGCTGAAGCGTATGCGATGCAGAACGGACCCGGCATGAGCATTATCGACGGCTTAGGCAACGGCCTTGGCTACAGCATTGTGCTGCTCTTCGTTGGTTTTTTCCGCGAACTCTTTGGCAGCGGTAAGATTTACGGAGTAACCGTACTCGGCGACTGGTATCAACCAAATGGGTTGATGGTTCTGGCACCCGGTGCGTTCTTCCTTATCGGAATCTTCATTTGGATGAACCGAGTCTGGAAGCCAGACCAGATCGAGGCGGAGTAGATCATGCAAGAGACATTAAGCCTAGCCGTAAAGGCAATGTTTGTTGAGAACATGGCTCTCGCCTACTTCCTTGGTATGTGCTCATTTTTGGCCGTATCGAAGAAAGTGGACACAGCCATTGGTTTGGGAGCCGCCGTCATCTTTGTACTCGGCGTCACCTGCCCCCTCAATAATTTGATGTACAATTACATTCTTAGAGAAGGCGCATTGTCATGGACGGGCGTT
The DNA here is from genome assembly GCA_002731825.1 of Myxococcales bacterium. GTDB lineage: Bacteria > Myxococcota_A > Bradymonadia > UBA7976 > UBA1532 > UBA1532. The sequence continues at coordinate 89,166 of PCCS01000058.1, forward strand.
GAATCGCTCGCCACCATGGACTTATCTTTTCTGAACTTCCTTGCATTGATTGGGACCATTGCTGCGAGTGTACAAATCGTGGAAATGACCCTAGACAAATATGCACCAGCTCTCTACTCAGCACTGGGGATTTTTCTTCCCCTGATCGCGGTCAATTGCGCGATCCTCGGTGCCTCATTGTTCATGGTAGAGCGCGACTACAGTTTCAGCGAAAGCGCTGTATTCGGTTTGGGAAGTGGTGTTGGCTGGGCGCTCGCCGTCATTGCGCTCGCAGCCATTCGGGAAAAGATGCGTTATAGTAATGTGCCTGGGCCACTTCGCGGCTTAGGCATCACGTTTATCGTAACCGGCTTGATGGCTATCGGTTTCATGGCCTTTGCGGGCATTTCGCTGTAGCAGGAGAAGACCAATATGGATCCAACATTTGTTATTCTGTTCAGCACGGGGGCTTTCCTGGTCATTGTTGTCACACTGACCGTTGGCCTCATGGCTGCACGCGCTAAACTCGTGAATTCGGGCGCGGTAAAAATCAATATCAACGAGGGCGAGAAGATCATTGAAGTCGCTGCAGGCGGCACGCTTCTCAACACCTTGGCGGCTCAAAAAATCTTCATTCCCTCCGCGTGTGGTGGAGGCGGTACGTGTGGCGTCTGCAAAGTCGACGTCCATGACGGTGGTGGATCGATTCTTCCCACCGAGAAGACACACGTGAGCCGCGGTGAAGAGCGACAAGGCTGCCGTCTCTCATGCCAAGTCAAGGTCAAGCAGGATATGAAAATCCATATTGAACCCGAGGTGTTCGGTGTTCGAAAATGGGTCTGTAAAGTGCGGTCCAATGAGAATGTGGCCACCTTTATCAAAGAGCTTGTCTTGGAGATTCCAGCCGGCGAAGTGGTTCCGTTTCGAGCGGGTGGTTACATCCAGATCGAATGTCCACCGCATGTTATAAAGTACGAAGATTTCGTCATCGAAGATGACTATCGCGGCGACTGGGACAAGTTTGGTATGTGGGGCTTTGTCTCTGAGGTGCCGGAGGAAGTCACGAGAGCCTACTCGATGGCCAACTATCCCGAAGAGCAAGACATCATCATGCTCAACGTGCGAATTGCAAGTCCGCCTTGGGACCGGAAAGCCAACGGCTGGATGGATGTACCACCCGGCATTATGTCGTCTTACATCTTCAGTCTGAGTGCAGGCGATGATGTGACCATCTCAGGTCCATTTGGCGAGTTCTTCGCGAAAGAAACGGACAATGAGATGGTGTTTGTTGGTGGTGGTGCCGGCATGGCCCCCATGCGGTCGCATATCTTTGATCAATTCAGGCGCATCAAGACCGACCGCAAGGTCAGTTTCTGGTACGGTGCCCGAAGTTATCGCGAGGCCTTCTACATCGAGGACTTCGAAGAGATCGACCGAGAAAACGACAATTTTCAATGGCATTTGGCTCTGTCCGATGCTGTGCCGGAAGACGATTGGGATAACCCTGACTCACCGTGTCGACAGGCACAGGGTGCTAAGAAGGGATATTCAGGTTTTATCCATAACGTTTTGTTCGATAACTACCTGAAAAACCACCCCTCGCCTGAGGATGTAGAATATTATATGTGCGGTCCACCCATGATGAATCAATCGGTCATCAATATGCTCATCGACCTCGGCGTCGAAGACGAGAACATCGCTTTGGATGATTTCGGTGGCTAAAGCTGGCGTGGTGCCAGTGCCTTAATTTACGTCGTTTCAGGAGGCAGCCGCATTCATGCTCCTACTCACAGCGCCGCGGGGGACGCCTCCTCCGTTGCGCAGACTCATTATCCCTTTTCTGTTCGTGACAGCTCTGTTCGTTACGCTCTACATGCGTCGAGTGGAACCGGATTTTCTGACCACGGAAATACGCGGCCAGGCAATGGGGACGTCCTATCTAGTTAAAGTCGTCTCAGCGGCAAATATACCCGCGTCGTATCAAGCCCTCTCAGCTGGAGTTCAGACGGCCATTGAGCGTGTGAATCAATCCATGTCGACGTACCAGGATGAGTCTGAGATCTCCCAACTCAATCGCCAAAGTGCTGACGTTCCGTTTGAGGCATCCAAGGATCTGCGGGCTGTCCTTACTCAAGCGCTGATCATCAGCCGAGAGACGGGCGGGGCATTTGATCCAACTGTGGGGCCCGTGGTCAACGCATGGGGCTTTGGACCCAATAAAACAACCAAGCCACCGACCGAGACAGAGCTCCTAGCCGCCCAAGCACGGGTGGGTTTTAAAAAGATTCGAATCGACGATCTGACTCAGACAATTCGCAAGGCCCAATCCGATGTATACCTGGATTTATCCGCCATTGCCAAAGGCTATGCGGTCGACCAAGTGACAGCGTTTCTCGTGGAGTCTGGTCAGCGCGATTTTTTGGTCGAAATCGGTGGAGAGCTTCGAACGAGCGGACTAAATCATCGTCGCAAGCCTTGGCGTTTGGCTGTTGAACGGCCCGGACCCGGGCAAGGAGATGTGCACAAGAATGCCATTATCGACCTTGGGACTGGCGCTATGGCGACGTCGGGCGACTACAGAAATTTCTATGAAGTCGATGGGCGGCGGGTATCCCATACCATCGACCCGCGCACAGGTCGGCCCATCACTCATTCATTGACGAGTGTGACCGTCGTTGCGCCGACTTGCATGGAGGCTGATGGCTGGGCGACAGCACTCAATGTGCTTGGCCCCGATGAAGCCATGGGTTTGGCGGAGAAGAAGAAGCTGAACGTTTTTATGCTCATCCGAGGTAAAGAGGGCTTTGAAGAACGTGCAACGGCTGGCTTTACTGCGCTACGTTCGAACTTAAAGCGGCCAGAATAGAAAAAATTTGTTATCTTAGTGGTGCTAGGGTCTTGGAGCTTAGACTATGGAAATGATTTTCGTAACAATCGCCTTTATGGCAACCGTCATGTTGATGATGGCCGTCGGTGTGATCTTTAAAAGACCGCCCCTTAAAGGGTCTTGTGGGGGTGTTGGTACGGGCGATTGCGTTTGCCTTGAGGATCAACTGGATGAGAAGCGCCGTCAGCTTGCCGCCAGCGGACTAGAAAAACTTCAAAGTGATGGTGTGATCATCTACGGGGTTGCAGCATCCGCTTCAACTGAGCTGCAGTAAGAGGCGGACAGTAAGGGCTCACCGGGTCCGACGTCCAATACTCTCCAGGCTGACTCTGGCTCCCCTCGCCGCCAAATTGATATTTGTCCCGCGAAACGCGAATCACTTTAGGACCTTCGGTGTCGAAGGGTGAATCGTCTAAAAGGCTAAGGACAGGTTTTGACCCATCCAAGAGCTTGTCTAGAAAGCTAAAAAACCAGCGCTGCCTGCATTGGGGATATAAAGCTGCAAACCACATCTGCCAGTCTAATCTCGGCATGTGGAGCCATGCGAAATTCAAATCGTTGGGATGATTGGGCTTATACTCGAAGGTGTACGCTTTCCACTCTTGACCATCATGACTCGCTTCGACCTTAAGTTCATAGCGTTCCGTTGTCATACGGGCGAATAAACCGTAGCCGTTGGACAGAACAAACGGACCAAAATAATGGCTGGCTGTCTGCTCTAGACTCTCCACCGCTCCAGCTATGGCTGACACTCCTTTCGACGGGCTTTGTTCTTTGTCCTTCGGCTGTGATGTCGTTAGATTCGGCGCAAATACTCTCAGGAGACGCAGACTGTTTAAGGGCACCATCACGCATAATAAAGTGATGGCGATGGCTGACCAGACAACCGTTGAACGTTGACCCAGTTCATTTGGGATGAGCTGCAGTTTGCTCGCAGGCATCAGTCTGTATAGCAGGCGATCATCTAGGCACAACAGGGCGATGGCGACGGTGAGAAGATTAAAGAATCCATAGTTTCCAGATAATCCGACCGACGCCATAAGGCCCGTAATCAGAATGAAGGCCATTGTCCTAGAGCTGCGACCGCTATCAGGGACCCAGCTCTTTCGAGCGCAAAGCCAATGCTCAAGGGCGTAGAGGGCTCCAGTTCCAACACCGATCCAGACGATTAAGGACACGGTGATGCTCCCCAAGGATAACCAGAGAAGACTCGCGGTCACTCCGATCCAGGGCAGCAGTGAGAACCGGCTTATAGGCAATAAAATGAGCCAGGGTACGCAGAGTTCTACGTAGTGATTAAAGGCTACGCCGAGTTGCCTGAATTCTGGGCCCATTTGATGGGCATACCAAGCCAATTGATGGGGAATCGGTTGAGTCCAGAAGTGAAAATCCAAAGCGGTTAAATCTTGCCAGGTTGGGTCTCCACTATTGAGTTTGACCAGACCTGACGAAATAACCAGCTTGAATAAAATCAGTCTGAACAGCCATACGATATATGGACTCGGCTCACGTTCCAGCTTGAGATTTGGTGTGATTCGGCCAGGCGCTAGAAAAATAGATAAGAAACCGATTTCCAATAAGAGAATGTCCCATTGGTATCCTAGAAAGGGCTGCCCCACGCTAAAAAACGACAAATAGAGCGTCCACAGACCGACCAATACCAACCTGGGAAGAAACCCCAATATGAGCGCGATAGACAGGATCGTTGCACAGAGACAGAGCGCGTGGATTGTGAGGTCACTCGGCTCAATAAACCAGAACAACGTGGGGTTTTGCCACCAGCGTGTCTGTGTGCCAACGTCTGCCATGGCGTTGACGAACTCGGCTGCAGGCATGATCCCGTCCGAGCCGATGAGGCCCATGCTCTGGCTCCAGAAGGATGTAATTGCGACAAAAAACGTCGCCCCGAGTAGTCTCAAGAACAGCCACACCGTGATTCGGTGTCCCGGTCGTTCAGGTATAACCTGGCTGACGACCGAGTCTGGTTCGGGCGGTACCGCGTTCATATTGTCCTAAAATGCGTTTGAGTCTCGTGATCACTTGCCAGTGGATCATCATATTATGTTCACACAAGTGCAAGCGCCGCAGTTACAATTTGTACTATTTCGAAATTGATGCTCTTCTGACCTGGGCAAGTGAGTTGACTGCAGAAATCTTAAACAATTTTGCTGTAATTCTTCAGCTCTACTAGATTCGAATCGGGTACACAGATACAATGAGCCGGGCTGTGTTTAAGCGGCTGGGGTTTATATTGGGGGCAACACATGAAGTGTGACGTCTATTTGAAGCTTGTTACCATTGCTGCGTTGGTTTTTCTCGGATGCGATACTGAGACACCAGGACCAACTGCCGATGCAGGTCCACAACTTGATATGAGCACAACAGGTGCTGGTGGTGGCGGCGGAGAAGGCGCGACCGGTGGTGCTGGTGGTGAAGCTGGAGTTGGCGGTCAGGCCGGTGCCGGTGCTGAAGGTGGTGCCGGTGGGACCGCGGGCGCTGGTGGTGTAGGCGGAACTGCCGGGGCTGGTGGTGCTGGTGCCGAAGGTGGTTCTGGTGGAACCGCGGGCGCTGGTGGTGAAGGTGGTTCTGGTGGGACTGCCGGGGCTGGTGGTGCTGGTGCCGAAGGCGGTTCTGGCGGAACAGCAGGCGCTGGTGCCGAAGGCGGTTCTGGTGGAACTGCCGGGGCTGGTGGTGCTGGTGGTGCTGGTGCCGAAGGTGGTTCTGGTGGA
>PCCS01000059.1 GCA_002731825.1 Myxococcales bacterium
AAGGCGGTATGGCTGGGTCTGGTGGCGAAGGCGGTATGGCTGGCGCTGGTGGCATGGCCGGTGCTGGCGGTGCAGGCGCTGGAAATAACCAGCTCAACGATGAATTTGACACCACCATCCGTGGTATCGTTTGGCTGACTGAGAGTCTAGAAGCGGGTGGTAATGATCTGGCTCCCGGACTAGAGGGCCGGGCACAATTCAGACAATTCAGCCGATTTCCCGACCCTCGTAATGTAGCCGACGCGTGGCCCGATGCGCAGCAGGTTCCAGCGGAGACTATCGACGGAGACGATCCCTGTTCGCTCTTCGATACAGCCAACGTTGCTGACTTTGGGCGCGGTCGATTCCTCGATGTCGGCTTGATTACCGTCAATGGAACTGAGGTCTATGAGCTGCCCTATCAAGAGTTCGCTGAGGGCTACTCACTACCCCAGGACGCATTTGACCTCTGGGACGGCATGGGCGGGGAGATTACAATTACTGGCGCAGGCGGCGCACGCATGGGCGCGTTCGCTCTGATGACCAATTCCCCAGACAATATAACCGATGGCAGCATTACAGGTGGTGCCCTCGACCGTAACGGAACCAACTTAACCTGGCAGGCCGGAAACGGAGATTATGTGCTCGTCCGTGTCCAAGTCGCCAACCGAATGATCGTGTGTCGGTCTAATGATGATGGCAATCTTGATATTCCTGCCGCAGCATTCCAATGGCTGGATGCAAATGCCCGGCGCGCCGGTGTTCGGTTGAGCCGAATCATGAAGTCCACCATCGCCAGTCAGGCGCCAGAAGGTGCCATCGACATCGTATTGGAACGACGTTGGACACCCAATGCCGATGGTGGCTCGGTCGACTTTGTCGAGTAGACGGTCCGCGGTTTAGTATCGCTTATCGACGATAGATGGATTTTTTCTCAAGTGGGCCCGTGCTTTGTCCGCTGTCCACGTCTGACCCGTCATTAGAAATGTCATGGCCGTCTGTCCAAGGGGTGTATACGGCAAGTAGGCGACTTTGAAGCCCGTGTTTGGATTCGCCTTCATGTAACTGACTGTCTCAGTGATTTCAGCGACCACAACGGACATCGCCCTATCGTAGCTGTTCTTCAGGACCGGGTCAGTGGTCTTACAATATGTGTCCGCATGAAATTTTTTAAACACCCGAATATTCTGGAATTGAAATAAGCGCAGAGGGTTGTCATCGACAATGATCACGCGCTCCAGCGACGGATCAAAATGCCTTAAGTCTTTGGATGGCTCTACAACCGGCCGACCCTTTCGCGGCTGTGATGGACTCCCCGGTGCTTCGGTCTTCTCCTGCTGAGTTAGATGGCTGTTGGTCATAATGCCTGAGATCAATGGACTGGCTGTCAGCGGCTGACCATCCAATTTGATCTGGGCCAGATTATCAAGGGTCGTTTTATCTAGATTTGCCGAGAAGAGAACCACACGCCCACCCATTTCCACCACGCTTCGAATGGTCTCTGCCCAACCCGGCACCATATGGATGTATTTCATTTTTCCATTGCTGCGCCGATAGGCAACCGAATGGCATTTATCGCCGCCGCCATAGTATTGGTCGTAGAGCGTCTCATCTAAATCAAACACCACGATAAACGGCGCCTTTTGGAGCTCGTCGCGATCGATGCCGCTTTCTAAAGTGCCCGACTGAACTCGTTTCACAGCTGCCATCAGGCCTTTGTCTCCAGCCATGTCTGGATTGGCGCGAGTCAGATCGCGATAGGTATTCTGGATTTCAACGGCCCCCAATCGGTCAACTTTGAAGCGACGCATCACCTCACTGAGGTTGAAGAATCGGACATCGCCTTGTTTCCCATCTGCGTAGCGATCTGTCCATTCAGGTATGGCCGGAATCGTCAGGCTATCGATCACGGGATCAGACGTCTTCGACTTGGTTTCACTTTTGGCGTGCCCGCAGGCAAAAAACGTCAGCAAAAGGCATGAAAATAGAGATCTCATGGGTCGAGCTCCAGTGGGTTTAACGGCCTGCACCCTACCGATTGAGAACGCTATCTTAAAGGAGAAAAATTACTGGCAACCCAGTACGTCCAGAGACAGACCTGCCGAACCGGCCTGCCCGATAGCCTGCCCGGCTTCACCGGCTACGCCTGCGACCAAGTTATTTTCCACGGTCGTTACAGCCCCCTCGACACAGAATAAGGCAACACTGGGTCCACCATCACCGCTCTGACCGGGCCCACCGGGTCCGCCAGGCCCACCGTTACCACCGTTGCCACCATCACCAGGTCCAGCAACACCACCGCACGAGAACGCACGCGCCCCCTCGCCGCCCCGTCCACCACGACCGCCAGGACCGCCGTCACCGCCAGGCCCAGATGCACCACCAAGTCCACCCTGGCCGCTGCCAATAGTGCAGCGTTCTAAAATCAAACCCGCGCTACGCACGACAACAACTCCGAAGCTGCCACCACCATGACGTCCCCCAAAACCACCATCACCGCCGCATCCAGCACCACCACCGCCACCGCCGTCGCCACCGCGGCGACCGATGACTGCAGCACCACCACCGCCACCGCCGCCACCACCTGGCGTACCGGCTTGCCCACGGCCGCCCGCTTGCCCTTGACCGACGACCCATCGGTCATCGATGAAATCCGATTCGCTGGCACCCTGTCCGACGTCGCCTGGTCCGCCCACCTCACCTGAACACCCGTTTCTGCCATTATCGCCGGCCGCCCAATCACCGCGGTCACCGCCTCGACCACCACACCCATTGGGCTCCCCATTACGACCATTTTCTCGGTTACCACCGCGCCCACCAGGTCCACCATCTGACCCGCAGACACTCGCGCCCCCCTGACCGATGCCATCGCCGCAGTCACCACCAGCTTGCCCATCTGCACCGGGTGCGCCGACCGGCCCCTGCCCTCCGGACTCACCTGGTCCGCCGGCTCCAGCTTGGATCGATACGTCCAAGAGCGTCAAATTAGGTGAATCCATGGCCAAGATGCCAAAATTAGAGCCATTCGCTTGGTTATGATCGGGCGTTTGAACACTCAGACGTGCGATCACCGTGGGCGTATCAATATTGTCTGCGACCAAACCAACCATGTCTCCGTTCGCCTGCACCTGCCCAATGATATTCGACACCCCCTCTTGGGCCCGTTGCCAATTTGAACTGGCATCGTATCCGCCAGCGATATGGACGCCATCTAGGAGCAGAACGGTGTTTGGATAGTCGCCTATCGACACTGCAATTGTGGTCAATCCTCCCGCTTCAGCTCGAGCGAGCGCGGACGCAATGTCTGTGAATGGGGCATCGACAGTCCCATCGGCGCCCTCTGGATCGGCGGACGAATCGACAAAGACCATATTCACCGCGACACCATCCACACCATCACAATTGCGATCTTCGTAATCTAAATCGATTGGGTCATCGTCAGCGTCAGGACTGATGGTTCTAACTTGGTCATTACAATCACCGGCGCGGTCTACGTAATCCACAGGCCTGGGACACACGGGCGGTAGAGTGTCATCACCGTATCCGTCTTGGTCCAGATCGGGCCAACCCGGGTCGAGGCCTTCATCAGCGGCCCCATCACAATCTTCATCGAGGCCTGAGCACAGATCGGCCTGGGGCGTCGTCTGCCCTTCACACAGCTGCCAAACACCGTCCAAACAGCGACTTATGCCGCCACGACATAGACCAACCTCCTGGGTACCATCGGGCCCGTCATAGCAGTCTCTTTGCAAACCCTCATCAACGAGACCATCGCAATCATCGTCAAAACCATCGCAGCGCTCTGTTGCCCCGGGAAACCGATCAGCCGAAAGCGGACCGCAATCGTCGGGCTCTAGGACACCATCGTCATCGGCATCAAGGTCACAGACATCGCCCAGACCATCACCATCTAAGTCGCTCTGATCTGCGTTTGGCTCATTGACGCAATTATCGTCTTGGTTAATCCGACCATCACCATCACTGTCGTCGTCAGCACAATCTGCGACACCGTCCATATCACGGTCTTCAAACGGTTCATCGGCCTGACCATTACAGTCATTGTCTAGACCATCACACACCTCATCGGACGGACCAACCGGTGAGCCACATTCACTCCACATGCCCTCAAGGCATTGTTTCCGACCAGCCCGACAAACGCCAACGCCGCCATTGGGTGCATCTCCACAATCTTCAAAAAGCGCCTCGTCGATGTCTCCATCGCAGTCTTGATCTAATCCATCGCAGGTCTCAACAGAGGGAAGGACTTGTTCACCGCACTCACCCCAAGAGCCCATTGAGCAGATCTGCTGACCATCTCTGCATTCACCCCGACCTTGGGTACCGGCGGGACCATCCCAACAACGGCGGGAGAGGGCTTCGTCGACAACGCCGTCCGCATCATTGTCACAGCCATCGCATAATTCATCTGCATCTATGCTGGGTGTGGGACAGCCCATATCGGGGTCTATGTCGACACCCATATCGGCGATTTGAACATCAGGGTCGAGTTCAAAATCAACGCCGATATCAGGTTCAATTGGGCCCATATCAAGGATGAGGGCAGCATCAGGGTCGGCGCCATAGGCCGGGGGGTCTTCAGCACATCCAATCAATCCACCCACCAAAAAAACGGCCAAATAAAGAGTCTTGTTCATGATATCCGTCAGTTGGGCGAATGACACAGGCGCATGGCTGGTCAGCGTTGCCATATAAGAATTGTTGGTCTTCGGCTTGCACATGGCAACACCGATTAAGCGAAGGCCCGCTCTTTGTGTTCCTGCTTTTCCTTACAAATGATGCAGAGCTTAGTCACGGGCCTCGCTCGCAAACGTCGAAAACCAATCCAAGCTCCACATTCTTCGCACGACCAGTATTCATCTTCGTCAAGCCGTTCGAGGGCGTTCTCAATTTTAGACAGCAGGTGACGTTCTCGACCACGGAGTCGAAACGACAAGTTCTGATTGTAATCGGCGCTCGCCAAATCCATTTCATCGGCCAGGTCGTCCTGGTCAACCGTCATCTCTTCGGTCAGTGTCCGTTGAGCATTCTTCATTAACCGCTGGCGTTCATTTAGGAGGAGCGTACGGAACTCATCGGTACGCTGCTGAAGCAATTCAGCAGGCACGCCGTCATAACCCTCATCCTCTCGATTATCACCCGGTAAGACTTTGTCGGTCATATTACTCTCTCTTCAGCTCTCTTGTACGTTCACCATGTGACGCCGATACGCCCATGGGAGCCGCATTATTGTATCTGCTTTTTTTCTCGCGTCTAGGGGGCAAATGGGTGATTTTTATAATTAACCCTATTTTGGGGAGGTCAATGAACAGCTAAATGGGTGTCAAACCGGTTAGATTCAACAGGAAAAGACTCATTAAAACGGTCACGCTTGATGTTTTTTCGAATCCAGATATTTTTGGCGACGAATCGCAAACCGATTGTCTTTTTAGCCCTAAACATCCTCGAGATGGTCTGCCAGGGACGCGCAAGGAGTGAAATCTATGGTCGAGGAGCCAACGCAATATGCATCACCATCGGCGGTCTTGCCTCATCGAGCCCCCTTCCTCTTTGTCGACGATGTGCTGCACTGTTCAGAGACGGAAATCAGCGCATCCTATACATTTACTGACAATGATTTTTTTCAAGGCCATTTCCCTGGGAAGCCCATCGTGCCTGGTGTCATTCTCTTGGAGGGACTCGCTCAAACATTGGCGTACCTTGCCCTGACTCAAGCGGGGCCAGGGACCGTTTTCCTCACCGGAGTAGACAGCTGCCGAATCCGTCGAATGGTCGAACCAGGTGCACGGGTTTTGTACCGGGTTTCAATCAAGCGAACACGGCTTAAAATGGTGATTGCCGAAGGCCAGATTCACAGTGATGGGCATCTGGTTTTAAAGGCGGAACTCAAGGGCATAATCGAGCCCAAAAATCAAGCTTAACCGGTCCAAATCAGGTCGAACCCAGCGGACGATAGCCAGCGTTTCTCCTCGATTAAATCACCGAGGGTGAGCGGTTTGCTCGCAAGCCAGCCATCGGGAAATCCGAGTGTCAGTTGATGACTATTGAGTGTCATCATGATGGGGGGTCGTGGATTGGGGCTACGGGTTCGACACAGGCGGCTTGCGATCCGAAATAAAACGATCAATTTCAGTGCAGTGGTCGCATCTCGGCCGACCAAAGCGCTGATCCGACTGGGTATCAGCTTACGCCTCTGCCCCAGGACCAGGGCGGCCAGCAATGCCTGCTGTCGTCTAGAAAAACCGGCCATATTGCTATTGGCAACAAGGTACGATCCGTGTCGATGGTACCCCGTATAATTAATGGCTTTACCCACCTCATGAAGCTGCGCAGCCCAGTTCAGCAAACTCCGATTTTCGGGGGTATCAATTCCCCACACAGGCAAGGCTTGACGTGCCAGTTCATCCACCACATGCGCGACACGCTCGCTGTGGGCCAAGTCCGAGCTATAGCGCATCCCCATGCGCCGAACCGTCTCATCGCGAATGTCTTTATCTCGGATGCGCCCAAGTACATCGGCGATAATGCCTTCGCGCATAGCCGATGTCGATGCGCACATGCGCTCGATTGCCAAACTGCGAAACAAACCGTAGAGGATACAGAGTCCAGCTGTGAAAACCTCGGCTCGCTCGGGCTTTAGACCTTGGAACCGCAGTTGGTCTACATGCCCTGCTTGGACCACTTCGCCCAAAAGCCATGTCAAGTCCAACTCAGTGATTTCATCTGGATTACGACCCGTGGCTGCGAGGACATCCTGGATGGCGTTGATGGTGCCCGATGAGCCATAGCAAACAGCCCAGCCAATTGACTTGAAGGCGCGATGTAGAGAGCCGACTTCAAGCCGGGCGGCGATGATGGCCTTATCTATCGCCTGCTGAGTAATCTTTTGTTTTTTAAAAAATCGTACTGTGTAGTCAACACACCCCATGTAGAGACTGTCGGCTCGAGAAATAGCGTCACCCTGACCAACGATGCACTCAGTACTTCCGCCGCCGATATCGATGACGAGCCGCTTCTCATCACTGACGTCTAGGTTCTGGCATACGCCGCGATAAACAAGTCGTGCTTCCTCTTGTCCAGAGACGATTTCGATCCGCCGTCCCAGGGCTAATTCGGCCTCGGCTAAAAAGACATCACTGTCGGCCATTTTGCGAAATGTATTGGTCCCACAGACTCGGATATTGGCCGTAGGCACATCGGCGAGTCTCTGCTTAAAATTAGAAAGACACGCAAGGGCTCTGCGTCGCACGACACCATCGAGACGTTTATCGTCCCTGAGCCCTTGGGCTAAGCGAACCCGCTCCCGCAATTTATCAACAACCTGAATCTCATCGTTTACACGTCGAATGACGAGGAGATGGAAACTATTGGAGCCTAAATCGATCGCCGCATATTGCAAACTCATACAAAGCTCCAAGATGACTCATTAAAGGAAGGCAAGGACATACGCTGTGGCAACCACGATCTGGAGCAACGCGTACGGTGCGGCCACTTTTACAAAACCAACGAAACTCATCTTGAGTTTATGTTTGTGCATGATGGTCACGGCCACCAGCGTCGATGCGCTGCCGATAGGTGTGATATTCCCTCCTAGGTTTGCCCCAAATATGACTGTCCACCACAAGGACGAATCTTGGGGTGTCCCGAGACTGACTAGAATTTTAGAGAGCATCGCCGCCAGGGGGATATTGTCAGTGACCGAGCTGAAGCCTGCGGCACTGACCAACATCAGCGCACTGCCCGTGGTCTGGCCAAGGGCGATAATCGCCTGAAGTCCGAGTCCGATAAGATGCAGCACACGAGCATGCTCCATCACATTGATCACGACGAATAAGGCGGCGAAAAAACCGAGTAAGTCCCAATCCACAGCCTTGTAAAAACGATCAACCTCCGATTTGTACCGCATCAGCATCACGACGGCGAAGGCGAGAGCCACAAAAGACATGCCGAGATCTTTGACCCAAGGCAAAATTGATGTGGTCGCGATCACCACGATGAACGCAACGGTCATGATGGCGCTGAACTTGAAAAAACCAGGGCTATCAATCCCGTCATTTTCGTCAAATTGTTTCATCAACTCTTGAGCCTCTCGGCGCTCTTGGACCGTTTCAAGTGGTAAAATCTTGAATTGCTTAGACCCAATAAAGATGGTCATCACCGTGGCAACCAGCACATAGGGCGCGGCCACAATGAAGAAGGTGACAAAACTGATATTGGCAGCCGTACCGACGATAATATTTGGAACTGAGCTGATCAACGTGAGCAGACCGCCGACGTTGGTGAGCAGTCCTTCAATAAGAAGAAAGCCAAGTAAGAGTTCTCGACGATTCAGGCGCTCCAGACTCACAACAGTGAGCGAGCCGACGATGATCATCGCCGTCACATTATTCAAGACCGCAGAGAAGAGAACTGTCATGAGTCCGTACAACCACAGGAGCTTCCTTGGATCGCCCTGTGACACCTTGGTCAGCTTGAGGGAGATCCAAGTGAAAAGACCCGACTGAGAGGTCACATCGACAAAGATACTGGAGCCAAGAATAATCCCGATTACAGACCAATCGACGCCCTGTAAAAAGACGGGTAGGTGGAGAGTCTCACCAAACACGTTCGTGACATGGCCGATGGGTAAGATTCCAAAGGCCGCAGCCGAAAGAACTGAAATGACTGCAAACACACCCGCGATCAGGGATTTTTTGGCATGGATTTTCTCTTCTAAGGCCAAGCAGAGAATCAAGCCGACGAGGATTGCCGTGAAGAACAGTGTGGTGGTCAAGCTAATCTGATGGTGAATTGTCTGGGTCGTTGAGGCAAAAAACATCATCGGCATCACAATAGAAGAATCGGAATTTGGGTGAACTCGACGGCCAATGGATAGGCCAGCCCATGCATGGCTAATTGATCGTCATCCTTCGTATTCATGATCAGTAAATCGATTTGGTCGCGCCGGACCAGCTCCTGGTAGATAGAGACATGGTGTCCCCACATTGTACGCGTCTCAATGTCTAAGCCCGGCCGTCTCAGTGCATCAGCACAACTGGACATATAGTCTCTCGCCTCTTTCATGAGACGCTCGCGGATCGCTCGTCGGGCCGTCTCCGTATCGATGTCTGCAATCTTTCCAATAATGACCAAGTATTTCTCAAAAATGGCGTCATCTTCGACGTGGGCCAACAATAAGCGTGCTTTTTCCGGTGTAATTTTGGCCGCGAATGTAACCAAGCGATGCTCACCGGCCATGTGGTCAGTGACAGCCATAATTGTTCTTGGTTGGGTGCGGTGACTCGCGTGCTCCGGATGGGGAAAGAGCAACACTGGAACCTCTGTGGCTTGGGTGAGCATTTCGACGTAATCACCTAATCCCGGAACCCAATCTTGCTCGGTTGCACAGAGTTGTCGATATGTGCAAACCAAGTCCGGCTTTTCATTTTGAATGAAGCGCAGCAAAGCGGCGAGGCGGCTGTCGGCCGCATCGAATAAATCCCAGCGTATTTGCTCGAAAGTGGGTAATCCCAACAGATAGGTCTTCACACTCTCGGCGAAAGCAGACGCATCAAGGCCCGCATCGTCGACGACGATGCACACCCTCAGGATATCGCACTCCGGCTCTGAGTAAACCTGCTTGGCGGCAGCCCGAAAGACACTCTCAAACTGATCTAGCTTTGGCATCTTTCTCCAGTATCATGACGTGCCCGATAGTCGGGATAACATGGCCAACAGCCACACTCAACGTTCTATGGGGGAATCTAGAGCCAGCCCGCGATGACCATGTTTTTTGAGACTCTCGCATGGGATGCTTGATTTCCAAGCCGTTGACGAGTCTTCTGACGATACAGAGATTGTCTGGAGACACTTGAGTTATGTCGTCCTCAACCAAAGCGCCCACTGAAATCGGCCGTTACACAGTACTCGGTGAACTGGGTGGTGGCGGTATGGGCGATGTCTACCGGGTTGAAGATCCCATTACTCGTCGAGAGCTCGCCCTCAAAGTTCTCAAGTTCACCTACCCGCGCGCACTTCACTATTTCAAGCGGGAATTTAGAGCGGTGGCGTCCCTGTCTCACCCAAATCTGGTGGCGCTCTACGACCTTCACTTTGACGACGAACAATATTTCTACACGATGGAGTTGATCGAAGGATGCGATCTCTACGTCTTCGTAAATGGCCATAACCGCGTCGTGACAGACGTATCGATGCTCTACAACCCAGCTCGACTCGATCGTTTGAAAAGAGTCCTCGTGCAATTACTTCGAGGCCTTGCTTTTCTTCACGATCACAAGCGGGTCCATCGAGACATTAAACCATCCAACATCTTGGTCGATAACGAACATCGGGTCAGACTGGTTGACTTTGGAATTGTCAAAGAACTGATTCCCGCAGGTGAAGGGCAAAGCCTCTCTCAAGTCTTTGGGACATCAACTTATTTTAGTCCGGAGCAATCGAAAGGGTCAGACGTCGGACCAAAGGCCGACTTGTACTCGGTTGGCGTCCTCCTGTTTGAGCTCCTCTCTGGAAAGCCACCATTTACCGGCGCCAGCGCCGACGTTGCGTTAAAGCACCGCACGGACCCCCCTCCGGCTTTGCCACAGACATCGGAACTCAGCGAACTCTGCTACGCGTTGCTCCGCAAAGACCCAGCGGATCGACCAACAGCCAGAGAAGCCTTGGCGATGATTCGTGTCGATGACATCGTACAAACAAGCAGCTTCGAATTCATTGGACGCGTCCACGAACGTCGCGTCCTTCACGAAACGCTCACGGAAGTCGCCGATGGGGCAGGTCGAGTCGTCGTCGTAGAAGGGCAATCCGGACTCGGGAAAACAGCCCTGCTAGAGCGATTTGCGACCAGCGCTCGACTGCTGGGAGCGACGGTCTTCTCTGGAACGTGTGTCCAGCGTGACCATGTCCCCATGCGCGGCCTCGATACCCTTGTAGAACGCCTGGCCGAAGCCTACCGGCGAGAGACAGCACAAATCATGCGACGCTTTGATCTCGGAGAACGGGCAGCGCTCATCGATGCTTTTGGTTTTCTGGGAGAATTGCTGCCAGAAGAAGAACACGGTGTTGATGATGGTCGGTCAACGCCCGCATCTGGCCTCCATCGATGGCTGAGCGCCCTCGCCAGTAAAAATCGCGTCTTACTACTGGTCATCGAGCATTTGCATCTGGCCGATGAATCCGTGTGCGACGTCCTTGAAAACCTGCTGTCAGGTGGCTCGCCACCACCGGTCATGCTGGTCCTCACAGTACAAACCGAGCGTTTAGAACATGGAGGACGACTCCATGATTTCCTCGAATTCGTCTATACCAGAAAGCAGAGTCGACGCATTGAATTGCTGCCATTTAGTCAAACAGAGACACGACACTACTTAGCCGTACACATGCAGCCTCCCCCACTGTGGTTAGCTGAATATATCCAACGAGAAACGGCCGGTAACCCGCTGCTCGTATCTGCGATGATCGACGCGTTAAAAGATGATCTAGATGCAGAACCACCGTCACTAGAACAAACCATTGCCCGACAACTTGAAAGCCTGGGGGATGACGCCAAGTCGGTTGTGACTGCCTTAGCCGTAAACGGTGAGCCGTTGACTGTGGCAACCATGCAAGATGCCACTGGACTCGACGCCAAACCCCTGTATGAAGCGCTTCGGAGCCTCTCGGCGGAAGACGTCGCAGACCTGACGACGGCCGGAGATGAACAAGCCTTCATCGTCGGGGCTCATGAACCGATGATGGCTGTCGTCAGAAAGCAAACAGAGGCCATTGACCGGTGGCATGAAAAACTCGCTATCGCCCACCAGAAGAATCGCGGCCCGGCCCGGTCAATCCGAATGCATTGGAGCGCTATCGGACGGGACTCTGAGACCGAGGCATACGCAAGAGCGGAAGCGAAGCGCGCCCGCGTCGACGGGAAACACCCGCGGGCTGTAGAAATGATTGAGCTGGCCATAGCAACCACTGTTGAGACGGACAACCTCAGTGATCTCTGGGGGGATTTGGTCGACAGTTTGGCCCGCTGTGGCCAACATGCACAAGCGGCAGCCGCCATCGGATCTCTCGAAATAATCGATGGCGAAAGGGCCTATTCTCTACGGGGTCGGCGCTGTCAATTTCATCTCCTCGCCGGCCAGCTTGCAGAATACGAAATGCATGCCGTTGATCTACCGTCGGGGGCGCATGTTCCATTGGCATCGAGTCTGGTGGACTTTCTCCCCAACAAGGCTCACGAGCTGACCAAGGGGAATCGCGAAGCATGGAGTCAACTGGTCGTCGTCCAGCTGCTCGCCCAATCGAATACCGATGGTGACTACCGGGAAGCCGAGAGGATTCTGACCTGGTGTGCGGACAATATTTCCGATGAAGGTCCAGAATGGGCAGGGCAATTCGTCTTGGCAGAAGCCGCTTATTTACGCGCCATCGGACATGCTAATGAAGCGGTCGATCGCCTTCAAGCCGTTCTGGATGAGATCGAAGATAAAGCGTCTCTCGATACGCTACTCCTGGCGCGCTTGAGGCTCTCCTTTGGGTGCGCTCTCCTGGATAGCGGGCACATCGGAGCGGCACGGCGAGAAATGGGACATTTGCTCAGACAAGCACGCAGGCAGAAACTGCCGAGCATACGCGCTTTAGCCAGTATCCTTCAGGGCCGAGCTGTCCTATCTGGAGGCGATGAGCGCGTGGCCAATAGCTTCGTCGAAGAGGCTGGCAAATCACTCCCAGCGACGCCACCTTCGATTCCTCATGCGCGGTTAAGTCTCGTTCGGATCCAGCAGCGTCTTCTCATGCATGATTGGCAAACCGCTGACCATATGCTGAATGCATTGTCTGTCAATGGAACACTTGCCGCCTTCGCAGACATTCGTGAACTCCGGAAAGAGCGCAGCCTACTGGCCCTACAAGCTTTCCTCGGACAGTTCTTAGCTGATTGGCATGAGACAGGCAGCTTCAATAGGGTCCCAGATGATGATCTAGTCAGACTGGTCGCCTCTGTTCGACCACGCGCCACCGAAGGCCTAGCGATTCTATCGACCGCCGTGGCCCTGGTACAAGATCGAAGTCAAGATGCCCTCGACGACCTCTCCAGCGCACTCAACTCGGGTGAGATAGAGAACGGTCTAGTCAGAGCACGACTGCTTGGTCTTCGCAGTCTCATTCGATACCATCTTGGACGCGGTGGCCGTAAAGATTGGTACACTGCTATCGACATTCTGAGAGGTATCGATGCGGCTGTGCCACCGGAAATACACTGTATCGAAAGCGTGTGGGCCGCACGGGAAGAGGACGCGGGCCTGTCTACCTAGAAACAAGCCTAATCAGCGAGTCGAAAATTGCGGAATATCGCCGATATCCGACAGATCTTCATGAGGTTGGGCGAGAGTAAAAGCAGCAAAGTGTTCGTGGAGTATGTCCATTCTATAGCCTAGACTGACTTTGAGGATATAGGTCACGTCAGGTTGGGGTGTCCACTCGCCGAGCGCCAACTGACGAGGCCGCTCGCCCTGCACAAAAATCTCTGTACGGTCCAGCTGTGCATCTCGCATTACTTGAGTCTCGCTGGCCAGCTCAAAACCATCAGTGTCTATGAGAGCATAGGTCCACTGGATATCATCGATGCCCTCTTTGTCGATCAACCCGAGCAGATATTCAAAGACAAAATCGACGCGCGCGGCGTTGGCTTCATCGATAGTAAGAGCTGCTGTTGTCAGGCGTGCCCGGACCTCTCGGACGTCGTCACCTAGGTCATCATCGATGAGACACGCAGAGAGATTGAGGGCGATAACTGTCGATAAGAGCAATCGAATTGGCATCGAGAATCCTTAATACCTTTGAGACACTTGACTGTATATCCGCTGCGCTGTCACGTCCACTCCCCGATGACGCGGGCGCACCGTTTAGCCTAGCTCACACTGCGTTCTCAGTGCATCTGAAGATCCCAGAAAACACGTGTTCAGATCCACTTCACATCTGGCTGAGAAAGATCCCCCGGCGCCCCCACGAGAAAAACAGCCTCGCGCAGAAGGACACAGTTCGATAGTGTGTTGCTCCGAGTCCGTGCAAAACTGGAGTTTAGGCCATGACAACACTCAGAGATCGATTACTTACTGACGACATGAGAGCCCCCTTCGTGGCCGACTGCGTCAAGGTTATAGAAGCCGAAGTAGGCAGTAAGTCTGGGATGGGAGGCTTAGTCATCAAGACAGCCTTCAAAACCGTCAAAGCAGTCAAGCCCGGTATTATCCCCGATGTGGTCAATGTACTCATCGAGGACTTCGTGACTCAATTAGAACCCATCTACATCGATTATGAATCAACCGACTCAGGGGATCTGAGGCGCTATCTGATCACGCGGGCGGATAACGTCGCGGATTCATTGCTTGCCATCACCGACGGCCGAGCCGAGCGCAGTAAGCATCGAACGCTCGTGAAGGCCTATAACAAGCTACGGCCTCAAGGAAAGAAACAGGTGGTCGCAGCTGTGCCGAGAATCGGTGACCTATTGGTTTCACAGGGTCTTTAGAGAGAGTCGCTTATGTCTGATGCTAATCGAGTAAATCTGTCGCCCTTCGGTCATTCTGTCGGCGAGTCGATCGTCCGAACGAAATCCGAAGATGGGCTTGCATACTTCGCCCATTTTGGAATCGATAAAAACCTGATTCAAAGCAGTTTTGAAAAGGCCTTATCCAGCGGTGGAGATTGGGCGGAATTGTTTTTCGAACATCGGGTCGCCCACCATGTTGGTCTGCAAGATGGCGCGGTCAATCGGGCCTATTCTGCCATCTCTCTGGGTGTCGGCATTCGGGTCATAAAAGGCGAACAGACAGGCTACTCGTACACCGAGGACCTCTCAAGGCGATCCGTATTAGATGCAGCGGCAACGGCGGCTGTGGTGGCCAATGGATCACCCAAACTGGAACCGATCTCGCTCAATAGCACACCAACACCCGACCGATATCCTGTCGACATCGAATGGTCGAGCATCGGCATTAATGAGAAAATGCCCATCCTCAATACAGTCAATGAGAAGGTCTTTTCAGCTGACCCTCGAATCATCAAAGTGCAGGTTGGGTTCGCCAATAGCGAAGGCGCCGTCTTCATCGTCGATTCTGAAGGAAACATGCGCTTCGATCGTCAACCAATGACTCGAATCAGCGTCAGTTGCACCGCCGAAGATAATGGCCAGAGAGAAAGCAATAGCATGAATTTAGCCGGGCGCCAGGGGTTTGAATTTTATACACCCAAGCGTCTCGATACCCTTGTCGATGAAGCGGTTGATCGAACCGCTTTTCTCTTTGACGCAAAACCCGCCCCCGCCGGTAATCTTCCCATTGTGCTGGCGGCTGGGTCATCGGGCATATTACTGCATGAAGCCATCGGACACGGCATGGAAGCTGACTTCAATCGAAAAAACATCTCGGTCTACAGCGATAAACTCAATCAATCAATCGCACCCGACACGGTCACCATCGTCGACGACGGGACCCAAGCCCAGGCACGGGGATCCATCAATATTGACGATGAAGGGCGCACCGGTCAGCGCACCGTCCTTGTTGAAAACGGCATTCTGCGGACCTATATGCATGACCGAATTAGTGCCAAACATTACGGAGTTGAGCCGACGGGTAATGGACGCCGACAATCGTTTCGTCATGCGCCACTGCCACGCATGCGAAACACGTATATGATGCCGGGCCCTCATGACCCAGAAGAGATCATACGCTCCGTCAAACGGGGCATCTACGCCGAGACCTTTACCAATGGGCAAGTCATGATCGGTGCAGGAGACTTCACCTTTTACATCAAGACGGGATACTTGATCGAAGACGGCGAACTCACTCAACCGATCAAGGATACCAACATCATTGGCAATGGACCCGATGTACTCCAAAAGACCGATATGGTCGGCAACGATTTCAAGTTTGATGAGGGTGGCTGGGTCTGCGGCAAAGATGGTCAGTCGGTCCCAGTGTCCCTGGGCATGCCAACTGTTCGTGTTTCAGGTATCACAGTCGGCGGTGTCAATGAGGCTGAGCTATGAGCGCGTTACTGGATTCAGCCCTAGCCGCCGTCGAGCTCGCAGGACGAATGGGCGCAGACGCGTCATCGGTCGCCGTCTCAAGGTCACGTGGAGTCGACCTCGAGTGGCGCGACGGTGCGCTTGAACGTGTGACCGAGAAAACAAGGCGGTCACTGAGTGCGGAGATCTATGTCAACGGCCGCTTCAGCGCAAGCTCAACAAGCGACTTACGGCCTGATGCCCTGAAGACATTTTTCGAGGATGCGGTCGCCATGACACGGTTACTAGAACCCGATCCACACCGTGGTCTGCCTGACTCAGATGGATACGGTGGTCGGGCAGATGTAGACCTTGAACTCTACGATGAATCAGCAGCCCATGTGGATAGTCTAGGGCGGCGAGACCGCGTTCAACAGCTCGAATCGCTGGTTCGAGACAGTGGAGCGAACTTGCCCATCGTATCGGTCTCATCGAGTATTAGCGATGGCATTGGAGAAAGCGCACGCGTTCACTCCAATGGGTTTATCGGTCAGAGGAAAGTCAGTAGTTTTTCGGCCTCGGCGATGTTGACCGTTCTCGATGACGATGGGCGCAGACCCATGGGTTGGGAATACACCTATCGACGACATCAAGATGACATGGATACCCTCGACTGGATTGCAGACCAGGCATGCAAACGTGCAGCGGCGCAGCTCGGATCGGGTCGGGTTCAGACCGGAAAATACACCGTGGTGGTCGATAGCCGAGCCATTGGTCGGCTTTTGGGCGCCTTACTGTCTCCCATTTCAGGTGCCCTCATCCAACAACGCAGAAGCCTCTGGGAGGGTCGACTCGGCACACAAATCACGAGTCCGCTGATTACGATTTTTGATGAGCCACACCGACCGAGAAGTCTCGGTGCGGCCCTTTGGGATTCCGATGGATTCGCAACACAGCGAAGACCGATCGTCGAAAGAGGGGTCTTATCCACCTACTTAATCGACCAGTACTATGCTCGGAAAATGGGCGTCGAACCAACGGGTGGTGATACGCACGATTTGGATTTCGCATTAGGAACCCGAGACTTAAATGGCCTGGTCATAGATGTTCAAGACGGGCTTTTAATCGAGCGATTCTTGGGTGGAAATAGCAATGAAACGACGGGTGAAATCAGTTTGGGTTGCGCGGGTCGCTTCATCCGTAATGGACAGCTAGCAGAACCATTTGCTGAGGCCAATCTTGCAGGCCACTTTGGCGAAATCTGGAATGGTCTCATCGCCCTAGGTAACGATCCGAATCCCAACAGCCCTATGGGTTGCCCAAGTTGCGTATTTGAAAACATTCAACTATCCGGCACCTAGTCGGTTTAATTCGTTCAAGCCGGTGAAAAAATCGTTGGCAAGGCCAGGCGCGCCGTTCAATTCAAAAGGAGTTTAAAATGCTCAAACCCAATCATGATCCATTCGCACTTGCACAGGAATTATCGGGTTACCATTTCATTGATGGCGAACTTATAGCCGCCCAGTCGGGTGAGACATTTCCCGTCCTTAACCCGGCGACAGGCCAAACGGTTGGACAGGCAGCTGCAGGCGATTCGAGAGACGTTGATGAGGCTGTGGCCTCAGCTGTACACGCGCAACGCGATTGGGCATCAAAGCCAGCACGTGAACGGGGTAAGATCGTCGCGGAATGCGGCCGCTTACTCAATGAGCATGTCGAAGAGTTGGGCCGATTAGTCGCCCTTGAATCCGGTAAGGCACTTCGTACGGAGAGCCGAGTGGAAGCGTCAATCCTGGCCGATAGTTTCATCTACTTCGGTGGCCTCGCATCAGAGCTTAAGGGAGAAACAATTCCCTACAATACAACCTCATTGACCATGACCATCAGAGAGCCTGTGGGGGTCGTTGGTGCCATCATTCCATGGAACGTACCCATGTATCTTATGGCACTCAAAATCGCCCCAGCCTTGGTGGCCGGTAATTCAGTCGTTGTCAAATCGGCGGAAGAGACCCCCCTGTGTTGTCTCAGGGTGTGTCAACTGCTCAACCAAATACTGCCGAAGGGCCTGTTCAACATTCTATCAGGTGATGGCCCCGTTTGTGGCGGCCCCTTGGCCGAACATCCAGACGTGGCTAAGATCAGTTTTACGGGCTCCGTTGAGACCGGTCGAATTATTCATCGAGCGGCTGCTGAAAAACTGGTGCCGGTCACCCTCGAACTCGGTGGTAAGAGTCCGATGATTGTTATGTCTGATGCCGACCTTGACCGCGCGGTCGCAGGCGCGATTACGGGTGTTCGTTTCACTCGACAGGGCCAAAGTTGCACCGCGGCGAGCCGAATTTTCGTCCACAGCTCGCTCATTGACACCTTTGTCGACCAGATGGCAGAGGCTGTCGATAAAATGGTCATGGGCGACCCGCTGGACGAGGAAACGGATATCGGTACCATCGTATCTCCTGCACAATTCGATCGAGTAAAGACCTATGTGAATTTAGCAAAATCGGACCCGGCAGGAACGGTTCGAGAATGCGCTACATTACCGACTGATGAACACCTAAAAACAGGGTTATTTGTCCAGCCAGCCATCATAACGGGCCTATCAAACGACCATAAAGTGGCTAAAGAAGAAATCTTTGGCCCTGTGACCTGCGTGATTCCCTTCGAGACCTATGCCGAGGCCATTCATATGGCGAACGACAGCGAATATGGACTCGCCGCGACCATATGGACCCAAGACTTGAGTGTAGCGATGCGCGCGGTCCACGAACTTGAAGCTGGATTCGTCCAAGTAAACCAAAATGTCGTCGTCCAACCGATGTTGCCTTACGGTGGTGTCAAGACCTCAGGCATTGGGAAAGAGGCATCCCTTGACTCAATGCTCGAGCACTTCACCCATCGAAAGACAATCATAATTAACATGAACTAGAACACGCAAAGGTCAGTATACATCCCTTAGATATCGGCCGTCGCTCTCTAGCTGGCTCACATAAGCGTGGGCATCATCGCGGGAATATCCCCCAAATTCTTGGATAATCCGGAGCAGGGTCTTGTGGACATCTTTAGCCATTTTAGTCTTATCACCGCAAACATAGACCACGGCTCCCGCGTCTAGCCACCGATAAAAGGCCGCGCCATTCTCGTACATCTTATGCTGTACATAGACCTTGTGGGCTTGATCTCTTGACCATGCTAAATCGAGTCTGGCGATTAAGCCGTCCCGATCCCATCCGAGGAGTTCGTCTCTGTAGAGGAAATCCATAGACTGATGTAACGACCCAAAGAAGACCCAAGACTGTCCGGACGCCCCCCTCGCCTCCCGCTCTTGTAAAAAGGCCCTGAACGGCGCAATTCCTGTCCCAGGTCCAATCATAATAATGGGGACATGGTCAGCGCACAGCAAGAAGTTCCGGGTCCTTTGAAGATAGACGGCGACCTCAACACCAGGCCCCGTCCGTTCCGCAAGAAAAGTTGAAGCGACCCCTTTGCGCATTGAATCATGCAACGCGTATCTGAGTACGTTGACCGTCAAATGAATTTCGTTAGGATAGGCCTCTGGGCTCGATGATATGGAATACAATCTCGGCGCAAGTGGCCTTAAAGTCGCCAGGAAATCTTGAGCCGGTACGCGAACACGCGCAGCCTCGACAAGATCGATGACGTGCTGTTGTCCACAGTAATCGAGAAGGGCTTTTTTATCGTTTAATAAAGCTCCAAAGGCGTCACCGACAGCATGCCGACTCAGGAGTTCGACCAACCGACGATCGATTTGCATGACGTCTTTGCGGTACAACATCATGTCTCGAATCGTGTACCAATTGTCATCTGCACGAACGGCTTCGTCTCGTTCGATGCCAACAGCCTTTAATATACGTCGAACCAGGTCGGGACAATTTCTTGGAAACACGCCCAAGGCGTCGCCCGCTCGATACTCGATGCCCGCCGCCTCGATGTTAAGAGCGATGTGACGGGTTTCTTTATCCGATGCACTGTGATTCAGATTGGTGTTTGCAAGAACCGTGGCTAAATACGGATTCTTGCGCGTACCGATTGGGGCGGATGGCCGGAACACACCTGAGGCGACCGGCTTATTTGACCCAGAAAGGCTTCCACTGGCGTGTCGATCGACCACGCTATCCAGAACGCCAGACGCCCCCATATCGACGGAATAATCAGCCAGCTGAATATCGGTGTTTGGTAACCCTTGCAACACAGTTTCAAGCCAATGTTCCCAGGTGTCTTCATAATCCGTGTCACAATCAACCCGTGGGGCAAATCGAGAGCCACCAAGGTCATGTAGACGGGCGTCAAAGTCTTTACCGCATTGGCAAAAATGCTCATAGTCCGTGTCGCCGAGTCCACAGACACTGAACTGAAGCCCGGTCAGTTGCGCTCTCTCCTCGGCCATCAAGTAGTCGTAGAGCACCTGTGCATTGGACGGGGGCTCACCGTCCCCAAATGTACTGGTGATGAGCAAGACCACGCCAAGCTGAGCGAAGGCCTCCGGCTCGATATCGTCCATGTCCCATATTTCGACAGAATATCCTGCTTGGCTCAATGCATCAGATGTGCGCTGCGCAAGGCTCTCCGAGTTATAGGTTTCTGTGCCATACAGGATGTGTATTGCAGACATGAACTCGCTTCACCGCTCGTTTTGATGCGACACAGATGGGGTGAGTCGGCAGACACCTCATGGAGGGTCTTTGCCTGAGCCTATCGTCGACCTGGGCTACCTTCACCACCGGCACCATACTCACCGCGAGCAGCGCGCCATGTCGCTCCGTTACTATTATCTCCGCCTAAAGCCGTCAATTCAAGGCTTTGACCAGTTTCTCGGCGAGGCCAAGGGGCTGCGTCATCGTATCGAACTTGATCAACCAAGACACCAGTGTCTGTGAAGAGTAATAGGGACCCACTGCCGTTACTGAGCTGCAAATCCCCCAGTTCAGCCTGGGCATTAATGCCACCATTTGTATTTCGGTCGCGGGCCCCAGCGATCACAAAGTAGTCGCCCGGCTGCACGCGTCCTTGTAAGTCAACACGATGATCAGCGCAGTTTTGCAACCACCAGCCATTGAGTGAGATGGATCTATCGGTCGGATTATAGAGTTCGACATACTCGCGCCCGACATCTCGCCCTCTCGGATCATCCTGAATTTCGGATATAACCAGTTCGCCAGACTCGACGTCACCCAATTCAGCCACGCATTCAGATGCTTCGCATTTGTCCGGTATCCCGTTGCAATGAATGACACTGATATCGGCATCCGAGCGTGGACGAATTTTCTGAGTCTCGAAGCTAAAGTGGAGAACGCCCACAACGCGTTCAATGAAATCACCACGCGCTGGCTCATACTCTAGCTCCACTTCATCTTCAACACGCAGGCCCCCTTCGACGACGAACATGTCAAAGTCTCTTGGACAATCTGGTGCCGTACTTCTCACGGGGACATTCTGTATTTCGACCAGCACAGACTCCAATGCTTCTGTGAGGTCGCCTCCATCAGCAATCCGTGCTGGGTCACTGATCAAGAGCGGCAGCGGCTCCCCGGCCTGACCAATGATTTCAAGACCGCCGCTCTCCGGAGTCAACTGAATCTCCGTGAGGGTATAGTATTCGAACATGCTACCCCAGAGGCGAATTCTGGTCCCGGGCCGAACGTCTGGGTCTAGTCGACGATCTCGTGAAAAAACCCAAAGGCCACTGTACGCACCACCATCCAGATCCTGAACGGCAAAATCGTCGCCATAAACAGCGGTTACAACGACCTCGGACAACTCGACATCCTCACGCATGTCACTAAAGCCGTCGCCATCACCGTCTCGAAAATCTACCCAATCTGGGCAACGTCGGTCCCGAAGATCCCTTATGCGGATGGGTTCACCACCGCGCCGACAGCGAGCTTGCAAGTTAATGGCAGGCTGGCTTGGCGGAGGGGGCGTCTCCAAGCACGCACTCTGGAGACCCGTCTCCATATCTAGGGATCCACTATCCATTCGATTAACAGGCCGGCCCGCATCGATAAATTGCAGCCCTGAGTCGGCGTCTAGCCCGGCCATATCCGGCCCCACAGCCATGGATGCGTCTGCTGTAGACGTATCTGTGTCATCGGTACAACCGTAGGCAAAGACGGTCAGACTCATCATCATCATTATCTTAGGATATCTCATGGGGCGGACCTTAGAGAAAGGTGCCGTTAGGTTCAACCAAAACCTCAAATCCACGCTAATTCAATGACACAATCTGCGCATTCAACCACTATGGACTGTCATCGAGCGGCGCGAGATCCGATGGGTCGCGTTCGGGTTCTAAATATCGACCCTTCGTCCACTCGATATCGAGGGGCCGCTCCAGTTTAGCCTCATCGGGCGACACAAAGTCATGCTTGATCAGTCGTTCAAGAATCACCTCGGCACGGGCCTGCCAATAAGAAAAAGGCGGTGTGCGACCTCGACGTCGCATCCTCGGTGCATGGCGAGGCGCAGGCTTAATCATAGCGAGAAAAATCGATTCTCGTGGACGGAGACGAGACGGTGAACGTTGAAAATAGTAGTAGGCAGCACGACTGATTCCATACACGTTGCGGCCAAACTCAATACAATTCAAATAGAGTTCCAAAACGCGGCGACGACTGATCTCTTGTGTAATCCGCTTAGCGATTAAAACTTCTTGGACCTTTCGAGCAATCGATTTGTCCCGAGTTAAGAAGAGGTTTTTGACGAGCTGTTGGGTGACAGTTGAGCCACCGTATACAAAACGACGTCCAAGTAAATTGAGTCGTAAAGCCCTGGAAATCAGCCCGCGATCGATAGGATTATTGCGAGGAAACAAAATTTCTTCGCTTAGGTAGGCCGCACCGCCGACATGCTTTGGCATCCGGCGGATCGAATGAAAAGATTTAGTCCCCGGCCCAACTTGAATCGATGCGCCACCATAGACCCCCTCATCAAGGGTCAAGACGAAGCGCTTTTTTAGCCAATCGACGTCATCAAGCGGGGCGGTCTTCCCGGTGAATGTCACCTTTGGCCAGACCGAGCTGTCGGCATTGAGTGCGTCGACGCGACACCCAGAAATGATGTCTCGGAATTTGAGTCTGATCATGTTCGGCTTGGCAAAGGGCCATCTGAATCTGAACCAAGGTTTCATACGGCCAGACAAACGAATCTTGCTGTAGCCACCAAGTAACCCCGTGGGCAGCGTATGGATTGCGGTCTGACACGCAACCTCTTTAGACGACCCCACTAACTCCAAGCGTCGATGACGACCATAACCACGATAAAGGGCGGTCACATCCATATGCAAAGGGCCGCTGCTCAGACCGATATTCATATTCGCACTGTCTAATGCGGTGTCATACGCGCCACTGCCCGACACGTTGAGACGGACCTCCGATAGTGGGGTGGGCGAGACTGCAGACCAATCAATTTGGCCAGCATCCAAGCGACTGTGTGCGTCAAAAATTAACAGTCTTTGTTGGCTGATTGCATCGCCAACGATGCTGACAGTCCCCTGACCTGAAACCACGCCCTCCAAACCTAATCGACTGAAGTCAGACAAGGGGCGATGGAACGCCAATGTATCAACTAAAGACCCGAGTTGAAGCCCTTTGGTGGCCCATTGGATGGTATGGATTAACCCCGACGCTCCGTCCCAGTCTAAAGCGAGTTCTAGTTGTTGGCCGCCCAAGGAGAGTGAGACATCGACCCGGTCACGACCCAACCGGCCGTCATCCAACAAAACCGGTCGTCTCTCCCCTATTTTAATGGCCAACTGCGTCCAATGTAATCGTCCGTTGAAATCAAAAAAACGGTGCAGAAGCTCAGGCAGCTTGATGGTCGGCAGACTCAAGAATAGAGACGGAGTGTTCATAACACGGGTGACCCGAGTGGAGCCCAGACGTCTGGCTACAGATAGATCTGCCCCCTGGATTTGAATCATCGGCTGTGAAAGGCCACCGCTGAGTTTCACTTGATCGATCTGGGCCGACAGGTGGCCCCGTTTCAACGAAACCGTTTTAACGATCAGCTCACTGGCTGCCAAATCATCGGTTTTGAGGTTAACCATGACCTGCCCTAGGGCATACCGGTCCGCCCCGTTTTTTAGCTCCAAAAGCCGTTCACCGGCCACCATCGGTGCGATCAATACCTGTTGAAATTGAGCACCCGCTCGATACATGCCAGACAGCATGGCCGTCCCATACTCAGTCCAGGCTGTGCGGTAGCGAGAAGCGATCTGAAAGCTTGGGTCGCCCGTTGATAAATCGATGTGGCCATCAATAATTTCTGATTCCAAAAGGGTGAGGGTCTTATCTCTAACGATCAGGGTGCTTCCATGAAAGCGGACAAGGTCGACCCCTAAGTCGGTCCAGGTCTTAAGTCCCAAAACCTGATTTTTTGAAGGACCGATTACCGTCGGAACCCCTTGGCTATCGCGACCCCGTCGCTTAAGGGTGACGTGCGCTTCTACGACGTCAATAACGCCAATGCGCGGCCGTGAACCATGCCATTCAAAGGCAGAGAACTTTATTTGGAGCTCATCAATGCTCACACTGACAGTCTCGTGTTCGCCACTGATGTTATGCACCGAAACACCATCGAGAGACCAGCTCAACCTATCCCATTTCAGGTCCAGTCCGCGGCTCGACGCCGCAGCCTGAATGGACCGCTCAGCATTCGATATGAGCAGTTGAAAAGAAAAGTAGAGTCCGGCCCCGGTCACCAGCGTGAGTACCACCAGAAGCCAGCGCAAGCGCGGCTGCATCAGAAGTTTATCTCACTTTTTGGAACCGGCAGACGGTCGGGGGGTAGGAGCTGCCGCAGGCCTTGAGAGCGTTCCTGGTCCGTTGCGTATAGGTCCAAGTAACGAATGAGATGGTCTGTGACTTTACGCGCATAATTTCTGGTTTCATGAGCCCCCATTTCTTCGATCATCATGTCAAAGGGCACTGAGCCCACTAAGCTAATGTGTTCGGAGACGCGCCGAGGCCCGCCATTGTACGCCGCCATTGCGAGAATAACATTACCGTCATATTCCCGTCGCAAGGCATTCAAGTACCAAGCGGCCTGCGCTAAAGCGATGCCTGGCTCAAACAAGTGGTCATCCCAAAACGTCTTGGGGAAACGCATTCTTTCTGCGATTCTACGTCCAGTTCTCGGCAAAATTTGCATAAGTCCAAGGGCCCGCGCATGACTTCGCGCACGCTCCTTGTAACGGCTTTCTTGGAGCATGTGAGCCATCAGCCACCACGCTGATACGCCGTATGGTCGACCGGCAGCACGAGCGAGGTAGAAATAGGCTGGCGGATACGCTTTGCGCATTTTAGTCGCCCCCAGTTTTGAAAACTGATTGCGCCATGGAATCCGCCTATCGCTACGCGATTGGTCTCGCCATAGAGGACCCCACAGCTCAAGGTTCTGTCGAATATTCGTGTCAGCAGCGGCAAATCCGCTGGGACCTAGATCGCGTTTCAGAGAGTGGCGTAAAGACTCATCATACCGTTTCCTAGCCAGTCCAATCGACCCCACTCTGATCAAATCCTGTATCCCCTTTATGCGCCTCTTTGCAGCGGGAGAAACTTTCTTTGCCCATTCGCCATAAGCGCCTATTTCAGGTATGCGCTGTTGAGGGACTTGCCTGTCTGGAATTTCGCCACTTAATGCATAGCCCAGTAAACCGTAGTAACTCAGCGGAGCAGACCGTTTGAGTTTGCTCAGCAGTTGGTCTGCAACATCCAACTGACCCTTCATCCGCTGGCAGCGAGCGGTCCAGTAGATGGCCTTAGCGCCAATCAATGTATTGCTGTGACCGGCAAGGCTGTCAAATACAGACCGACTCTGGCCGCAATCACGTGCGCGGTAACGGGACCAACCAAGAAACCAGCGCCATTTAGGCCTATCACCGCCCACATTAGCAACGAACGCTTCATGCTTCTTTATGGCGCGTTCGAAGCGTCCTGCCTCGTGTAACAATCGTCCGACTTGATAGCGCGCATTTCTTCGTCGACGCCCGGCCAGAGACGGGGCTAAGTCCTCCATCAATCGGCTCGCCTCTTCATAGCGACCCATGTATCCGAGAACAATTGCATAGCGATACGCACTCTCGAGTGACATTTTTTCGTCTGGACCGGCTTTCGCGAGTTTAAACCATCGAGCGCTTTGGGGATAATCGTCACGCATCCGCATCCGGATAATCCCTAATCGCATGTGTGCCAACTGTCTGAGTTCTCGGTCGCTGGATTTGCTCAGAACGAGATAATCAACCTGAGCCAATTGATACGCCCTCAGATCGAATAAATTGTCAGCTCTTTTTCTTTTTGCCGATTCGGACAAACGGATCGTTGTCTTGGTCTGGCTTGCGCCCGGGTCGATTGCATGAGCAGGATAGTGAATCAATAAGGCCCTCTTCGCCCGGGTGTCGCCAGCCGCCGCAAGCACACTCCATGCGGCCGCTCTGAGGGAGTAATCCTTCGCCTTAACAGCTAATTTACGCAGCAGTTTCTTTGCTCGACCAACGGTCTCCTCACGCTCAATCGAAAGGGTGGCGAAATACAGTTGAGCCTGCTCCTTATGGGAATTGGGAACCTGATCATTGCCTAAAATCCCCTCAAGTCGACCACGCACCCCATTTAAATCACCCGCCGCGACGGCAATTTGATAACGCACCCAATCTCGCGCCGTGATTAGGTTTTTGTCATCAACATTTGAGAGTGCCTCGGCTGCGGAGTCCAGCGAACCAAGTCCCAGCTGAGCCTTCGCCATAACCAACTGAGCTGAGCTTGACCGCGCCCTCTCGGGAGACAGTGTCTTCAGCAAACTGACCGCTTTTTCATACTGGCCAACTCGGACTTCTATGGATGCCATCGAAATGGTCTCAGCCAAAACATGGCCGGTAGAGCCGATAGCGAGAAAGATAAGCCAGGCGATGACTGTAGCCAGCGGTTGTTGATACGACATCACTGGCTGAAGCCTCAGTTACAGCCCGTAGCTCTACCGAATGTCGAACGGCTTTGGGAGGAGAAACCAACTGGAGGCGAGTCAGGATCAAGGGTGTAGAAGATGCCAAGATTGCCATAGAGACCAGCGACGCGGATGCTGCTATGAGCGGAGCCGTCTTCAAGGGGTAGACGAAAAGGAAAACTAGACACGCCGAGTGCCGACACTCTGGTCACCCCCGCTTGAGTCGTTCCTGCTTCGGTCTGTGCGAGCCAAGCGACAGCAAACCCTTGTTGTCCAAACCATTCAATATCGTGGGCCAGAGTCAGCGACATAGGCCCTTCGACGGGCAGCGTGCCGATCACATCTCCACCCGCTTCAATGAGCGTCAACACCGGTTTCGGTGTCGGTGTATCCATAATACGGGTCCACGCGATGGCGAAAGAGCCTTGCCCGTACGCGACAGACACGGGGCCAACGCCCCCTGTCCCGACCCGCTCCAATTCATCGAGTAATCCACCGTTTTCATCAAGCGTTGTGAAGACAAGTTGGCGTTCACCACCTACGGTTTGTTCAAGGAAAGCCGTTCCCCAACCTCCGTCGCCGTACGCGACCGCAACAGAGCTGACAATGGAATCCGTCAGACGCACAGGGCTGGACGGCATAAAACGCCCATCAAATGCGATGGAATATGCGCCTCCGTTGCCTCCTCGACCACGTGAATAGACCAACATGCCCCCTGCGAAAGGCGCCCAAACAAAACTCATGGCTTGCACATCGAAGGTACTCTCAAGTTTGATCAAGGTCACAGCGGGCTGTCCATCCGGTCCAATAACCCGGACGACAATGCCAGCGAATGGGTCACTGTCCGTACGGCCGTTCACAAAAGCGACAGCGAATGAATCACCTGTGTAAATAACGCTCGCCAGAGCGGAATCGGTCTGCCCAACCTGAACAGGCTGTCCAAGACCTAGACCCATGCCATTAAATCGTTGAAACCAAACAGGGTCAGGTCCGTCATCGACACCCGCAGAGATCCATGCAACGCCCCACTCCGTGCCTGTCCACACAGCTCTTGGTGAATGACTGGGCGACTCGTTTAGTGACCCGGGTCGACCGCGAAAGCCATAACCAACCATCCGGTCGCAAAGACCCATGCCCGCCCCCGAATCTGTGACATCCATGTCCAACTCGATGGAGTCGACTGTCCCCATGTCAGGGCCTGGACCAAAGTCAGGGATTGCTCTGAATCCCTCATCCATTGAAGACGCCGCAGACTGGCCGTCCCCGTCGGAGTCACACGCAACCAAAACAACCGACGTTAGAAGAAGCAGTAAAGAGCTAAGAAACCTGTGCCTCAAAAGAGCCTCCGAATCACTAAAATCATTAAGAATTACCGCCTGTGACACCCTACCATCGAGCCGACAATGTGAACAAACTTTCTGACTTAGTAAGGCAATTGCTCTTACGTCTTCGACATCGCACCACCATCTCAGTTACGATGGCGACAGCCGACGTCCGTAAATTGGTCGTTCGAATTTGTGTATGCTTATTGCAGCTGAATCCAGTTCAGGTTCTTTTGGAGTGACTCTCATGCGTTTCCTCATTGCGATCATTTTGACCTCGCTCCTGGGTCTGTCCAGCGTTCACGCGGGCGGCTCCAGCGGTGCATGCGAGCAGCCAAACATCCTGGTCGTGCTCGATTACTCCGGCAGTATGAACCAGTACAACAAGTGGAACCAGGCTGTTAACGCCATCAATCAGCTCGTAAACATCTTCGAGCGGAGTATGCGAATTGGCCTCATGCTCTTTCCCTGGAACGGAGAATGCTCGGTCAATCATAATCAAGCCGTTCGAACCCCATGTCTTCCTGATAATGCGGCCAATGTGTCGAATCAGCTTCGTGGCGCAGGCTCACCCCCCCGCGGGCATAATACGCCCATAGGTCGAGCCATTGAGCAGGCGACCCAGCACTTCAATGAACGACAAGATATGGGCCGAAGAAATTTCATCGTGCTGGTGACTGACGGCGAAGAGACGTGTCGGGGTGGACCTGTTGATGCAGCTAGAAATGCCTTTGCTCGTGATTACCCGGTATTTGTGATTGGTTTCGGCAACGGTGTAGACCGCGGGACGCTCAATAGAATCGCACAAGCGGGCGGCACC
>PCCS01000060.1 GCA_002731825.1 Myxococcales bacterium
AGCAACCAAATCGAGGTGCGCGATGGGCTTGCGGCTCACATTCTTGATGTTGCAAAAAGTCGGAATCGAGTTTTGACCGACTCTGAGGTCTTCGACATTATCTCTGCGTATAGCGCATAGTTCGTTATCGTGAGTAGCAAGGGCCAAACCCAATTTATATCACGTCTCAGGGACCGTTTCAGTCTCAGCGAGGAGGCCCTGGAGCAAATCCAACATGCCGTCGATCAAGAGGGACGCTCTCTGGCTGATGTCTTGGTTGATTTAGGCATAGTTACGCAAAATGGCCTCAAGTCTGTCATTGGCGAGCTACCGACGGTTGCGGGCGAGGTGGATGACTTAGACGGCGTGTCGGCTGGTTCCGATGAACCTCCCAAAGGGGTCGACGAAAACGATGACCTCAGAGCCATGCTATTGCCACCGATGAAACCCGGTTTTCAGCGCTATGCCCTTGGTGACGAATTGGCCCGTGGTGGCATGGGTCGGATCGTTGAGACCGTCGATACGACTCTCGAGCGAAGCGTCGCTATGAAGCTGCTTCTCGGTGGCAAAGGGCAACGTCTTGGTTGGCAACTTAGATTTGCTCAAGAGGCTCAAATTACCGGTCAATTACAGCATCCAAATATCATTCCTGTCTACGACCTCGGCGAACGCTCAGATGGCCAGCTGTACTTTACAATGAAACGTGTGGATGGTCGCACTCTTAGAGATGTATTCAGGGGCTTGCGTGCCGATGACCCTGACATACACAAAGAGTACACGCGGACTCATCTCTTGCAGGTTTTTCAGAAGATTTGTATGGCGGTTGCATACGCCCATAGCCGCTCGGTTGTTCATCGGGATTTAAAACCCTCTAATATCATGATCGGTGGGTATGGCGAAGTGCTGGTCATGGATTGGGGTCTGGCGAAAATCTTGAAGAAAGAGGCGTCCGGTGGCCAAAAAGTAAAAAGCCATCGCGAAGAACTTGGGCGCTTGGCGACCCGTCAAGGTGAGGCCATCGGTACGCCGGGTTATATGCCTCCAGAATTGGCACTTGGACAATTGCATCTGGTCGATGACCGCAGCGACGTCTTTAGTCTGGGCGCAATCTTGTATGAAATGCTGACTTTGAAACGACCATACGCGGGTCGCGACGCGCAGACGATTCTACAAAAGATGCTCAAAAGCCCTGTCAAACCAGGGCGCTTGAGGGCGCCGGACCGCAATATTCCCATCGATTTGGACGAGGTCTGTTCACGCTGTCTTGAACGAGATGTATCCAAACGATACGAATCGGTCTTGGAACTGCATCATGCCGTTCAAAGGCATCTAGAGTCTCGAGCTGAGGCATTCGAACAGCCAAGTGTTTTCTCAACGAGTGAGCTGGAGCAACAGGTCGCCCAGTACATGACTTCCGTTGAACGCGAACAAAAACTTCGTGATGAGGTCAAAACCCTCAGAGCTGAGCAAGTCCCCTGGTCGAGCCTCGATGAGCGTCGCATCATGCGGAAGTTGGTCCATAAACATCGCCTGCTCGAAGAGCAAGTCCGTGAGCGCTTTGCGCTGGCATGCGACGTTCTAAATTCTCGATTGGTTCGAGATCCAGCTGATGGGGCCGCCAAGTCAACTCTCGCTGATATCGCGTCAGCAGAATTCAATCGATGCGACCAAATCGATGACACGGTGGGCCTAGCTCAATGCCGGCGTATCCTAACGCGTTTGAACATGCATGCGGACCTTCTCAGAGGCGACGGCAAACTCGATATTGAAACGAATCCGCCTGGTTTGACGGTCAAAATTTATCGAATCACTGAAGTCGATTCGGTCTTGACCCCAATCCGAAAAGACACCTTGTCGTCAACCCCCGTTTCTATCACTGATCTGCCCATGGGGCCTTACTTGGTGAGTGCGCCAACGGCGTCAGGCCGGGATGTCAGAGCATCATTTCGAATTGCCCGCGGTCAAAGCATGAAACTGAATTTGAATACTGTGGCGGCCGCTCAATCACCGGATGGATTTTTGTATGTACCGTCTGGTCACACGCAGATCGGCGTCGACGATAATGCTGCATGGCCGGCGAGTCGAGACTACATCGACCATTCAGCGTTCTGTATCAGTCGGCTACCCGTCACCATGCGTGACTATATGCGTTTTCTCAATGCCCTCGCCCGAACAGACCTGTCGAGAGCCCTGCAACATGCGCCCAAGAATCCACTCACCGGAGAACAATTATTAAGTCAAATGGGAGCGAGTTTTTACATTCCACGCTCGGAGTTTTCCGGGCAAACATGGGACCCGAATTGGCCCGTTTTTGGCGTGACACGAGATGATGCGATCGCCTTCTGTCGATGGCGTGCTCGTCGGGATAGCTTGAGCTACCGATTGCCCACATCACAAGAATGGGAAATTGCAGCCCGAGGCGGTGATGGGCGCTCATTTCCGTGGGGAGACCACTGGGAAGCCTCGTTTTGTAACACAGCGGCCGGTCAATTGGGCCTTCCGAGCCTCGCACCGGTCGGCAGCCACCCCAACGATCGAAGCCCCTATGGTTTAATGGATTTGGCCGGTGGGGTGACGGAGTGGACGAGTACAGATGTCCAGCAAGCCGGAAAATTTATGGCCATTTGCCGAGGTGGCCGATGGAACGGATCCGTCAGAGATTCGCGCTGCGCATCGAGGCATCCGATGCCTCCAAAGGCCGCGCATTTGGGGGTTGGTTTTCGCTTGGCCCTCGATTCAGCGGACTAAAGTGATTTTGGGATGAGTAGATCTCACGGCACAGTTCGGGTGCGGGTGTTTTGGTCATTAGTTATCTTCATCATCTGCTGGACAACCTGGGTCTTGGTCCGAGCAAGCGATGAGCTGCGTGGTGGGCAGATCGTTCAAGGTCTCACCCGTACGTATCTCCCGCCCTACCAGCATGCTCTCGGTTGGGTCATCGATCCAAGGTCCACGCGCTTATCCGATGAATTGGTGGCGCGATATGGTCCGGAGCTGGCTTCGATTCCCAATGAACCGTGGCAGAAAACCTTGCGCCGAATTGGCCTTAGACTGGGCCAATTTAAAAAAACAGCCGTCCTCAAACAGCCGTCACTGCTCGTCCACCAAGACCGAAAGATGCCCGATCTATGGATTGGTCGATTTGGACTAAAACACGTGATGTTTCGAGACTCCATCGGCGTTTTGACCGTGGATGAACTGCCCGCTTATTCAAGCGTGATACGCCTCGAGGGCGTTGATATGCCCAAATGATTTCCTTGATCCGAGATTTCGGCAGGACCACGAGAGAACGATGGGTTTTGGCTACCCTGGCGGGTATTTTTAACGGAATCGGATTCGTCTATTTTGGACCTGCATCGTTCATTGCAAATGTACCCCTTCTCTGTGCTTTAAAGCACAGTCGATCTTATTCTGAAGCCGGCTTGCTAGCTGGCTGGGTTGGCTTTCTGGGTGGTGTCCATATTTATGGAATCGTTAACTACGGTTGGTTTCTGCTGCTCGGATTCAGTCTATACACTGCGAGTCAAATGGTTATCTATGGACTCTTGTTCCGAGGCTTGTGGAGGGGCCGAGGGGGTATTTTGGACATCCTTATTGTGGCAGCAATTTGGTCGTTGACAGAGTGGATGCGCACGCTCGGACCCATCTGTATGCCGGCCAGCTACGTCGGTAATATCGCCGATGTAGACTGGTTAAGGCCATGGCTGGTTTTGAGTGCTTGGATTGGTGGAATTGGTGTAAGTAGTTTGGTCGCACTTGTCCAAAGTCTCATTTTTCATGGGTTTATTTCATCTCGTCAGAGCCGAAAAAGCATTTCTTTTGCCACGGTCTTTCTTGGCATTTTAGGCGTTGCCGGCTCTATTCAACTGAATGCGGAGAGTGGTGGCCAGACAGTCAACGTCATCGGCGTACAAGCTGGTTTGGCTAACAGTCAATATCATGCGGCGACCGCGGATCCAGCTGCTCAGGACGGCGTTGTCGGCACATTTGAGACATTGACACAGCGCGCTTACAAAGACCGTGCAGACTTTGTGGTCTGGCCGGAGACTGCCATACGCGGACCCGTTTTCAGAGACGAGACCCTCCAGGAGCGACTTTTTCCGGGGAAGACAGACCCCTCCATTTTGCTCGCCGGGCTGATTGAACACAACAAGGAAGGCAAGCGATTCAACGTTGTTGCGTCTGTTTTGCCTGGCGGCCAAGTCGATGACATTTATCGTAAAGTCCGCCTGGTGCCAGGGACTGAGAGTCACTTAACACCGGGGCGTTCCGTACGGGCTATACGTGCGGGCCCAAATCACGTTGGGGTGATGATCTGTCTTGAATCGGTCTATCCCGATATGGCGCGTCGTCTGGTTGAGACGGGAGCCGAATTTTTGGTTATTGCCAGCAATGATGCTGGATTTGGTTTTTCCCCAATTACCCGTCATATGACCAACCGAGCCATCGTGAGAGCGATGGAGACTCGCCGATGGCTTATTCGGGTTGGCCAAGCGGGCATCTCAGCGATCGTAAGTCCAAACGGGGTTGTCATGGACCGCTTGGGCTTGTTCGAACCCGGTCTCCTTAAAGGCCAAATCAAGCTCAGTCAGGCCCAGACTCTGTTTGTTCAGTTTGGCGATTGGTGGATGTTTTTGATTTTCGTGATCGTCGGGTTTAGGGGATGGTCAGTGCGATCGAAACCGAGTATCCAAGCCCCGGTTTAAAAAATAGATGAGACCAAATATGGGTATGAATAGGACATAGGCGCTACCACTGTGCCAAAAGCCGTCGGCCCACTCTACCCCTCCGTAGTATCCCAACAAATAAATGCATGTGACCCGAATTGTGTTGGCCAGCATAGCAATGGGAAAGACCAGCACGAGCAGTGTCAGTCGAGTCGCCCAAAAAGAGCGGGCTATCCACGTGAAGACGAGTGTATACATAAACAGCGCCACCAGCATATTGATACCGGAACACGTTTCATTGATGATCAGATAGTATCGCTGGGAATCGATTGTAAATGAGTTGTAATGCCAGACGGCGAATCCCATGCCCTCCAGGAGTAAGATGGATAAATCAGCTGTCCAGGACTGAAGTGTGAGTTGCGCGTTTGAACGCAAATAATACTCCCATGGCAGGACAAGTAGCAGAAAGGATAAAGGCATGGCGATCGATGTGGCTTTGCGCAGACCCCAAGACCAGCAAAACCATAGAAAATAAGAGCCGATAAAGAGTGTGCCGGCTGCCAGCAGCCAAGGGCCATCGCCATCAACGAGTTCAATCATGACAGTGGCCATCATCATTGATAAAGCCAGCAGTATTCCGGCTAACTGGGACGGAGATTCATGGATATGCTCGCTATGTCGACTGGCTATACCCCCGAGGATAAGAGCAATGGGAATCGCAACCACTGCGGTTGCACCCCCACCCAACGCAGAATGGGCCCAAAGGGACCAACTCCAGTCGAGAATTGGTGCCATGCCGACCGTGATTGAGATAAAGACCAAGCTGCGGACCCAAAGATCCGCAGTCGGCCCTGTTTCTGAGGTGTGAGGCGATTGTTTGCTTTGAACGTTCGCCATTTTGACTGAGCGAAGCGCAGCGTCGGACTGCGCCCGACTATCGATCCTTACGAATGGGGACCATTTGAGCATTCCGAGCTCGGTTCGCCAGATAAAAGCCCGGAATTAATGTGAGCAGGATGAGCGCGTACAACGCGGGCTCAGAACCAGAACTCCCCGCATCACCAGCGGGACCACCACCCGATGAGGAACCAGCGAACGCCGCTGCGCTGTAGAGAAAAACAGTCGCGCTACTCAGTATTCGTGCAAATCTCGTCTTCATATCCATGTCCTTATCTTCTGAACTACGCTCTCTATTTGTCAGTCTACATACTGTTCGGCTCTGAGGCAAAACCATCGCCGATAAAAGTGTAAAGTCGGCCTCAAATTACTCAAATCATCCGTTCTGCGATCGAGTTCGCAAGTCTCACCGCCAATTGATCATTGATTGAACCGATTTCTATTGTGGCTCCGATCCGTCGAACGTCAACCTCAGCCGCTGAGTCCACTTCGCCGAAAAATATAATGTCGGATTTCTTGGCCCCTAATCCTGTTTCAATTGCCCTGATGGCATAGCCAAGTTCGACCGCAGAGTAGTCATCATTTTGAGTATCGATCAAAACACCGGTTGAGTCCGGCGACTCGAATCGACTCATGACCAGTTCAATGGCGCCTGTTCCCTTGTCTGCAAACACACATCCGATTGCATCAAACTCATTAAATGCAGCGTCTATTACCCCATAGGTTTCTTCGTCATTTGTCACAATGATCGCCTGGCCACTGGCGTTCGCTGAAGCACTTGCCTCTGTTAAATCAGCCACAGTAAATGCACTTGTCGGGCTCAATTCTACTTCGCTCGTGCTGGGCTTTTCGATCCGTGGCTCAGCGTCTACTGCAGCGGCGTCACTCGCTGGCTGAGCGAGTCCGACGCCGAATCCACATTTTGCGCAAATCGCCAGCTCGAACTGTCCGAAGTTGAGCCGATTAGGTTCGCCAGAATAGCCGCATGCGGTGCAGGGCATCATTTTCGTCCCCTCCCTGTTAGCTGGCTGAGTACCTTCGCGATGGCTTTTATCAGTCGCATCGCCTCCCGTTTAGGTTGATCGATTGGTCCACGCGTAATCGAAACAGCTCGACCCCACTGCTTACTCCCATCGGCATCCCCACTCTCTGATTGCAGGTAGATAATCGCTGTTGCAGGTACGCCTA
This sequence comes from Myxococcales bacterium, assembly GCA_002731825.1. Taxonomy (GTDB): domain Bacteria; phylum Myxococcota_A; class Bradymonadia; order UBA7976; family UBA1532; genus UBA1532. Next base: position 6,732 of record PCCS01000060.1, read on the forward strand.
ATTTCCGTTCGACCGTACGCAGTGTTATGGCTACTTTACGGCCGCTAACCAGATCAATTTCATCAGGTATGACAGTCACTAATGGGGGCACCTTTGCGTTGCACAGCTTGGCATGAGCGGTAATGCAGCGCGCGCCATCGGCTACGGACAAAAGTTCCAAATTAGGGTTTAGTTTTGCCAGAGCGGGTTTCATAAATTCAGCGAGCCCATGGGGGTCGGCCATCAAAATGTGACGCTTCGTCATGATTAATCAGCCCCCATATGCCTGGATACATCTGAAGACCATCACACTCATAATGATCAATTGAGTCATGATCGGAGCAAGGATTCCGCCGGTCCGCCAGAGCAAGGTTGCGTAAACGCCGCCCGCGAACGCTGTCATTTGCAACACGCCTGTGAGCATCACCGAGGGTGGCAATGACAAGGTTGCAAAAAATGTCAGTTGGTGGAGGCCAAAGAGCGCCGCAATGAGTCCGACTGCAAAGAGCGGATTGTCGATTCGGTCCAGCAGCGCGACACCAACAAATCCAAAGAAAAACAGCTGCTCTGCGAGGGTATGGGTCAAGACCATCCCAAGAGCGGGCAGCAGGGGCGTCGGCGTCAATGGCAGCGGTGATAAAAAGCCGACTACGAGTCCATACAGGCAACCGAAAAATAGCCAGATTCCGCCTTTTTCGATGAGTTTGATATCACTAAAGCGTCTCTTCGCTATCCCCAGTATTCCAAAGAGACCCATGAACAATAGGATCCCGCGTCGAGTCCAATACCAGGTGTCGTCTGGAAGCATGTAGGATTCAACATTACCCACCACTTGCTTCGCTTTCGGAATGTCGAAGGTTTGCTCGGCTTGGCGCTTCTCTTGAACCTTTTTCATCCAAGCAGGCATGTTTTTCATCTGCCGGACTTGGTTGAGTTGGCTGCCATCTTCGAGCATTGGCCACTCTTTTGCGCCGCCGTCGATTAGATTTGCACCGGCGTAAAGCCCCGCCAAAACAATGAATGCTGTTGCCAAAACAGGTCCGACGCCCTGACCCACTGACAGGTCCAGATTCAAGCCAGCCCGCCCGGCCTTTTGGGTGTTCACCATCCGCAGTTGGGCCCATGCCTCATTATTATCGCCATTGATTCGTGTTGCCTGATTGAGGAACCGTCGGGCATCGTCTTTTTGACCGGCCAAGCGACAGATCTTGCCCATGTACAGATACGCTTCATCGGAATTTCGATCGAATTCAAGCGCTTTTCGAATCCGAGCGACAGCCGCATTAGCTGCGTCCTCAGATTCGTCTGAACTGAGATAGTCCGCCCATCCCAGAAGAATGTGGCCTCGTGGCTCAGACGGCGCGTGCGTCACCGCAGATTCCAGAAGGCCTTTCGCGTCCTCATACTGGCCGCGATCGAGTAAAAGTTTGCCCTGGGTTAGGAAATAATCTCGAAGCATCGAACCGCGTACATTGAGGTCATTAAAATCCGCACCCGATTGTTGGGCCCGTCTGTAGACGGCTCGTTGTGCTTCATCAGCCAACACATCTCGAGCATCACTTAAGAGGTCTTGGATGGAGTTGGCTAGGCGACGAACCTCCCCTCCGTCAGCGGCGTTGCTGCCGACAAGGTCTATGATTCGTTTGTCGTATGCCGCAGAAACTGCTTCTGAATCAGCCGTTGTGGGTACATCTAAGCGCTCGAAGAAACCCTGTTGTTTGAGCTGGGCCTCAGCTGTTCGTAACTCAGCCAGACTGGCTCCACGCGACGTGAATTGTCCGGTTACGTACAGCCTCATCAGGCGGATTCGAGTTTGTTCGATTGGCCATTTAATGGCCTTGGCCAAGGCTTCGATGGCTCTTTCGCTGGCGCCATATTGGAGGCAGCCCCGCAGCATTTGTCGGTCAATTCGATCTGGTTGAAGGCAATCCGGTAGTTTCGTTTTTCCTTTGCCTAGATTGCCAAGAGACTCCAAATGTTTCGCCATCTCTGAGTCGGTCATACACGACCGAAGCCCGACCTCAATGACACCAGGCATAGGAAAATGGACCTGTGGAGACTGCGGCGCATACGTCGGGTCATCGAAAAAATGAACTTTGAACTTAGGGACTTTAAATGATTTTACGATGAGGTGAGCGATGGTTTTGGCCGTGTGTGTCTTCGCGTCAATTCCATCCTCATCCGGGGTTGAAGTCAGCCAAGGTCGTACGCTTACGAGGGCGCCGTTGACGAAGCTCCACGCCTCGGGGTCGCCATTCGGACCGAACAAGACAACGTGGCCCGCCTTTGCGCCTGCCACCGTTTGTGCAAGAAATTGTGCGAGACCAAGACCTGTGCTCTCGAGAGCCCCACTGAGTGTAGTGTCGATAACCGTCTTGAAAGCGTCGAAAGAATCAACCCGCTCGACAGACCCATCGGGTGTCTTTAATCGGTCAGATCCGAGGAGTCTGCCAGCGCCCAAGGCTAACCTGATCGAGCGCTCAGCAAGTGGCTTGGATACCTGGCCATCGGGTCCAACAATTTGATAGGTTTCACTCAACCTTTATGCGCCCTGAATATGCAGTTTGTCGATGACTGACGGTCGACGCCAGTCTCGAATGATCCCGTCCCACGTTCGAGTATATGTGACCATCATTTTCGATCAAGCAAATAAAGGGGTCGTTTTTGCCTAAGTCCGTTCCAACGAGTCCTTTATTTACGCCTATCGGTGCGCCAATTCATGACGATGACTCCAGGCTGGTCGCTCTCCTCGTTCCATGAGATGATGGCACTGCTTGTGTTAGGAAACGACGTTTGTCGATTGGGTTTTGCGCATATGCATCGATTTGTGATGGTTGTCATATTCATGACAGGCGGTCTGCTTGCTGTCGCATGCACCCAGACTGCGAGATTGCCTACAGAGCGATTTGACCACCCAGAGCCCATCTTTGCCAGAGGCACAGACTTGGCTAGAGAGCATGTGAGAACTTTTTTGGGCGACCGAAATTGGGGACGTAGTGGGTATGCCTGTATCGACTGCCATTCAATCGACGGTCACTCAGCCCTCGATTTGAGACCGGCTCCGAGACTCGCGTTAAAGCGGTCAGCTCAGTCAGGTCTCGCTGAATTTCGCCAATCCATCAATCGGTGTACGGAGCGCTATCTCATGCGACCTGGCTGGTCTGATACGACTTTGATGGTCTTGACCGCTCATCTTGCGCGCGTTGAAGGTCGGCCTCAAGGGCACAGCGGGTTATCAGGTCGAGTCCTTTTTAATAGAGCCTGCCAGCATTGTCACCGTCCGGATTTGGCTGGTGGGCTTTTAGGCCGCCCGATCAAACGCTCTAGACTTGAATTTTTTGTCAGGTCCAAATTGAAATCCGGGCACGCAGCGCTTATGCCTGGGTTCGGACTCGACACCCTGACCGTCGAACAGTACCAGGCACTATCGACATTTCTGCTCACGGATCAATTTGCAGACTAGGGTCTCTTAATTACCCTCGACGGCACGTCTCTCGGCTCGGTGTGGCCGGAGTCGCGTTACGAGCAAGTCACAGGCGGCCTCCGGTGCATCACACCAGGCGGCACTATGAGCTGTGGTATAATCGGAAAGGCCTGTTTCGCAGCCCTGAATTTCCATATCCACGATGAAACCATCTAAATGAATTCGAAAATGTTCCGCTGTTCCGGCAGCTCTTGAGCCGAAGAAGTCCCAGTAGAGTCTTCGCATGCTAAATCCCTTGGCGTTCAGCGAACCCACAAACACGACGCTCTATTTGTCGCCCGGACGACTTGCCGCTGTCAATGTTCTTGTCCAACTCGGCCTGTTGGTTTGATGGGGCTGTCTATTTTGTGAGCCCAATTTTTAGTGATGATGGTCATTTCCCATCGTCACTGGGCTTGAAAACAGTGCCCCAAAGTAAAATTTGGCTCACATTTCGTCTTTTGTGGTTTGACACCCAGAGGTTGCTGTGGCCCACTGGAGATTGCACGGCACATCGGCATCGGTTGGACGACGGAACTCTTTCGTGAATAGGCGTAAACCCAATCAACAAATGCAATTATTGGTCGCTCCGGTGAACTGGACTAAGACCATGTCTATCAAACGGCGATTTGAAGATGCTGAAGTGCCCGTCCGTGTTCTTGGTGCAAGTGGACTCGATGCGGCCATAAGTCAGCTTGAAAAAAGCAATCGTTACCAGGCTGTTCTCATCGATTGGGATGAAGCTCCGGGAGACGCAATCGCCCTCTCCTGCGCCATAAAAGAGCGAGGGCAGCCCATTGTTGTCGCATATCAACGTCATTGGACTCGAGACGACATTCGTCGTGCCCTGCAACTCGGTGTTGATAGTTTGATGTTGGACTCATTTACATCCGTCGACGTGATGCGTGACATCAGAGCCATTCAAGATAACGGCGTGAGCGTGACACGGGCTCAAATTATTGAACAAGGCGGTCCGGAGCTGATGGAGGCCGACCCAAGCCTATGGGCAGACCAAGCTGATGGCTGGCGAGATCGAATGATCAGTGTAGCCGACCATTTGAGTCGGCCATGGTCTGAAGACATGAGCGACCACGCAAACCACATGGAAGTGTCCGTGAGGCGAAGCGCGCAAATCGATCAATTGTCGCCGAATATGGCCCGTGCAGTTCTCGAGGTCTTGAGCCAGGGGCGCGATCGAATCCCAGAGGTCACAGCGCGATATCGTATCGATGCTGAAGAATTGCTTCATGTTTTGGCTGCTGTTGAAAGTTTTGCAGCTAAGCACGGTGGGGCAACGCGCATACCGTTGTTGATGGATGCTGTGCTCAATCGCGATCAAGATCGAGACGAGGACAATCGGTCGCCAAGGCTTATGGTTCTAAAACGGGTCGCGCGCGTCGTGATCAAAGCCAATGGGCTTCCAGCTCGTCGAAAAGACCCGCTCAATGAGACCGTCAAAAAATTCTTGGGTGTCTCAGAGAGGTTGAGCGCCACGCTCAACCCCCAACAACGCTACAACTTGGCCGTCCGTCTGATCATGCTCCAGGATGAGCAAGATGCGTTAGATTACGTAGGATTTGCCCTCGTTGGTCAATTGCTTCGCCGCTCCAAAGACTCAGAGATTGGCGAGACTCACATCGAGGCACTCAACGCGCTCCTGGGGTTTGATGGTCGATATGTAGGAATCGATCCAAAGAAGCTGATCCGAGAACTTGCGGTTCTCAACCCAATCCCGTCTCTGGCGGAGATCGACTTACTGGATTTAAATGCCTTTAAAGAGGCGATAGATTCTTCGGCTTTTTCCGATTACAGCCCCTTGATCAATGCCATAGACCAATTGCTTGATGTCGGCCGAGTTCTCGGTCCAATCGATCAAAAGCGTTTGAAAGATTTATCTCATGCGATTCGCCATGAGTTGCCCGTTTTGGTTGGACGCCCAGCGTGGATATCCCTAAGGCGCGGATTTACTCAGAGCGCCGAGCCACCCACGGATCAGATTGTCCAGCGGCTTACGTTTCTCATGGGTGCCCGGGCCGATGGTGCAGTCAATCGACTCAGTTCCGCCCTGGGTGATCTGATTGAGGTTGGGCGCAATGCCATGGACGCGGCCCGTTTCTCAGAGTTTTGCCGACAAGCGTGTGCTGAAGTATTGAGTAAAGATGTGATCTCTGAATTTGCGGGTGAAACCCACAACGAATTCACACCCGATCGAGTTGACCGTCAAGGGGCGGCGGAGAAGAGGGCCCTGCTCGAAGGCGCACTCACGTCCTTTGTTGATATGAACATCGACCTTGATGAGATTCGTCATTATCTCCCCCCAGTCCCGCCTGGGTATACGACGCTCACCGATCAGGAAATGACCCGCATGCAGGTGCTGGCAGCGGTCTTAGAAGGACGCCCCATGCGCGAACAAGCGCATGTCATGAGTCATTTCTTGGGCCAGCATAAGCTCCACCAAGCCGAACTTGATGCGTTACGGGCGATGCTGGGTAACGGTCCGTTAATTGATTTAGCCGAAACCGAATATTTAGACCCCCTCGGTGCATATCGAGATGGCTTTGATTATGAGCTTGAAGACGAGTACGGAGACGAATTCGAAGGTGATGAATTTGACTTCGCTGACGATGATGATGACGAAAATTGGGATGTTGCTGCGGCGGATGAAGAGCTGATTAGTATCGCTGATACGCCGGCGGAAAAGTTATTCGATGTCGGGGCTGCACCCCCTCCGCAGCCGTCGCGTCCTCCACACCAAGTTGATTCCTTCGACCTCGGACTCGAGGAACTTGAGCTTGAACTTGACCTGGCTGGCGGCGTATTCGAATTAGATGCCAGCGTGACGGGATCCCTTGATGTCAGTGGAGACGGCGGCGGCTATGGCTCTCGTGCTGGGATTAGCGTTCGGGGGGATGATGTGCGCGGCGGGTTGGGCTCTGTTCGAATGGATGATGACCTGCGCGAGACTTATGGAACCGTTGAACAAGAGGGGGATGGAGCCACAACTGAATCGATATTCGGCGGGATGAATGAGCCAATGGATCGGGGGTTGATCTCGCAGCCGCTGGATGCGGCTGATCAATTTGGAAACGGGACAGACGATCAGTTTGACGACAGCGCATTTGCGCAACCGGCATCCGTACCGAGTTTCGATGCGAGCCTGAGTGGTGGTTTTGACCTTGGGCCGGCGAAAGACATTAAAGCGACGCGGAAACGGGAACGCGCATCGAGTGACATAGATAAAAACATCCCAATGACGCGTAAGGGTCGTCTGGATCTTGAAGCCATCAAAGACATGATTGACAAAAAACAGCTTAAGGATGCGGCGCGGTTATTACACGGTGCGCCCGATGACATCCCCGATTTAGCAGAAGGCCTCCATTTGGCAGCCCTTCACGCATTTTGTGAAGAGCGACATCACGCAGCTCAAATGCTTTGGACTCGGGCGCACACTCTCGAACCAGACCGTCCCAATATTCTGTTCAGTTTGGCCAGAGTTCGGATCGAACTGGGCAAATATGCGGAGGCCAGACCCCTACTGGACACGCTCGCTGTGTTGATGCCTCACTTCAGTTTGGCAAACGACCTTATGGACATTGTTCGGCATCGGGCGGGTGCTGATTCATGAGCGAGGTCATACGAGACGACGGATCGGCCCGAAACGGGGCAGAGACGCCATCACAATCCCCGTTAATTCTCATCGCCGAGGATGATCCAAAAACCCTCCGATTAGTTGGTGAAGTGGTCCAAAGAGCAGGCTATCGGGCGGCTCTGGCGAAGCATGGTGTTGGTGCGGTCAAGCTTCTCAAAAGAGCCAGACCTGACTTGATCATTCTTGACCTGCGGATGCCTCGGATGGATGGTTTTCAGCTCTTGGAGTTGCTGAAAAAATACGAGACTTCGGCCAGCATTCCAGTGGTTGTTTTGACGGGGTCTAATTCACCTATGGATATCGATCGAGCCATGCAACTTGGTATTACCGACTATCTTGTGAAACCGATCTCACCTCGGAAACTCATCACGAGGATACAAAAATTATTGAGGTGAATCCTGCATCTTTTTTAGAGCTGTTTGATTCTAGATGTACAATTCGCTGGCGGACGTGTAGGTACGCTAGCAGTAGACTGGTACCTTGTGGTAAACCGCAGTAGGCAGTTGGAAATCTTGATTGAAAGTCGTCAATCCGATGGACAGCGGTCTGTTAAAGGGGAGCAATGTATGACAACGCGTAGAGGGTTATCAACTCTCGGGCTAATCTGGCTAGTTGTTTTCGGTGGTTGCGAGGACCCCGTTGGTACGACTGTGCCGCAGCGCGACATGTTTGTTCGGCAAATCACAGATATGGCTGCGATGACGGACACCCTTCGTCTTGACGGTGCCATGGTCATTCGAGAATGCGAAGCAGGAGAGACCCGGTCGTGCGGTTCGGCCATCGGCGAGTGCCTCGAAGGTCTGCAAGTTTGCAGTGAGAATGGCCTTTGGAACGGCCCCTGTATGGGGGCTGTCGATCCCATAGACGAGCTTTGCGATGAAAAAGACAACGACTGTGACGGACTCACTGATGAAGTTTTCACTCTAGGCGGGACATGTAAGTATACCGACGACCGCGGTTTCGACCGGGATGGCCGTGTCTATTGTAATCTTGACGAAGGTGATCCGGAATACGGAATGCCCTATTGCCGTCCAGAAATCGATTGCAATATCGATGAAGATGGCGACGGTGTTGGTGTGTGCGATGACTGCGATGACGGCAACGCCATTAATTTCCCGGGAAATATCGAGCGTTGCGATTCCGTCGACAATGATTGCGATGAGCGGATCGATGAAAGCTTTGACCTGGACGCAGCCTGCCAAGTTGGCGATGGCATCTGTCGCGTCGGTGGTGAGACCGTTTGCGCGGCCAATGAAATGGAGACCACGTGCGTTGGCGAGCCCGGTGAGCCTGCAGATGAGATCTGCGATGGACTGGATAATGACTGCGATGGACTTCAAGACGAGGGCTTTAACCTGGCTGGCGAGTGTACCGTCGGCCTCGGTACCTGTCAGGTCGCTGGCTTTGTCATCTGCAATGCCGATGGGTCTGCGGGCTGTGATGCACAAGCGGGTATGCCCGGTGCTGAGACCTGTAATGAACTCGATGACGATTGTGATGGTGTTGTTGATGAAGAACTTGGTCTAGGCGATGCCTGTTCAGTTGGACGCGGTATTTGTCAGCGGGATGGTGAGAACCGATGTAGCCCAGATGGGACAGGCGACGTTGTCTGTAGCGTCGAAGAAGGTGAGCCCCTCGAAGCGGAGAGCTGTAATGCCTTAGATGACGATTGTGACGGTGTTGTCGATGAAGGCAACCCAGACGGTGGTGCAGATTGCGATTCGGGCAATCCGGGCCGTTGCGGTCCTGGCATCGTGACCTGTGTGCAGGGCGGCCTTGCTTGCGTTCCGCAGGCCAACGGCATCGCTGAGGTCTGTAACGACTTAGACGATGATTGCGACCAGCGGATAGACGAAGTACCGGGCGTCGGCGAGCCATGCAGTGCCGGTGTCGGTCTCTGCCAAACCAATGGCACACAGGTCTGCGAAATCGGGGTTGGTGTTGTCTGCTCGGCGTCCGCAGGTCAGCCCAATGCTGAGGTTTGCAATAATCAGGATGATGATTGTGATGGACGAACGGATGAGGGCAACCCCGGTGCTGGTGCTGCCTGTGAGACCGGTGAGCTGGGTCGGTGCCTTATTGGCTCTTTGACCTGCGCAGACGGGTCACTTCAATGCGTACGGTCGTCCAATCCTGTAGATGAGTTTTGCAATAATGCCGATGATGATTGTGATGGTATTATCGATGAAGTGCCTGGCGTCGGAGACGACTGTTCAGCCGGTATCGGCGCATGCCGCCGCGCTGGTCAGCGCGTGTGCTCCAACGGGGGCGGTCTTGTCTGTTCAGCGACAGCCGGTGCGGCCGTCGGTGAGCGCTGTGATGACCTTGACAACGATTGTGATGGGCGCGTCGATGAAATCTTTGCACTCCGTGCGCCTTGCACCGTCGGAGTTGGCGCCTGTGAAGTAGCCGGTCAAATGGTGTGTCGGGCTGATGGGCTTGATACAGAGTGTCGGGGTGAGCCAGGCTTACCTAGCCTTGAACAATGCGATGGTCTCGACAATGACTGCGACGGCACATCTGATGAGAATAATCCCGAGAGCGGAGGCGATTGCAATACGGAATTCGATGGCCTTTGCCAAGCTGGGATTCGGAATTGTCGAAATGCCGTCCTTGTCTGTGACCGTATCAACGAGCCTGCCCTCGAACGGTGCAATGGACTCGATGACGACTGCGATGGCGCAATCGACGAGGATTTCCAACTCAATGAACCCTGTGCTGAGGGCATCGGTGCCTGTCGGACCGCAGGTGTAACTATTTGTAACGCTGCTCAGGATGGCTTGGCCTGTAGCGCGCAGGCTGCCGTATCGCAACCAGAACGGTGTGACGGACTGGATAATGATTGTGACAATATTATTGATGAGACATTCAACCTGAATACCGAATGCGAGAGAGGCTTAGGCATCTGTTTGGCGCGAGGTCGGGTGGCGTGTACTGAAAATGGTCTTGCCGCCTGCAATGCCGAACCGTTGGATCCATTGCCCAGCGAACTTTGCAATGGTCTGGATGACGATTGCGACGGGGATCTCGATGAGGAAAACCCGGAAGGCGGAGCGGCTTGTCCTGTTCAGGCGGAAGGCATTTGTGGAATCGGTATCGAAAATTGTTCAAATGGCGCGATCGTCTGCGTACCCAATGCGTTGCCAGGTGAATTACCTGAGGTGTGCGACGGACAAGATAACGATTGCGACTCCAATTTAGACGAGGGCAATCCGGGTGGTGGCGAAGTGTGCGACACCGGCGCCCTTGGAGAATGTGGTCGCGGTACGACCCAATGTGCAGGCGGCTTCATTCAATGCTTTGCGGACTTTGCGCAAGCCCCTGAGACCTGTGATGAATTGGATAACGATTGTGACGGAACCGCCGATGAAGGGTTCGGGTTAGGTGACGCCTGTGATGGCGATGATGCTGACCAATGCGCCCGTGGGACTGTTGCCTGCGACCTAGCGACAGGGGGTACCATGTGTATCAACGATGACGTGGTTGCAGAGACTTGCAATGACCGAGACGATGACTGTGATGGCATTGTCGACAACGGCTTTGACAAGTTAAATGACGTGACAAACTGTGGGTCCTGCGGCACTGATTGCCGGGATCCGGATCCCTTCAATCCAGGCCAGGAACTGCCCAACGCATCGTGTATCAGCGGTACGTGCTTCCAGACCTTCTATGTAGACGACCGCAACGGGTCCAATACGAGCGGTGACGGGACAGATGCCAACCCATGGCGGACCATGAGTCATGCCCTCGATGGTCGCATCGACAGCACGCAGTACGCGGCCCGAATCTATGTCAAACCGGGTCGTTATTCATCAGACCAGTGGGTTGACCTAGCACAATGTGATGGTGATGGAGACGGTGATCCAAGCAATGATTCCTGTGCGACGCACACCATCGCCTGTGAGACCAATGGTGACCCTAGGACCATTGAGCGGTGCGCCAGCTGCGTTTGTTCTCCCGAACTGCAATGCGCCGGTGGCTTGTGTTCGATGCCTGAATCAGAGAGGGAAAATTTACCCATTCGAATGCAGGATAAGGTCCAATTGGTGGGTGATGGCTCTATCGACCACGTTGTGATTGACGGTGGTATGCTCGCCTGCTTTCTCACTGAACTTCATCCAGACTGCGACATCCTACGGAAGCCCGATGGCGGCCAATTGGTTCGGGCTGAAAATATGGATGATGAGCCCATGATGGCCCGCGGTCGAACCTGCTACACCCTAGATGATAACCGCTGTATGCAGCCCGGTGACCCCAACTATTTGTTCTTATCTCGCCAGCCACGCTGGGGTGCTCATGGGTCACGGAATCTCTTATCCAATCTGACTTTGCTCAGGGGCAGTAATACGCGTAACCGAATCGGTACTGAAGAACCGACTTTGTTTGTGACGACCCTGAACAACGGGATCTTTGAGGCGCCGCGTCAGACGAATTTACGGATTTCAAATCTGAAGATCGTCAAATCGCGTGCCGATACCGAGTATCCCGTGGCTGTATTTGGTAATTCCAACATCCTTTTTGAAGACACCCTCGTCGAAGGCTGTGAAGGGCGCGGTCCTAGGGGCTTGGTTTTAGCGACGACCCAGCGTAACGGTGGGGCCATTTCCAGCACCGTCATCGACCGAGTCACGTTCCGAGGTAATGATGTCGGAGATGCCGCTGGAAGCGTGCGCGCACTTGTTCACACCAGTACTCAGCTGACCCTTCAAAATACCGTCTTTTCTAATAACATCGGCGGTGGTCTATACCTACAAGCGAACGGTAAGGCTCTTGTAAATTACAACAGTTTTTCCAGGAATTCCTACTACCACATATACGTTCACCAAAACGTCAATAAGTCTGTAATTATTGCCAATAACTTATTTGCCAAAGAGACCAATGATACCTATCTCTTCGTCCATTCTCAGGCGGAACCCGAGACCTTCATCTACAATAATATCTTTGACGATGATGACCCATTAGTTCGAACGGATCGGTCAGGCTACGGCACAGAAGAGCGTCTCAATGCACGGTCTTTTGCGAGCAATAACGTGCAGTTCAATCTCAACTTGGTCAATGCCGAGTCCAATAACTTGGCGCTCAGACCCGGTTCACCAGCCATCGATGCCGGTCAGCTCACACCGGTTCCGGACCCTAGACCGGTGACGCTGACAGCCGCTCAATGCGTGGATAATGCAGATTGCCAATGTGATGGTAATGATTGCATTTGTATTAATGACGATGCCTGTACAACGGCCAATGCGAGAGATTCCAAGTGGAACCTGAATGCCGATATTTGCAACCAAGATGGGCTTTGTGAAGTCGATACTGTGACCGATACGGATAATGATGGTGCTGCAGATTGGATCGAATTAATCCTATTGGGTGATGAACACTTTATCACCGAGACGCCAGAAACCATCGTATATGACACACCCTACAGCGTTCATCCAGCCTACGACTTGAACGGCTTCCTACGGCCCGAAGGCGTTGCCAGCGACCAAGGCGCCATTGAATGGGCTCCTCCGGGCGATTGATACCTGTGGCCATTGGACGCTCCGATGGCCCGAATTCAAGCTATCTAATCAATCCGTTGGAAGACTGAAGACACGCTCTGTGTTGCGGGTGGTTATGTACGCTAAATCTTCAAAAGATTGTCCCCGTAGTTCAGCGACAACTCGAGCTGTTTTTTCGACGAAGCTGGGTTCATTCCGTTTCCCTCGATGGGGGACCGGCGCCAGGAATGGCGCATCGGTTTCAACCAAGATTCGATCATCTGGAATCATGGATACGGATTCGCGAAGTCCTCTGGCATTCTTAAACGTAACGATGCCCGACAGTGAGATATACAGTCCCAGGTCCAATGCGCGCTGGCATTCGTCTTTGCCACCGGTAAAACAGTGAATGATACCGCGTTGACCGACACCGACATTTTCAATGAGCGAGAACGCGTCATCAAATGCGTCTCGGACATGGATGATACATGGGTAATCAAGTCTCTCCGCAGCCTTAAGGTGCTTTTTAAAAAGTGCTTTTTGGCGCGTCCGACATGATACGTCATAGAAGTAATCAAGGCCTGTCTCCCCCACACCAACGACTTTTGGAGATGCCCAAAGAGTCTCCAAATGGTGCCAGTCTTCATCGACAAAGGCATCAACTTGGTGCGGGTGAATTCCGGCTGTTGAAAACACCATTGAATGTTGATTCGCAAGTGCGGCTGCGTGGGTCGATGATTCAATTGTAGTTCCGATAGAAATGACTGTTGAGACACCGGCTGCTTGCGCCCTTTCGAGAACAGCTGGCCGATCATGGTCGAAACTATCGAAATCTAGGTGAGCATGGCTGTCGATGAGCTGAGTACCCATGAATGGTCCTAACGCTGAAGGGGGTCTGTTCCGTCTATGAGAATTTCTTCACCGTCGGTACGGCCGTCTCCGTCGGTGTCTGCGCGATCTGGGTCCGTTCCGAGTTCATCTTCTATGACGTCGGGCACGTGATCGCCATCGACATCATTGGGCCGGTAAAAGCATACGCGTCCAAACCCATTGTCACCGCCAAAGCGACTGCCTTCATCGGCAAAGCCAATGATGGGAAGTCCGAATGGATCACTCGCCAGATTGACTCTCTTAAATATGTGACGCCGGTCTGCAATTGTATATGCTTCGAGAGAATAGATGCTTGAGACCTCGGTGAGCTTATAGAGGTTGAGACCATCTTCTCGAAAGCCCAAAGCGCTGCGTAATCGGTAGCGCCCGGCAATCAGCAAACCCTCCTCGAAACTCATAATCGCCTGACTTCCACCATGGCCCTCCGCATCGAGGTTATTCGTCCGAACTACACCACTTAGACCCTGGTCTATGGTTGAAATATACAGATTGCCATCACTGCCGATATCCGGGTCCGGTGGGACATCACCGTGGATGACCGTGACTTGGTTATTTTCGACCCAGATGCGCGGTCTAAAACCGACCCCGTTTTCGAAAACGCCACCAGGGGCTGCAACGGATAGCCACCGATTATTTTGTTTTGTTGTGATGCGAAAGCTGCGCTGACCGGAGTCGCGGTGCACAATAAATGGGGTGCCATCTACCATGACCATATCCAACTCGATTCCAACAATTGAATTGGCGACTGAATCGGCCAAGTCCCTCGACCATTGTCCATTGGCGTCCCGACTTGCGACAAAGAGCTGGCCTGCATGGCGGTATGCGACAAGAACTCGATCATTATTGACAGTTATGGCGCAGTCTATACCTGCATCACCGTCCTCGGCCACCGTCTCAGTGACCCAGTCTCCATCGGCTGACTTGTATGCGTAGTACAAGGTGCTGGACCGTGCATTTCTGTAACACACGTGGGGGGCTTGATCGGCAATGATCACATCCGTGTCGAAGATTGGACGGTTTGGAAAAAGAGCAACTCGACTCTGAATTCGACTATTTGAATGAGTCCCGTCTCGGTTGACTTGTGTGAGATACAAATTCCCTTGGATTAGAGACGAGCGCGTCACAAAAATATCGCCCAAGGCATCGACGGTCATATCCAATGCAATGTTCTGGTTATTATCGGCAAGACAAAAACGGGTGAGCTGCCGTTCGGGGGGGGAGCAGAATCTGTCGGCGGCTTCATCAACATGACCATCACAGTCGTCGTCCAATTGATTCTCGACTTCACAATTTGGCTCGAACGCGGCAACGCACTCTGATGTGTCCGCCTCACAAATAAGCGAGCCTTGCGCGCATTGGCCGAGCTGTTCAGTTTCACAGGCGAATCCGCGTACATCTTCTCCGCTGCGGCCATCGCAATCGTCGTCTTGACCATTGCAGGGGTCTGCCGGATGGGCATCTGTCTCACAAATCAATTGACCGGCTTGGCAAATCGTCGTCGCGCGCCTTGGGCAGTCAGGCCGTGCCCACCCGGGGTCGCACGGTTCGCCGGCTCCCTGAGTATTCTCATCGACCCGGCCATCGCAATCTTCATCTGTGCGGTCACAGGTCTCCATTTCACCGTTCGAATCAGAGATGCAGCGCATCCGGCCGTCTTCGCATTGGCGTGTACCTGGACCACAGATACCAGCTTGCCCTGTTTGGCAAACAGCACCGACATTTGGCGCGTCTTCGTCGGTTGTGCCATCGCAGTCGTTGTCCAAAGAATCGCATACCTCTGCACTTGAATTTCGAATCGGTCTGCATTGGATCTGACCGTTCGTGCATCGAGTTTGGCCCATTTGGCATACGCCCAGCAAATCGGTTTGGCAGTCTAATCGAGCATCACCGGCATTCTCATCTGTTCTGCCATCGCAATCATCATCGAGGCCGTTGCACATCTCAGCCACAGGTCTACACAGGTTCATATCCACCAAGGGCCCTGCATCTTCGCCGGTCGGCTCTGAATCTATTTCGGCCACCATATCGGTGACAACCATATCGCTCACGTCCATATCGGCCATGAGCGCCTGATCGAGATTCGTCCCAGCATCCATTAAGGGGGCTGCCATGTCTGGTATCAGTACGGCTGCATCGCCATCCATGTTTGCCATCGCATCGGTATTTACGGATGCATCAGCGGCGCTCCTATCTGGTTGTGTTGGGGCGAGCCCACCATCGGACGGTGTTGGGTTGTTCATCCCATCCATTTGATCTGTCATTGGTTGACCGCCATCACCAGAATTGGAACAGGCTGATAGAACAAGCACCAAGAAGAAAAACGGTAAAGGGAATTGTCGTCTCATAAGTCTCCGTAGCGCCGATCATGTCATGCAGTGCTTGGGTCTACACTACCATACTCTGGCTGGTCTGTGATGCATTGCTTGACGTCCGATACCCAACATAAAATCAAGTTTTAAGCTCACTTTGGCTCTGACACCCAGCAATTTGGAGGTCTGGTTTTAGCAGCCTGTGCTATTCTGATCATACGTCACCGATTGGAGATGGGCGTATGAGAGTTTTCCCTATTCTGATTTATCTTGTGATGAGCGGATGCGCGGGCGAAGGGATCTATGAGACCGATATGGAGACCCGGGGGTCTTCCAGTACAAATGGATATGACTCAAGTCCAGGGCCGACGCCAGGTGCGCGTTTCGATGCCCAGACCCGACCCAACCCACAAGCATTCGATCTGGGTATGGCGGGAGACCGTTATATTCCCCCGGTCCGCCCCGATGCGGGTACGCTGAGCAATACGGACCGCCTCAACCAATGCGTTGAACGGATGACAACCTTCATTCGGGACACAGCAACGTCCGTCGGATGTGGACAGTTCGACGAAGAGGACCGATTAAATGGCAGCTCGGGTTATAACCAAGGCCGGCGGTCAGCGGCTTGTATTAAGTTGAGTTGCCAAGGCACGCTCGTCGAAGGACACAATGGAATCCCCGCGGCTCGGACCTGTTCTGAACTCAATGATCTGACTACTATTTTGGACCGCGCTCTGGAACAAGCAATCGACGGGGGGTGTTCCGAACCACTTTTCCAAATTCGAGTTATCGACCTCGATGACTTTGTTGGCGGAGAGCCATGCGACCAAATCAGCTGCGGTTTAGACGATGCAGGTGATCCAATTACCATCGACAATCGGAATTAGTCGGTTTCGAAGACGTTCTTGATGTCGGCGAATGCTTTGAACTCAAGTGCATTACCGCTCGGATCCCTCAGAAACATGGTGGCTTGCTCGCCAGGCTGTCCGGCGAATCGAACGCGGGGCCCGATTTCAAAATGAGCCCCGTATGTGATCAGTTTTTCTTTGAGTAAATGCCAGGTTTCCAGATCCAGGATACAGCCGAAATGAGGAATGGGCACCCGATCACCGTCCACCGCATTTTGAACTGAATCGCTCACAGAACCTTGCGTCAGATGAGCTGATATTTGGTGACCAAACAAGTCGAAGTCAATCCAAGTCTCCGCTTCTCGACCGGATCTACATCCCAAGGCATTTACATAGAAGTCTCGGGTCTGCTCAAGGTCGGCGACAGGAAATGCTAAGTGGAAGAGGGTCACGTTGACTCACCCCAATTCTCGATATCATCGAGCCAAATGGATACGCTCGCATCAGATGGCATGCGCCAATCGCCGCGGGGCGACAAAGCGATACTCAAAACCTTGGGGCCATCGGCTGTACACGATCGTTTGAATTGCTGACTGAAGAATCGTTTTAAAAAAACTGAGAACCATTTTTTCAAGGTGTCTGGGTCGTATGTGTCTTTAAATGCGGTCCATGCCAGATCAAGTATTTGACGTGGCGGGCGACCGTGACCAACAAAGTGAAACAAGAAGAAATCATGGAGCTCATAGGGACCGATTTGAGTCTCGGTCATCTGAGAGATCTGACCGGCCGTAGATGCCGGCAACAATTCCGGAGAAATGGGTGTCTCTAGAATAGAAAATAAAGTTTCACGAAGGGGTTTTGCGTTCTTCGTTGACCACGATCGCAGTCGCTCATTTGCCACCCATCTGACAACGAACTGAATTAAGGTCTTTGGCACGCCCGCATTGACGTCATACATCGCGATTTGATCGCCTGCATAGGTGGACCAGCCCAAGGCCTTTTCAGACAGGTCACCTGTCCCGACAACGATCCCGTTTTCTTGGTTTGCAAGAGACATGAGTATCAGCGTTCTCAGTCTGGCCTGCACATTCTCGACCGTCACGTTCGCCCATTGCTCGTTTTGACGTAAGGCTTTAATCAGCGCGTCGATATCGTCTGCTTGAGAGGCGGCTGGATGTTCGATGGCTTTCAACAGACTTAAGCTCTCCTCCTTGATATCCATCGTTCGTAAATCGGCACCGAGTTGCTCCGCTAGAGATATCGCATTGTCCTTGGTGTGAGATGTGGTCCCCAGGCCGGGCATGGTCACGCAGACCAGATCGGTCGATACCTGTCCACACAGCTTAATGGCTTGCGTTGCGACCAGTGCAGCATGAGTCGAATCAAGGCCTCCTGAAATGCCGAGAATGAGTTTTGGCGACCCGATGGCACGCATCCGCGTCGCCAGGGCATTACTTTGAATCTCGAATACTTCCCAGCAACGTGTTGCCAGCGTATTCGGGTCTTTAGGCAGAAAGGGATGTGGGTCTACCGGACGCATCTGCTGCTGGCACTCCCTTAACGTAAAGGGAATATATCTAAAGGTCTGCCTAGACTCCGCGCTGCATTCACCGAAGGTATTCGACGCCATACGACTGTGCATTAAGGCGTTTAGATCAATTTCGCTGGTGACCAATTGGTCTGATCTGGAGAAACGTTTCGATTGGGCCAAGATGGCCCCTTGCTCACAAATGAATGCATCCGAATCGAATGCCAGATCGGTCGATGACTCGCCCGGACCTGCTGCAACATAGATGTATGCGCATTTTCCGCGAATCGAGTGGGCTCGGGTCAGTATGCGTCTTGTATCGGCTTTGCCGACCACAAAATTTGACGCGGATAAATTGCATATAATCAATGCGCCAGCAGAAATCTGATCCAAGGATGGAGGCACATGGACCCAGTTGTCTTCACAGACCTCAACACCGACCACCAGGTCTGGAGCATTGGAGGCCTTAAAGAGAATATCCAAACCAAAGGGGACGTCGGTGTCAGCGACTCGGATGGTTGTATTTGGTCGGACGAGCCGGCCGGAGCGGAACCACCGCTCCTCCTCAAATTCACCATAGTTTGGCAGATATGATTTTGGGCAGAGCCCGAGGATTTGACCTTTATGGACGGCTGCTACGCAATTGAAGATGCCAAGGTGGTGTTTAATCGGCAGACCGATAAATGCCATGGGATTGAGTTTGCAAGCGGCTTTTGCCAGCTTCACAAGCGCAGACAACCCGGAGGCGAGGAGATGCTCGTTTAAAAAGAGATCACGACTCGTATAGCCAGTCACTGAGAGTTCAGGGAAAACCACCAAAGCAGAGCCGATTTCGTCTGCTTTTGTCCACAACTCTAGAAGACGTTCACAGTTGAACTCGACATCACCGACCCGAGTTTGTGGAACGCCTGCCGACGCTCTTAGAAATCCGTTAGCCATCGCGCTTTAATGCCTTATGCATCCTGCCTCATAAATCTCATCTTGGGCCGACTATCTGACGTAAGACCCTGTTCCGATCGACCCCGTTCCGATCGACCCTGTTCGGATCGACCCTGTGTCCCCTGCTATCTGCAGGGGGTTGACCGATGCGGAGACACTACCTGGCTCAGTATACAACAGGCCGAAAACAATAGTCTAAATTTAGGTAATCGAGACCCAATTGGCTTGGCGCTGCAATCGTTACGGTCATGGCCGTTGGCATGGACCTTGGGTCTAGACTCGCCGATGGTTTCGGACAGGAATCGCTGTTCTCACTTCTTGGGTATAATCAAGGTTGATCTCAGCGTAGCAAATGCCTTCTCCGTCGCCACATTCGGCGACGATTGTACCCCAGGGATCTATGATGACACTGTGCCCGTAACTCTGTCGTTTGCCCTCGTCATCATGGATGCCCCATTGAGCGGGTGCCAGGACCCAACATTGGGTCTCGATGGCGCGTGCTCTCAGTAGTGCGTGCCAATGATCTTTGCCTGTTGTCAATGTAAAGGCCGATGGAATCGCAATCATGTCCGCGCCTTGATCCACGTGCATGCGATACAGTTCAGGAAACCGTAGGTCATAGCATATGCTCATCCCGAGTTTACCGAGCGGGGTGTTGGCCACTGTGACCGTGTCCCCAGGACAAATGGTATCCGACTCTCGTACGGAAAGCCCGCCAGGAACATCCACATCAAAGAGATGAATTTTACGGTAGCGCTCCATCAAAGTGCCATCGGGACCAAAAAGTAGGCTTGTATTGTAGCAACGTTGAGCATCGATTTGACCGTCGCTCAATCTACGCTCTTCGTTCAGAGACCCAATCAAAAGAAAGGTCTCCGTCTCTTGCGCCAGACGGCTAAGTCTCTGACCAATCTCTCCATCCACAGGCTGAGCCAAATCGACCTTGTGGAATTGCGGACCGAGGAGTGATGTGTTCTCTGGAGTCGCGATCAGTTTTGCACCCGCCTTGGCTGCTCGACGCACTAAGGCTTCGGTCATCTCGAGATTTCGCTCTATATCCATTGTGCATCTGAGTTGAATGCAAGCAGCTAGGAACATGGCACCCTCCAATCATATGGTTGACCCTATCTCGGCTGACTATGGGGATCAACCATGGGCCAATGATCACCAACCAGCGAGGCCTCACCCGCCCAGACGGTATACCCCAAGTAGATCAGTTGTCTGCGAGATGGACACGCCAATGAAAAAGCACCACCGTCGCCGCCGTGGCGACATTGAGACTGTCAATTAACCCGAATTGAGGGATCTCAACGACCAGATCAGCGGCGTTTCTGAGTGACTTGGGCATGCCTGCGTCTTCTGACCCGACAACGAAAAGTGGTTTAGGCGGATACGTGGCCTGGTGGTAAGACACACTGGATGCCGTTTGTTGAATGGCGACGATTTGATAACTATTTTCGCGCGCAAAACTCACAAGAGCGGCGGCATCTGCGCATGTTGTCACGTCCAATGCCAGGTCGGCACCGCGGGCTGGACTGCGCATAAATTCACTTCGCCCTACGAATACAACTCGATTAATGCCTGCAGCTTCTGCGCTGCGCATAGCAACACCGAGATTCATATTAAATCTGGCTTGATGCAGTGCTAGGCATGCATCGACGCGAGTGGGGTTTTCTAACACGTCTGATGCTCTCAGACCGTAGGGCGCTCGGCTGCTGGGTGACAATTGGATTGGATTAGGGTCTAAGCGCTGCTCCATTTGACGGTCGGCATATCGGCCCTCTAGATTTTGCCGGGCGAACCAGGCAACAGTTGGTTCATGGTCATGGGCTAGGGCCTCAAGCTGCGGGTGGTCTATTGGCAGATGACGGGCTAAACAAACCCTCACATGAGGGGACTCGAAACCCACTTGCAGCTCGTCAAAGCGACCCTGCTCGGCCATAGCCCAGGCCCTCAATATGGGTCTGTCTTCGAGCCTGTCGATGGACGTGGAATAATCCTGTGCAGCCGTGCGTCCGAGCGAGGCTAATTCATCCAATAGTGGAGAGTCCGAATCTGAGTATGCAATCAAGCGAATCAGGCTGTCTACGGAGGGGTCAATTGCATCGGATTCAAATCGGGTCAAAACCCTAAAGGGCAATTTGATTTCTCTCTTCAAGAGCGCGCTGGCGGCCCGGTCGACGACTTCGGGATCCGTATCGAATAGGGCGTCCATCAAGGCGTCCATAGGTGCCGATGGGGTCGCGGCGGCCCGCCTAATTCTGACATTGTCCGCCGCCAGAGCCAGAGTGAACTCTGGAATCTCATCGTCTGAGGTCGCTGTGAGAACACGCGCGACAGCCGTGCGTATGCGAATGGCTTGCTGTGGATCGATGAGGGCCGCCTTAAGATGTTTGTGCGAGTGTTTGGGCGGGATATTTGACAGCAGTCTCAGCGCACGTCGACGGGTCAAATCCCTGCTGGCATCGAGTGCATTGATGGTCTGTAAAAGCCACTCCGGTTCCACCCGTTCGGCAAGCGCTTGATTCGCTCGATCCCGAACCACTGGGTCAGGGTCGAAGAGCGCGTCGTCGAGGAGACCCTCACCAGGGCGGTCTTTAGCCAATGCGTTCGATGACGAGAGGTCGATTGGTGCTTGCTCCGTCTCCGATCACGATGGCTTTTTGTAGCCGGGTCTGCGCAGTAGATGAACCCTGCCCATTGTGGTGAATGATACCGAGCGGCTGGTCTTTTTCCACACGGTCACCCAAGCGGACATCCAGTTCGATTCCCACACTTGGGTCGATGATGTCATCGGTTCGCAAACGACCCGCACCCAGCAGGACCGCCGCCATGCCAATGCCTCGGGTATCCATGGATTCAATGACGCCACTCTGGCTCGCAGTCAATACGAGCTGCTGTTTTGCTTTAGGGAGTCGATCGGGGTCTTCAATAACCCGTCGATCTCCACCCTGAGCGCTGATAATCTCTCCAAACCGAGCCAGACCCGAGCCATCATCAAGGCGCTTTTTCGCAAGGCTCGGATCGACGCCTGCAAGCTCGAGCATCACTTCGGCCAGAGCCAACGTCAGTTCTCGAACATCATCAGGTCCCCGGCCCTTTAAAACATCAATACTCTCACCCACCTCTAAAGCGTTGCCGATCATCCGTCCAAGTGGCTGATTCATATCAGTCAGAAGAGCCACCGTGCGTTTACCCATCGATTCACCAATGCCAACCATCGTCTGAGCCAGATCGCGCGCATCATCCAGGGTCTTCATGAATGCCCCGCTGCCAACTTTTACGTCCAGGACCAGGGCATCGATTCCCTCGGCGAGTTTCTTTGACATGATGGAACTTGAAATCAGTGGAATCGACTCGACAGTTGCCGTCACATCGCGGAGCGCATAGAGCTTCTTGTCAGCTGGACAGACATCGGCTGTCTGACCGATGAGACCGACGCCAATGGTCTCCACGAGGTTGATGAACCGATCGACATCCAGGTCTGTTCTAAAGCCAGGAATACTTTCCAGTTTATCGAGGGTGCCACCGGTATGCCCGAGGCCGCGGCCGCTGATCATTGGCACGGGTACGCCACAGGCGGCAACAAGTGGGGCCAAGGGGAGGCTGATCTTATCACCAACACCACCCGTGCTGTGCTTGTCGACTTTCATGGTCTTAATGTGGCTGAGATCAATTATCCGACCCGAATGAAGCATGGCCTCCGTCCAGGGTCCTAGCTCCTCCGAAATTAGCCCCCTGAAGTAGATGGCCATGGCCATGGCCGACATCTGATAATCGGGTATTTTCCCAGCCGCATAATCGACGACAAAACGCTTAATATCATTGGGGTCCAGTACGAGCCCATTCCGTTTATCAGCAATTAATTCTACATCGGACTTCAAGATTCATCATCTCCATGGTCAGCTGAGTCATCATCGCCCACTTGTCCTGCAAAGGTGTTGGCAACAGCAATTGCCATTCGAAGTTTCTTAAAGCTTTCTTCTCGAGCCGATGCCTGCTCCCGAAGCTCGTCTGTTTCAATCTTCAGCTGGGCGACCTGTTCTTCTGCAGAGTCTGCGCGATCCAGCGCGACACGCATTTTGTCCTCTTGCCTTGCCAAGGTTTCATTAAGACTTGTCAGGGCACGTTCAAGTTCAGATAAGCGCGCTGTATCCATATTAAATTTAGTCTCTAGATCGGCTCGTCGCGCAGCAAATTCGACTTCGATATCGGCCTTTGCACTTTGCTCATTGGCCAGGCGTCTGGTGGTGTCGTTCAACTCTTTATTCGTGCTGTTCAACCGACT
Organism: Myxococcales bacterium; assembly: GCA_002731825.1. Lineage (GTDB taxonomy): Bacteria > Myxococcota_A > Bradymonadia > UBA7976 > UBA1532 > UBA1532. Next base: position 30,100 of record PCCS01000060.1, read on the forward strand.
TGTGATCTCCCGGAGCTTGAGTTGATCAGCTTCCAATTCTTGATTTGATTTAGACAAATGCCCGTTAAGTTCTTTTATCTCCGCTCGGAGAACCTCGATAGATTTCTCCATGGAGACTTGCAAGGCCTCGGCCGCTTCCTCTGCCGTACGCATGTCTTGAGACTTCGACTCGACCAAGGCCGTTTTCGTCTCGAGATCATTTTTGGCTGCATTCAGTTCCGATTGAAGCACCGCTAAAGCGTCGGCGTGTTCAACGCGGACGGATTCCAGCTGCTGATTATGTTCCGTCACCACATCGTTCACTTTGGCTTGCCAAATGCGCTCGTACTCTGCGGCCAAGCGCGTTTCGGCGTTCTCGAGGTTATCTCTTGCGACCGATAAGTTAGAGTCAGACTGTTCAAGTTTGCTTGTCCAACCCTGGGTCAGTTTGTCCACCAGTGTGGTGTGTTCATAAACCGCCGCTTTCATCTGCGCTGAATGGCGCTTTTCAAGTTCATCGAAAGCAGAGCCATGTTCCCGAGTGAGTGATCCAATGGTCTGAGCATGGTCTGCCTTCATGGCTTCAATTGCTTTTTCATGGGTCTTTGCTTGGTCAGCCAGTCGTTCGTCCATCAATGTAGTTTGGGTGTCCAATGCCGTGGCATGAACTTGATTCAGCTCATTGATGGTTAAACGATGATCACCATTCACGTCCTCGATGGCTTGGCGTAATGAGTCATGAAAGCTCTCAGTTGCTTTGCGCTGTTCCGTATTCATGTCATCTAAGCGTCTTTGATAGTCATCTCGGAGTCGATCTAATTGCCCGGCACCGTCGTTTCGAAGGGCGGCCATAGCTCGCTCATGTTGAGCTTTGACTTCTTTTATTTCTCCGTCGGCATTCCGCCTGAGCGCTTCGCTAGATGCGTTCTGTTGTTTGGTCAGCAGGTCAATCTTTTCAGCTTCCGCATGCTTCAGCTCGCGTTCTCTGACTTCGATGGCTTCGGTGTGTTTTCGCTTCAAGCCGAGGGTCTCAGCAATATGTTCGGTGCGAATCCGCTCCAGCTCTTTTGCATGTTTCGACCGCAACGCCGTCAGAGATTCATCTCGGCTCCTTTCTTCATCAGAGTCATTTGCATGCTCCGCTTGAATCGACTCTATTGCGCTGAGATGTGCGTCTGCTTGTTGCTTGAGACGCGCCTCCATATCCGATTGTATTTCTTCTATGGCCTCCCGATGGGCATCTCGGAGCGCCCTCAGACTGGATTCGTTTTGTTCTCGCGTCTCAGTTAAGCGATCGGCGTGACTTCGCTCCGCATCCAGTAGATTGCTTCGCAGATGATCGACCTCTGCTTGGAGACCGGCAGTTTTCGCGCTGAGTTCCTGCTGCAATGTCTCGTGACTTCGCTTGGCATCACCTAGCTCGGTGCTCGATGATTCCCGAACACGCCCCAGTTCGGCTTTGAGGTGTGCGAGCTGTTCGTCGCTGCTTGTGTTAAGTTCGGTCAACTGCTCTTTGAGTTGATCTCGGTCCCGCGTCAGTTCAGCCGTCTCCGTCTCACGTTTTTCTTCCAATGCGCTCCGGCTCGCCTTCAGCTCCGTCAGCTGAGTGGACAAATCCATCACGTCCGAGGCCGTTTTTTCTTGAAGCTCGTGCAACTCAGAACGGAGTTGTTCGTCGTTGGTACGCGCTTTTGCTTGAATGTCTGTGACTTGCACATAGTGCCGTTCGCTGTCCGCTTGAGTCCTCTCAAGCCGTTCCCGAAGCTCACTCATTCTTGAGCGTAGGGTTGAGATCTCAGATCGAGCTTGATCGCGCTCTGATTCGATCTCGGCTCTCACGCCATCCAATTCTTTTAGCTGAGCCTCGACCAATCTTGTCGATGATTGAAGCTTCTTGCTGGACGCCTTTGATTCTTCGAGTTGCTCGCTGGTCTGTTCGCTCGATGCCTTCAGTTCAGTCAATTCCTGCTTGGATTTGAGGAGTTCATCCCGAACCTGACCGATCTCTGTTCTCAGGCGTGTCTCCTCGACTTTCTGCTCGCGACCCTTGATACGGAGTTGGGCGATCTCTTCTGTGGCCAATTTCAGTGCCTGTTGAATTTCGAGAGCATTCGGTTGGACTGGTATCGATGATTCGTCTGACGCCTCTTCATCATCGGCAGCTGCCCCCTGCAACGAGGCGGCATCAATTCGAAGTAGAGTCTTGTCCATGTCGGAAGGATCCCCATTCCCATGGCTGCGCTTGACGTGGCTATTGTCAGTCTCATCATCGTCCACTAAGAACGCGGCGTCGATATCGGCTTCGTCCAGCGCGATGGTTTGTGTCGGTGAGACAGCGTTTGAGTCTAAAGCGTCATCAATATCCGAGTCATCGAGCGCGATCGTCTCAACACCAGAATTGGGCTGACTGAGTGCTTCATCGATGTCGCTGTCATCGAGGGCAATGGTTCCTACACCTGAACTGGCTACGTCCAGAGCCTCATCGATGTCTGAGTCATCGAGGGCAATGGTTGCGGTCGTATTGGGTTTCTCTGGCAGGTGGCCGATGTCCCTTCCATCGGTCGGATTGGTGTTCACACCCGCTTCGCCTATCGTTTCACCGAAGAGTGCATTAGGAACATCATCAGCCTCTGCGGCAATTTCCGCAATGTCGTCTTCATCAAAGAAATTAGATTGCGACGCTTGCTCCTGGGTAGGCTCGGTTACGTCAGCCGCGTCCTGCTTGTTTTTGTCGTCCATCGTACTCATGTTGACGATAACTCCTCGCCTACTTTGGCAAAACTATCGATGCACCTTTGAGCCGCCTTCAAATCCCCTCCGGGATGCATGGTGGCAGGCTTTTTAAAGAAACCAAGAAACGCTAACGCGAAATTGTGTTTTTGGCCATGTTCTCACTGAAATGAAGACGATTTTTGATGGACCGAGACAAACATCGATGTGAATGCTAAGAGAGCCAGTTCTATTTATGATTTCTCAACCATAGCTTTCGAGTTAGGTTATTTGAGTGTGTAATCAGCCATAGGGACTCAGACGACGTGCAGTCCGTTGACAGCCAGTCCATCAACGAATCAAGCTTCGACCAAGACCGGGTACGGGTTTTATCTTTGATCCGCCAGTACGGGCGCTTTGCGAGCGCATTTCAGGTGCTTGAAGATGGCTATAGCTATTGGTTTTGGTCAGATGATAGTGGACGTGAGTGTGTCGTTGCGTATCTGGTCACTGGAGGATGCGCAGTCGTTGTCGGTCAGCCCATTGCGCCTCAAGACATACTGAAAGACGCTTTGTCTGCCTTCCGCCAATTTTCAGACGCCAATCAGTGGCGGCTTCTCTTGGCGGGGGTTGAAGAGTGGACCCTGTCCCATCTGGGCCCTGAATTAGACCATTTCGATGTGGTCAAAATTGGAGAGCAGCCCGAATGGGATTGTCAGAATTACACCATCGAGGGGGCAGAGAATAAAACCTTGCGAGCGCAGATCAACCGAGCCAAGAACAAGGCTGTCTCCATCCAAAAAATACAGGCCACACCGTCGGGAGAATTCGAGGGGACAGCGACATTGGCGATTCGACACGTCATGACGCGGTGGATGGATGCTCGACCCATTGGCATCTTGAAATTCATGGTGAGCCTAGACCCTCTCTCTTTCGCTTACGAGAAGCGCTACTTCTTAGCTCTGCACAAAGGCCAGCCCGTTGGTTTTCTCGCTGCCGTACCCGTGTATGATCGAGGAGGCTGGTTTTTCGAGGACGTCATTAGAACGCCTGATGCGCCAAATGGGACCAGCGAACTGTTAATCCATACGGCGATGATGGATGCTCAATCGGCAGGCGACCGATTTGTCACCCTTGGTCTAGCCCCACTAGCGCGGCTGTCGACAAACTTGAAAACTGAGGCGGTTATTGGTCCTTTGGGCCGTAGAGCATTGAGCTGGGTCAAGGGTCTGTATGACTTCGATGGGCTGTATCGATTCAAAGGGCGGTTTAATCCACATCGTTGGACACCTCAATATATATTGAAGAGTCAGAGGGTCACTCACTTTCGAGCCACCACAGCTCTTCTAAGAGCGTTTACACCCAACTCAACCTGGGGATTTGTATTCGACAGCTTTAGACGCTTACTTGGCCGCGTCAAGCCGCGATTCTGGTCATCTCTATTGGCGGTCCAGTGCCTGATTCTCGTACCCTGGACTGCGCTACTGGCCAACGCAGACGGGGCATTTTGGTTTGGCGATAAAAGCGTTCAGGTCGCTTGGGTAGTCTTCAATGGTCTTCTTGCCGCGGGGCTACTCTCTCTGAGCGCTCTACTCAAAGTCCAGCATTCTGCCGCCCCTAGACTGAGTATGTTCTTAGCGGGGGCGACTCTCACGGATTTTGTCCTATCGACAGTCCAAGCGATTTCTTTGCATGGACAGGTTCAGGGCTGGGCTGCGGTCTTTGTTGCCATGGGTATTCTGGGGCCGGCTCTTGCTACGGTCGTCCTTTGGTGCATTTCCATTGGAACCGCCATGAGGGCCGCTCGACGATGAGTTATCAAAGCTCCATTAATTATCCCCATAATGTGATTTTTGCCCACGGGTTTGAAGGTAGACCTGATGGCCGGAAGGCCAGCTACCTTCGTGAAACCCTTGGCATGACTGTCATTTCTCCGACTCTCCATAGCAAGGGCTGGCGCTTTCTAGACCACGTCTCCGTGCTTGCAGAAGCGCTGGATTCAAACCCCGATGTGTCGCTGGTCATCGGCTCTAGTATGGGCGGACTTGCATCGGTAGTTGCTTTGTCAAATCGACCCTCCAATGCCTACAAGCTGATCTTACTTGCGCCTGCATTTGGTGTGCATCAATCCTTTCGCAATCGCCTTGGAGACGCGGCGTTCTCCAAGTGGGCAGCCGACGGTTTCATCCAATATCAGCATGCAGCCGTCGGTGGACCCATCGACTTACCTTTTTCTTTCTGGACCGAGTGCCGTGATGCAGCCCGAATTGTGATCGAGGCCAGTACCGTGATTATACATGGGGTGCATGACGACGTAATTCCCCTGAGCGAGAGCGTCTCAGCAGCCAATCGTTCACCCGGTGTTCTGTCCTTATTTCAGGCCGATGATGATCACCGGTTAGGGGGAAGCCTAGACCTCATTCGAGACGCCCTCACGGTGCTGTATGCTTAAACATTGAGTGTGTAAATCCAGGACGTGCTTATCTCTGATTCGCCAATGGTCCAGGCAGCGAGCCAGTTCCGTCAGATATTGAAGATTGGTTCCGCTCGGACCCTGACTTCTCACGATATGTTGTGCCATCTTGTCTAAGCTTGACGACCCCAAATAATGGGGGTTGTTTTGGTTTGCCACGTAGACTGTGGCGTGCACAATGTGTCCTATATCGATTGGTGAGATAATGCGCGTGTAGCCCCCGCTTTCTCGTTCATCTAGGTACTCGAGAACAGACTGGAGATGGTCGGGCAACACTCTGAATGCAACCCCATCACAAGATCCCGCTGGGTCAGGGACCAAAGTGACCACTCGACCTGGCTCGGCAGGTGTCCCCCGATGGTCTGGTGACCCTTGCCAAAAGCGCCGAATATAGCCGGAAATACGAGCGGGTTTCTGTTCTAAGAACGGGAAGTCTGGGCGCCATATCAGTGAACCGTACCCGAAGAACCAAAGTGGTTGTTCGGTCGGGGTCTCACTGGTCATCTGATGGACATGCGCTGAGCGGTTCGTTCGGTGCTTCGGTCCCGGGCATCCATCTCAGCGCGCCAAAGGTCGAGCCGGTGAGATCAATTTCAAAGGGATCGGTGACATTACCAGCAGCCAGTCCACACCACCCATCATCAAAGCTTGCCGCTGACAAAAGGATATTACCTTTGACGATCAAAGCGCCGACATCGAGTTCTAGATTGGGTAGCCAAAGGTCAAACTCGCCGGTTTCGTTGACCTCGGCTGAAAAGGTCAAGCGTGCCGGTTGCTCGACGGGATCAGTCGCGAGGCGCAGAGTGCCATCAAGGGATGCTGGACTGGCAGTCTCATCCCCACCACGATAATTGAGCGAGATCCACAAGTTGAGGGGTAATCCAGATAGATTGGCTTGCAGAAACCAATCACCGGTAATGTCATGTCTTTGTCCATTGGTCACAGTGAAGGCTGGCCTCTCTGGCTGACTGATGACTTCGGCATCATCCATAGCCCCCACGTCTATTGGAACGCCCGCATCCGGTGCGCATGGGTCACCAGGACAGCGGTAAGGGACCGAATCGGAGGTGAGTCCGTCGGTGAGTCGAATGGCCCCAAATGTCGAGCCCTCCAAGTTCAGGTTCAATGGACTGACGACATTGCCGAAGACGATCCCACACCACTGGTCATTATCGATGGCTTGACCGTGCAGTTCCACTCTGGCCGCTACTGTCGAGGGTGAGCCCAAGGTTTCAGGCCCTAATTCAAGCGGGTCAGCAATAATGACAAACCGCCCGTCGTCCCCGATGTCTGCGACTGTGGTGACCACAGGGTCCATATCAAAAGGGTTTTCTTCCAGCCAGAAACGGGCCTCGACGCGCTTAGGCGGCATCCCGGTCTCCCCCTCAGCAGGTCGAATTTCAATTCTAAGACCGAGTGTAATTCCACCATTAAGGAGCGCTCGAATGAGCCACATCCCCGTCAGATCACTTAATTGTCCCGTGCCGGTGGATTGCGCACAGACGTCTGTCCGGGCTGTCTCTGTACGTTGCCGATAATTTCGGTAGTCGTCATTGGGTGTCTCGGCGTCACAGCCTGTGAACAGCATCACTAGGCAAAGCAAACGTTTCATAGTGACACCTCAAGGTCGATTGTGACGTATTGACGGGCATCGGTATAATATCCATTCATCGTGGGCTGCTGGACGCTATTTCGTACGTCAACATCGACGAATTGTTGCCAGGTAAAGCTGGCTGATAGGTTGACTGAATCGGTCAGTTGGACAGATGCGCCGAGTCCGATCTCCCAATTGTTAGATTCAGCGAGACCGGGTTCAAAAGTCTCAACGGGCGTCGCGCCATTTTCGAATTGACCCGTTGCATGCAGTGTTAATTCGTCATTTAGCGCCAAATCACAAGCCAGGCGATAACTGATCACGTCGCTGAAATTGCGTTCTTGGCTCAACAAAACCTCGCCGTTTGCGATGTTGACCGCTTCCTGCTTTTTAAAAACCGACCATTCTGTCCAGGTCACTTGAGGCCGCAGTGTCATCATCGTTCCTAAGTCCATGCCCAGCTCAAGGCGCAAACTCTGTGGCACAGGCAAGTCAAATCGCGCTTGCGCATGGGTCTCCTCGGCTCGACCGAAGGAGATATGAACTTGCCCCTCTACATCATAAGAGATACCCGAACTCCAGCTCAGGCCTAGGGCCCAATTAGGGGCTGGCTGCCAGCGAGCTCCAAGGATCCAGGACAGGGCCGAGGCCTCTCCATTTTCAAATAAGATTCGGCCCTCGGCAAGGCCGCCTGATTCATCGATGAGTCTGTCTCCGCTGTCTGGGTTTCGAGCTCGGACGGTACTCAGTCGTGTGTAATTATAAACCGGTGTCGCACCGATACTCAGACCCCATGGTCGATATCCGATACCCACGCCCAGCCCAGTGCTCATGATGAGCAACTGCGTATTGATCGTGGCCCACCGCTGAGGGCCATCGATTGCGCCTGGGAATTCAGCCGGCGCAGCCAAGTTTTTCTTCCATTTCGTTTTCCCAGCTCGGTCAATAAACCAAACGAGACCGACACCCAGCTCGAGATCACCGAGACTAAGTCCGTGGGCCACGGCCGCCGATGGAACAAGCCCAAATGCCCCCGTCGTATTCTCCCCTGAGTTTGCCTCTGCAAACTCGTCGGGGACATTGTTTTCCTCGGCATAACGATCAAAAAGTGCGCGTCGGTTAACGCCTAAAACATGAAGGTTGAGCCGTGTGTCTTGCTTGGTCAAACCGGCCGGATTCCAATAGGTCGAAAACGCACTCTGATTGAGCGCACCACTGCGTAAACCATCAAATCGGCCGATATAGAATGGGTTGGCGAAGCATGGCCATACTGACAGAAGTACGACCGCTGTCGAAAAGGCAAATGAACTGAGTCTAGTCGATGAGTATTTCACTGGACGACAATATCATAATTCGTTCTCGTCTGTCCTTGCCTCTGATCAAAGCTCTGCTCTCACCAAGTGTCAGTGCAACTTTGATGTAGATTAACTCGACGAATCTTCGGCCTGTGCGATGGCTTTTTCTATGTGATCGATGAGTTGATTTACTCTTGGACTGACCAATCCGACTTGAACGGTTGATACGGCACCGGTTTTGTCGATGACAATCAGGGTTGGGACGGTCTTGACCTGATACCGAGACGCCAGTGTCCGGCTTGGGTCTAAAATGACCGGGAAACTATAGCGATTCTGTTTCATAAATGCGCCCACATAGCGCGCAAGTTTTGGGGCGGAGTCTATACTCACAGAGAGGATCTGAACGCGATCGCTGGCTCGATAGCGTTTGTGCAAGATTTGCAGAGCCGGTAGCGTTTTTCGACAGGGTGCACACCAGGTCGCCCAGAAATCTAAGACGACCACTTGCCCTTTGTATTGGTCGAGCGAAATACTTTTTCTATCCAGTGTTTGACTCTTGAAATCTGGCGCCATTGAGCCGAGTTGTGGCCCACTGTCTGGACGTGTGATCAGGAATACAAAAACGAGAGCGAGCCCGGTGAATGCGATGTTCTTTAAAAACCGGCGGAAGTCGTGGTCTTTGATATTGGAGGTGTCTTTAGACATCGTCTCAACCCAAATGGTCTAAAGAAACATGGTCAGGCCGATGCCGAACGTATAGTTCGACGTCTCTGTTAAGTTATGGCGGTAGGCGAGCATGAGCTGACCATTGCCGCCCCCTTCGCGTACGATGAACCCGAGACCGCCACCGACGAACTGATGTGCTGTTACCCGATCATTCGTGTAGCCAACTCGAATCGGGATCGTATCTCCCAAAAGGGCTTCCAAACCGGCTGCAAATATAGGCTTCGGTCCATCGAGGTGTCGATTCAAATCCATTAAAACATCAGTTGTCAGCGTGACTGCATCACCCGTAAAGGCAAACCCGCCTCCCGCCTGTTTTGGCGCTAAGGGATCGTCAAGATCGATCAGGTTTTTTCCAACCAATCCGATATGAAAGCCCTTAGAAACACTAAAAATAAGACCGACATCAAGTGTGAAACCTTCTAAATCTTCTAAATCCTCCGAACTTCGCTCGATTTCCAAGTACCGCAATCCGACACCCAGGTGCAATTTGTCTGGAATGGCCGGATGAGAGAAGCCCAATCGAGCATCATGCCCCTTTTGTTCAAACTCAGTACCCTTGTCCGTTGAATGAAATCCATAGCTGAGTCCGGCAGCCAAAACCGGTTGAGATTTTGAATCGGCAATATTGACGCCCATGATATTCAATTGACCCGGGTCATTGCGCAGGTAGACCAGATCGACTTGGTATACGTAGGCGCGGCTTAGACCGGCCGGATTGTGAATAATCCCACTTGTTCCAATGGCATCGGCCGTCAAAGCGCCCATGGCCACGCCCCGGGGATTATCTACAACCTGTCCTTGGCCGACTGCGAGATTCGTCAAAAATAGTATCGTCAAGGTCGCCAATGAAACGACCGTAATAATTGGCTTCATTTCTGACCTGCGTTGTCTCGGGTAAACCGACTGTCTAAATTGTTTGCCGCGCCCCAGGTTGTCTTTTTCCATTTGGATGCTCGAGGCGCGAAGATCGCCAGGGGATCCATAGCGGCGCGGACCAAAACCGGCTTGGTTTTAAGTACGTTCTTTTGTTCTGCCGGATCGGTGCGCGTATCATAGACGCTGAGCGCACTGGGTCCGGCCATAATCACCTTTGCAGGTCCGACTTGGAGCGCATACTTCTTCACGCCCATACTCGCCACTTGAGCGATGGGGTAGATCGGTCCGTTTGACCAGACTTTCCCCAAGACATCTTCGCCCTGAATATCACCGGCTGGCGTTTGACCCAGGACCCGTTGGACAGTGGGCAGTAAATCCACGCCATCGGTCCCAAAATAGACCCTTTTACCCTTTGGAAACCAACCGGGCATTTTGATGATCAGCGGGACGCTGATGAGCTCTTGATGCAGGCTCTGTCCGTGACCACATGATCCATGCTCCCAGAATTCATCGCCGTGGTCTGACGACACGATGATCATCGTGTCGTTATAGATACCGGCGGCCTTTAGGTGTGCGACCAGCTTGCCAAAATGGATATCGTTAAATTCGATTTCATTTTCGTACAGAGCCTCTATTCGTACTTGATCCCGCTTGGATGGTGGTGTCTTCCGGCTCTTGATTTCACCCAATTCGGTTCCGGTGAGACTCCTTTGGTACAGACCTGAATAGGGTTTATTATCATAGCG
>PCCS01000061.1 GCA_002731825.1 Myxococcales bacterium
AGTTATCGACTCGCGTTCCGACCCGACATCGGTTGGCAGAGTGTGTACTTAAGTCACCTAAAGGCTCGGATCCAATCCAGGCTCAAGCCTGAAAATTTTCGTTGCTATACCTTGATACATGACGGAGGTAAATGGTTGCTGACCAAATTTAATACCGCGTTGCCAGCCGATTGGACCGATGCCGGTTTTATGGTCGATTTTGGCGCCGTTTTGTCGGAGCCATTTTTTTAAATCTTTGGGTTTAATAAACTTTTTCCAATCGTGGGTTCCCCTTGGGACCATTCGGAGCAAATTTTCAGCCAATGTGATCATGACGAAACGTGCTAAGAAACTTTTGTTTATGCAGCTGAAGAAAAGTCGTCCACCTGGTTTCAGAACGCGCAGCATCTCCGTTAAAACGACCTTTGGATCGTCAACGTGCACAAGCACATCTGTGCAGACAACCAAATCAAAGACCTCATCTTCAAATGGAAGGACTTCCGCTGCTCCAACGCGATAATCCACATCGAGGCTATCCCTAATCGCCTGGTCATGGGCTGCCTGAATGGCGCCTGGTGCCGAGTCGATCCCGGTCACAAAAGCTCCAGATTGTGCAGCAAGCGTACTTAAAAAGCCTCCGCCGCAGCCAACATCCAAGAGGCGTTGACCAACTGGATCGACGAATCGAGACAAATAGGCCATGCGTGGCTGTGCCAAGCGTCGAAGTGGATCGAGAATGGGACTTGCTTCATCCCACCATGGATCGACCTGGTCATAGATGCTCAGGTCATTTCGAATCACTTTGGGCTGGCGTAACATACGTCTCCGTCTTAGAGGGTCGATGATTTCAGTGACTTGTTCGCTGGGCGAGTCTGGGCGTCGCCAGCCGAACGGATGTCTGCGTGGCCAGCCAGTTACCTGACGGTATCAACGCTGCAAAAAATAGAGTCATTGCAAGTGAGAAGTTCCGTTCACCCAATATGGTGTCGATCATATTCCCAGGAAACGCAATGGACGTCTCGAAGGCATAACCACATATTTCTAGAAGACCCAGTATCAATAACCCGCATAAATACTGATCGAACACAGATTTATCTCTGCAGAGGATCGACGCCGGGATGAGGTAGAGACCGTAGCATGTCAACACTTGCCACCAGTTCGCAAACATGGCGATTTCCATATACTGGCCAATGGCATTCATCGTAAAGCCCAGTGGAATGTAGACCAGCACATAGGCTAGCCAGAGTCGTTTAGACACGTCCAATCGATCGATTACACTGCGCATGGGGTTCTCCTCGAATCCAGAATAAACGCTATAGTACACTAAAACCTACCAATTGGAAGGTTTTTGTTTAAATATTTGTCAAAGTTTTTTGTCTCCGCCCGGCCGTGATCGAGCACATCTGAACGGAGAAAAAATCCATTTGGACGAGCGCTCATTGGCCTATTCTAAGGGGTATTAATGCAGTTCTTACTTTGGTTGACTGTCGCAGTTTTCCCCATGAATTATCCCATTGGCTGCGTGATTATGAGTCTGCGCAACATTCGAAATCCAAAAGCCTGTCTGTTTGCCAGCGAAGGGTCTGATTGAACCGATTCGGTTGGTTCGATGCCGTGCGCCACACCAGGTTTGGGTAGAGCGCCTTGATCATTCGGTATTCGGGATATCGGATTCAGCGACTACACATCTTGATTTCGACAGGTTTCTTTACAGTAGAGACGAGCCCATTGTCGTGAACAGGGGCCTAAGATTCCCGGCTTGACCAGCAGGATATCATTTACCCCAATTAGTCTATGGTTTGATTTGTCTATCTGAAACGATTAAGCGGTGGATCGCAGAGTCAATGGGCGTTCAGCCGATGCCCCTCGACGGATCGCGGTCGAGCCATTTCTCACAGTCTCGTGGTTGACCATCAGTGTCGAATTCTCCCCAATCACCATGGTCTTATTCGCAGGTCCACGGCAGAGGGCCGATGACCTGTAACCTCGAGGTTGCTGACAGCATCTGTACCCCAGACCACCACGAGTGCGTGGTCTATTCGTGGTCCAACTGCATACAGGGAAATACCGCATGAAATGTCTCGTTACCGGCGCAACCGGGCTCATCGGTCAGGCCCTCACGCAGCGCCTGGTCGACCCGATTGTGACTTCGCGGAGGCCAGAGGGGCTGTCGCCAATGTCGTGTATACAGTGGCCCGTCACTGACACGACCCCTGGGCCCGATGACCCCATTGACGTTGTGTTCCACCTGGCTGGAGAACCTGTGGCGGGCAGTCGTTGGACCCAGGCCCGCATGGATGCCATCCGCAACAGTCGCATCGATGGGACACGTCAGCTGGTCTCTTGGATGGCGACTTGGGAGACGACGCCCAAAGTTCTAGTCTGCGCGTCGGCCATTGGATTCTACGGCGACCGGGGTGATGAAGTGCTGCTAGAAGACAGCCAGCCAGGATCCAGCTTCCTCGCTGACGTGTGTCGTGATTGGGAATCAGAAGCCGCTCGAGCTCGAGACCTAGGGATTCGAGTTGTCTTTGCCCGCATCGGAATCGTTTTGGCCGAACAGGGGGGCGCCCTGGACAAAATGGTGCCTCCGTTCAAAATGGGGGTTGGTGGCCCCCTGGGTAGCGGTCGACAATGGATGTCTTGGATTCATCTCGACGACGTGGTGGGTCTGCTCCTGCACGCGGCCGAGTCGGACATTTCTGGCCCCCTCAATACGGTGGCGCCACAACCCAGCACAAATGCCGAGTTCAGTCGGGTGCTCGCAGGACAGTTGCGACGCCCCTCGTTTCTCCGTGCACCAGCGTTTGCCCTTCGTTTAGGACTGGGGAAAATGAGCGACATTGTCCTCGCATCCCAGAACGTTTTGCCGCGAGTGGCAGAGGAGACAGGTTACGTATTTCAGCAGCCCACCTTGGAGGGGGCGATTCAATCATGCCTAAGTGGCAAGGGAGGCCGGCCGTGACGATCGAACCAAATGGAAACGAATTTATCCTGCATCAGGAGCAGTTCATCGCCCAACCATTGAGCCGTGTATGGGACTTTTTCTCCAATGCGGAAAATCTGGAGCGCTTAACGCCCGATTTTCTCAATTTCAAAATCTTAACCCCAACACCCATCGAGATGGGCGAAGGCTCGCTCATCGATTACCGCATACGCTTGTTTGGTGTTCCAATGAACTGGCGAACGGAAATTATTCACCTTGAACCGCCCTTTCGGTTCGTCGACCAGCAACTCAAAGGGCCCTACGCCAAGTGGTATCATGAACACCGATTTGAAGAAGTTGATGGGGGCACTCTCATGACCGACCGAGTCGAGTACCGGGTGCCGTTCTCAGCGCTCGGACAGCTGGCTCACTCAGTCATGGTGAAGCGCACGCTCCAACGAATATTCAAGTACAGGTACGATGCTGTGAGCGACGTATTTAGCGAACCAGCGGAGCGAGCAGCTTAAGGATTAGGGTGCATTTCAAGTTCGAGCTTTCTAAGGCGTTCAAAGGTCCACTGCGCCAGCTTCCGAAAATCGTCACTGGTCGCTGAGTCTGAGCCCACGCCCCGCGCATGAAGCCACGCGTTGTCCACCGCGAGCGGCTCGTCAAAGAGCACTCTCACGTGGCGGCCACGCTTTGGGATTGTCGTTCCAATCGGCAGGACGTCCTGCATCCCGTAATGATAAAATGGAGCAAGCACGGGTTTGGCCTCGGCAATTAATTGGCCGATGCCCAACTTAAATGGTGTTTTCAGCCGTGCATGTTCGTCGCGCGTTCGGCCTCCTTCCGGAAATATGTGAACCCAATCACCCGCCTTCAGCCGCTCTGCTAAGAAAGCCAAACCGGGCTGATCGAGGCCCGCCCCTCTGACAATGGGCACGCACTTACCTGCGGCAGAGATGAACCCTTTGAATGCACTGCCGTAAAAATTTCGATGGTCTGCTCCGATCCAGCGAACATCGGAGAACTTAACTCGCCCTAGGTTGGAGACCAGGAGGGGGTCGTCAAACAGTGAAACATGGTTACTGAACGATAGGATCCCCCGTGTCGATGTCTGGAAGGCATGGTCCCAATTGTGTCTCCCAATAAACTCCAAACGGTTTAATTTGGTCATTACGAACCGAGAATATCCGACAACGGCCGCACATAAGACTTTCTGATATGGACGCGCTTTCGGGTTCCAATGACGCAACTCAAAGTCTAAATCCATCTCGTTTTTATCTGACAAGGCCCTGACCTTTCTTCACGTGTGGCTGATGTTGATCTGGTCTTCGTTTGCACTCGGTCAATCCTATCATCGAAATGCCGCCAGTGACATCCGCATCACAGAACTATTTGTTTTTGTCTCAGAGTCATGGGACCTTGAAAAATGGTCGACGAAGTAACTCCTGTCGGGTCAGGAGTATCATGTGGCCTCGGGTCGCTCATAGAAGGTCGACATACACTGCGTGCGTGTCTAGGAGGGAGAGATATGGCCGCGGACAAAACAGTTTTTTTGCTGTTTCTGGTCGGGATTTTGAGCGCGTCTGGATGCGCCTCTGAACAGTCTGCGGTGACCGGTTCATGCGTCGAACCTTGGGCCCCTCATTACGGCAACCGATTTCTGGCGGGCGAGACCTTTTACTTGCCCAACATCGTAGATAATGGGGCCTGTCGCTCGGCACGCTGGGTGCTTTCAAAAGCGCCGCTCGCAAATACGTCTGAATTGCTTACGAACGAGACCTTGACGCGCTTCAACCCCTTGGTCGAGGGTCGATTTGAGTTTAACCTATTGGATGCTGTTGAAGGGGCTGCACCGTCGACCATCTCGTTGACAGTGATCGATCCACTGGTCAGACCGTTTCACAATTATAATTACTTTCCAGCCCAAAATGCAGCTGTGGCCGTCGGTCCGATTCTTTGGGTCGCCGGTGTCTATACGCCACAGATCGCGCGCTTTGACACTGAATCAGGTGACCACCTCGAGCCAATATTGGTGGGTCAATGGCCAACATCATTGACCTATATTGACGATCTGAACCTTATTTTGGTGACTAACAAAGCCAGCGACACCTTGGGTTTCGTAGATGTCGACACTGGCCGCCAAATAGATGGTTTATGGATTGGAGATGAACCAGCGAGTGTTGTCTACAATGCGGTGGACCGACGCGCCTATATTTCGCTTTCGGGCGCAAACTCGGTCGCCGTAGTCGATGTGGAGAGCCGCACCTTAATTAAAACGATACCTGTAGTCTTTGACCCACTAGCAATTGCAGTGTCACCCGATGGTCAGCAGGTCGCAGTTGCGTCTCATCGGTCCGGTCAGGTCGACATGTATCCTTATCCAGACCGGGCTGTGACCGAAGAAAAAGATGTTGCCATCATCGAGACCAGCTCACTGGAGGTCAGCGGTCATCTCTTGGATGTAGCATCGACCATTCATGCAATGGATTTCACCCGCGGTGGCGCTCTGCGATTGATCGGCACAGTCAATCGCATTGAAGGTCAGCTCAATGAACCCGCTACCGAGAGTTTTCAGCATCGGATAATGGAGTTCGAGACATTCTCGGGAGCCGCGACCCCGACCGTGAGTGTCGATCTGAGTCGACAACCTTCATCCGCCGGATCGACGGGTACCTTGCATGGATTCGTCGAATGCGCAGGGTCTTTTTGGGTTGTCGCAGAAGGGTCGGATGCGCTTCTCAAACTCGACGATGAGTATCAAGAAGTCTCTCGGATTTCAGTGGTCGGTCGACCGCGAGTCGTCAGCTGCCTAAATGGCTATCCGTACGTGATTTCTTCAAATCGAATGACGGTCACGAAGATTGACGACCAGCCTACAGTGAAGGGCCTTGGACTCACTGAGCGCAGACATGCTCTCTTAATCGACGGGCTCGAGCGATTCACCGGTCAAGGCGATGGCCCGGCGGATAATCGCAGTTGCAATAATTGTCACGTCGACGGTCTCACTGACCGAGTTATTTGGAACGCCGGACCGGTCGTCAGCCGTCTGATGACCCGCCCACTGCGTTGGTTAGAAGGGACCAGCATGATCGGCTGGGATGGGTACGTAGGGAGCGTACGAATCAGCGGATATGTCGGCGGCTCGACCATTAATCATCGAGGTAATACTGAAGAGTCCGACCAATTAGGCGCCTATCTCGCTTCACTCATGCCATCACCGCCGGCGAATAGTTTGACGAGACGGGATGGGTCTCTGTCCCAGCAGGCATTACGGGGAAAACAGCTTTTTGAGGGCGATGCGGGCTGCAGTGGCTGCCATGCGGGCCTTGTTACGACCAGCCGCACTGTGCTTCCAGATGGTTTAACGCCAGGTCAAACGGATATTCCAAGTTTGGTCGATGTTGCTCGGATTGGGTCTTGGTATAAAACGGGTGCAATGACCTCGTTGACCAATACGGTGATCGATACGGCCGAGCAGTTCGGACGGCCTCTGTCCAATTCAGAGGTCGCCGACGTAGTCCGCTATCTCGGAGAGCTGACGGGTCGAGACTTCTTTCCATTGAATGTGGATTTTGGCCCCGACGCGGAACGGTTTCCCATAGATGGTGAGATTAAAATCACCTTTTCTTATCCCTTATTCGAGCTCCGGGCCAACTTAATGATGGTCAAAATAATCTCCAATGCCGGTGTCGAATTGCCTGTGGACTATCGCGTCGATGGTCGCCAACTGTTTATCAAACCGGCGTCCAGACTCGACCCAGACCAAGGCTATCAGTTGCTGATAGAGAAAGGCATTGTAGGCGACCATGGTGTGCCGCTCGATGCAGATCACGTCGTGCCATTCAAGACGTCGATGGGGAGTCAATTGACACTGGAAGGTGATTATATAGTCACCATTAAAGTGCCGATGTTCGACTTCAATAGCGGTGAATTTGATTGGGACAATTTAGTCGACCAGACCTTTAAATTGAATGCTGAACCAACCGCTCAGGGGGCGCGCACTCGTCTAGATTTTGGTGGAGGCATGGTCTACCAAACCAGTATCGTCCTCGATGGCGAGTTTCTCTATTCCGAACATCTACCGGTTGCTGTCGGACCCTCTTTTTTGAACGGATCGCCAATGGTTGGCGCGATAGTCGATTCGGATTCAGACGGCATTATCGATACGGTTTCGGGTCAATTGACATTGAGCGGACCAGGGATTGAACTTCCTGAATTAAGCTTTCAATTTGACGTTGATACACCGGGCGGTTGCAATGTCGGTACAGAGGGAGATGCCGCACCCGTCATCGACAGAGATGGAGAGTCCATCGTCATCGACTGGGGGGCTGGCGGGGCACTGGCATTTTTTGTGACCACGCCCGATGCGACACTGCCCATCGGACCAGGCGTTGTCGATGGGGGTGAGACATTTTGGGCATTGAGTGCCTCAGATTTCCCCAACACATTCGCGGGCCCCTTAATTTATGGGGTCACACCAGACTCAGCGCTTGACATTACTGCTGATAATGGTGGAACAACAGGCGGCGCGACTTTGGAATCAGGACAATGTTACCGATTTAGCGTAGTGGTTGACTTTGCATACTCGCATACGACATTAATTTGGCCATAATCGGTGGCACGTATCCGACAGGGTCTGTGGCTTTAACTCAAATTGGATTAAATTACTCTCGATGCTTCGGCTCGAGATTTCAAACGAAGGATATCTTCAATGCAACGTATAGTTTTTCAGATGCTTTTAGCCTTGGCACTGACTTTTTCTCTGAGTGCTTGTGGCAGCGACAGCGACAGCAGTGACGGCGCAGGTGGCGATAGCAACAGCAGTAACGGCGCAGGTGGCGCTGGTGCCGAAGGTGGCGCTGGTGGTGGAAACGTTCCGGCGAGCCCAGATTGTCCAGCTGAGGGCGACAAATGTCCAGCGGCCTGTACCTACCTTGCAGCCTGCGCTGTCAACAGCGGTATTTGCGTTGGCTACGAGGCCGGAAACGAAGAGACACAAACCGGAATTTACGAGAGTTGTCTAGAGACATGTGCAGGTCTGCCTGTCCAAGCAACACTGGTTTGCGGTCACACTGAGTGTAGCCAGACTGTGGCTTTGGCCAACGGCGCCAGCGAAGATTTCAAGAACGGCTGTGAAGGTAACAGCGATGCAGGTGGCGCAGGTGGCGAAGGCGGTGCTGGCGGTGCTGGCGGTGCTGGCGGTGCTGGCGGTGCTGGCGGCGACACTTGGGGACAGACATGTACTGAGGACGCTGATTGCGCAGCGCCAACAGATCTCTGTGTCATGCAGCCGGGTGCTGCAGAAGGCTACTGCTCCATCGCGTGTGGCACAAATGCCGATTGCACTTATGAAGACTGGACCTGCAATGCGGTTGGTGGTTGTGGCGATAATGCCCTGGCTGTCTGGTGTGGTCCACCCTCAGAGATCGAAGAAGGCGGCGGCGTTTTGGTCGAGTGCCAATAGTCCAATTCTTCAATAGATAAACCCCATTCAACTGGCGGTCTGACATCGGTCTTGATGGCAGCCGCTTGGGGCAGGCCTTTTACATTTTGACCGCTGGGGGAGGGGCCATGGCGAGCATCACAGTCAACGAACAGCTGGCTACCATTGATGTAGCCGGTGAGAAGCCGCTTCTCTGGGCCTTGAGAGAAGATCTAGGGCTCAAAGGTGCTAAATACGGGTGTGGTGTCGGTCTCTGCGGCGCGTGTACGGTCCTTGTTGATGGACAGGCTGTCCGCGCATGCGTCACTCCGGTGAGCCAAGCATACGATAAAACAGTGACGACCATCGAAGGTCTCGACGATGAACTGGGCCGCCGTCTTAAGAACAAATGGAAGGCGCTAAAAGTCGCTCAGTGTGGTTACTGCCAAACAGGACAGATCATGTCCGCTTATCACCTCCTCAATCAGCCTGAACAGGCTTCACCTGAGCCGATCGCGCAGCGCTTAAATAATATCTGTCGGTGCGGGACCTACGTTCGCATTCATCAGGCCGTCTCTGAAGTCTCCGCAGAAATGGGGGCGAGGGGATTAACTGATGGACAATGATGTCAGCCGCAGACGGTTTCTTCAGACGACAGCCGCGGGTTCCGTTGCTTTAATCGTTGCTTGTTCAGACGATGGGCAAGTCCAAAGCACAGCAGGCCTGGACGCTGGACCTTTGGATGATGTGTCTGTCATTGACCCGGATATGCAGGTCGATGGAGGGCTGCGGCCTAACCGTACACTCCAGACCTGGGTCCGTATCGATGAAGATGAAGGTATCCATATCGCGATGCACAAAGCCGAAATGGGTCAGGGCATCCATACAGCATTGCCTCTGATCGTTGCTGAGGAACTCGATGCCGCCATTTCGCAAATCAAAGTGTTGGTGGTTGGCGAGGTGGGTGATTACACCTTGCGAACAGGGCTTCCTATCACGTCGGCAAGCAACTCAGTGAGCAGCAGTTTTGAGCCTTTCCGCAAGGTTGGTGCGTCTGCGAAACATGTTTTGAAACAGGCCGCGGCAGCCCGGTGGAACATTGATATCGAGGCAATTTCTACCCTTAATGGAGCCTGCTATCACCCCAGCGGTGAACGCCTGACCTATGGGAGTCTGGTCGAAGACGCCAGTGTGCTGCAACCGCCTGATGAGCCTCAACTCAAGCGCTTTGATGAATTTCGTTTAATTGGACACGATCAGGAGCGCTTCATTGACGGCGAAATCGTGGACGGACGGGCTGTTTTCGGAATCGATAGCGCGCCTGATGACGCACTCTATGCTGCAATTCGGCATGCGCCGACGCCCAATGGCGTCCCGATCAATGTCGCCGCCTTGGGTTCAGACGACCCAGCTGTTCGGGCTATCGTCGCTTTACCCAACGCTATCGCTGTTGTAGCGGCTAGTTTTTGGACAGCAAAGACTGTCGTTGAAACTCTGCCCGTTGAGTTTTCGGCTCCGAATTCAGATCAAGAAATTAGCAGCGCTGCCATAGAGTCAGAGCTCTTCGCTGGTCTATCGACCGAGGGCAATGAGGTGCTCGTTGTTGGTGATGTCGCGTCCGTCTTTACTGGCAATGATACCGTTCAGACCAGTGATTATTTCGTACCGCACTTGGCCCATGTTCCACTTGAGCCAGTCAATGCGACGGTGCGACTTGATGAAACAGGGTGTGATATTTGGCTTCCGACCCAGTCGCCGACTTATGTGCAAAGGGCAGTTGCGGGCACCGCAGGACTGGACCTGGTGCAAGTCCGTGTTCATGCAACACTTCTTGGGGGCGGATTCGGTCGCAAGGTGGACACTGATTATGCGGTTGCTGCCGTGCAAATTGCCCAGGCTGTTGGTGAGACTGTCCAGCTGATTTGGTCTCGTGAAGAAGACATAAGAAAAGACCGATTCAGACCCGCATTTTCTGGCCGTTTATCCGGTGTCATCGATGGAGACGGGAACCTCGCTGGCTTTGAAGCGATTAATTGTGGCGACTCCGTACTTGGTTTCGGTGCCGGAGATCCTCTGTCCGCACAGGGACTCAACGCCCTGCCCTACGATATTGACAATCAACGGATTGTACATGTCTATAAAGAGTCACCCATTGAGTCTGGGTTTTGGCGGTCCATTGGACACTCCCAAAATACTTTTTTTGCCGAGAGCTTTATAGACGAGATGGCATTTATTGCCGGTCGGGATCCTCTTGAGTTCAGACTGGGTATGCTGGCGGATTCACCTCGGGTCGCCGAGGTCTTACGCCGTGCGGCTGCGCTGGGTCAGTGGGGAGATGGCACTGACCCCAGCATCGGGCAGGGGATCGCATTGTGCGTCGATTATGGGTCGGTTCTGGCTGTTGTAGCTGACGTAAGTGTCGATAGCGAGACCAAAGCAATCCGTGTCCATAAGTTGAGTGCAGCTGTCGATTGCGGATTGGTTATTCAACCCACTGGTGTTCGGGCACAGGTTGAAGGCGGACTGCTTTTTGGAATGAGTGCCGCTCTATTCGAAGAAATTACCTTGGAGTCTGGGTCGGTTCAACAATCTAACTTTTTTGACTATCCTGTCCTCTATGGACGCGACGCACCGGACATTCAAGTCGATATTATTGCGCGTCAGGACCCACCGGGCGGCATGGGAGAGATTGCTGTAGGCCCTGTCGCACCCGCCATTGCCAATGCAATTTATCGCCTGACCGGTACACGGCTGCGGCGTCTCCCACTTCAGACGACAATCCGCCAAGACGGATGATCCCTCACGCGTGCTGAAAAGAAATTTCGCGGGTCTAAGACAGGTCGTCTCTCTTGGAGAGTCATCGAGGTCTCGAGAGACATAGTTTGATTCACTCATTTTTTTTTGTCAGACGGGAAGATTTTGGCTACTATGTAGGTATATGTATTATAAAGTAATTAAAATGCTTACTTGTATTCAGCTCTTGGCCTCTTCGGTCGCATGTTCCAGCGCGACCATGGCCAAGCCGACGATTCAAGTGAATTGCCGCGCGATTAATGGGTCCTCTACGGCTGATGGTCAACGGCCAGAGTGTCCGGTGAAGGCCGCACGTCCAGCCCCGCTCAGCGAAGGTGAGCGGCAAGCGGCTCGAATTGCTAACGCGTGGCCTCATAGCGTAAGTGTGGGACGCCCTAATCGCGGCGCGTTGTTAAACCCGGTTAAGTTGACCAGTGACCACACGCTGTCGAGCCGTAAGTACAAGAATTACGGAACCCAAGAGCTGGTCGATATCATCCGTGCAGCAACTCACGCTGTACATGCAAAGCATAAGAATAGCCCGCGTATCCATGTCGGTGACTTATCGAGAAAGAAAGGCGGTCGCTTTAGGCCACACGTATCTCATCAATCTGGGCGCGATGTGGACATTGGCTATTACATGCTTGAGGGACAACGAGCAAACCGCCTTCAGAAGGTGAAACGACGAAATCTCGATATTCCACGTACATGGACAATGATGGAATCTTTCCTGCGCAGCGGACAAATACAATATATGTTTTCCCACCGTCGATTCATACCGTCACTGTATCGGTACGCTAAGAGCCAGTCCCATATCACTGAAGATGAGTTACTTGAATGGTTTGGACATAAGAAAAGACGCGGTTTGATCAGACATCTCAAGGGACATGATTGTCATCTTCATATTCGAATTTACTCTCCCGATTCATTGGCCGCTAACGACGAATATATTCGGCGGCATGGAGAAGACGCATTGCGAGCTCACATTCGATCAATCCCTATCCGGACTCGCATTCGACGTGGGGATACTCTGAAGCGAATTGCTGGGCGTGCTGGGATAAGCGTCGATGACCTCAAGCGTCTCAATAAGATGAAGCGTAATCCAAAACGTTTATATCGGGGCCGGAGGCTGGTCATTGGTCATCGTCACCCATGGGACAGGCAGCCGCCCTCCTATGTTTTATACCAACGTAAATTGGCTAAGAAAGCGCGCAGGGCAAAGGCCAAAAAGCATCGTCGCCTCGCCCAAAAAACAGACCCAGGTTTACGTGTTGCTAAGCGAGGCGCAATGGCGGGTGGACCCTTGGCCCAGCGGGGGCTGGCCAGTTTGCCTGCCCAAGATATGAATCGTCTTATGGCTGCTTACAAACTGGTCAATGCCAAGGTCACCCGTAAGCCAAATACGCTGTTGAGCAACACGTCGGCTAAACCGGCCAAACCGATTTTCATCCAGGTTATTGCAAAGCGAGCCATACCGGCCACGCCGACTCCGGTAAAACCAATTTTAAGCCAACCCAAAGTCAAACAGGCTGCACCGAATGTGCCCATCGCAGGCCGCTTGGGAACAGCGATTATGGGGCCGAATGCACCCAAGGATACCGCGAAGACTCTGTTGTCCTTGAACACGGACAAGACGCTTAGGCCAATGTTTGAGGGTGGGGTAGACAACTTGTCACAGGCTTTAAGTAGGCCACTCGCCTACTTTTTAAAACGTGGTCAAACGCCCTGGAAACCATTGCGCAGATACGGCTATAGCGGGGCACGCCAGGCGGTGCATCCGAATTTGGTTGCGCGTCTGACGTCAAAAAAAATGATCCCCAGAGGGCAGACCTTAAAAACCATAGCGAAGGCGAATTCGAGTCGGGGCGAACTGAAAAAAAATGTGGTCAATGCAAGCGGACTCAGCACATCAGAATCAGCGCCGTCGGTCGCTGTTGTGAACAGTGAAAACAAACAGATACAATCTGCTCAAATTGCAAAAATTATCAGCCCCAAAACGGCTCGAGCCGTCTTGAATTACCGCGTAAAGAGGGGCGATTCTCTTTGGCGAATTGCCCGTAAGTTCAACATCTCAATGCCAGATTTATGCCGCGCCAATCAAATTCAAAGGGATTGCAGCATCAGCGGTCTGAAGCGTAACACGAGCGCGATTCTACCCGGTCGTGTTCTACAGATTTCAGCGCCCAGACGTCGGGGCTGATGTCGGGCACAAAGCGGCTCCGGTTCAGCCATAATAGGGTATCGATTCTAAACTCATTAATCGCTGCTATTATCTCGGTCATCGCTCAGGGCAGAGTCTCCTAGGTGTACTGAACGAGCTGGAGTTTGTATTCCGTTTTGTCTCTGCTGTGCATCGCTCCAGTTGAAGACGATTGTACGCCCATCGGATAACGCCCAACGCGCGGGAATTTGATGCCGACTCCGACCCTCACCATGGTCACTCAATGAGCTAGAAAGGGCATCGGGGATGATATCAGGCAATCCCATCGGCTGGGCTATATTACCGCGGAGTCCATAGGTGAGCACATCGCCTGTGACAAACTCAAAAAGCCTGTTCTCTAACTGACGTAAGTCATCGCTTAGCATCAGAGAGCCTCCGGCCAGTGCATTGGTCCAAACACCAACAATCCGCTCATTGTCTGGCTGGTTACGGAGTAGAATGGGGTCCGGGTCACAGACGATAGCCAAACAATATGGCCAACGGACACTCAAAGTCCTGGCCACGCCTGTGATGTAGTGCCAGCTCGGCCCGATCAGTTGTACAGCAATGTTAGGCCCAAACCGCCAGGAATCCAGGTTTTCGAAGCCAGCGATCGGTAAGGCACCGACACCCACGATGGCAACGTTGGGTCCAGCCGCCTCTCGAATCAGTTCTAACGCTAGATTGTAGGCTCTTAGACCTGTCACCGATGTCTGACGTCGCCCCGTATAGGCACCTGCAAACAGGTAATCTACTTTCAACAAGCTAAACCCCGCGTTCACTAACTGCCTCATTGTCTCTTGCAGAAAAACGGCCGCATCGGGGTGAGTCACGTCTAATATTCGCATCTCTCCATGACGCAGGTGGCGGAACGTTGCATCAGCGATAAACCAGTCAGGGTTCTCGAGCGCTATGGGTAAGTTCGCCTTGACCAGTAAAGGTGCGATCCAGAGACCTGGCTCATAGCCATTCTGGCGTATTCGAATTGCGAGAGAGTCGAGGCCGCTTTCGAATTTATCATTCGCATCCCACTCACCCCAAGCGACTTGCCAACCATCATCGACGATAATCCGTTGACCAACCCTGGGCCAATTGAGACGTGTGGACATATCGGTTAAACGGTCCATATTCTCAAGAATCGATTGTTCATCTATTCCGTCCCACAATTCATACCAGGAATTCCACCCGATCTCCGGCTCCAATGTGCGCACAGTGCGTCGGGGTAGATATCGCCCGTAGTCTTCCAGGGTCTTGTTTGGTGCTTTCGTCAGTGCCAGGAACCATGATTCAAATTCAATTTCGTCTCCATTAGCCAGAGGGCGGCTGTCACCGAGTCCACCGCTGGTGATCTGAATTTGATATCGAGGCGCGAGTCCACTGAGCGCAATCCATGATTTAAAATGCTTGGCGGTCGTGGCCCCGACCACGAGCGAGACATCTGCGAATACGGTTGAGTGCCACCAGGAATTGTCTCGGCCCGAGCGAATGACCTCTACATCATTCAATGCCCTCAAAGCGGAGTTTCTCTCTCGGTTGGAAATAGCGTCTGGTATTGAAATGATTCCTGTTTGTGACCAGGATTGCAGTCCATTAGATGACCAACCTAACGCGTTGACTGAATCTAGAGTGCCAACGAATCTAAATCCATCCACGGATTGCCGACTCAAGGAAACAAAGCCCGGTGTAATGATGGTGCCGTCGATCCGTAAACTAAGGGTTCCTACTGATTCAAAAAAACATTGGTATGTATTCCCTGCTTGGGGCTGGCATTCATTGGGTCGCAGCCATTGGCCACCTGTGCCAATCTGGGGCTCAATGGTCAGTGCCGTCGATTGGCATTGGAGCTTGAGTGTCTGTTCTCTCATCGACCACTTAGCCGACCGACAGGCTCCGTCTGAGGACATTGAGCCACTCAGACCATCGTCGGTAAACACGGCGTCAGGCCCGCCGTCCGAAAGCGCCATGTCGGGATTGTTATCAGTCGGAGGTCCTTGCTCCGCTCGCTGATTTGATACGGTTTCTGCACAGCCGTTGAAGAGCAAGACCAGCAAGCAGAGAGATGGAAATCTAAGACCAGGCATTGTGGACACCTCCCGTCTCATGAATTGGTCTATGTCGAGCGGCTCCTACTAGACCATTTAGGGAGATATTAATAGCATTTTTGAGTGTTTATGATCTCAGAAGGCGGGGGATTGCAATCTGCTGTTCACACGGGTCAAGAAGGTCTCCTCGACATTCAGGCACTCTAAGGTCGGGTGCCTCACCAATCCCGACTTCATCAAAGAGTGTTTGCAATACGTGCTCGGGACGAATGACTTCGCCACCTTGGTCAAACTGGCCCGTATACAAATTTGTGGTGGTTGGCTGCATGCCAACATCTGATGAACGACCGATCACAGTGCCGCCCCGGACTTTGCCACCGGCTAAGAAGCAGGCGTTCATCAGCGCGTGGTCACGGCCTCCACGAGTATTGATCAGCGGCGTTCTTGTAAATTCACTAAATCCGACGACAACAGTGCGATCGAGCCAAGATTCGCCACTGTCGCCGTATTCGCGTGCCTCGAGTTCTTCAATAATCCTGGAGACAACCCGATAGCCTTGTTCCTGGTTTGCACCTTGATTGGTTTGCCAATCATCGAAGTGGGTATCAAGGCCGCCGCAGACAGATAAACTCACGCACCGACTGATGCCCGTCGTAATGGCTTGTACGGCCATCGCACCACGAACTTCTGGGCTGTTAGTCTGATTCTGATTGAACCCAAATCGACTTCTAAGCGACTGCATTTGAAGCGTGTTTGCTCTAAAATCGAAGGCATCACCATAATTGCCGACGACCATTTCTCGAGCTTTCTTGCGCGAGGCCTCGGCGGATTGCCAAAGTGATGATCGTTGGCCGCGAGCACAGAGTGCAGCATCGCTCAAACGCGCATTCAATTGCTGCATGACGCGCGCGCTTACACTCGGATCTGCTGGTCGTAATGCCCGTAATAGGTCGCTGACACTGTTGGCGCTGAGTGCCGTCGCATAGGTCTCTAGGCCTTTGTTGTAGGACTCCACTTGGACGGCCAGATTAGGAATTGGCTCTTGGCCACCAAAATGGCTCGCAAGCCATGTCGCCGCGGATGACCCTCTCGCTTGCAGACCACTGGGTGCCTTGCCGGTGAGAAAACGTCGTCGACCCACTTCGTGCGTCAAGGTATCCATGCTCATTCCGCGGATGACACTCAGCCGATTCGCGTGATTGGCAAGTTCACCAATATGTGGGCCAAAGGTGATGCCACCTGCTTCGATCAGACGGCCGTCTGTATTTTGCAGGAGTTCATAACCGGGCTGGATTTGCGTGGACCTCAGATTGCCATTGGTAAAAACAGCAGGGTCTCGCGGGTCCAGCGACAGCAAAACGTCCCATCCGCCCGGGAAATAGCAAAAGATATAGTATCGGTCAGGGGCATCTGGATGATGACTCTGCGCATGAGATAGAGGCGTAAAGTTAGGCCAAAGACTAAAGCTTGTAGCGGCGCCCGTTGCGGCCAATGTTTGCAAGAAGCGTCGCCGCCCAAGCATGTTTTTTGTCTGCTTTTTCATGGCGAACCCCCTAGTACGTGTAGAAGTCTGGATGGGTGAACAATGCGACACAGACGGCATGCCAGATCTGTTCGTCGCTCTCAGCTACATGCCTGAGAGAGTCAACAAACCAGCGCCATTGCGCCAAATCATTTGAGTCTTCATCTAGCTGCCGATTATGAAAACGGAGCACCAGGTTACTCAAATGCGCGTCGATGGTCGTGTCTGCCAGACGGTCTAAGAGCAGACTTGGATTGGCTTCGTTGCGCTCTGAATCCCGCGCGACCATTTTTTGACAAACTTGGCGTGCTGCATCATCCAGAAATTTTTGAAACAGCGCAGTTGGGTCTAACGCTTCTGTTGTGACTTGGATAAAATCCGGCTTTCCCAAAGTGGCGGATAACGTTTGGAAGAGCGACACATCGACACCATTGGCCCGTTCGGTCCAATTTAGATCGTTGCTCACGCGCAAGAAGGCTGATTCTAATTGGTCTAAATTCATGCGACGCCTGGAACGCCCTGGTTCAACGACCACAGTCGGTGTTCTCACACCAACCCGTGTTGACGCACCCCAGTGGCCGTCCGTCATGGTCGCCTGGGGCCGATTGTCTTGCTGGCCATCTCCATCGGATGGCATGGACGGTGTCTGTTGAGGTCTGGGCTCTTGTGTTTGGCCAGTCGCAGGGGGCTGCTCGGGGCGATCCACCGCATTATTGTCCGACTCGGTCGTTTGAGGACTTGAGTCGCATCCCCAAATTGCGACCATGCTGAGTACGAGTAGGATTCTCATCGGACCCTCCTGTATCGAGGACTCATTACGATTTGCTTGACTAGTGCTTGATAGCTGAGGTCACTGAAAACAAATTGCCTGGACAGCTCGTCGACCCATTTGGCGTCATCCTCTCCAGCGATGCCTTGCCCTAAGAGCCATTCTGCCGCCCGCCGTGCCACGCAACCTGGCAAACGATTGTCCGTCACGGTCGCTAAGGCGAGTAGCTTGGGTCCGACTTCGACGTTTCGGACGTGATCCGCTCGTCTAAATTTGTACGCATTCAGCATCCCGAGGAAATTATCTTCCTCCGGAGCAAATGATTGGATTGCGTAGAAATTCCGGCACTCGCGATTACAGGATTGGCCACGAAGCGCACACGCTTCACAGTCGCCGCGTGATGCGGGGAATTCTTCAGGATTCAAATAACCAACCCCCTGTTCGGTCCATCGCCCCCAGTGAGCGGCAGCCGGCTCGAGTAAAGCATGGCAATATTTGCAGCCGGCGCGCAATTGCAAGTCTGGGTTCCGAGCGCTTTCTTCATCGGCGACCGGAAGGCCACCGTCCGGTGGATTAAAGGGTTGGCATAGGAAGGCGTCATAGAATCGGTTGGCTCGGGACCGATTTGTTTGAAAACGCAGTAAGAATGCTGTCCGCGTCAGGATACCGGCATGGGACTCAGGTAATTCGACCTCTCGCCATGCATTCCGGGCCGTGTAGGGCATGGGTGTCAGAGTCTCTTTGTTCAAGGGGGCCGGTTCGAAAACAAGGCCCCCATTGGCGCCGGTTTGGTTCAACCAAAAATAGGTTAGTGGCCCATTAATAAAGCCCATCCGACTCGTAAAGAGGTCTGTGTAGGGCCGATTGCCTTGGAAAATGGTAAACATGAAACGGTCGAGAGCATCGCCCATGGATTCGGTTATGCTGCGTTGTTCTTGTCCAGTCGTACACCATCTTAGGCTCGGCCCGCATCCACATGCTGTATCTGACGCACCCGATTGAAGTCGGCATTCCGCACCGCCCTCCGAAACCAATCTGTCTTGTGCATCGAAAGCACAGATCCGGACAGGATCTCGGTCTGCGCTCCAATAGGGAATAATTTCGACGTAGCCTTCCACTCCATTCTCATCTGTGATGACCGAGCCGTCTGCATTGAATTCCGCAGGCTCGTCGCGACAGGGTACGGTCTGGCCACGATAGCGTATGGCTCGGTTGCGAACCCATAAGAGACCATTCTGCCGGCCCAACCTAAAGCTGGCATTGAAAAGATTGATATTGCTTACATTATTCCAGAGCAATTTTCGGTGGAAGCGGACGGCTTGAGTTGCGAAGGCATCGGATTGTAGCCATGCATCGATTAAACTCTCTGGTACGTCACCTTGATCTTGAACAAGTTGAAGTTCGTCTGGTGTGGGTACAGTCCCGCGGAGGTCTAAACTCAGCGCCCTCAAATAGCGTAGGGGCTCCATGAACTCCAGTGCGGGGTCACATGCGAGTGTCCCAAGAGAGGTTGGTTCTGGTGTACTCGTCTGGCCATGCCCACAAAGTGGCACAAGCGTTAATACGACTGTCAGGAACACGTTGTTTTTCATGTGTTACTCCAAAAAGCCCGATTCTTGCCAACCGCGTACCACCTCGATGAGCTCATCGCTGAGTCGCGGTAGACCGTAGGGCATGCGCCCCGTCTCAATATCGTCGATAATCCAAGTGATCTCTGCCATCCAAGTGTCTCGAGAGACCATTCGATGTGCAGAGCCCCCATCGCCATGACATGCGATACAGTAGGTCTCAGATATCGGCTCGATGTCCTCAATCCATGCCGGTGGACCCCAAAATGCGATGGTTTGTTCTAAAACCAGCCCGTCCGTGTAGTCAATCTCAACAGTTAACTGGTGTTCTCCCGGTCCGACTTCCATCGGATCAAGTTCGAGTACCCAGCCCTCTGTCGAATTAATGTCAACGTCTATCAGCCCATCTAGAGTGGCCTTCACAGTCGCAACAGAGCCTGATTCGCTTGGGTCGATGGTGATGACCGTGCGCGTCGTCACTCGGTCCTCATCAGCCAAACCACTTATGGTCACAAAACGCCGACCAAGCACCTTCTCAATGCCGACTGCCGTCGCCAAATAGAGGGCGCCGCCGGCATCGATTTTAAGGGTTGAATGATCGGGCGCATCTGGTCTCTCGCGCAAGGCGTCTCCATCCCACTGATACAGCACGAAGCCCGAACTTAACCACAGGTTATCACTTGTCGGACTACCCAAGCCGGTTGATGCCCCATCGGGCTTAGCCCAGACTGTTAGCCCACCATCGGGCGCCAGCAACTGGAGTTCGGATCCCGTGGCAACCCACAGACCCGCTCTCGATGTGGTGATCCAATCGAGTGGTTTTGGCCACTCAAAACGCCACGCATCGGTTTCGCCAATGGCCATGAGCACCCGTCCATCGCTCAACCAAATGACGTCCTCGTCTAGATATCGTCCAATGGCAGACCGTGCGGTCTGAAAAGACAGGTCAACATCGGTGAGTGTCCGCCGTCTTAATAAGCCATCGCTCCAGTGGCTGACTCCACCATCGTCCAAAAACCAGGCCCCACCTTTTCGGTCGGACTTCATCTCCACGATCTGCTCAAGTTCGTCGTTGAGAGGCGAATCTGCCAACCCATTGGCAGCCGCGACGAGCAACCCCGACGCGGTGAGAATCAAGATCTCATCGTCGACAAGAGCTGCCGACCGCAATTCAGCATCATTGGTCCCAAGTGGGACCGTTTCATCGGCTGTCTGCAACCAGATCTGACCTCCAGCACTAAAGAGCACCTGACCGTCCGGCAATACATCCCAGTTGATGGGTTTGGGCTCAAGTACGCGTCTCGAGTTGGCTGGTGCTGGCATTTGTTCAGGCAATTGACTATCGAATAGGGAATCAGCCATGGCGTCGGGCGCGAGTCTTTCGTCGACGAGGACACCGGCATCCATCGGCACGTCGATTTCGGCGTCAATCATCGAGTCTCCCCGCTGAACGTCGCCGCTTTCCGAACAGGCGAGATGTAACCCGCAGGTGAGAGCAAGCCCGATTAAAAGACTTATTTTTGGCATTAAGTTCTTCATATTCAAAACAGTGGACGTAGCCTAGGGGTATTATTTAACCAGATTTATGTGTGCAAGTTGCCCCTCCCTGACGCCAACCTGTCCCCGCAGGCACACCCCATTTGGCTCGGAAGAAGTTCCACCGACGATTGTAGCATATCGCTGCATGTAATTCGTGCCAAAATGCGCCACCTTCGTTATTGTCAGGCAATACGCAACATGGGGGGTGTCTGCATGCGGTCGGTAAAAAAGCTGGTTATTCTTGCCCTAATCACGGCTATTGGCTGTCAGGAATCGAGTTCCGGGTCCGACGAACTCGCCGTAGATGCTCGGCTCGATCAAACCCTCGCGACTGATGGTCAGGTCGCACCAACCTTGGATGCCAGCGACTCAATAGATGACGCTGAAGTCCTGCCCGACTTGGGCGCAGAGCCTGATTTGGGTGGCCAGGATCAAGGCACCGCTGACGCGTCTCTGGCTCCTTGCGAACCAGGTCTCGACGTATCAGCCTCGCAAACGGCTGCGAGGCCTTATGACTTGGTTCGTTTCATCGCGGCCGGCGGAACGGGACAATGGCGTTTTACCTTCGAAAGCAATGAGTCTGGCGCTTTACTCAATGAAACAACCGGTACATATTTGGCGGGTGAGGCGGTTGGGCGCGTAGACACAATTCTGCTCACCGATGATGGTTGCCTTGGTGAGGCGCGCATCGAGATGCGAGTCGTTGAGACCATGTTGGTTTATCCAAATGAGGGTGAGGTCGGGCGTGGTGGTCAATTCACATTTGAGGTTCAAGGTGGGTCCGGTTCTTTCGAGTTTACGCCTTTATCGATGGCGAGCGGCGGAGAGATTAACCTAAATGGTGACTACACGGCAGGTGGACGTAATGGCCCGGACCGCGTTCGTGTGACCGATGCAGAGACCGGTCAAATTCAAGACATCGAGTTGACTGTCATCGAGCGCGTCGAACTCCGCGCTAATCCTGACAATCTCTTCGTTCCTATCGGATCCAATATTCCCCTCTCCGTCGACGGTGGAACGGGGCAATTCATCGTAGAGAACATTGGAGATGGCGTCCGCTACGAAAACGGTGTGTTCTCTGGCCTTCGGGCTGGCCGTTACGAACTTGTCATTCGCGATCGCTTTGCTCATGTCAGCACAGACGTCAGATTAACGGTCGTCGAATCGTTACAGGCCAATATGGACCCCTTTGACGATGGGCGCACCACGACGCGAACCGTCTCGCCTGGCGATCTCAATGGAGATGGTTTGGTGGACTTAATCATCGCGATGGAATCAGCCGATGTGAATGCGGGTAATTCAGGTGCTGTTTTCGTCTACCTGGCTGATGAAAACGGTTATTCAGGGCCACCGGACCAAGTGTTGTCTGGTTTCGCCACTGACGACCAGTTTGGACGCGATGTCGCTCTGGGTGATTTAAATGGAGACGGCATGCTCGATCTTGTGGTTGGTGCAGCTGGCTACGATCCAGGCCTTAATAATGCAGGTGGAATCTTCATCCATTACGGAACACTAAACGGTCTATTTTCTCCGCAGCCAGATGACGTCTTAAGCGGTGTCAGAGGGGACGATAATTTGGGCTATGCGGTCGCTGTATGTGACTTCAATGGCGATGGTAGATTAGACATCGCGGGTGGTGCGACACTTTACGAAGACCGACAAGCAGACCCAGTCCGCAGTAATCAAGGCGGTGTATTAATTTTTCTAGGCTACGAAGATGGTTTTTTAGAGCAGCCGGATCAAGTTGTACTGGGCACTCGACTGTCAGGCGAAGGTGAGTGGAGTAACTATGCGAATCTACAAATGGGTGCGGAGCTCCATGGGGGCGATATCAATGGCGATAATTTTTGCGACTTAGTGGTTGGTGCAAATCGATACGAAGTCAATGGCATGGGGAGTGCGGGTGCCGTCTTTGTGTTCGCGGGCAGGCCTGCCGATGGCCTAAGTCAAGGGGGCGTTACCTCGAACGCGGCTCAGTTGATTGTCAATGATTCCGCAGCGATTAACAGCCCATCATTGGGTCGAAGACTGGCTGTCGATGACATGAACGGTGATGGCTTAGTCGACATTGTGGTGGGTGAGAATGGCGGTGATACAGGCGGGCGCGACCGCGGGGCTGTCCATTTATTTTTGGGACAGGAATTTGATGCTGTCCAAACCACTCGGTCCCGGTCAATTCTGACCGCTGAATTCGCAGCGTATGGCAACTCAAACTCTGATCAGATGGGCATCGGGATGGCAACCGGTGATGTGACAGGAGATGGGGTCCCTGATCTGATTGTGGGCGCGTATGTCGATGACCGACCCGGTTTAGCAAACTGCGGTGTTTTGACTGTTTACGAAGGCCGGGCAGGGGACGTGCCGTCGCCAGACCCGGTGCGTACAATCGCCGGTGACACTCCCGAAACACGACTTGGTGAGGCCATTGCTGTTGTCAACGATGTCAACGGTGATGGCCTAGCCGACATCGTCGCTCATGGCAATCGGGCATCGACCACGTATCCAAACGCCGGCCAGACGTTTTTGATATCACAGACGATACCTGAAGAGCGCGAAGGGGATATGGATGACCAAGATGCTGGTGTACCAGAAAACCCGGACCCAATCGACATCTACAGGGCTATCGATTATCCGCGAACACCCGGTGCGGCGCGTTTCGGTACTGGAGTCGCCTTAGTGGGTGACGTCACCGGTGATGGTTTCGAGGACGTCATCGTGACCGCCCCTTGGAATGCATCACCGAATCGAGGAAGTGGCAGCATTTGGCTGTACCGGGGCCTCCCCAATGGCGAGATTGGATCCGAGGGCGAGTCCATTGGTGGTTTTCCTAATCACACCGATGGAGATAGAGCGTGGGCCGTCAGCCCCGTGGGCGACTTTGATGGTGATGGCCATAACGATTTTGCCGTTCTGCTCAGGGATGACGAACGACCGACTTACAGTTCCATGGTGCGTACCCCGTGGATGGCCCCAGCACCAGCATGTGTCAACTCATCGACCTGTAACGAAGGCTGGAGTTGCAACGATGGATCTTGCCGTGGACCCGGTCAAACACGCTGTGAAGCAGATGTTGATTGCTTGGCTGGACAGGTCTGCCGAGATGGAGATTGTAGAGCGCCAGGCCAATGCAGAGCGAGGGGATCCTCAACGGGGGGCGTCTATATCTACCGAGGCGGGCCTAACATTTATACCGGGTCACCGAGCTTTGCCTATTGGGGTCCCCATGGCAGTAATTCACCAGAGGTTTTGTCAGGGCAGTTCGATTTTAACGGTGACGGCTACGACGACATCGTCCTTGGTGCATATCGTTATGACGGTCCCTTGGGCAATGACGCTGGGTCGACGTATGTGATTACGGGCCGTCCCTTTGCCCAAGAACCAAATGAAATTCAGGTCATCTGTGACACCTATTATCAATATACGGGCAGTCAACGAGGGGGAAACTCAGGCCGTGCTGTCGTTGCCATGGGGGACCTAAATGGTGACGGCTGCGGTGAGTTTGCCTTGGGCAGTCGTACTCAAGACCGTGACGGGCTGCGTGATGAGGGCGCCGTTCGTGTCGTTTTCGGTTATGGTGCCGATGGGTGTCCACCGGCTGCCAGGATGGTGCGGCTCGCCACGAGTGAAGCCAATAGTCAGGCCGGCTGGTCCCTCGCAAGCGGCGACTTGGACGGCGATGGTCGACCGGAATTAGCCGTTGGAGCTTGGGTGCGGCGGACCAATAATATTTCCGTTGGCGGAGTCTGGGTGGTCCCGGGGACAGCGTTCGAAGAATACCAATTGAAAAGTGTCGCCGTCGCCAATGAAGACCCGCCGGAACTCTTAAATCAATGGGGTCGCGAATGGTTGGCTCGGGGCCAGACTCGCGATTCGCAGTTTGGATATTCAGTGGCCATTGCTGGGTCTTATCTCGCCGTTGGAGCGCCCCAGGAAAACAGCGGTGAGCTCAGCCGAGTGGGTCAAGTTAATCTGTACCGGGTGACAGGCGATGGCCTGAGTCAAGCACCGGTTGCCATTCTGATCGGGGAGACTGACGACCCCGGAAGTCGCCTGGGGCGAATCCTCTCGGGTGGGACTCTCGGCGGAGAACCTGCATTTGCAACAGGCGCTGATTATGGGGAGGCAACTGGTCTGGATAACGGATCCGTCTTTCTCATGCAGCCCAACTAGGAACTAAACTCTGTGACCACGTCCTCCGACGGTTCTCAAATCAGGCTTGGCCCTTTCGAAATCTTCGAGCAAGCGGGTTCCGGCGCAATGGCGGAAGTCTGGCGCGCGCGTCACTGCGCGCAAGATATCCCAGTCGCAATCAAATTTGTCACCGCGCCTGTGTCTAAACAGGCCTTTTACCGCGAGCGGTTTGCAGCAGAAGTGCGGGCTGTTGCGCGGCTGAACCATCCAGGAATCGTCCAACTTGCTGATTATGGCGAGGTACCAAAGTTTGAACATAGCGACCTGACACATCTCATGGCGGGGTCGCCTTTTCTCGTTATGGAATGGGTTGAAGGCGGCACTTTGCGCGAGCGTTTAGGCCGCATGAAGTGGACCGAAATCCGAGCAGTCTTGCTGGCCCTTTTGGACGCCCTTTCGCTGGCTCATGCTCATGAAATTATCCATCGAGACTTGAAGCCAGACAACGTTTTATTAGCCAAACGGGGACCGGTTCTCAGCGATTTTGGCGTCGCTTTTGCCGGAGACTCTCAGGCTGTCCAACAGATGAATC
Organism: Myxococcales bacterium; assembly: GCA_002731825.1. Classification (GTDB taxonomy): domain Bacteria; phylum Myxococcota_A; class Bradymonadia; order UBA7976; family UBA1532; genus UBA1532. Next base: position 25,490 of record PCCS01000061.1, read on the forward strand.
ATGCTATGGTTGGGACACCAAACTACATGGCACCGGAGCAGATTAGAGGTGATTGGCGAGCCTTTGGACCTTGGACTGATTTGTATGCGTTAGGCTGTTTGGCTTATGCCCTCGTAGACGGCCGTGCACCCTATGCCTGCGATTCTTTCAACGACGTCATTCGAGGTCATTTAAGAGCTGAACGACCGTCATTACAGTCTGCCTCTTCCGTTCCAGTTGGATTTGAAAAGTGGGTCCATCGGTTATTGGAGAAACGCACGGGCGCTCGGTTTCGGCTGGCCGCTGATGCGGCCATTGCGCTCTTGGAGCTCCCTAATACGGAGATTCCTAGGCGGCGTCCGGAGGGCGCTGCAAGTGCATCGGCCGAGAGCGACTCCACAGTCGTCATGCCCCAAGTATTTGTTCCAGTCTCGGATTTAACCTGGGTTCAAGATGCCAAGGCATCGTCTCGCCCAGGGTTGCCAAAAACGTGGCGAGTCCCTGACCATGAGCGGCCCATGCCACCCTTGAGTGGTACGGGGCGGTCCTTGTTTGATTTGGCAACGCCACCGCTCTTTGGCCGTGAGCGTGAACGTGATATTTTATGGTCCCTACTGGAGACCATTTCGAGCGAATCGAGCCTGAAGTCTGCCTACGTTATCGGGCAAGCCGGTCAGGGTAAATCGGCCCTTGCCCATTGGGTCTCGCGGCGGGCGTATGCGTTGGGGGTTGCGATTCCCCATGTGATCTCGCACCAGCAACCCAATACGGAGCGCTGTGGTTTAGTTGGCTTGTTACTCAAGTACTTTCGGTGCGAGAGTTTGGATGACGAGAGCATGCAGAGCCGCGTTGATTTGGTGATGCGCGAAATCGGGCTTGAGGGGTTTAGTTCGGTCTTCGGTGAAATGATGTCGGGTCAGCGGAAAACCAGTCGTGGCGCTCATTCGGACTATTATCACAGTAATCGCGAGCGTTTTGAGGCTGTCTGTCAGCTTCTAAATTACCTGACCCAAGAACGCCCCCGAATTCTCGTTCTTGATGACGTTCAATGGGGTGATGAAACGGCGCTATTTCTGAAGTATATGAACCAGCATTGGCCATCTTTACCCGTCCTGGTTTTGGCCACCGTACGAGACGATGGTCAGCGCGGTCAGTCCGTCAACTCTCAGACACTCAAGGCTCTTTTTAAAGGGCACAATGCAAGCGTTCTATCCTTAGGCCCACTGTCTGATAAGGCTCATCGACAACTTTTAACTCATCAACTGTCTCTTGATGAAAGCGTTGTGACTTTGCTCAGTAGCCGTGCGGCTCGAAACCCCTTGTTCGCCCGTGAGATGATCAGCCATTTCATCGCCACGGGTATTTTGGTCGCCGGAGAGGCGGGGTTTAAGCTCAAAACAGATGCGCCAATCTCACTGCCGAACAGTATCAGGGCTTTATGGGAAGAACGTTTGCAAAGTGCCTTGGCGCCCTTCTCCAACGCGGCAAGACAAACCCTCGAAGTGGCCTCGGTCATTGGGCGTCAAGTTGATCACAAGCTCTTGGAGCGGGTCTGCAAAGCGGTGGACCTTGCCATCGAGAATCAATGGGTCGAAGCCTGTTTTGATGCGCGCTTGATCGAATCCAATGGCGTCGGGCAATGGTCTTTTGTCCACGGTCTACTCCAGGAGACCTTACAGTCATCACTTCGGGCATCGGGTCGATGGAAACAGATTCATGGAGCCTGCGCTGATGAATTACTGCGCTTGTCGCACCCCGCCAGGACCCGAATTGCTGCTCATTTGTTTCAGGCCGAGCAATACGCTGAGTCGTGTACTCAATATATTGGCGCGGCTGACAATCTCCGCTACCGATCCGATTATCATCGTGCCCAACAAACCTTGTTAAATGCGGCCCGAGCCTGCCGATTTGCCGGCTTTAGAATAGCGAGTTCACAATGGGCGGACATCCGCTGGCGCTGGGCGATTTGTTCCCGTGTCCGTGGTTCTTTTAAAAGCGCACTGAGGCATTCAAAGCGAACTCTCACTGCTGCGGAGACGCTTGATGACAATGCCCTCAGGGCACGCGGTTATCTCGAGATTGCTCGCTGCATCGACATCGCCGAAGGGTCGGATAAGGCCCTTGGCGACTATGTGAAGGCGACTCAAACAGCCCGTGAAGGGCCCAAGTCACAACTTTTGGTCAACTGCTTGGGTGCATTAGGACGTGCCTATCGGACTTTATCTCAATTTGATAAGGCGAGAGTTATTTATCGGGAAGCTCTCGGACTTTGCCGCCAGCACGGCTCACCTATGTCTCATGGAAATACGCTTCTCGGGCTGGCTCGCATTGAAATTACTGTTGGCCATCTAAAGGCCGGTAAATCCCTGGCGAAAGATGCCCACCTCTTGTTTCTCAAGACCGGCTCCAAATGGTCGATCGCGCAGTCATTGAATGTGATTGGAGATGCTGAACGACTGTTGGGTTATCTTCCTGCTGCGGAGGCGGCTTATCGTGGGGCAACCGAGCTTTTGCACTCCATCAGCAGCATCGATGCGCCCTATGGCGATGCGAATATGGCCATCGCAATGATGGAACAGCAAAAATGGGAGGAGGCGGCAGAGCGACTTGATTTGGCGATTAAGGGTGCGCAAAAAACCGGGGCTAAGCGATCACTCCTAATGATAACGGCTGTGTCTTTATTACCCGATGCGATGCTGCACCGATGGTCACATTATGACCGGAAGACTCATTTTCTCGACTCTTTACTCCATGGGAAATTAGCCGATCTCGATATTCCTTTATTCGTTGAAAAAGCAGCTCGGTATCTCACAGAAATTGGCGAGCGACAAAGAGCAGAATTTGCATGGCATCTTACAGTGAATCAACTCACTCGTCTCGGGCGCCTCGATGATGCGGAGAGGATTCGATCCGAGTGGCGCAGCTTGGCACCGGGTCCGTAGCCCATGTGCACCATTCTCATTCTATCCAGGCCAACATCATCTCAGCCCCTGATTCTGGGAGCGAATCGAGATGAATTCTATGAGCGACCCACTGCAGCCCCCGCGATGATCAGTCAATCGCCTCCCATTTTTGCGGGTCGAGATCTGCGAGCTGGTGGGACCTGGTTCGGCGTTAGGCCAGATGGTTTTTTCGTTGCTCTCACCAATCAACCGGACGACACAGCCTCGTCGCCAGACCGAATTTCGCGCGGCACATTAGTCGTTGAACTCCTCGCTGCAGCCGATGCTGATTCAGCACGACGCGTTCTCTCCAAATTCAAGACAAACCCCTACAATCGGTTTAACCTTTTGGTCGGCTATCCAGACGATTTTTTTGTCGCCTACGGCAGAGATTTAATCACGCAGGACAGCGTACCAGTGGGCTTGTCTATCCTTGGGAACGGCCGCTTAAATAGTCCTGACCTGTCAAAGGTGAGCCGGGCGAGAGACCTGTACCGACAGCGATGTCTCGTCGAGCCGCCGACCCATGCCATGAAAGCCATCTTGGCTGATGTTTTTTTTACCCCGGATGAAGACAATACTCTGTCTGTCCGGCCGCCGGCCCTCGATGCAATTTGCGTCAGGACACCCGTGTACGGAACTCGTTCTTCTGCTCTCGTAACATTTGGTAGACGTCGGGTCGATTCGTATTTGTATGCTGATGGACCACCAGATGAGACGCCATTTGAGGATGTAACTGGACAAATCAGGCCTGCCCAATGATAGGCTTGGTGCCATGATGGATTTCTCTAAGCGACTGGACCTCTTACCCCATTTGGGCATCGGTGTTTCGACCGAATATGGCGCGGCGACCCAAGCAAATGCGTTACATATTGCAGAATTGGTTCAACATCATCCTCAATATGCTCGTTTTCTTGAGGTGGGTGTCACAGTTGAGACGGGACTCGATAGTCAAGCTGTGTCATGGGTTGAATCGGGCCGTCCGACGACCTACCACTTTTTAGACATCAACCTCGATGATCCGAGAGATCTCAGCGGTCACTGGGTCGACAAATTTCAAGCATTGAAGACCACGCTTGATCCAGCTTGGATCTGTGGTGATGCGGGTCTATGGCATTTCGGACCACGCGACCGTGGCCACATGCTCCTTCTGCCGCCTATACTGAGTCGGGACAGTGCCAAAGAAATGGCTGAAGGCATCGTCAAGCTAAGAGACCTAAGCGGTTTGGAGGTTTTGCCAGAAAACCCACCAGGCCATGTGTTCGTAGGCGACCTGCACCTCCTGGATTTTTTTGCACTGGTGCAAGACGAAGCCGATACCGGAATGTTATTGGATGCAGCCCACTTGGCCATATACCAGAATGTGATGGGCCATTCGCCTCTCACTGGACTTGACGGTTTCCCCATGGAACGAATCGTCGAGATGCACATCGCCGGGGCAACATTCGTTGATGCCGAGGGTCTCCAAGTCATCGAGGACGACCATACAACCAATGTTTTACCGGCCACTTGGTCTATCGCTCAACGTGTTTTAAGCGAGGCTGCCGGGCTCAAAGCCATTATCTTCGAATGTGAGCGAAATCCCCTTGATGAATGCCTTGATGGCTTCAGAAAAATTGACCATTTAGCAAAGGGGTCAGCTTTTGGCCGGGAATCTCAGTCATGACGACCCAAACCCTTCAAAAAATCATTGTTCGCATGTTATTCGACCAGACGTTTTGTAATGCCATCTACGCTGATCCTGCCTCCGCCTTAGGTCCTGTTCAAATCGAACAAGAGACTCGTGATTGGTTAAGGCAAACGGATCGGCGCCGATGGAATGTCGACACCGCTCGATGTGCAAGAACACTGTCGGCTCTTCTCGAAGAATACCCCTCATCTGCGGTTCTGTGCTCACAACACACAGAGTTAAACGCCTTGCTATCATTTTTTGAGTCACGCGTTTTTCATGACGCCATTATGAATGATGTGTCACTCGCTTTGGCTTTCGGTGCATGGCTGAGTACAATGTCATATTCAGATACACCTATGGTTCGACTAGAAATCTGCATTGCGCAGCGTCGGCGCTTACGCCCTCATTCAGGCTCTGACAGTCTATATTGCCTATCAAACGCGGTGGATGTTTTGGCTGTGGCTGCAGGGACATTGGCGCGGTACCAAGCCATTCAGTCTGGCCTACCCACCGACCCTAAAGATCGGGTCGAACACATAATGACCCTGTCGGCTCGAAAGGTTTATTCCGCTCAATCTGTTCCGGTATCTGAACGAGAGTTTTTGATCGTTGACCTAACAGAGACGGGTGGAGTTGGTGATGCCAGTGAAGACCTGTACAAATGGCTCAAGCATTTTCGACATGGACTCAGTCATCAAGAGATGTTGGATATGTCTGAGAATATGGGTCTAAATTCAACGGAATCCGTCTCTCTCGTAAATGATATGGTCGCCGACGGTTTGATCGCCATCAACGAGGTCCGTCCGCTCTAGATAAGGCGCGGGACATGAAAATTCTTACATTTCGTTTACAATCGTTCGTATTTCTAAACCATTGACTTCTTTTTTGGTTTTTTTTCGACCAATGAAAACTTTTGCACTTGCTGTGATCGGGGGATCCGATCAATACACCCAACACTATTTTGTAAAAATGATAAACTTTAGGATGGAGTTATCGTCATGATAAACCGACTTCTTCGAGCGTCTATAGCCCTTGTATCCATAATCGCCTTAGCGGCATGTGGTGGTGACAGCGATGGTGGCAGTGCTGCAGCAGGCAGCCCATGTGCAGACAGCAGTGACTGCGCTGCTGGTGTCTGTGCCAGCGTTCCTTCCGCAGGCCAAATTTGCGTAGAGCCATGTGTCGAGGGCATGTGTTCAGCTGGCTTTGCATGTAGCCAGAACTACTGTCTGCCTGTCGCTGGTGGTGCCGGTGGTGCCGGTGGTACCGGTGGGACACTTGATAATGGTGCTGGTGGAACCGGTGGCGGAGCTGGCGGAGTTGGTGGTGGTACTGGTGGTACTGGCGGCGGTGCCGGTGGTGCTGGTGGCGGTGCCGGTGGTGCTGGTGGCGGTGCCGGTGGTGCTGGTGGCGGCAGCGGTGACACAGGTGTTGCCGAGTGTCAGTCTCTAGTCCAATGTTTGAACGGCTGTAACGACCAAGCATGTCAACAAGGGTGTCTCGCATCGGCTACCCCAGAAGCCCAGGCTCGATTCAGTTCAATCCAGACCTGCATCCAAGCGAATCAATGCGCTGACCAGGTCACCAATATGATAGACCAGGACTGCTTGGCTGATAATTGCGGCCCAGAGCTCGATGCGTGCGGCCTTGGCGGTGGTGCCGGGCCAATGGGCAATGGAACCTGCGATGGCTTGTTCAGCTGCGCCAACCAATGCCCAATGGGCAACCAAGACTGCATTGATCAGTGCATTGAATCCACCTCTGAAGAGGGTTGGAATCAGGCGCAATCCCTTCTGCAATGCGGTCAAACAAACTGCCCAGACAACTCCAATGCTTGCTTGCAAGAGCAATGTGCGGCCCAATGGAATGCATGCTTTGGTGAACCTGCCATGCCGAGTGGAAACGGGACTTGCAACGGTTTCCTAGAGTGCCTCAATGGAATGCAGCAGAGCCAAAACGAATGCATTGAAGCCACAAGCCCAGCGTCCTATGCGCTTTTCGAAGCGATCACAGCCTGTATTAACGCAAACAACTGCATGACCGATGCGTGTATTAATGACAACTGCAGCGCGGAAGTCCAAGCCTGTACAGTAGACGGTCGTCAATTTGGAATGACCGGTTGCGGTGAGACTTTGACGTGCTTTAACGCCTGCCCCAATGATGCAAGTGGTCAAGCATGCGCAACGGCCTGTACAGACGCTTTGTCTGAAGCTGGATTCAGCTTATTCCAAAACGTTGGAACGTGTGTAAATGCCAATATGTGCCAGGCCGTCACTGCCGAGGCCTGTGCAGCATGCGTTGAGGACATCAACGCCTGTAACGCCAACTAAAGCCGAGGCGACAGAGGGGAATCTGGATATGCCGAGAGACGCTGTTTGAGCGCATGTCCAGATTTACCCCACTTCAATATTTAGCGCCTTTTTTTAGCGCATCCTTCCTCAAATTCTGTACAGTTGGTGCCAGCGGTGTCGTCGTGAACCTGGGTATGTTAGCTCTACTCAGACACGTCGATATGAGAAGCTCATTCGCTTCAGCAATCGCCATTTTTATCTCCATCATCACAAACTTCATCATGAATGAACTGTGGACCTTCAGAGATCGGCGAACGACCTCAGGCATGGCCATTCGCGCCCTTCGATTTCAGCTCGTCTCATTGGTCGGTGCTTTGGTCCAATGGACCGTATTCTTGCTCGCCAACGTTGCGTTATTGGCTCTCATTTTCGGAGATGGCCCATTCGATCAATATCTTGACGAGGCCGGTCAGACCTTGAGCGCGATGCTCAAGACTTTGGTCGTCAATCCACCAGAGATCGGCGGCTATATTTATCTGTCTCAATTATTAGGTATTGCGGTCGCAACGGTTTGGAACTATCTCGCTAACTTCAACTGGACTTGGCGCACACAAGACGGGGGTTAGTCAAGGTCGTCGGCAATCTGGTCACGCAGACCTTGGATTTCGCCAAGGGCCTTTAGATGGTTCAGCTGCCCCGCATATTCGAGTCCAGAATCGAGCGCATCGAGTGCAGACTGAATGTCATCCAAATCATAGAAGAGTTCGCCCAGTTGGTAGTAAATATAGACCTCCGGGTTATCTCCTTTAAGCGCTTTTTCGAGAAGGCTGATCGCATCTTCGTTTTGGCCAAGGGCCTTGTACTCCAATGCCAAACCATAGAGAGCAAAGGGGTCATTCGGGTCTTCCGCCAGCATGGTCTTAAGTGCGGCAATTCGATTGGTTCTTGCGTCTACCATAAGATGCGCAACCGAATGGTTTCGTCGTAGGACAAGAGTTGGTCGCGCAGTTCATCTTCTCGGTCTGACCCTGCGATATCGAGAATCAAATATGAGTAATTAGGGTTCGATTGCAGATATTCCGCAGCAATGTTGATCCCCAACTCGGCTATACCCGTATGGAGCTTACTTAAAACGCCCGGTACGTTGCGATGGAAATGGATAATGCGGTGATGATTTGCATGTAATCTCGGCAACTGTACGGCGGGCACATTGACGGCCGATGCCGTCGCTCCATTATTCATTAATCGAATCAATCGGGTCGCTGCCGATTCGGCAATATTCTGCTGAGCTTCAATGGTCGAACCGCCGATATGGGGCGTTAGAATCACATTGTCCAAGCCTTGTAGCGGGCTTTCAAACGGTTCATCGTTAGATGCAGGCTCGCGAGGGAACACATCGACAGCAGCGCCAGCTAAGTGGCCGCTGATTAGCGCGTGTTTTAAAGCGATGAGGTCCACGACATGTCCGCGTGCATTATTAATCAGGTACGCGCCGTGCTTCATACAGGCAATTTCTTGGTCGCCAAGCATATTACTGGTCGCCGCCGTAGCGGGTACATGAAGTGTCACAACATCAGAGCGTTCCAAGAGATCATCGAGTGACTTGGCCTCTTGGGCATTGCCCATGGGCAGTACATCGACAATGTCGTGATATAAGACCTGCATACCCATGGCTTCTGCGAGAACCGAGACTTGTGAGCCGATTCGGCCATAGCCAATAATACCCAGGGTTCGCCCACGAATCTCATGGGCACCCAATGCTGACTTCATCCATTGACCGGCATGCATGCCTGCAGATCGATCAAAAAGGCGTCTATGCAATGCCACAATCTCTGAAATCACAAGTTCCGCGACTGAGCGTGTATTTTGGAAAGGTGCATTGAAGACGGGTACGCCATGGGCTGCTGCTGCGTCCAGGTCAACCTGGTTGGTCCCGATACAGAAACAACCCACGCCCCAAAGGTGTTTGGCCGCTTTAAAAAAGTCCTCACGTAGGTGGGTCTTCGATCTCAATCCGATGAGATGTGCATCGCCAGCAACATCGATCAGGTCTTGACCTTGATAAGCCACAGCATGGGTTTCGACTTGGAAACCAGCTTCACGTAAAAGGTGTGCTGCGCGTTCGTGTACACCTTCCAATAGGACGACTTTTATCTTTTTCAAAGGATAGGACGTCTTCATTACTGCCTCCGTTTCGCTGCGGACCATATCTTGATTCGCCAAAGAAGAGAACGTCTTCTAACACCATATGAAGTCAGATTCTCTACAATCATCTGCAAGTGTACGTTCTGTTTTTTGGACTCAGTTAGAGACGGTGCGAAGCCAATCGAAGTTGGTGGGACTTACTATGTTAGGCCTTGAAGTGCCTTTCGAGCTCAACCCACACTGTCCGATTCATGTCTCAGGTCATTGGTTTAAGGTCACATCACCCGATGCCCATGGTGTTAGTCCGCCTTGATAAACGTGCCATGAGCTGGTGACTTTTTGACACCTGGAAATGCGAGGATTTTGTTATGGATCGCAACGTATACGCCGGGTTGTAAAACCTGCACGGCCATGAGTGCTTCGGTCACATTTTGGACCGCATCGGTGTGTTTCATTTCATAAGGGCGCATCGCACCCGTAAAGACAATTGGAACAGTCAAATTCGGGTTTAATTTCAAGGTCCGATCACCTGATTCCGTTAGCCGGTCTGTCCCATGAACGACCACAACACCATCGTGCAATTGCGCCATTGCACCAGCCGTCCTCGCAATCAGTGCATGGTCGGCCTCAGTCATTGTGAGACTGTCTTTGTTCATCAGTGGCACTCTGACCAGTTCGACACCCCTCAGTTGCAATGAGGCGAGGAGTACATCGAGCACATTGACCTGGTTCGCCATCACGCCGCTCATTTCATCGTACGTCTTCTCGATTGTGCCTCCGGTGGAAATGAGTGCGATTTTTCTTTTCATGTAGTTGACCGTTTACTGTTCGTTATTGGGCTGAGCAGTGCTGCTGAAATGTCGCTAATGGCCGGACATCCGCAAAGCGCCATCGCTTCTAGCAATTCTGCGCGTAAAAGAGCAAGGACTGTCTCTACTCCATGTTGACCATCGTAAGCGAGTCCCCAGATAGTTGGTCGGCCAATTAAGACGGCCTTCGCACCGAGCGCCAACGCTTTTACGATGTCTGTGCCCCGACGAATTGCGCCATCGACCAAAACATCAACCTCTCCACCCACGGCATCAACAACATAGGGGAGAGCAACAGAGCTTGGCGGGGCGGTATCGAGTTGTCGTCCGCCGTGGTTGGAAACAATGACAGCCGATACACCAGATTGGACAGCTCTCAGCGCGTCATCTGGGCGCACGATTCCCTTGATCACAATAGGCAGCCGAGTTTGATTAACCAACCAATCTACATCCGCCCATGTCAAAGATGGGTCGAGCATCTCCCGAACATATTTGGCCAGTGCTGAGCCGCTGCTGGGTCGAGACAGATTTGCGAGACCCGCCTCTTTTAAATTGGCGATTTCGAGTGTAGGAGGGAGATGGAAACCGGTTTCCAGGTCTCCCTCTCGAGTCCCAATTTCTGCGGCATCGACGGTCAATACGATCGCTTTGTACCCCGCAGCTTCAGCTCTCTGAACGAGTGCTTTCGTCACCTCCCGATCTTTGTATACGTAAAGTTGAAACCACAGTGGGGCCGTTGCATCTTTGGCCAAAGCCTCCAATGATACATTGGACAGAGTACTGACACACGCGACGGTACCGAATGACCCAGCGGCTTTGACGGTTGCTCTTTCGGCGTCACGGTGCGCGAGTCCATGAAATGCGGTCGGTGCAATCAGGACTGGAGCAGACAGCTCCGTTCCCAAGACTGATGTTGAACACCGCCTCTCAGAGACATCGACGAGCACTCGATACCACAGGTTCATCCGATCCCAAGTCGCTCGGTTTTCTCTCAACGTAATCTCGTCTCGCGATCCGCCCCGAAAGTAGGTGGCTGCCATTTTATTCAGTTTTGAGTAGGCAATCTGCTCGAGTTCATAGAGAGACTGAATCATTTTAGACTGACATCTTTTCTTTAAGGCCTATGGTGGCGTTGACGCATTATGTGCCGTTAAGTCTGACCTAGGTTGTCCCTCGCAGCAAGCGCCATGATTTAGGCGTGTTTCGAAATAATTGTGACCATTAACGCGATGGCTAAAATCAGCGTACCGTTTAGTGTCATACTGATCCAAAGAGCGGAACGCGTCCATTCCTGATGCTGTTCATCGCCGCCACCGTCTTGAACCATCTGATGATGGACGTCATGAGAGGAGCCGAAGTGCAGCGGCGCATCCAGCAGGAAAACTGGCCCATCAAAATCATCAATAGGTTCCTCGGCGACGGACTCTAGATTGTTTGCTGCGTGCGCAAGTGCATGTTCTTGCAGCCTAAGTACTGGAATATCGCGCAAGGTCGGCATCGTACGCTCGGTGCTAGCAGACTGGTCACTTAACACTTCCAATAACTTACGGAGCATGGATCGGGCATCGGGGAAACGCGCCTCAGGCTTCTTTGCCATAGCGAGTCGAATTGTAGATTCGAGACCAGCTGGGACTGCTAAACTGCGGGGAAGCATCGGAATTGCTTCGTTTATATGTCGCTCTAGCATCATCCAGGCATTTGCAGCGCTGTAAGGCGCATGACCCGATACCATTTCAAATAAGATCACGCCCAGCGCGTAGAGGTCAGCACTTGGACCCACTGCGTGTCCCAAGCACTGTTCGGGGGCACAATACCCAGGCGTTCCAAGAGCCTGTGGATGATTGAATAGAGATTGGGCCGACCGTTCATTGCGCAGTGATGCGATTCCGAAATCTAAAATTTTGACTAAGTCTTCACCTGTCGAAGCCCGGCTGATCATAATGTTTGCTGGCTTGAGATCCCGGTGCACCAGGCCGATTTCATGGGTTTCTACAAGAGCGCGCAATATTTGCTCAGCAATGTTGATTGCCCGAATCGGGTCCAGTGGACCTTCGCTGCGAATCAGCTCAGTAAGCTCAGAGCCCTTGACGTATTCAAGCACCATGAAAAGCTGGCCATTCATTTCTCCATAGTCAAAAAGTGTCACGACTGACGGGTGGCTTAGGCGAGCAAGAACCCGAGCCTCGTGAAAAAAACGGACGCGATTATCTGGATCCGAACTGAGGTGTTTGCTGATGAATTTAAGGGCAACTGTTCGGCCAACCGGATGCTGTAGGGCTCGATAGACCGTCCCATGTGCGCCCGCGCCAATCTGCTCTTGGAGTTCGTATTTCCCATTGACTAGCTCACCGATACGCGCCTTCGTTCCGTGGTGCAATGTCATATGGTTGGCCACCATCACCCTCCCGTTTCGGTATGAGCTAGTCCACAACCGAGTCCGTGCAGATCTACCCGACGGCCCTCGTGCTCACGTCTAACAATCCACACCGTTTTTTTGCTCTACCCCTTGCTTGAGGTTCGACGCTGTCCAAGGAGATATCTAACAGGCCATGGTACCTGGATGCGTCTTGTTTCGATTTTCCAGTCAAGCACGGTGTAGACTATCCTCGGTATCGTCTTGTTATAAATATAAGTAATGATACTTATATTGTTCAATTAGATCGGGGGTCGAGTGCTCTTTTTATTTGTGAGAGGCTGACTTTTTCTTTCTTATCTACCTAAAAATAAATGTTTTTTTGTTTTTTGAGGTCAGGGGGAACGTATATTCTTTTTGAAAGATAATGTCATTGTGACGGAATCCGGTTTGTCCGCGAACAAGAGCATTTCGACTTGATTTATAACCCATTTAAAACGACCCAAAAAAAAACAGATGGTTTTAGAATCCTGGATTTGATGCCGTTGGTGGTTGGTCATTCGGATAAATCTAAACGTTGTCCGTACTGATTTTGACGACAATCAGTCTGAGCGGTCGGCCCCATGAGTCTCACTTCATTGCAGATCGCTAAGTTGGTTTAGCTGGTCCCCACAGGGCTTTGAGTCTCTGATCACGACCACACCCTTTTCGGTATCGTTTATAGTGCAGAGGCTTCTTTTGATAGAAGTTTTGGTGATATTCTTCGGCTGGGTAAAAGCGAGTCGCAGGTTTAATTTCTGTTGCGATCTTACCCTTAAATCGAGGGCTTTTTTTGAGTTCGGCAAATGAATTTATAGCGTCTTGATTCTGCTTTGCATTGTACGTGTAGATGCCTGACCGATATTGCGTCCCTCTGTCGCAGAACTGACCAGCCTTGCTCAGGGGGTCAATATTACGCCAAAATACGCCCAGTAATTTCTCGTAGTTGACCAGCTTGGGATCGTAGACAACTTGAATGGCCTCTGTATGACCGGTTAGGCCACGTGCAACGGCCAGGTAGGCTGGGTTCTCGACGAATCCATCCGTATAGCCTGACGTTGTTTTCACAACGCCTTCTACGCCATCAAAAGGTGGTTCCATGCACCAAAAACAGCCGCCAGCAAACAAAGCAACGTCCATACCTGGAGGCAACCAAGACAGGTCTGCAGCTGGCTTCGCTGCATTGGGCTTATTTTTTACATTTCCAGAGTTTGCGTGACATGCCGTCCCGAGTACCAGGCATGCCATCATCACGATGATCAATCGTCCGTTTACATAACACATATAAGTTACATTCCTTTCGTATATAGACCCATCCTAAATTAAGGTCGAATGCAGCTCAATAAGACAAGTGGTTGACCTGAGTGCTAACGAACTGTTGAATAGGGCTGCATTGGGCGCGTCGGTCCGTCAATGAACCAAGTTTGGAGTTGTGAAGTGCGTAGTTTTCTAACTGTTTGTTTAACTCTATCATTCCTACCTATTGCTCATGCACAAGAACCTGTCCGGGCTTGGCAAGGTAATCGAACGGTTGTTCAAAGCAAACATCTGGTCCCGGTTGTCAAGGATGGTGAAGGGTACGGAGAGAAGTATACGTTCGATGCGAAATTTGGTGATCGGGGGAGTTTCTACTTCTCCATGGCCATAGCAAACTTGGGTATTGGCGATAAGAAAATGGAGGCTAAGGGTCGTCTGACACTCGACGGTAAAGTGATCCGCTGGAAACAAAAGCTAGCCGCAGGAGAATGGTCATTCAATGCCAGCCCACTCTCGATTAAGGCGGGAAGCGCTGAGCTATCGGGTGAGCCGCAAGAACTTAAGTTTTCTGTAAAGGCGGAGGGACACGTCCTGACGGCCACCATGAAGGCTGTCGCACAGCCATGGCGACCGAGAAACGGACAGGTACTCTTCGGGAAATCTCGCAAGGCGACAGATTTTACAATTTTTCCGCTTGGCAACGTTGAACTGACGTTGACCAAGCCGGATGGAAGCGCCGTCACGGTCACAGGTATCGGCTATGGCGCCCGTTCTTGGAGCGAAATCGCAGTCTATGAGCAATCTCGGGCAAGTTTAGAATTTCGCGGCATTGATGGCGACAAAACCATATACATCCGCGAGATCATGCCATCGAAAGAGTATTCCCAAAAGCGCGTGGCCTATCTCCTTATTACAAAAGGCGACCAGATTTTAGTTGAATCTTTCGATTTTGAACTCGATGTCCAGGACACGTACGTTGATTCCGAGCATCCTAATCAATATCGCGTTCCTGTCAGCGTAAACATCATGGGTCAAGATGCCGAAGATAAAGCAAGACTCGTCAGAGGTCGCTTGGTCAAAAATAAGCTCAGAAAGCGAAAAGATATTTTGGCTTCAATGAATTCGATCGTGAGAATGGTCGCCAAAAGATATAGCCAGCCAGTAAGCTATAGTTACGACACAGACTATCTATTTGAGGTGAAGCTGGGTGATAAGGTCGAAAGTCTATCAGGCTTGGGTCGTTACGAATTTTACCACTGGAAGAAATAGGGCCTTTGCATCTTGAGTCTGACGAATGTTGACTGCCAACTATGAGTGAAAAAGAACCTCTGATCAAAGAGCCGGATCGCAAATTCAAAGGCCTCCGGCAATTCAATTCACCCGACGGACATCGGGTTTCCAATCGACGGGACCGAATGAATCCAAATTGGATGCATTGGTTTCCGACGGACAGTGCAGTTGACCGTTTTGCACGTGCTCTTTGCGAGCGCTGTGCGGTGGATATGAAGGAGTTCTCCGAATCGTTTGAGTTTTTCACCCGCACCCGTCGTAAAATGCGTGCGTCAATCGTCACCGATTTGTGCTGCGGTCACGGATTGACAGGGCTTTTGTTCGCAATCTTTGAACGCGAGGTAGAACAAGTTCACTTGGTCGATCAAATGTGTCCGCTAAGTTTTGAACGGATTTATGATGCCGCGCTTGACGTGGCGCCATGGGTGAAACGGAAAGTGCAGTTTCACACGATGAGTATAAATCAATATGTGCCTGAGCAAGGCTCTTCCATTCTTGGGATACATGCGTGTGGGTCGCGAACAGACCGCTGTATTGATCTCGCAATAGAACTTGAGACACCGGTTGCTCTCATGCCCTGCTGTCATTCATCCGTATCCTACGGTGCAAGACCTCGCGCCTTCGACGAATCATTAGGGATTCGCTTGGCCATAGATGTCGACCGGACGTATCGACTTAGAAACAATGGATACGATGTTGACTGGAAAGCAATCCCCAAGGTGGTCACACCGATGAATCGGATTATCATTGGGAAGCCATTGGGAGCCAATGGATGAAAAGTGGACACGTCGTGCAGGTTCCGAATGAGCCTGCTTTAGTCTGTAATGGCCGTCTTACGTTACATCAGATTCCATCTGCCCATGACAACTTGATCTGGCTTCTTGTCTGCAATGAAACCGGAGATTGTGCGGCAGTCGATGGTCCCGATGGCACCGCCGTTGCCGAGTACTGCACTCGACATAATTTTCGATTAACAAAAATTTTGAACACGCATACTCACCCCGACCATATCGGTATCAATCGCGATTTCGAACGCCAGGGGCTGTTGGGCACACTGCGCGTTTTTGGTAGTGAAGCCAGGCAAAATGATATTCCAGGAATCACGGATCCTGTTGGAGAAGGGGACACCGTCAGCATCGGTGTGGTAAGCGGTGACGTTTGGTTGACCGAGGGGCATTTGGACGGACACATATCGTATCTGTTCGATGATATACTTTTGTGTGGTGATACGTTGTTCGCTGGTGGATGCGGCTATCTATTCGATGGCCCGCCCCAAAAGATGTACGACTCCCTCATGCGGTTTTCAAACTTAGCTCCTATGACGAAAGTCTGCTGCGCTCACGAATACACCCTAGATAATCTGTTGTTCGCCCGCTCGGTTGAGCCCAAAAATAGACATCTTACAGAGCGGTTGGCGAGTGTGCAGCGCCTGCGGCACACGGGCCGCTCGACAGTGCCTTCGACCATTGAAATTGAGCTCATGACCAATCCATTCCTAAGATCAGGGTCGTTAGAATTGAGAGCTCATGTTCTTACGCCCGCTAATCAAAATGCCACCGATGCAGAGGTGTTCGCTAAAACCCGTGAACTGAAAGACCAAAAGCTTTATAAGACTCTAGATCTAGAAAAGTAGCGTCTAAAATAGTACGGAATACTTTGAACAAACTACTGGTTATTTGTGCACCCAACCCTTTGTTAGGCGGAGCACTTTTGGTGATTCCAATACGTGTTCGGATTGACCAAATAGAACCAAATTATTGACCTGAGGAAAGATTCAATGCTTCGACATATTTCATTCTGCCTTGTGCTGCTCTACGCAAGTTCATCTTTTGCAAAAGGGACCTGTGATTCACTGCCCACCTTAAAATCGGAGGAGATTGTAGCGCGTTATGCAGATCAGACGGTCAAGTTGTCGGAGGTTGATGCCCTGATCGCTGATCGGTTGTGCGCTGCAAAAAAAGAGTACGACAAAAAGGTAAACGAGTTACGCCAAGAGCTCGTCGATGAATTAATTACGAGACGACTCCTTACTCTGGAGGCTGAGAAGCAGGGCAAATCAGGTATCGATGAATTGTTGGTCGCTGAAGTAAAAGCCAGTATGAAAGTTCCAGACGACTCTATGCTACGAGCCGAATATGATCGAGTGAAGGATCGTTTGGAAGGGGTGACTTTTGATGCTGTCAAAGGAAAGATCCGAGAGTTTCTGACGCAGCAGGAGCGACAGAAGGCCACCATGGCCTATATCGACAAACTTAAGGGCGTCCACAAAGCTTCGACGAACCTTCCGGTCTACAGAGTGAAAGTCAAAACAGAGGGGCCGAGCAAGGGGCCTGTCGATGCTAAAGTGGTCATTCTAGAGTTTGCCGACTTCGAATGTCCTTACTGTGTGCGCGGCAATGACACTCTTAATGAACTGCTAAAGAAGTATCCCAAAGATGTCCGAGTGGTCTTCAAAGATTTTCCACTCGATTTCCATCAGAACGCTGTCCCCGCAGCCGTCGGAGTGAGATGTGCTGGTCAACAAAAGAAATATTGGGAAATGCATGCAAAAATGTTTGAGAGCTATGACAGCCTCAGTGCTGAAAAGATCAACGCCTTGGCCGTAGATGTTGGCCTTGATATGAAGGATTTTTCGACCTGCATGGCCGATCCAAAGCACGCTGAGGCAGTAAAAGCAGACCAACAAGAAGGTGCATCTTATGGAGTTGAAGGTACGCCCGCATTCTTCGTAAACGGGATTCCGCTTAGTGGGGCGCAGCCTCTGAGTGCATTTGCAGACCTTGTTGAAAGAGAGCTAAAGCGCCAGCCGCAGAAATAACGCGTGGCGCTTTAGACTCATTTTCACTTAGCGAGATGCGATCCGAGGGGCTCGATTCTGTCTTTGTACAGCGATGCGAGTGCCGCCGTCTCGTGCGACGCGAAAGTCGGCGAATCCGCGCCTTGGGACCATAATA
>PCCS01000062.1 GCA_002731825.1 Myxococcales bacterium
CATGGCCTTTCCCGTGGGTCAGGAAGGACCCGGACTGAGATACCTTTCTATTTGGCTAAGACCGAGGATCCAAAGGCAAGCTGCCAGCATATTTTTGGATGGGAAATCAATCGGGACCATTCGTTTGAAGAAGGGCTGGCACAAGTACACTTTGCCTATCTCCAAAAATGGACTGGGCGTTGGAGAACACAAACTTAGGCTCTGGTTCAGGCGCACGTTACTGCATCGAAAACGTCGTTCCTCCGTCGACTTTGCGGGCGCGTGGTTCTCGCCTATCAAAAGCTCATCACCACCCGAATCATGGTTGTCCAACGAGAATGAGTTGACATGGAACGCGGGGCCACCAACGCGTTGGTCCATTGATTTACAAGTTCCGCATAACAGTGAAGTTCTGGCAACCGCCGAGGTCAATGACGGTGGAACAGCTGACTTTTCCATACACGCGTCCGTGGACGGTGGCGGAACAACTGAGATCGCGCGAAAAAAGATCGATGATGGCCAAACGGAGCAACTCAAGGCAGATTTGGGGCGCTGGGCTGGCCAGATTATTCGGCTGCACTTTCGTAGCAGCGGTGTGGGGCGGCCCATCGAATCTGCGCAGTGGAGCCAGATCGATGTCAGACGAAAAATTTCGACCTACGAGCCGGTTCCCACGATCCGAAACATCGTCTTATTCGTGATCGAAGGTTTCTGGGCCGACGCGATCCGTTTGGGTCGGTCAGGTGACTTCGTGGACACGCGGAATATTGAGTTACTTGCATCCGAAGGTGGCGTCGGGCTTGAGACATGGTCAGGGGGCCTGTCCAACATCGATGCACATAAGCGGATTTTAGGTCCCACATCATCCAAAGGGTCATGGATGCAACGCCTGCGGGATAATGGGATTGGGACCAGTATTTGGACGACAAATCCGCGCTTGTCACAGTCTTTAACTCATGGCTTTACAAGTATTAACGGACCCAAGACACTCGATCGTAAAGCGGGGTTCGAAGCCGAGTTTAAAGCCTTGGACGAGTGGCTCTACACTCGAGGTCGAAATCCCTTCTTTATGTACATTGATCTGGCCATGCCGATTCGGGGTCGCAAGCTGGAGGTCGATGAGACATTTAGGTCTCTTCCGCTGTCTGAACGCGTGCCAGAAGTCACTGAAAAAGCGATATTACAGGCTGACTTCTGGATTGGTCAGACGGTCGGCGCATTGAATAATTACGGTCTTTCAGACGAAACGGCCGTGATCATAACTGGGTCTGCTACCCGTACGCGAGGCAGCTATCGAGGGACGACGCTCTCTCCCGCACGGCTGGCAGTGCCATTGATTATTTGGCACCCTAAAATGAGAGCGCCTGGATTCATGAGAGCACCCGTTAATGGCCTGGATCTGGCGGACTTAAGACGGACTGTCGAGGACTTATTAGGGGCAAGCATGGGGCCGGACCCAAATTCCCGCTCAGTCCTAGAGAACATTTTTTATGACAAACCGTTGGCTGTCCGCCATGCCAGTGCAAAGACGCCGTATGGATGGGTCATTCGGTATGGCGAATGGTTGCTCTGGCCAAGAGCTGCTGTGAAGGACCGCCTGTGGCATCGAAGTGACGTCAATGCGCCGCGCGACATCTCAAACTACCCAATTATTGTTCGCGCACTGCGCCGTCGAGCATCGGGGACGCGTTGACTGAGACCCTTGTAAATGCCTTTTTCTCAGGGAGATCGCCCACAATTGGGTGTCGGGGCCGTTAATAATCTGGCCTAGTCTTGACTTTCTCATCGTTGATCTATAGGTTCCACCGTCCTGCAACCCGTCTTTGGCGGGTGTAAACCAAATATAATCAGGAGATTTGGGCCAATGGCGGTCAAGATCAGACTACAACGCTTTGGCTCGAAGAAGCGTCCTTACTATCGAATCGTGGCAGCGGATGGCCGCATGCCCCGTGACGGACGGTTTCTCGAGCAAATAGGTACATATAATCCAATGACGGATCCAGACGAGATTCGGTTCAAGACTGATAGACTTGAACACTGGCTCTCTGTTGGCGCACAGCCGAGTGATACAGTCGCGAGTTTGGTGAGGCGATATCGCCGCTCACAACCGGCGGCAGACTAAATTGACTCCCTTGGTTGAACTCACCGAGTTACTCGTTCGTGCGATCGTGCGCGAGCCGGATGCCGTGTCAGTGCATGATGCTGAGCGTAACGGAATGCCGGTTCTCGTGATCAGTGTAGAGGAACAGGATCGCGGGGCTGTGATCGGGCGGCAAGGCCGTACTATCAAAGCCATTGAGACGATTCTGGACGCTGCATCGACCGGCCCAGATCAACGACCGGGTCTCGACGTACAAACGACCTAGTCGCCATGAAGGTGGCGATTGGACGTTTTGGCCGTCCGCATGGCGTGCGGGGAGAAATTCGGTTTTGGCCGTTTAACCGGACCAGTCGGCTCTTGGAAGCGAAGAAGATAATTGAAGTTGGCTCCAACCGCGAGCACCTCGAAAAGCTTCAATTAGACACCATTCGTTTCGATTCCAAGGGGGCACTGTGCCGGTTTAAAGGCATTGCCGATCGAGATATCGTCAGTCGATTGACAAACCTACTCTGGTTTGAAGAACGTGATGCGTTTCCGCCTCTGGCAGACGATGAGGTCTATTTCACGGATTTGATCGGATTGGTTGTAAAGACCCTGGATGGAGAGCATGTTGGTTGCGTAAAAGACGTGCTCGACAGCGGTCCGGCTGAGCTTTTTGTAATCGATCGGAATGGGCGTGAGGTCATGCTGCCAAACGTGGCTGAGTTTATTGTTAAAATGGATCTAGAGGGAGGTGAGATGATCGTCACGCCGCCCACTGGGTTAATCGACGGCATCGGGGACTGAAATTATGCGCTTTGTGGTGGCGACTTTGTTCCCGGAATTGGTGAACAACTACGTCAAGCAAGGCGTTGTGGGCCGAGCTGTTAACAAAGGAATTGTAGGCGTTGAAACCATCGATATTCGATCGTTTTCAACCAATAAGCATCGGACGGTCGATGATATACCGTTCGGTGGTGGAGCAGGCATGGTGTTGATGCCGGAACCGGTCGCGCAAGCGATCGAGTCGGCGGGCACTATGTCCCGAACTGTTTTATTGACACCCTCTGGGCGTCAATTTAGACAAGCTGATGCGGAGGCATGGTCGCAGCTCGATTCGATTTTACTGGTCTGTGGCCGTTACGAAGGCATTGACCAGCGAATTCGCGACGATTTTGTGGACGATGCCATTTCTATCGGCGATTACGTACTTTCGGGTGGCGAGTTGGGTGCACTTGTGGTACTTGACGCGACCTTGAGATTGGTGCCGGGTGTTTTGGGCAATGCCCAATCCGTACAATCGGAGTCTTATTCAGATTCCTTGTTGGAGCATCCGCACTATACACGACCCGCCCAGTGGCGTGGTCGAGATGTCCCCCAGGTTTTGCTGAGTGGGCATCATGGGAAAATTGCTGAGTGGCGTAGGTTGAAAGCTTTGCAGCGGACAGCCGCGCTGAGACCAGATTTATTAAAAGAGGCGTGTCTCACGCGAAAAGAAAAAGCACAATTGGCCAACCATTCGGTGGTCAATGGTCCTGAGGAGACCTGAGATGAGCATACTGAAATCGATAGAGAACGAGTACATTCGGACCGACCTTCCGACCTTTCGCGTAGGCGACAATCTCCGCGTTAACGTGCGGATTCGTGAAGGTGAGAAAGAGCGTATTCAGGCATTTGAAGGCGTATGTCTTCGTCGCCACAACGCGGGTCTTACGAGTACATTTACTGTACGCAAGATGAGCAGCGGCATTGGTGTGGAGCGTATTTTTCCGCTTCACAGCCCGCTCATTGAGAGCATTACGGTGGTTCGGTCTGGGCGGGTTCGCCAAGCTCGGATTTACTACATGCGCAGCCGGTTCGGTAAGGCCGCTAGAATTAAAGAGCGTAGACAGCGCTAGCGCGCATGCGCCGTCGATTGCCACATCGTTCCGAAACCGTCGATGTGGCGACGTCCAAACAAATCAAAATACAGTCCCTGATTTCGTCAGGACGCCATTCTTGCGTTTTATTTCACATCACTGCAGACCGGGTTCGTCTTCATTCGTCTCGTACGTACCTGAGTCTCTAAATTGAACCAGCTCACTTTATTTGAAAAGACAGCCCCGACCGGTCCCATCGGATTGGTAGACCAATGGGCTAAAAAACAATTTCCCTCGTCCATTGTCATCGGCGTCGATGAAGCGGGTCGAGGCCCACTCGCTGGTCCCGTTGTGGCCGCAGCGGTCGTTTTGCCAGGCGGCGACCTTCCAGATGCGTTGTCGAGTCTTGATGACAGCAAGAAATTAACGGGAACAACTCGCGCGATGCTGGAACCCCTGATTCTGGAGCAGGCTGTCTCGACGGGCATTGGCTTGTGTAGTGCTCACGAAATAGATCAACTCAACATTCTCAAAGCAACACATCTTGCCATGTGTCGCGCAATAGACCAAGTGATGGCGACGCTACAGGCCAAAGACGTGGTCTGCTTGATCGACGGAAATCGTCCAATCCCGAATTTTGAAAAAAAACAAGTTACGTTGATCAAAGGTGACCAGAGGAGTTTTGCCATTGCGGCAGCCAGCATCCTCGCAAAAGAGCATCGCGACCGCTTATTGGACGACTTGCATCAGATTTATCCTCACTATGGATTTGATCGACATCGTGGTTATGGAACACGGCAGCATCGCAGAGCTTTGACGGTCCATGGAGCCACACCGGAACATAGGGTCACATTCAAATGGAGACGCGTCGATGACGATACGTAGAGCATTGGGCGACGTTGCAGAGCAAATGGCCGCCGACCATTTGATGGATGCCGGTTACGAAATTCTTGAGCGAAACTGGACGTGTCGGCAAGGTGAAATTGATCTGATTGCGCGACTTGATAAGACCTTGGTTTTCGTTGAGGTCCGTTCGAGTAGCACGGCATTCCTGGTCGGTGCTGACGTCACCGTGACGGCTGGAAAGCAGCGTAGGGTGTGCACTGCGGCCGACCTATGGCTCGACCGAAACGCGCCGTCGCAGCTTGATGTCCGCTTTGACGTCATCGCAGTCGAACATGGCCAGAGCGAATTAGATGGCCTTGAACACTATGAAGATGCTTTTACAGCCCCTTGGGCGATCTGAAACCCCACCATTTATTATCGTATGGACCCATTGCTATAAAGAGCGACTATCCTTAGGATGTCTCTTAGTTTGAAAATATGGCGGTGGTCATGACGCAGCGATTTCAGCGATGGATTGTTTTCTTTTTTACCGTGGGCATTTTTGGGATCGTTGGTTGCGACTCTGGCTTTGGTGAACCGTGTGCCATCCCCAAGACTGAAGCCTTCCGGCAAGCGTGCGAAGACAGCGCAGGTGGTCAGGATGAAAGCGAGGATGAAACCTCCATCATGATGTCGTCGACAGCCTCCTGCGCGATCCGCAATTATGCAGGATGCTCGACACGTGTCTGCCTTGTCTATAAAGGCTCAGATCCAATCTGCTCCACGACGTGTAACGCCGATGGAGACTGTGAAGGCAGTGCCAGATGTCGTCCGCTCATCGGTGATGAATACGTCGATGGGGTCACGTGCAATCCAGAAATGGGTGGCACCAATGAGTGTTACTGTGTTCGTAAAGGTGATGTGAACGGCTAGTGCACACAAGTGCGGGTGTTTGGTTTCTCCGAAAGGACGATGAGTCGGTCGCACTCGCCAAAGGACCGTGTAAAGCAGACACCGCGGTTTGAAGGAACCTGTTCAGCCAATCAGCAAATCGTGTTTAGATGACTGGGTAATCTGGCGGTTTTCCTTTGGATTAAGCAGGTACCTTTGTATACATAGTGAACAGTAGATTTTTTCGATTGAGTGTAGGTCTTGCCAAGACGCTAATCCTGGCTCAGCCTTACTCATGGTCAGGAGGAAGACCTCAATGCGTATTTGCCGTTGGCTCATCGTGAGTCTGGCGTTGTTATCGCCCACTTATGCCATGGCTCAGGACGACGACCTTACGCTCGAAACCGTTCGTCTAGAAGAAGACCCGCAAGCGAAGATGGTCATGGACTCGGCCATCAAGGCGTACAAAGGTGACAACTTCCTTCGAGCCAGCCTACTGCTCTATGATCTGGTCGCTCGGCATGAAACAGCCGTGGGCGACTATGAGCAGAAAGCTGAGTACACACTTGGAAAGACACTGTATCGTCTAGAACTCTATCAAGCGTCGCTCAATTTCTTTGACCGGGTCGTCAACGCAGGTCCAGACCATCGCTATTTTAAGGCCACATGCAAATGGATTTACTATTTGTCGAGAAAGATTTCCGGTGATCCAGGCCTGCTAGAGAAAATGGCAAAATTCCGTCCGACGGACTGCCCGCGTGAATTCAGAAGTGAATTGTCATTTCTCGTCGGTCAATACCACTACAAGCGTGGTGCTATCAAAACAGCACTAAAGCATTTGAAGACCGTCAAACAACAAAGTCGATACTTTCCCAAAGCCAAGTTTTTGGAAGGCATTAGTTACGTTCGATTAGAGCAGCCGAGACCAGCTGTTGCAGCCTTCAAAGATCTGATGCGAGCAACGGTCGATGCGTCAAAGGGCAATACGGCGACGGAGGATTTGAAATACTTTAATCAGCTTGCCATTTTGAGCATGGCGCGCGTCTTCTATAGCACAGGTCAGTATGCCAACGCGGCCAAGTACTATGACAAGATCGGGCAAGACAGCACCCTCTGGTTAAACGCCCTTTTTGAAGCGAGCTGGACCAATTACATGTGGGACAATCACGAGAAAGCGCTGGGCAATCTACACACGTTGAATTCACCCTTCTTTAGCGAAGAATACGTGCCGGAAGCGGGGATTTTAGAAGCGGTTATTTTTTACGCCAATTGCAATTTTCAACAGGCGAGGGACGCAGTCCAGTCTTTCCTCGTGACCTATGAGCCATTGCGGGATGAAATTCGTGGCTATCTACAAGACCTAAAAGAACCGGCTGAATTATATAATTTTCTTGGAAAACTACAGGACAGCGGCTCAGCAATTTCGCCGCGCGTAAGCCAAATTCTCAGTGCTGCGTTTGGCGACAAGACACTCAAACGCATCAATGCATATATCCGAGAATTAGACCGCGAAACGCGCATGGTTGAGAATTCGAAGAGCACGTGGGCAAGAAGCCAGTTAGCACAGAAGATTATCACCGACACTGAAGTGATAAAGTCTCTGGCAGTTCATGAAGGTGGCACGCTTGCGCGAAAGCGTTTGCAGCGAGTTGTCGACGAATTGACGCGACTTATCTCCGATGCCAGAAAAATAGATTTTGAAATCACATCGGCAGAGAAAGTCGGACTGGAAGCGGAGCTCTTGGGTGCCGCCAAGCAGAAAGAACGTCGACGAAAGGGATCGATTTATGCGACTGACGATGAGCATATTTATTGGTCTTACAACGGCGAGTATTGGCGCGATGAGTTAGGCTATTACTTGTATACGATTAAGTCGGAGTGTGGTCGATGAATCGACTCAATCTAGGCCTGGCTGTCTGTTTATTCAGCTTCAGTTTTTCTGGCCAAGCCGCGTTCGCTCAAGATGTCGGTACACGGGCTGTTCCGAAAGCCATGGAAAAGACCAAGTCTAAGCGGCGGGGGGGGGCTGCTGAACGGGGTCCAAAAATACGCAGCGAAGCGTTCTTTCGGAAACGAACACGTACGTTAGTCAATGATAAATGGCGGCAGCTGTTCAAACAGCTCAAAAAGATCATTGCATCCACGCCCGATTCAGACCCAGCTAAGCCCGAATTGTACTATCGCTTATCGGAACTCTTTCGAGAACGAGCAGCCGCCATCAGCATCAGCGCATATGAGGCTGAGGATGCTTGCCTGGCGAAGGCAGATCAGGAAGCGCAGCAAATCGCGTGCGAAAATAAGAAGGCAGCCACGGTCAAATCATCGCAAAAATATCGCGATAAGGCCATCGAACTCTACATGTACATCGCGCAGAATTTTCCTCAATATCCGCGACTTGACAACGTCTTGTACGCCCTTGCTTTTAATTATCAGCAAAAAGGGCAACCGGATAAGGCTAAGAAGATATACAGCGTCTTGATTACGAAATTTCCGCGTTCACAGCGGGTCCCTGACACCCTTGTCAACTTCGGAGAAATCCTGTTTCAGGATGGACAAGCCGATAAAGCTGCACGGATTTATAAGAAGGTGATCGCGAGTCATAAGGACTCGTCAGTTTACGGCTATGCGCGGTATAAATTGGGTTGGTGCCACTATAATATGGGGCTCTACAGAGAGGCTCTGGGTGACTTTCTCGACGTTGTGAAATACAGTGACAAACAGCGAGGTGGTGGTCGTAACAAGCTCGTTTTAAAACGTGAAGCCATTCGAGATATTGTAAAAACGTACGTTCATTTAGCCAAGGCGACGCCTAAGAAAGCGTTGACTTTCTTTCGGAAAATCGCGCCCGACCAATACTTAGATTTATGTGAAAGGCTTGCTCGTCTCTATTCAGACAAGGGCAAGTTCAAACGCTCCAATCAGATGTATGGTGAGTTGATCAAGGTCAAAAAATCCAGCTACCGAGTCGTCAGCTACCAGCGGGCCATCATCGAAAATGCGGAAAGTCTCGGGAAGCAGGTTGATTCCGTGCGAGAGCTGAAGCGTTTGGTGAGCTTGTGGAAACGCGCTCAAAAAGCCAGCGATGCTGAGCCAAAGCGGGTCGCGAAAGATAAAAAAGGTATCGAAGCGCTACTGAGACGCCTTGCTACGCAATATCATCGACAGGCATCAAAGACTAAATCCGATGAGGATTACAACATCGCCTATGAGCTTTATGTCGACTACATGAAGACCTTTGCGGGTGGTCGAGACTCTTACGACATGGGGTACTATTTCGCGGAACTTTTGATGACCTTACAAAAGTGGGACGAGGCGGCTCAAAATTATGAATCCATACTCGCTCAGAAACCCGACGGCGAGCATTCGAAAGACGCGGCCAGTAGTGTCGTTGTAGCCTACAAGAAACTCCTCAATATTAAGCGCTCAACGACCGTTGGCAGCACCATCAAGGGGGGCGACGGCAATAGCGGCGAGACCGTAGCGGCAAAATCCATTTCAGAGCCAAAACAGAAGTTCATTGAGGCCAGTAAGCGCTATTTGAAATATGTGCGTGGTCAGTCCATTGAGACAGATATCAGTTATGACATCGCTTTGATTTACTTCGATGCAAACCAATTCGACAAAGCCATCCCTCGATTCAAGGACATCGCGGAGAACAAACCCAATCATGAATTAGCCGTTTATGCGGCCAATTACTTATTGGACAGCTACGTCTTAAGGAAAGATTACACCGCCCTCAATCAAGCGGCCCAATCTCTCAGTAGCCGGTTTGCACCAGACGCACATCCTGAACTCGCAGCTCGGATGACAGACATCAAACAGAATGCCACCTTCAACAAATGTTTGCAGATAGAGGGCAAAGGTAAGCGCATCGCCGCTGCTGAGTGCTTTTTGCGTTATGCGCAAGAATTCCCCGAATCAAAATACCTCGCGAAAGCGTTTCTGAATGCGGCTGTCAACTACGAGAAAGAGAAGCAGATCGAGAAATCCATTCGGGCGCTCATGCTGATTGTGAACAGAGCAAGCGAGAGCGAAGAAATGCCTAAAGCGCTCTTTCAAATTGCGAAAAATTTAACCAATCTAGCGATTTATGGCAGTGCGAGTAAGGCCTATGAGTTCTACGCAAAGAAATTCCCTGGTGATAAAAAAGCACTGACTGCACTGCAGAACGCAGCATTCTACCGGATGGGCTTAGGCGAATACGATAAGGCCATCGAAAATTATCGGACATATATGAAGCTGGTCGGCAAAAAGGATAAGGCGAAGGCGGCCGAAGTCTACTTCTCCATCGGCAAAATCTACGAGCAGCGTAAAGACTGGATAAAGGTTGTATCTCATTATAAGAAATTCCTGCGGAATAACGCGAAGGACGGCACACCCGATTTAGAGATCGATGCATTTACCCGCATTGGCAATGCGTACTGGGAGCAATCAAGGCCTTTCCTTCGCCGTAAACGGAAGGACTGGAAGAATTTTGATATGCTCAACCGGGCTGCGCAGCGTGCTTATAATTCGGCCTACCAAGTCTTCACCGCACTGAGTTTGGAGCAGAAAAAGAAGCTAACCAGCGGCATCGCATCCGTCTCCGAAGCTCGATTTCGAAATGGCGAGTCTATTTACATCAACATCAAATACCGGACCAAACTACGCCCGCGATTGTATCGGAAAGTGGACAAATTTATTAAGGCGATGGTCGAGGAGATTAAGAAACGGGGTACACTGATCGAGTCGGCCCGTAAAATCTATGGAGAGGTCATTCAACTGAAGTCCCCAAATTGGGCCATTGCGGCGACGGCGCGTCAGGGAGAGATGCTTGAAGCGTTGTCCAGCGCAATTTATGAATACCCAGCCCCGCCGTCTTTTACTGAAGACCAGCAAGAGGCGTTTAAGGGAACGTTGACGGATCGTGCAGAAGCCTATCGAACCCAGGCGATCGAAGCCTATATGCTGTGTATGAAGACCGCTCAAGAGCTGCAATGGTTTAATTCTTATTCAGACAATGCGGAAAAACGCTTGTCGATTCTCGATCCCGGCAAGTACCGCTACAATGCCGAGGTCAGAGCGACGCCGTCCAATTTTGGGCCGCCCACTATCGCGCCGCCGGCCATTCGCTCGCTTGAGGAGTATGCAAAATGATGTCCTCAGCGTATCGAATTGTTACTTTGATCAGTGTTGCTGGCTTGGTGGCCTGTGGTGGCCAGCAAGTCGTCGAGCCAGAGATGGGGGCAGGGGCAGGCGAAGCCGGACAAGGCCCGTTGGGAGCCGCCCGTCCTAAACCGCCCGTTGTTAAGCGACAGGCAAAAGATCTGTTCAAAGAGGCCATGTCGAATTATCGGCCAGGCGGTGGTAAGGCGCTTGCTAAGAAGACCTTGAGATTGTTGAAAGAGGCCGTTGATGAAGACCCCAGTTTTGGGGCAGCCTACCTCAATATAGGCCGAATTTTTGAAGCGATGGGCGACTGGGACAAGGCCGCGGATTATTATCAGCAGGCTTATGCGAAGGGTAAGAATTTTGCCGACGGCATTGCCAACTATGGTCGGATTCTGATGATTCGTGGGAAACCCAGTCAGGCTCGCACACAATTCGAAAAAGCACTTCAAATTGATGAATATAACGCCGAGGCCCTGCTCAACCTGGCCCAAGACGATCGACTCAGGAAAGATTTTGATACGGCCAGAAAACGCATCCGAAAAGCGCTTAAAGGCAATGAGAAAAACCCTAAGGCGTACGCTGTCTTAGCTCGTGTTTATTACGATATGGGCCGGGACGACCTGGTCAAGTTGGTGTGCATTACGGGGCTAAAGATCGATCCCGATTACGCAGACCTTAACAATACATTGGGCCTTGTTCACCTGAAGAAAGATGATGTGCGCAGCGCATTGGTCGCCTTTGAGGCAGCCGCGAAAAGTGATCCCTCGTACATCCCGGCACGACTGAACATCGGGGCCATTACTTTTAACTATAGGGATTATGAGAAAAGCCTCGGACATTTCAATGCGGTGGTATCGATGCATCCGAAACACAAAGTAGGATTGCTCTCCAGAGCGGCCGCCCTCCGTGGCCTAAAGCGCTATGAGGAAGCGGAGCGAGGCTACAAAGAGGTGTTGGCCATCGATAGCACTCATGCCGGTGCCCACTTCAATCTAGGCGTTCTCTATCAAGAGTATGAGTCGAAGCCCGATTTAGCTCTGACCCATTTCGATGCGGTTCTGTCAGGAGAGCGACAAGACCCAGCCATGCGCCGTGATGTGACCAATCGGATTAAAGCGATTCGGATAGAAATGCAGAATAAGAAGGAAGTCGAAGAGATGATGCGGCAGCAAAAGGCGGAGGAGGCTCAGCCAGAGACGCCGGCCAAGTAAGCGAGTCCGTCTGAAACAAGTCGGACCATTTGGTGTCTTATGCGGTTGGGACTGGTGCTTCCGTGCCGTGTCGCTATAATAGGATTTGAGACAGGTCGTTTTTTAGGGAGTTGAACGTATGGTTAGGTTGCTTCAAAGCATTTTTTTGCTGGCCATAGTATGCGTCGCCGGTGCTGCTTGGGCTCAACCTGCAGGCGAAGCCAACGCTGAGGCTGATGACGTCGAATATACGAAGAACACGGAGTATGATTTTGAAGACGACCTAGTGGAAGGATCATTTGTCCGACCTGAGGGTGAGTACTTCAATGCACAGAAGCGTGGACGGCACAGCAGCTTGATTCGTATTCGACAGGACTTTGTTCCAGAGATGCTAAAGTCTGCTGAAGACATTTGATAACTGGATAGCTAAACATCGCGATCGAGGCCCAATTGAGTAATCAGAATCCACCCATAAAGTTCGAAATCTATGACGGCAGTCAGCTGATTCAAACTGAGGTTTTGGTCGATAACACCATCAAGATTGGCCGGTTGTCATCGTCCCACTTGAAGTTAGATGACTCGAGCATTTCGCGCATGCATGCCGTCATTGAGGTTCATGGCAGCGATGACGTTGTTATTCTCGACTTGGGCAGTGACTCGGGGACGTGGGTTAATGGAGACCGAGTCAAAAACCGCAAGAAACTGACTTCAGGTGATCGAATCACCATCGGGAGGTTTACGGTTGTCCTGACAATGGCCCGGCCCAAAGGTGAATCTAAGCCCGGCAATCGTCCGAGCCGATCGGTTGCCCAAAACGTCCCGCTCTTTGATCAGGATGATGACGGGCCAGGCGTCGATCGTGCTTTGGAGGTCCTCGTGATGTGGGGGCAGACGGTCACGGATGTCAGCCATCTCACCGAAGACGGTGACTACACCATCGGGGAAGATAGCGATGTCAGTCACTTCGCCCCTGAATCTCTGCTGCCAGGACCGTCGTTCCCTTTGGCTCAGTACATAGGTGGGATGATGGTGGTCAATGTCCCTGACGGGGTGTCCGGCCAAGTCATGTTAGACGACCAGGTCTTCGGTCTTGATGACTTAGCGGCGGCCGGCAAATTGAATGCGGGCGCAGTCTCTGGGTCCCGTAGCCTTAAATTACCGCCGCGTGGGCGCTGTCGATTGAAGATCGGCGGCCAGTACTTTCTCATTAACTCAGTGCCAGCGGCCTCCAAAATTGGGCCTGTACCGCTGCTTCAGGCATTGGATCCGCAATTCCTTAGATATCTGCTTGTCGGATTTTGTCTGCATGCCCTGGTCGCGTTGATCCTTGCCCTATATCCCGCCGGCGCGACGGGTCTTGATTTCGATGATTGGTCGATGGAAGACCGATTTGCTGAAATGATGTTTGACGAAGAAAAAGAGAGACTGGAAGAGCAGAAGAATTTCCTCAAGAAAATGAAGGAAGAAGGCGAGCAAAGCGCCAAAGCCAAAGATCGCCAGGGCAAGGCGGGCAAAAAAAGCGAGAAGAAAAAAGATCGTCGGATGGCGATTGAGGGGCCAGCGGACAACAAGAAAATCGAGTTGGCAAAAAAGAAGGCTCGGGATGAAGCGGTTGAGACGGCCAAGGATGCACTCAATCAATTAGATCAGATGAGTGCGGCGTTCGCGACCGCCAACACGGCAATTGGACGCGATGCTGTACATGCGATTGGAGGTCTACAAGGCGCGAAGATCGGCGCATCAAGCGGGTTTGGTGGTCTTGGATTGGCTGGCGTTGGTGGAGGCGGTGGAGGTCTCGGAACGAGTGTTGGGATCGGCTCCGTTGGCACATTGGGTCGCGGTTCGGGTGGCAAAGGAACGGGCTATGGCCGAGGCAAAGCGCGTACTGTCAAACGCACATCGAAAATGCCAACCATCGTCTTGAGACGTCCTAAGGTATCTGGTGGCCTGGATATGGAGACTGTGCGCCGTATCATCAGACGGAGTCGTAATCGGTTTAAGTACTGCTACGAGCAAGAGTTGCAGCGAAATCCAGACCTGGCCGGCAAGGTCAAAGTCAAATTTGTCATCTCGGGGCAGGGTAAGGTTCTCGTATCTCAAGTGACCGAAAACACTATGAAAAACCAGAAGGTTGGTCGCTGTATCAAGCGCATGACCAATCGATTGCAGTTTCCAGCCGCCCGCGGCGGCGGGACAACGACCGTGAGATACCCGTTCATGTTCAAAGGGTCCTGACGCCATCGTAGCCACGAGACAATCATGTCCACGTACACCGTTCCTTTTCTAGAGTCGCCGGTGAATCAAGCGCACATTAGGGAATTTGATGACTAAGCCAAGACTGACGTATCTATTCTGCTTCCTGTTTTTTACAGGCTGCTATCAAGCTCGTAATGATTCCATTCGGTTGATGAGTCAGGGTCTTGAGTTGGCCAAGAGCGGCAATATTAATTCCGGACTCAAGTTATTGGCCAAAGCAGCGGAGACCGATCCGACCAATCACCGCGCGCTTTATTATCAGGGCATGCTGTATGTGAAGCGTTTAGGAGAAACTGCTCAGGGGGCTAAGCTCTTAGAGGCGGCCATTAAACTCAAGAACACCAACTATGAATACTTCTACCACCTGGGCTATGCTTACTACGTCCAAGACAAGGTAAAAATGGCCATCGAAGCCTATAGGCGTGCCATCGAGTTGAAGCCCGACCATGCGGAAAGTCATTTGCGCTTGGGGATTGCTCTGCATTCAGCATCACAGCACGATGCAGCGCAGCGAGCGTATCGAGATGCCATTAAACACGATGGTTACCTTGCTCTGGCCTACAATCGACTCGGAAATCTATATGTGGATTTCGAAGAATATGTCCATGCCGCTCAGGTGTTTAAAAATGGGATCCAAAACAATCCAAAGTTCGGACGGAACTACCATGATCTTGGAATGGTTTATCGTTCGCAAGAGAGATGGAAAGACGCCGTTGCGTTCATGAAAAAAGGGCTGGAGCGTGAGCCGAAACACACGGCAGGCTACTTCAATCTATCGATGACCTATCTCGATTCAGGGCAGAAGAAAAAAGCCCTGGAACAGCTCAAAAGCTATCTGGCCCGCAGCGGGTCAGACTCCGATCGTCTTCGTATCCAAACAGCCGAGCGACACATTCGTAAACTGGATGCAGCTCTTGGTCGGGCAAAACGCTAGTCCCAGCCCCGTGCTCTATGTGCAAGCCGGCAGCAAATTCTTTTCGAATAGCTGTCTGTGTTGCCATCGTTTCCAGGTGGTCAGAAAAAAATCAGATCTGAGCCAAATTGCGATCATTGAAAACCAGTACTAGATCTCCTTTTTTATTGATTAGATTCAGTGTCTTACGTTTTTTTGAAAGCGCTTTCTAAAGCCGCTTTTCTGAGATCGTCGACCCGTTCGTCAGCTTTTGGCTGGTTGCGGGTGGATCCGAGCGTGTGCTGTGCTACCATCCACCCATAGGTATACGAGGGCGAAGGCAAAATTACGTCGGTCACCATGGGGCATGGCTAATGACGTGGGGGGGCTTGAGCTCATAAAACCCAATTCAATTTGAGTGAGGCGTTCTCAATGAGCGAACGGATTCGCGAGCTTTACGAAGCCATACAGAATGATCCTAGCGATGCAGTTGCAGTACAGGGTCTCGTCGACGAGTTTACGACACAACAGGACTGGCCTGGTCTACTCGATTTATATCTTTTCTTAGCTGATCAAGCGGATGAGGCAGCACAAAAAGCCAGGTGGCGCCATGCTGCGGCCGACGTCGCGGAGACACGTCTGAATGATCCCATCAGATCCATCGAACTGTACAACAGCAGTCTTGATGATGATCCTGACGGTGTTTTGGTCGCGCTTGCTGAAATGCGGCGCTTATTCCGAGCCATCGAAGACTGGGAAAACTATGTCGAGGTTGCCCAAAACGAAGTTGAGCTGACCGACGACACTGAAGCTGCCGCACTGATCTTACTCGAGATGGGCGATGTCTTTGAGAATTCAGTCGGTGATGTAGACAACGCGTTGGAGTGTTACAGGGTCGCGATTGAATACGATAACCGCTGCGTGCAAGCCCTTTGGGCGGCACGGCGACTCTACAGGGCGCAACATGATTGGCAAACCGTTTGCGACCTGCTCCAAACTGAGCTGGAGGTCTCCCAAAAGACCGAAGAGCAAATCGATATTTTGAGGGAGCTTGCCGCGCTTTACTCAAGAGAGTTGGACAATCAAGACCAGGCGGAGAGTTGTTATCGTCGCTTACTCGAATTGCAACCCGATGACCAGGCGGCCCTTAAATTCCTCGGTTCAAATGACGCAGAGGCGAAAGTCGACCAAGAGTCTGACACCATTCAAGTGGTCGCCACCGATTTTGAGCGTGAGACAATGGTGGGCACGCCCAGCATTCTAGCTGACGAAAACATTGAACCAGAGATTGAGCATTCGGTATCCGATGAATTAATTGAGCGTGATACTGAACTTCATGAGCCTATTGAGAGCTCTGAAGAGGGCGACACCGAACGTGCAGATGACCAAATGGTCAGCGCTGAATCTAGTGAGGCTACAGGTCTTTCTGGTGAACACGACGGTGAGTCTCCCGATGCCGTAGGCGAATCCGATGCCGATGGCGCTGAAGAGCAATTCGAGAGCCACTCAAACGGTGACGAAAGCAAAGATTTAGCAGCGGCGGATGAATCGTTAGCCGTCGGGAACGATGACGTTCGTGCCGACGCAAGCTCATCCGAAGACACGGCCCCTAAATCAGCAACAGACGACGGTATCGTCGAAGACGAACCCGCTGAACCTGAGCCTGATGAGACCGAACGCTTAGAGATGTTTCTTGAATTAGAAGCGCTGGCTGGAGAGGCTGAAGGGGACGAACGCATTGAGCGTCTAGTGAATGCACTCGAATATGCTGATGGGGACTCTGCTGGCCAGTACTATGCTGAAGTGGTCGCATCTCGGCCAGGGGATATCGAGGTCTATTGGCGCGTCGGGCGCACACTGCGACTGAATTCAAGCCAAGCACAGGCGATTGCCGCTCAGTTGGAGGATCTGGCAGCTAACCAACCCGATGCCGCGACGGCTCTACAGGCTCACCGTCTTGTTTTCGGTGCCGCCCACTTAGAAGAAGCTCGGACAGTTGACTTCAAACTTCGAGACTTGGCTAAGAAAAGTGGTGATGCATGTGTTGTCGATTGGCAGATTCAGCGACTTCTCGAAGGCGAGAAATGGCGGAATGCCCAGCAGATGATTACAGAGAGTCTCGGTGGAGACCCGTCTGATGCCCGTCTCAGCGCCTTGCGTGAAATGGCTCGATTGACAGAGGCTCGATTGGGGCGGGCTGATAAAGCGGCGGACTTTTGGCGGCAAGTATTTCAGTCTGATAAGACTGATGAAGACGCCCGTCGAGCCTTGCTGACAGCCTATGAGCAAAGTGGCAAATGGAAAGAATACGTCGATGTCCTGAGTCTTGAGGTCGATTCGATTCCCGTAGACGAGACGGTTGAGCGATTGGCGGGTCTGAAAAAACTTGTCACTGTCATGAGCCAACACCTGCGCCAAGACGCCAAAGTCATTGGACTCTACGCTCAGATCCTAGAGATTGACCCTCAAGATCAAGATGCCCAGGACGCCCTCTGCGAAAAATACGAGAAAATGCGCAAATGGCCTGATTTGGTCGAGTTGCTTCGGACACGCGCTGAGGCTCTTGAGGGCACAGACCGACTCGATATGCTGATGCGTATAGGGCGAGTGTACCTGGAGAAAATGCGCAATCAGATGGAAGCGATTGCTGCCTTTGAAGACGTGCTTGTCGAAGACCCTGAGTCCGCTGATGCACTTCAAGCACTCAACGAGCTCTATGAAAAACGACGAGACTGGGACAACTTGATCGCAACTCGAGTTAGATTGGCTGAAGGACTGGAGCCAGACGAGGCCTTAACGTCCTTAAAAGATTTGGCCAATTACGCCGCCAAGAAGATTCGCCGTCCGAACATCACCCAGCAATTGTGGGAGCAGATCCTTCAAACAGAGCCAAGCGACCTAGACGCGAGGCGCGCATTGGTGTCCATTTATGAGCAAACGAAAGATTGGGATTCTCTTGCATCAACTTTGGATGAGTTAATCGGATTGGTAGAGAGTGATGACGAACGGGCATCACTCAACCTCAAGCTTGGCTCCGTATTTCAAGATCGACTCAACGACAATGAACAAGCCGCCGTTGCGTGGCGTGGTGTGTTGGAAGCCGACCCCACCAATCGGCGAGCCCGAGACAGCTACAAGAAGAGTTTGATCCAGTTGCAAGCATGGGATGAGTTATCCAGCTTTTTCATCGGACAGGGTAATGGGGCTGAATTGGTCCGAATTTTAGAAGGCCAGGTCGGTGTTCAGACCGATGAAGACTCTAAGATCGCGTTGTTGTTCAGAGCCACCGACCTCTACATAGACGAGTTGGAGCAGAGCGACAAAGCGGTTCGTGCTCTTGAACGTATTTTGCAAATCGACGGAGCCAATCAGCGCGCAGCAAAAACACTTGAACCGATCTATCGCGAGAAAAAAGACTTTCGAAAATTATCCAGTACGCTCCAGGTCCTACTGACCCATGAGACGGATACCGACGAGCGGGTTCGATTGATGACGCAGGCTGCAGAGCTTGCGGAAACCAACCTCCGAAATCCTGTGGCAGCATTTGACCAGCTTCAAAGCGTGGTGCACGAAGCGCCAAACAACCGGGCTGCCCGCGAGGCGTTTCTCCGCCTGGGGTCAACTCTCGATCAGTGGGGGACAGTTCACGATGTTCTCGTCGATGCCTTGCATCGGCTAGACGATGAAGACGATCGTATCCAGGTTCAATTGACCCTAGGCCGGATCCTTGATGAGGAAATGAACGCGCAGGACGATGCTTTGAATCAGTATCAAAGTGTCCTGGATAGTGATTCCAGTAATATGGCAGCGCTCACTGCGGTAGAATCGCTATTTGGTCGGAGCGGGCGGTGGTACGATTTGCTCGGTATTTTAGAGCAAAAGAACATCTTGCTTGATGATGAGGAAGAGCGGCTTACTGTCATGCGGCAGCAAGCTCGAATCCATGACGAGCAGTTGGGCGATGCCATGGCCGCCATCGATTCATATCGGGC
>PCCS01000063.1 GCA_002731825.1 Myxococcales bacterium
ACATCCGGCCTGCCTGCAGTCTTGTGGACAGGTCTCCGGATCTTCACCCGGCTCACACAGTTCATTGCCGCACGCCGTCTCACAATCTTGCGGGCAAGTCTCCGGTGTCTCTCCAGGCTCACAGGCATCATTGCCACATCCGGTCTGCACGCAATCTTGCGGACACGTCATAGGATCTTCCGTTGATTCGCAAACCATGTTGCCACAGGCACTGCCACCGCAATCGACTTCGCAATTCGTCGGATTCTCTCCCGCCTCACAAACGCCATTGCCACAGGGGTTGGCAGGCGGCGGATTACAGACGATGCCCTCCATCGCGCTAATGGACATGATACCATGATCGCAAGGTTGAATGAGTGTGCAGACCACCCGACATTCACCGGTCCCGACACAGACTTGGGAGACAGCACCCGACACACCGCTTTCCATGGATAAACCATCGTTTGAAATAGCGATGCTGCCAGCGGCATTGCATTGAGTCGAGGCGTTGGCCTCAAGGGTTGCCTCAGTATTCGGTGGGCATTGGGCCAAGAGCTCACTGTCTACGCAGGCTTCCCCCGTTTGAGCACCTCGAGTGCCTTCTTCCGCACCGCACCCCCAAGCAAAGACAGCTGCACAGAAGAATACGCGATATGTCATGGACACCTCCGTCATATTGGCCCGGTCTACAAAATCCAAGCTGAGAATAAGGACGGGCCGGTTGATTTTGCAAGGTTAATTGCGCGAGAGCAATCATCGGAATCGGTGCAGGATTAGTCTATTCAAAGGCTATGTGCGCCCAAGTGTATTGCGTTGCAATGGCGGCCGCTATGTGTGACAGGCTGGCTGGCTTTAGCACGCCAGGCTGAGACCACCCTGGCGCAGTAAAGACAGCCCGGCGGCTCGAGGCCACCGGACGTCTTTGGTCTAGACTTTCTTAGAAGCCCCAACCCAATGACAATTGGAAGTTAGGGAGGACGCGACCAAAGAAAAAGCTGTCTGCGATCTCTTGGCTCTCGTCTGCTCCCATGCCGCCGGTCTTGTAGACGTTTGGTCCACCTGTGTGCAAAAGACCCATGTCGAATGCCCAGATGAAACCCTTCTTAGCTTGACCGCCGAAACCGAGGCCCAAGTAGCCCACTGGGTTTTCCTGATAATCAGCTTGGTAGGTGTTGCCCTCGCCGTCGTCGAGTTCGTTTTCGATTTCACCGATACCGAAACCGGCAACCAAGCGGAACCATTCATACTTGAGTGACGGACGGTGGTTTAGAAAGAAACCAACCCAGTTTGTCTCACTCTCGATCTCATACTCGATGTCATTGATCTTTGGTTTGATGGGTGCCTTG
The DNA here is from genome assembly GCA_002731825.1 of Myxococcales bacterium. GTDB lineage: Bacteria > Myxococcota_A > Bradymonadia > UBA7976 > UBA1532 > UBA1532. The sequence goes on from PCCS01000063.1 coordinate 1,326, forward strand.
CCCGCAAAGAATCCCATTGCAAACTGATAGCTGGTCTGGCGGGAATCGTTGTAACCGAATTGAAGTGAGCCGCCGAAAGGGCTTACACCAACCAGCGCACTGTATCGCGCTTCGGGTTCCTTGTGGTCGTCGGCCATTGCAGGCGTCGCTGCGAGTAATCCGGCGACGAAAATCGCTGTGATAATACGTAACATTGTGTCCAGGTCTCCTATAAAGTTAGGTCTATGAGAATACATGCGTCGGCGCACCATTGCGCCGCCATCGACATGCCGGGCCTGTAATGCCCGCTTCAATCGGGCGGACCATATAGAATTTTTCTAAAATACACACCAAAAATTTGTGTGACATTTACCGACACTGAAAGACGCTCGATACTGACCAGTAACCAGTTGCGAATGCTGACTAACGAAAGTGTCCTGCAAAGACCCGTAACGGTTTTTCAAATGATTAACAAAAGCAGGCAATTCCGGTCAGTCCACTAGAACTGGTCATGAGCTGAAGACACATTTTTAATCCATCTAGGCGCTCGGTCAGGTCTCTGATGATCTGGCGCCAGTGATGCTCCCCGAAGCCGTGGAGTACGGATTGGATAAGGGCGGTTGTGATGCCACGAACAGGGTTTTCTTGCGTTACGGTGTCCGTCGTTCGATCCATCAGCGGCCCGCGGTAGATCGGAGATGGATTGGCGGACTCTGTTGCCGCTTTCTACTCCAGCCCTGCTTTAAAACCGCAGACTCCAGATCTAGACAAAAGTGAAACTTGAGTGGGGTTTTCTGTCTTCACTGTTGGACCTGCGAACCAGCTAAATGGGTCTTTTGACCCCTAAACCGCCCAAAAAACCAATAAGAAAACGTATTTCACAGCCTCAAAAACAATAAATCTTCCGAACGGTCGGTTTTGGCACGCCCATTGCTAGACAAAATAGGCGTTGTCTAAATTATCGCTGACTGAGAGACCGAGTGTCATGAAGAAAAATCCAGTACAGACGCCTTTTTTGGTTCGAATGAAAAACAAATGCCACTGGGAGGATTCAAAGACTCTCCGCTTCAGGCCACGGACGGGCGCGCCACTCATCGCTCGTTCGGCCGTATCCGTAGGCCCTATGGCTGGACACCTCGATGATGCGGGGCAACGGCGGCCAAACAACTTGATCGGCCGCCTATTGAGACACTTCAAAGTGCTATCTCTAGGGATCGTGATGGTCGCCTGTCACCAACTAGACACACCCATTGACCAGGGGGCCCCGGACATCAAATCCAGCCAGTCAGAGGCACTGGTTCAGCCCATTCGGGCCTTGTATCTCACCAGCTACGGCAATATTTGGCACAATTACCAAACCCAACAGGACACCCTCCGTCGTGGGATCAGTAAATACATAAACATTGAGTTCTCAATGGTTGGCAAAGACCCCGACGATACGCTCAAGTTCATGCAAGAAGAGCACTTTGGCGCGGGCTACGATGTCATCATCTACAATATGTGTTTTCCCAGCGACATGGACGTCCATCGCATCGACAACATTATGAGCCAAACACGAGACTTAGGGATTCCCGCTGTGCTCGTACACTGTGCAGCGCACAGTTTTAGAGGCACGAGCCAACACGGCACCCCCAATGCACACAACCTCGAAGAGGCCCATCGGCAGTGGAGTCAGGACAGGCCCGATGCTCACTTCCCCTATTGGTGGCACTTCACAGGCATCGATACCACAGGACACGATTGGCCACGGTCCGTTCATGCAGAACGCATGGATAGCACACACCCGATTACCAAGTGGCTACCAGAGACCATCGTCAGCTGGAAAGATGAACTCTATCAGAATCTCGCTGTCCGAGACGGCGTTGTGCCGCTCTATCAAGTCTACAGTCAGCAGAGTAAGAAAAATCACATTGTTGCGTGGACCCATGAGGTCGGCGCTGGACAGGTTTTCGCAACCACGCTTGGACACGACGAGAACACCCTTGAGCTGTCCAGTTTCCAACAGTTGATCGCTAATGGTATCGGCTATATCACCGGTAAAATTGATGCCGACGGGTTCACGAAACCTGGCTATACCGGCACCGTGAACGTCGATAATTATCAAGGGACGACAACCTGTAATCCAGGTGATGTCATCGATGCCAGCAACATTGCCGAAATCCAGAAGGCCATCAAAGACGCCAATCGCTTCGATCGAAGCCTGAAGGTTGTGTCCTTGAAAAAGTCAAATAGCAACAGCGGTTTCATTTGCCCTAAGCAAGGCGGAATTTTACTCAATCTCTGGCAGATGGACCGCGTATTGGACCTAGACGAAGACGCCATGACGGTGACCGTCGAGCCGGGTATTCGCGCCAAAGATTTATCGGCCTATTTGCACGAACAGGGCTATGCTATTCGCACAATGCCCGATTACACAGCCGTAAGTATCGCCGGGGGCACAGCCACAGCAGCTCATCATTCATCACTCCAGATCCCAGGCAGCATGGCCGATATGGTCGTCGCCATGAAAATTGTCGATGGCCAAGGACAGCTGAACACCTTCGAAGGCCGAGACGTTGCGAAAGCCGCCGCGCACATGGGTATGTTGGGCGTCGTCGTCGAAATCACCTTGACCATCGAGCCTCAGTTTAAGCTCCAATACGGCTTCAAAAAAGGGCGCGACGATAACCTGGAAAATCAGATCGAGGCGATGGTACGGGAACACCCCTATGCACGGGTCATGTGGTTCGCAGGCAATGGGCGATACGTCATGGACTATTACGACCGCGTCGCCAACGACACCCCGGGTGAATCACAGCACAACCTATGGACCAGCAGCGGCAGCGTGTTTCGAATCGTTGGCGACATCCCATATACGATTCTTAACCGAGCCCCACTGCGAGCCCAGTGCGACAGCGCCCTCATCCGGTCTCGGATTTGGCTACCACCCTTCAACGCAAAGAACTCAGACTCCTCTCGGCCCGTGGGTTGGTCACACCAAATGCTTGCATCGGATTGCTCGGCTGGCCGCTGCCCTTGGGACAACCCCAAAGTCCAGAGCCGGACGATGGAAGCTGCGTTCCCGCTACGTAGACTTAAAGAATGGATGACTGATGTCCGTGCGATTATCGCGGAGAACAGAGCATGCTTCCCGATTCTTGGCATCTATCTGCGTTTCTCTAAAGCGTCCGATCGCTGGATGGGATTCAACTATGGTGAGGACGTTGTTGCTTTCGAAATTCATGTACCAAAGGTGGCCAACGAGACCTACTACGAGCGCTCGGCTGCGGTGTATGACGAAATCCAGCAGATGACTTTGAAGAAATATGGTGGCCGGCCACACTGGGGCAAGAACTCAACGCCTGTTTTTGTTGGACTCGGACCTGAACAATACCCCCAATGGAACGCGTTTATGGACCTGAAACGGACCATGGATCCCAATGGACTTTTCGACAATAAGATTTGGAAACAAATGACTGGGTCTGCCCGAGTTGAACCCTATCCTGCCTGTGTTCTGTCAAGGGATTGCGTGTGCAGCCAGGACAGCCACTGCGGTGATGGGTTTAGCTGCGTTGAGGGCGGCCATTACAAGGCCGCTCGCGTCTGCCGCTGAACATGCCCAGGGGCTGATGTACCCGGGTGCTGCCTCAGCGGAACGCGCAGGTGATCAAGCCGACCTCACCGGCATATCCAGGCTACTGGGCCCCGGTCTAATGAGACCTCGCTCCCCCGCCTGTAAGCGTCACGAAACCTAAGTCAATCTAGCAATTGCGTATGGGCCACTGGTATCGATACCGATTGAAAATTCACGCCAAAATTGATACCCACCGTTGGTAAGAGATAGACGAATGAGCATTTGGTTTATTGCGAGACACATCGGCGGTCTGCGAACCTTCGGGCCGGGCCAAGATTGGTACCCTTGCAGAGCTGACATAACAGACGAAATAAAGAGAGACCACCATGTCCAATCCAGAGACTGAAGGAAACAAAAGCGGCGAACAACTAGACCGCTGGGGTGCGGTCGCCAGCACAGCCTGCGCATTGCATTGTGCAGCCTGCGCGTTCGTGCCTGCGATGTTCGCCGTCTTAGGTCTTGATATCTTGCTCGGCCATGAAGCCGAATGGGGTTTGACATTGCTTGCCGTCGGCATCGGTGTGGCCGCTCTTGGTATTGGCTGGCGACGCCATAAAAATACGACCGTACTGGCGGTGATTAGCATCGGCATCATCGGCTTGCTCGCAGCACGCTCGCTTGAAGGTGGCCACCACGATGAGCACGTAGAAAACAAGACGCATGCCGCAGCATCGGAACCTGCCGGTGAAAAAAATGAGAAACAACACAAAGACGAGCATAAAGAAGACGCAGGTCACCACGGAGAAGGCCACCATGAAGACGGCCATCTATCCGGCGAACTCATCGGGATTATCGCGGGCTTGTTGCTGATGTTTGGTCATGTGCTGAACTTAAGAGAAATCAAGCGGATAAATCAAAAAGCCGACGCAGACTGTGCTGCTGATTGCTGAGACCGTTTGACCAACTTGACTGAGCACCGTTACTCGGACGGCAAGGGATTGGCCCCAACATGGCCATTCATAAATTGGACTCGAAATCGCGTTCAGTCGTAACCAAAGAAAGCTGAATCAACTCTCAACCGTAGGGGTGGAGCCGCTCAGGTATGTATGCAGCTGATGCAAAACAAAACACAATTGATTTAGGAACCGAGCGGCTGACGCGGTCGCTCGTCAAAGCTCGATGAGTCCATTGAAACAAAAGATCCCAGTAACATTGGTGACAGGGTTTCTCGGTGCCGGAAAAACGACACTTCTCGAACATGTGATCCAGACCAGCACCGACCGGCGGTTTGCAATCATCGAGAATGAATTTGGTGATCTGGGCGTTGATGGATCCATCTTAAGTGCGCCCAAGGAGTCGGTCTTCGAACTCAATGACGGCTGCATATGCTGCACGGTGAGCGGTGAGTTGCTCTCCGCTTTCGATGAGATCTCAAGGCGTTCAGATGAGTTTGACCATGTCTTAATCGAGACAACCGGCCTTGCCGAGCCCGCCCCCGTCATGCGTTTTTTCGATAATCCCCGCGTCGGGGATATGTTTGACCTCCGCGGCGTAGTCACTGTTGTCGATGCCCACAACATCGAGCAATCACTTGTGGATGTGCATGCATGCGAGGAGCAAATTACGTTCGCCGACCTGATTATTGTGAACAAAATAGAGGGCAGATCCGAGACGGGTCTGAGTGGAATTGAAGAGACTTTGAAGACGCTCAACCCGTTGGCCCGAGTGGTCAGGGCCCCCGAGGCCAGGTTCGACGTTGATGACATTTTAAATCTGCAAGCGGACCAGTCTAGCCTCGAACAAGGGATACAGCACAGCCACGATCATGATGGCCATCACCATCACCACGACCACAACCATGAGCACGGCCACAGTCACGACCACGACCACAACCATGAGCACGGCCACAGTCACGACCACGACCACAACCATAACCATGAGCACGGCCACAGTCACGACCACAGCCACAGTCACGACCACAGCCATGACCATACTCACGATGAATCCATTCAATCGGTGGCTGTTGAAGGGTCCGGCAACGTAGACATCGACGCGCTCGACCTCTGGCTTGGCCGACTCGCTCGAGGCCATGAGCCAACCGTACTTCGAATGAAAGGTGTACTGGCTGTTCCCGAAGACCAGAATCGATTCATTTTTAACGGGGTGCGCAGCACCATCGATGTCAAACCGGGTAAACTCTGGGCAGATGATCCTCGCTTCTGCCGCATCGTGTTCATCGGGCGAGGCCTAGACCGCGACAGTTTACAGTCGCAATTCACCAAATGTATGGCCAGCGCCTAAGGCGCTGAAATCTGCCACCGGGAAAACAGGTTCCTTTAAGGGAAAAGCCGTTCGACGATTTCCAATCTCGAACTCAGGCTTCATTGCCCTCAATCATCTCTGTAATATCTCCGGCGGAAAATCCTTGCTTCGCGAGAATCCCAACTATGAATTTTGTCTTTCCTTCAACATAGCCGGCCATATCATCAACATAAATTTTGGCCAATTGATACTTGAGCTCTCCATAGGCTGTCACAGCATCGGGATGGGCTCGTAGGTAGGTACGGAAGGCCAGGTGGTTTCTCAGACTTAAAGAGCCTTGAAGACAAACGTATAGATGATGTCTGGGCATTGATTCCGGCTGTTAAAATGCGTGGCGTCCACGAACGCCCAATTCCCCGCGCGACTATTTCAACCCAGCCCACGCGTTAAATCGAGGATGCCCGATTCATGTGATATGATCATTCACCATGATGAAGATAAGCGGCACATTGTTCTCTCAGTTGGGCTTTGCCTTCGTCATCTTCGCCATGTTTGCATGCCAATCCCACACAGGCGATTCAGCCCTCGTTGACGATCCTGCCACGGCAACACACCCATTCATGTATTTGACCGAGGACCGAAGAGCCGTCATTGAGACGTCTATTCAAACCGAGCCGATGGCCAGCATATACGCCACCCTCTTAGAGACAGCGGCAAAAGAGCTGAGCGAAATAGACCCACAAGATTGGGACGCGAAAGCACACGGTGACAACGGTGAGATCGCCGCAGCGAATGCTTTTCTTGCTTGGTTGAACGACGACGAGCAAGCCGCCCAGCGCGCCATCAGCATTATGGACACGCTAACGACCAATTGGGAGGACCATACCCGCTGGGGGATTAACATCCGTATGCCCAGTCCACTGATGCACTACACGGCTGCCTGGGACTTTCTGATGGCCACCGACTTTATTTCAGAGGCGCAAGCACACGCGGTCGAGATGAAACTCACAAGCGTCACCGACCAATTTTTCAAATACTACGTACTGGACGACACGACCCGCCAATTGGCTTTAACGGTGACTCAGAATAACCACCCCATCCGAACAGCGGCTGCCATCGGCTTTGTGGCATTGGCGTTCCCAGCCCATCCAGATGCACCGAGCTGGCTTGATTGGGCTGTCAGCGAATTGGCCTATCTATTGGGCGAAGGCGGACAGTACATTCAAGGGGATGGAGCAGTCTCAGAAGGACCCTTTTACTTTAATTACGGCCTCGCTCCAACCCTGCCCTTCTATATCGCATTGGACAATCGGGCAGCCAAAGACAGCCTGTACACTCGGAATTGCATTAATCGGTCCGATGAGGACCCATGGCGGGGACATGGCTGTGTAGACGGTGAATCTTTTACCTTCACCAACCCAATGGATGGCGAGTTATTTAGACGGGCACAGGACTGGTCTTTAGCCCTGAGATTACCCAGTGGCAATCGGGCGCCTATCGGTGATTCGCCGCTGCGAAACCAGACGGGTCAGGCGCTCTTCAGTCATTTTGGAGGCCCCGATTATTTATATTGGGATTGGGCGACCAATTCCTCCGATCCATATCGGGTAAAAGGTGGGTTTGAACTGGCTATTCCTCATCTGGCTTACGTGGAGCCGCCTGCCGAGAGCAATCCACCCCAGTGGACCAATCGTTTCTTTATCGATGGCGGGATGGCGACCTTCCGTTCCGGGTGGGATAACGACGATCGAGTCTTAATCCTAATGGGTGAGAATGGTGCCGCCAGGAAAACCGTTCACGATCATCCCGATGGCACATCCTTCGTTATGGCCGCGTACGGTGAGCTGCTTCTCACGGATACGGGCTATTACAAACCCAACTCTCTTCAAAATCCCGTCACCGCTGTGCCAGGGTCTCACAACCTGATCTTAATCGACGGCAAAGGCACCCCTGCTAAGGGCCTGCTCACCGATTGGGGCGATGCGGATGCCTTTATCAAAAATACAGTCGATGGACGTGCCCTCGCCTACGCTGAATCCCATCAGAGCTACCAGGACACCGAGATTGTACGGGGCGTCGCATTCATCCGTGGACGATACTTTGTGATCGCAGACCAGCTGTCCTCGGATGTGAATACGGAGCGGGAATATCGATTTAGGTTACATGCCTTCGCGGGGCGTGATTTGGATGGCAGCGTACGCCTGGACGAATATGGTCCCCGTATTCAGAGGGAACGCGGTTCGGTCGCCGTCTACACTGCATCAACACAGGGTCCCTGCCTCGTGGTTGAGCCGGCATTTGAGGCCTTCACATCGCCCCATGTGCACAAACTGGAAAAAGAGGCCGAACACCATACGGTCACAGATTCAGTGGTCATGGGCCGTTCGCCAGACTTCCTGACGATTCTCGCCCCCTACAAAACGGGCGCGAACGAAGGGCCAGACGCGCCCTTGGACGTGAGTCCCGTCCCAACGGACAAAGGTGTCGCATGGCAGATATTAGGGCCTGACTCACTGGATATCGCATGGATTCGTGAAGACGGTGCACCAGCCCAAATGACGCTACCATCCGGTCAAATCATGACGACGGATGCGGCCTTCGTCCTCTGGTCCGCGGACAGTTCACTGGGGCTCATGGTGCGCGGAACCGAGCTTCGAATCGACGGTGAACTCGTGCTGGCTGCATCAGCCAGTGAAGTCGTCAAAACGGTGGACTAGACTCTGGCTAACTTGGGCAGACTGGGGCTAATCACTAAGCAGAGACAAGCCACTATTGCCGTCCGAGCAGGCCTTGCCTTACTTACAGCAGCAACTGTCTTTACAACATGCGCAGGTCTTTTTTACGCAGCATTCATCGGTCTTGCAGTTACATTTACATGGTGTCTTACTCATGATGCCTCCTGTTGATACTCAATTTGATTGGCGAGGTCTCTCAATCGATTGGCCACATAAGCTCTGTTGAGTGAGTAACTTCGCTCTCGCCCTCGCTTCTCCACGCTGACAACATCCTCTTGCGCCAACAGCTTCAAATGCCTGGATACGCCGGACGGATCGACGCTACAGCAGTCGCACAGGCACATGGCATTCTGAGCTGTTTGACATTCGCAAAGCCGACACACGAGAGAGAGTCGGTTGACTTCCCCCAACGCCTTCAACAAATCAGCGAGTTCTTGTACATCTAACGCATTCACACCCCCTTTATAGCATACTTGCACAAACATGCAAATAACAAATACAGACACTGATTGGATCTATGCAAACGGGGTCATTTCTAAATACTCCACATGGGTTGTTCTGCAGGGTCGACGCATCGGCTGTGACATCCCCCTCCACGAAAATGAGCATTAAATTCTTGAGTCGAGCCAGCAGATGTTGGCCGCGTTTATCCAAAAAGACTTTGATTGATAGCTAATCTGGATGAAACATTTAAACTCGCTTGGACATCACAGAGCATCACTAAGAAGGGGCCATAACCATGCCAGCGAACCTTGAAAAACGACCGATAACAGAAAGACCGGATGTTGTTGAACTGCTCGACAAAGTCCCCTTGACACCCGCAGAAGAAGCCGCTGCAAAACGAGTCTGCTGTGTCACAGGGGCAACTGGTATGGTCGGCTCGCATGTCGTTCGGAGACTCTTGCGTGCGGGGCATACTGTGCATGCGCCCGTCCGGAGTCTAGATGAGGATAAGATTGGCTTTCTCAAAGCGATGCCAGGTGCGCACGAGCGTCTCAAAGTCTTTAAAGTGACCAATCTCATGGACGCAGGCGCTTACGATGAATCAATCGCCGGTTGTGAGGTTGTGCTTCACGTGGCATCCCCATTTTTCATGGTGGGCTCCGAGCAACAACTCCAGACTAAGCTCTTAGACCCCGCCATCACCGGTATCGAAAACATTCTCGCGTCTTGCAGCAAGACACCGACGGTCAAACGCGTTGTGCTCACAGGCACGTGCTTAACGGCGGCCGCCGATTATGCGCCGTCTTTGCAAGACCCCGATTGGACGGTGTCAGAAGACGATTGGGACGAGACCACCTCGCCTACAGATTTCCCCTATGTTCACTCTAAGGTGCTACAGGAGCGTCGGGCGGAGGAAATTGAAGCAGGTCAGTCACAATGGGACCTGGTGTCACTGCTCATCGGTGGCACTTTTGGCCCCATGTGTTTCACGCAAGGGACGGGCATCAACGCAATGTTCCTCAAGTACGTTCGCATGGGTCTGTTCTTTCCCGCATGTCCACCCGTTGGTTTTCCCATGCAAGATGTCCGTGATACAGCCTTGATGCATTCCCTCGCGATGATTAGTCCCAAAGCAAAAGGACGCTATTTGATCCCACAGCGATTGGTTCGGTTCTACGAATTCTGCAATGTGCTGAGAAGCGATCCGCGCACCAAATGGAAATTACTCCCGCTCTTTGAAATGCCGGCCTTTTTCTTCAAGTGGCTGTTTACAAAAGTCGGTCCACTGCTCGGCTTGGACAAGTCGCTTCCCCGACGGATGTGGGGCAACACGGTCACCTTTGATTTAACAAAAATTAACACCGACTTTGATTTACCCGGCCAAGGATACGATCCGATTCATATTCGAAACTCCATGATTGATATGGACCTGACCTTCCAGAAATACAAGGTCAGCAGCTTTAGCAAATCCCTTGATCGATACGCCTGAGACCAAGGGCATGGCGCCTTTGTACTCGGACTCACCCTGTGGATGAGTCGCCTTCACAATGGGCGTCCATGCGCCGCTAAAACAGGCAAAAAATGTAAGTTTGGGCTGAGTACACTTAAGGCGACGACGCTGATCGAGGCTGCCACGAACGCATGACTGGTGCCTTTGATGCCATGTGGTGTTTTTACGCATGCGGCACAAAATGACCTAAATGAACCCTCCAATGGCGTTGGCCTTTGAAAGCGTCTATTTCAAGCATTGAAGCGTCAACTCAACATCGCCTGTTTGTCAAAGATTTGCAGCCGTTGTCTCCATTGAGTAACGTCTTTATCGCCACAGCCACCAAGGGAGTTGGGTATCCAGTAGTGGACCATCAACTCTCCAAAGGGCGTTTTTGAGCGTCCACTCGAGGAGGTCGTGGAACACTGTGTCGACCAGCGTCCTCTTTGACCGAGGCGCGAAGTCGGTGGACTGCTTCCGACCCGGTTTCGCTTAACGACCCACGAAGTTCAAAATCACTCTCCGCATTTATCGCCGAGTATCCGCCGGGATGGGAAAACTGGGTTTGAGTCCGTCTGAGAGGACTGAATGAACCATTCGTATCGGTAACAATTTGATACTTTTCAGGGAACCGTGTCAGTATTGGATCCTCAGCTGTTGCTCATACACATTGACTCAACGGGGAGCAAAATGAAGATTGCAGTGATTGGTGCTGGGAACATCGGGGGCACGATTGGAGCGAAATGGGCCAGCCAAAACCATGAGGTGTATTTCGGTGTTCGCGACCCACAAAAATAATCACTGATCGAAAAGATCGATAAAATGGCAGGACAGGTACGAGTTGGACACAGCGCGGAAGCCATCGGTTTTGCGGACGTCGCTGTTTTTGCGGTGCCTGGACCATCGGTGGCAACGGTTGTAAATGAGAATCTCGACAACCTGTCCGGTAAGACCATCATCGATGCGACGAACAACATGAGAGGTGAGTCGCGTCATGCCCTTGGCTATCTTCGCGACCAACTACCGACCGCGAACCTGTACCGCGCGTTCAACTCACTCGGTTGGGAGAATCTGGCTAATCCTGATTTCGAAGGCACCAAGGCAGACCTGTTCTACTGTGGAGACGAAGACGCAAGAAGCACGGTCGAACAGTTGATTTCTGATATAGGACTTGAGCCTGTTTACTTAGGTGGAACCGACCGTGTAGACCTGGTCGAAGGGATGACTGACATGTGGTTTAACCTGGCGTTGAAGCAGCGAATGGGCAGACGCCTCGCCTTCAAATTGTTGACCTAGAGGTGAATATGAGCGGACGTGGACCGAAGAGGCTCGCTCTCGTCACGGGTGGCAATGCTGGGATTGGTCTGGAGACATGTCGAGGTCTCCTCGAGGCGAACTTCCACGTCATCTTGGCCGCTCGATCGCAATCCAAAGCAGACACAGCCATCGCGGAGTTGCTTTCGAGCGCCCCGGCGGGAAGCACTGCCGAAGCGCTCATCCTGGACTTGGCGTCCCTGGATTCGGTTCGACGGGCGGCGGACAGCTTCCTTGAATCTGAGCGAACACTCTCCGTGTGCGTGCTTAATGCCGGAATTATGGCTTTACCGTGGCACAGAACCGAGGATGGTTTTGAGCAGCAATGGCAAGTAAACGTTCTGGGTCACTTCTTGCTCTGCCGAGCGCTACTACCGACGATCAATGATGGGACCGGAAGGGTGATCCATCTCTCATCTCGGGCGCATTACCGACACCCGGAACCGATCGACTACACCCGCTTGAGTCAGGAACACCTGTCCGACCAAAACTACGATCGGTGGTTTGCGTATGGTCGTAGTAAACTGGCGAACATCCTCTTTTCGAACGAACTGGCGAGACGTTTGTCAGAACAAGGGGCCCAGATCACCAGCAACGCGGTTCATCCGGGTCTAGTGGCGACCAACCTTCTGACGAATGCGGGAGGTAATATTGGTCGAGGCGTCCCCGTCTCAGAGGGTGCCCGCACTTCGGTCTTTGTGGCGACCTCATCGGAGGTGGAAGGGCATAGCGGTGGCTACTACGTACGGTCGGCCCGGGTGGATGCGGGAGGCGACAGAACCGAAGTCAGTCTCTCGGAAGATGAAGGAAGGCGGTTCTGGCGTTCGGCCTGCGAAGATTTGAATCTCAGCGAAGAGCTCTGAATCGTTCAGTTACGTTTCCAAACTACAGAACACTAAACATTGAACCCAAATGTAATCTGCTTGGTAAGCATCTGTAAAACCACCACTTTCAAAACCGCCCTCACCGTTTACCACCGCATTTCCGCTGGAACACGGAAAGTGAGTTCGAGTCAGGTCATGCGGTTTCAATGGCTGGTTCTCGAAGCTTTATAGGCTCCCTTTTATTGACCCGTATAAGGAAAGGAAGAAAGAGGTGATCAATAGAACGAACACCGGAATTGGGGGGCTTCCCTGCATAAAGATGAGGTTGTAAAATGCCGAGTCAAGGCACATCCTACGAGAACGCACTGGCCCGCAAGAACTCTCGTGCCCCAGCCAGCCAGTGTTTCAAAAGAGACATTATTTAGAGTAGGAAGTACTTGTCGAAAGAACTTTGAACGGTTCATACTCACCCAATGAAATATAGTCTGAGTTTAAGTCTGGTGTGTGCCGCTGTTTTGTATGGATGTGTCAACGACCGTGAGACCGCGGTTGTTCCCTGCGAAATGGATAGTGATTGCCCCGGCGAAGCAGGCAGCAGTGCAGAAGCAGGCAGCACTGGCGAACTGATTCAATATGTCATTTCAGGAAATGAGGCAGACCCTCGAGTCTCTAGCGGTGTCGCTCCCAATTATGTCTATCTCGATACCCGCGTCGCCCCCCAAAATCGCCTTCTTGTTCATCTGCCAGGCTCCTTTGGGAATCCGAGCAAGGCCCAGAGGTTTCTCGAAGTCGCTGCAGGTACGGGCGTCCATGTCGTTGGTCTGAAATACAACAATTCACCTACCATAGGTGCGCTTTGCCGTAATCAGCCGCCCTCCTGCTATGAGACCGTGCGACTCGATATCATCTATGGTAATGGCATGCGGATCGATGAAGCTCACTCCATTGTCAGTCGATTAAGTTACCTCCTAAGCGTACTTGACGAACGTGCACCGGAGGAAGGCTGGGGACAATTCCTCGATGGCGATGCACCGCGGTGGTCGAAGATTGCCCTTTCCGGTCATTCACAGGGTGGAGGACACGCGGCACTCATCGCTCGCGACCACGTGTTGGACCGGGTGATCTTGTTCAACTCGCCCACCGATGCCGGTAATGGCTTGCCGGTCCCATGGCTGTTGGAGCCGCATCTAACACCCGATGCATCATATTTTGCCTTCATTCATCCCGCTGACAAGGGCATATATCGGACTCAACTCTACGAATTGATGGGCTTCGGCGAATTGGCTAGCCCCGTAAATGTCGACACCACACCACAGCCATACAACGGCGCCCACATTCTCTATACCCAGGAAACTACGGATAACGCTCATGCAATCGTGATCACGGATTCATTACAGCCGCTCGATGAGGATGGACAGCCTGTTTTTGCATCCGCCTGGAGATATCTGGTTGGCGACACTGACTGATTTTTCGGGAACGACGCATCAATAAACGAGGGCCTCTGAAATAATTCAGTCCTAACACCTGGCGGATAGGAAGTTCAAACCCCCTTTGGCAAATGACTGGACATGACCCGAACCAAGGAGAGAGTTATCGGCTAAGTGCCTATATGTAAGGTGTTCTTAGGGAGGACTAGACATTGAACCGAAGTGTATGACGTCGCCGTCTTTCACCTCGTAGGCCTTTCCTTCGATGCGGAGCGTACCGACCCCCTTCAGCGCGGTTTCGCTTCCGTGCACCAGGATATCGGGAATGGCATAGGTCTCGGCCTTGACGAAGCCGCCCTCGAAGTCGGTATGGATGACGCCAGCCCAGACCATTCACCCTCGCCACCGCCCATACACCTGAGCCGACCGATCAACGACCAAGGTGGTTTTGAATGTTTTTTTTTGGCGGGGGGGGCACAAGGGAAATGTGGTATCGGTGAGAACGCCGATTCAGAGGAGTAAAGTCTGTGCCGTCAACATCAACACACACACCGATCACTGAGCGGCCCGATGTTGTGGCCTTACTCGACAAAGTGCCGTTGACGCCTGCCGAGAATAGTGCCTCCAAGCGCGTCTGCTGCGTCACCGGGACGACGGGAATGGTTGGCTCCCATGTGGCGAGGCGCCTATTGCGAGCGGGACACACGGTGCACGCACCTGTGCGCAGTTTGGATGACGAGAAAGTGGGCTTCCTCAGAGCCATGCCCGGTGCTGATGAACGCCTAAAGCTCTTCGAGGTGACGGATCTCTTGGACGCCGGTGCCTATGATGAGGCGATCGCCGGTTGCGAGGTGGTGCTTCACGTGGCGTCGCCGTTTTTCATGGTGGGGTCCCAGCGACAAATACAAGAAAAGCTATTGGATCCGGCGGTAGCGGGAACCGAGAACATTCTCGCTTCGTGCAGCAGGACGCCAACGGTAAAGCGCGTCGTCTTGACGGGGACCTGTTTGACGGCGGCTGCGGACTACTCGCCCTCGTTGGACAACCCCGACTGGACAGTGACGGAGGAAGACTGGGATGAAACCACGTCACCCACTGAGTTTCCGTATGTCCACTCCAAAGTACTTCAAGAGAAACGCGCCGAAGAAATCGAAGCGGGCCAGTCCCAGTGGGAGCTGGTGTCGTTGTTGATCGGCGGCACGTTTGGGCCGATGTGCTTCACGCGGGCCACCGGCGTCAACGCGATGTTTCTCAAATACGTTCGGATGGGCCTCTTCTTTCCCGCTTGCCCGCCCATGGGTTTCCCCATGCACGATGTTCGCGATGCTGCATTGATGCACTCGCTCGCCATGATCAGCCCGAACGCCAAGGGACGGTACCTGGTGCCGCAGCGATTGGTGCGCTTTTATGCGTTCTGCAACGTCCTCAAGAGCGACCCGCGCACCAAATGGAAGCTGCTTCCGCTCGTCGAGATGCCGAAGTTTTTCTTCAAGTGGCTATTCACTAAGCTCGCCCCATTGCTCGGGATCGATTCGTCCCTTCCGGAGCGCACGTGGGGGCGTACGGTGAACTTTGATCTCGCCAAAATTAACGCCGATTTCGACCTGGAAGGGCAGGGACACGAGCCGATTCACATCCGCGAGTCGATGGTGGACATGGACTTGTCGTTTCAGAAATTTCGGGTGAGCAACTTCAGCAAGTCTCTGGATCGGTACGTGTAGACGACACCATAAACCTTCCGGCTACACATTGAACCGAAATGTAATCTGCTTGGTAACCATCGGTAAACCCACGATTTTCAAAATCACTCTCACCGCATTTTCGCTGAAACGAGGGAAAGCCAAACCGCTGATTAGATATTCATGCGTTCAAGTATGAAACGCGCATGAAGGCATCGTGGGCTTGGAGGGCGCTCACTAAGTCCTGAAGCTTTGGGTACTCAGCCAAAAGAGCCTTGCCATCATCATTTATGAGCAACACGAAGAGCAATGGTCCTAGGTAGAGATCCGCTGCGGTCAACGAGTCGCCTACCAGCCACGGCCCGCTCGCCTGCGCTTCGAAAACACCGAGGACTTCACGGATAGCTTGTTGAGCGACTTCATATGCGGCCTCATCACGCTCGCCCTTTGCCCAAACGAAAGCAAAGAGCCATCCACTCACGATGGCACGGTAAGCATAAGAGCCTACACAACTCACGAGACCATCAACGCGGGCAGCATCGATCGGGTCGGCGGGAAAAAGAGAGGCATCTCCGACTTCGTGCGCCCAACGAACGATCGCTGCGGCCTCATAGAGTGCAGGGTTTGTCAGCGACGGAACCTTCCCGAAGGGGTGCCTCGTCAAATGGCTGGCGCTCCTGTGATCGGGTGGCATAATCGAAACAAAATCGTGTTCGATGCCAGCCAGAGACAGTGCCGCGCGGGCTGTCCAGACATAGGTACTCTTTGGAAATCCATGTAGGATCGGCGTTGACATATTACTCTCCTCAAAAAGACGGTTTCTTCGTACCAATCCAGCTTAGCGGCAAACGTCGCACAACATACATAGTGTTCACTGCCAACTAGTAGCCAAAGGTGCTTTGAATTCCCTACACATCGCCATTGGTGAGGGGCACATGATTACACCAAACATCGTGTTCAGCGGCGTCGCTGCGTTCATCGCGTGGAGCCACTACAAGAGGCGGCAACCCATTGGCGCCAAGTAGGGCCAAGGATACGGGAGCTACACGTTGATCAAAAATGCGATCCGCCTCGTAAACACCTGTAAATAGAAATTTTCAAAATCAGTCTCCCCGTTTCTCACCAAGTTTCCGCTGGGACAGGGAACCGCTAGTCGGAGAATGCGGCAACAATCAATTCGGCCAACTGCGTAACGAAGCCACCGCTGGCAGCGTCACCGTGGCGGACAATGACGAGATTCAGCGATGGGATGGCCATGATGATCTTATGCCCAAGCCCTAACGCACTGTTTGCTCTAATTGTCTCCGTTCCTTCTGGGGTGTTGATTTCCCGCAGCCAGTAGAGAAATCCATAGTCGGATTTACTCGCCAAATACGGAGTAGTTGCTTTGTTGAAGTAATCTTCACTGACCAACTGCTGGTTGTTCCAAACGCCTCGGCGCAGGGTAAAGAGACCAAAGCGGGCCATGTCTCGAGTATTACTTTCGATGCGCCGGTAGTTCGTCACATCTTCGTTGACCACAACTTTCACCCACTCCACGCTGCTCATGCCAAGAGGCTCGAACAGTTTTCGCCGGGCGTACTCCTCAAGCGTTTCGCCCGTGGCCTTCTCTATCAGGGTGAACAGCATGAGGTAGGCGGGCGTGTTGTATTCCCAATAAGTGCCAGGTGTATGATCTAACGTCAGTCCATCTGCCAATGCTTCGAACTGGTTCGTGGTCTGCTCATCAGCCGTGGGCGGAGTGGTACTCAGGCCAGTGGTCATCGTTAAGAAGTGCTCTAGGGTGATGGCATCCTTGGGAGTGTCGATCCATTGGGGTGCGAAATCTGTGATGGGCTGATCGAGGCTGTCGAAACTGCCATCATCCAATCCCATGCCCGCCATCATCGATGTCATGCTCTTGGTCGCCGAGTTAAGCGTCATCGTTGTGTTTTGGTCCCAGCCCTGCCAGTAGCGCTCGGTCACAATCCGGCCCTCATAGACAATGATCAGTCCTCCACTGTTGGATGACTCCGCAAACCCGATGGCTTGGTTCAGTTTATCTATATGAACCCCTGCCTCTTCGGGTGTACTCGTTTCCCACTCATCTAGACTGGGCCAATACAGGTCCGAACTCGCGTCCGAATCAGCGTCAACGCCCGTATCCGAATCAGCGTCGGCGCCTGTTGCTTCTGGGAGACTCGTGTCCGCTATGGCGTCAGGCTGCATGCTGGTCGTCGGCTCGGAGCTGTCCCCGCCTCCGCAGGCGGTCAAGAAGCAGATCCCCGAGAGGACAGAGAGCGTAACGGTTCGGATTTGCAAACCTAGGGACATCTTGTTTCACCTACACATTGAACAGAAAGTGGACGATGTCGCCGTCTTCAACGATGTAGTCCTTGCCTTCCGCACGAAGCCGGCCCGCTGATTTGAGGGCGACTTCCGTCTTGTGGGTGTTCAGATCGGCTAAGCTGTATACCTGAGCGCGGATGAACCCCCGCTCGAAATCGGTGTGAATGACACCTGCGGCCTGAGGTGCCGTGGCACCGACGGGAATCGTCCACGCGCGAATTTCTTTTTCACCGGCGGTGAAATAGGTCTGTAGACCAAGCAAATTATAGGCTGCGCGTGCCAGCTTATCGAGACCAGGTTCTGTTAGACCCAAGTCGGCTAAGAACTCGTCACGCTCTTCATCGTCTAATTCCGAGACTTCAGCTTCGATCTGCCCGCTGATGACAACGCAGCCAGCACCTTGCGCCTTGGCATGCTCAGCGACGATGGCCGTGTATTGGTTGCCATCGAGGGCAGAGTCTTCATCGACATTACAGACGTAGAGCACAGGCTTAATGGTGATGAGACCAGCCGATTTGAGAAGCTTTAAATCGTCCTCGTTATAGTCCCCTGCCCGGGCGGCCTTGCCTTCGGAGAGCATGGCTTTGACGGGCTCTAGCACGGCCATCTTGGCGATGGCCTCTTTGTCACCCCCACGCGCCTTTTTATTGGTGCGTTCAATCTGGCGTTCCACAGACTCCAAATCAGCAAAGATCAATTCCGTATCGATTGTATCGATGTCTCTAATGGGGTCGACAGACCCGTCGACATGCACCACATCGGCGTCTTCAAAACAGCGCACCACATGCAAGACCGCATCGACGTTTCTAATATGTCCCAAAAATTGATTGCCCAACCCTTCGCCCTGACTGGCCCCTCGGACCAGGCCTGCGATGTCGACGATCTCGACGACGGCCGGAATCACCTTCTGGGTGGCAATATGCGACTGAATTTCCGCTAAGCGTGGGTCTGGGACCGACACGATGCCGACGTTTGGCTCAATGGTGCAAAATGGATAATTGGCACTCTCTGCGCCCGCGGCAGTCAACGCATTGAACAGTGTTGATTTACCGACGTTTGGCAGTCCGACAATTCCTGCTTTCATTTGGCTCTCCCAATCTCGAAACCGGCGGCAACTTAGGGCTTTAGAGATAATTTTACAAGACAGCAGATCGCATAGCTTGTCATCCAACTCACAACGGGGTAAATCAGCGCCATGTTGGAACCGCTGAAATGGTTGGGCAGCTTACTGGGAATGGTTGTGTCATTCCTGTACTTAGCCTTTATCATAAACCCGATTCAAATCATCAGTGTCCTGATCTACCCCGTGTCTCCCGCTCTATGCAGACGCATCAACCGATGGTGCGCACGCTCCATCTGGGGCTGGTGGGTCGTCATGGCGGAGTCCCAGAACAACATCGAAGTGCGGATTACCGGCGACAAAGTCCCCTTCCAAGAAAATGTGTTCGTCACGTCTAACCACCAAAGTGTCGCCGACATCATGGTCATGCTCTGCTTCGCCTGGCGCTGCGGTCGAATCGGCGACATGAAGTGGTTTGTCAAAGACATCTTAAAATGGATTCCAGGCCCCGGCTGGGGCATGTACATGATCGACTGCATTTTCCTCAAACGGAACTGGGCCACAGACAAGCAGGACGTCTTGGACTTATTTTCAAAATTCAAGCGTAACGATATCCCAGTGTTTTTGGTCTCGTTTCTAGAAGGCACTCGAGCGACCCCTGATAAATTGAAAAAATCTCAGGAATACGCTCGGAAAAGCAACATACCGATTCCACTGGCCACCTTGGTGCCAAGAACCAAAGGCTTTGTGGCAACAATGCAAGGCCTCGGTGACCATCTCGATGCCGTCTACGATTTGTCCATGGGCTATCCGGATGGTGTGCCATCCTTCGTCGACTGCTTTTTGCGGAAAGTCAGGCGGGTCGATATTCACGTGACCCGCTATCCGATGAAGACCTTTGAGTTGAGCGATGAGACATTGTCGAACTGGGTCTTTGAGACATACCGCGAAAAAGACCAGCTGATGGTCGACTACAAGACCAATGGCGCCTTTCCGGGTGAGGTCACCTATGGACCTATCCATCCTTTGGATTACTTTCGGCCCGAGAGTAAAGTCAGGCACTAGAGCGCAGACGAGATGCCGTCTAGAAGGGGTACAAGCCCATTCGCCTAAGCCACATCAGAGGATCCACCGCAACACGGATTCCAACAGGTTTTCTGGGCGTGAGTTTCAAGCCTCTCTGTACACTTTCCGGCCCGGTCTTACTGGTCAGCAGTAGGGGCATTTTAGCGGTCACCTCCAATGCCCGGGCATGCAGTTTAGCCGCCCGGTGGAGCTTAAAGACCACGCTCGCCGACAGTGTCTTCGGCAGATAATAACTGAGTAAAACCATGGACTCGACTGTCTGAGCATCTAGGCGGGCAGCTTTAGACTGGGCGGTCTTCGGTTTGAGCGCCTGGCCATCGGCAACGATGAAAAATGTACCAATGGTCTCCGTACTCAAATGGTTGCCGGCCAACAACGCTTCGGTCTTATTGAAGGATTTCGAGCCATCCAAATCGAACTGAGCCAGGATGCGCTTCGACCGAACGCCCGCAATATGCTGCCAAAGGATGACATCGATCCGTAATCCGCCTAATTCTGGGCTGATGGTGGCCATAACCTTGCGCGCCGTCCGGGCTTTGTGGGCCCCGACAGGGTTGACCAGAATGCCAAGGGAAACGAGCAGTAAAAAACCAATTATACGCATGATTCGGTCAATGCGCGTGGCGTCCAAACTGCTCGAAGACCGTGCGTACATCTAAGATATCGCCCTTGAAACGAGGCAGACCAAAAGACGTCGTCACCGTTGGTTTTTGAGGGATCAAACTGGGGATCGGTTCGTCTGGAAAATAGCGATGCTTCTCGTAGACCACTTGAAAGCCTTCGCAGCGCCCCGCTCTTGGGCCGGGGGCCTCGAAGACAGCTCCATCGTCGTCGGTGTCACCATCGATATCGATCCAAATAGGGTTGGTCAAAGCCACAGGCTTATGCTGGCCGATAAGCTTCGGTTGCAAGTCGCCCAATGCCGCTTCGTTAAATCCCAAAACATCGGCAAAACTGGCGATGGCATCGGCGATCAAGACAGGCGGTAAGTCCACTGGTCTATAGACAGGAAACATGGACTTGTCACCGCGTACCTCAGCGACGACCCAACTGTCTTTGGGAAGACGGATGGTCTCCACGTATCGAAAACGACCTTCATTTAACTGAATGGGAAATCGGCTATGTTCCTGGCCATTGATCCAAATGATACCTTCATCGACATCCACCCATGAGGCGGCTTGGACCTTGATCTTGAGGGTCACCTCACCGCCCGGCGACGAGACGGTCGAGCCCATGTGTTCATCGTTGATGGTCATCTCTAAGAAGGGTCCGGTGGTCATGATGGCCCGACGCGACTGGAGGCCTTCGATTACGGTCCTTGAGTTGGCCTCACCGGGGTCATCGGTCCCGATATAAACAAAGGTTCGTCCCGCGCCAGGATGGTCATCTGCGTCATGGCTATCGGACGTGCCGGTCCCGATGTAACGGTGTCCTAAGTTCAACATATTAAACCAATCATCCGCCGTTCCTGCATGGGCAATGCTGTCGCCGTCGCAGAGGATGGCGCCGACCTCCGGTGGATTATTTCGTAATTCGTCTGGAACATCAGCTAGGCCATCCAAAGACGCGGGCATGCGAGCGTGATGGATCCGGCCGGCCACGCTGGCGTTCAAGACCTCGATTGCATTGAAATTATAGCTAAATGTACTCAAACCCTCTGCTGTTCTAAATGCGGACCCATTGGGCGGGATGATACAGCCGGTTGGATCCGTCAGTGGAAGAGTACAATCTGGCGGTTCAGGCAAACCACCCGTGAGGGGGTCGACACCGTATTGTTCAAAGTAACCAAGAATGGTGTCGCGCGGATGGTTGATTTGCACAATGGTCTGGTCCGGGCCTAATTCGCCCATGCCTCTGATGGTATCAAAAATGGTGTCGGGCGGCTGCAGTGACCACTCGAACGCCCCCTTCGTGGTGGCACCGACGTCTCGGATTAAGGGATAGCCATTGAAATGGCCCGACTCCAGAGTCGTGAGCTCTAGACCAACCATTGAGTTCGCCCAATTCTGTAAGCCCAGATCGGTGATGGTCGGCTGGTAGTCCGTCACAAAATTGTGGTCGGTCGAGACCAAGACCTCGACACCCTCACCAACGACGCTGCGCACGCGGTCTGGAAGGGACAGATTCGAGTCGAGGGAGGGATTTGCATGGAGATGGAAGTCAGCTCCAATATAACCGGGCGTCTCCACCTCACGATTCAGTACGATGGCCACTTGTTTAGTCTGGCCCACATCGACGTTTACCTTCACGCGCTCGACGGAGTATTCAATGCCTCGAGACATATAGAGGTACCAGTCCCGATTGGGGGGTAGATCGATGACCACACGTCCATTATCTGTATATTCTGATGCCTCGATAAATTGACGGGTCTCAGGCGTCTCTGGATCGTCCGGCACCAAGTCCGTCGTCCGCCAATGTTCGCCCGCGTGGACATCGAAAAGATACTGGCGTGGATGAAGCATCGCTTTGTCCGCGTCGGTGATCCCGACGACGGTGACCTTCGCTGGAAGAAGCCGGCCCGTTTTGTCCCGAACGGTGACCGCAACACGGCCTGGCGTCGGAGCGGCCAGCAAGAGAAACTCGCTCTCGCCAGCAACTAACTCAAAGGGGACAGGGTCAGAAAGCAGCGGCGTTTGCTGGACGCGTGCCCTGTATTGCCCAGGGGGTAACGACCCCTTGAACCGACCGGTCTCATCGGTAAAAAATTGGTTCACAGGCCCGTCTTCAGCGCCATAAATCAGCACGGATGCGCCGGCGACAGGCGATGCGGTAAACCCATCTGTGACTCGGCCCGTCAACAGGCCGACCTCTTTTTCTTGCAACGCGTAGGCCACGTCCATGACACTGGCTGCGTCGCCATCGCCCACGACAAATAGGGTCGTGTACTCAATGGATGCACCGGCTTCAAAACGATCTGGTGTCTGCGCATAGAAGACGCCGGTGAAGGCAGACGCGAGAAAGGGAACAAGCATGGAGTCAGGGCCGACAGGTCGTCCGTAGGCTCGCTCATATAAGTTCTCGCAGGGCGGAATGTCGACGCATTGGTCATTCTTACACTGCTCTGTGGTTTTGCATGTTGACTCCCCGCACTCTTCTCCTTCAGGCCGCTCGCAGGCCTGGGATTCAAAATTACAAGTCCAGCCACCAGGACAGCTCGTTCGATTTTGAACAAAATTCGGCGTCGTCGACTTTGGGTCTGAAAAGAGACCATACGAAATACCGTTTCGACTGGTACTCACGAGACCACGAGTCAACAGGCCGGGAAGAGCCGGAAATGGAAGATCGGCCCCCGCGATATATGCATCGTCCAGTGCGAAGCGCACGCCGTAGCCAACCCCCGGTGCAAAAACGTCATTGCCTGCACCGAATAAGGTGACCATGCCCAAAGGCGCTTGAAATTGAGAGGGCTCTACGCCCAGTGCGTTGAGAGCAAGCTCCCCTGCAGAGGATGGAATGTCTAGGACTTGAGGGCAGAACGGCAGAGCAGTGCAGGCACCATCAACGCAATGCTGCGACTCATCGCAGGTCGTATCGCCACAGGACACACCGGCGTCACGATCGCAGACCCCTGTCGACGAGTCGCACGTCCATCCATCGGGGCATGCCGTTCGTTTGTCAGTAATATTGGTCATTCGAACTGTGATTCGAATGTACCGCGTGTCGGGCTTCAGTCCGTAAGTCACATCATAACCCACGGTCGGCGCGCCCTTAAGACCCGTGGCATTAAGCGCGTCCAATTCATACTCAGGTAGCTCATGGGAATTGAGAATCGCTTGGTTCAGCGCTTTCGTGAGAGAGAAGAAATCACCGCCGGACCCAAAGAGGCGAACTTGAGCCTCGCCGCCATCAGAGCCATCGTTGACGATCTCGACCCGCTCTGGAACAAGGGCTTGTAAGAATGCGATGGGAAATAATTCTCCAAATTGGTCAAAACCTCGCCCTCCCGATGAATCGCCTTCATCAGCAGCGCGTACGCGGTCGATATCGATGAGACTCCCGCCGTGGACGCCAAAGCCTCGGGAAAAACCTTTGTCTTGGACGATGGCACGAATGTACTTGTTCTGAAGGATGAAATCACCGACCTCTCCGAGAGCAGACGGGCCGCCAATCAATTCTGTTCGGGTCGAAATGCGCTTAGCTGTGGCGTTGGTGTCGACCGTCTCACAGCCCCATGCAAACAGGCTGACAAGAGCAAAACCAAGTCGAAGGCAGGTCATCTGTGAACGGAAGGTGCGTTTAGTCATCGATATCAGCCTAAAAAATGGCCTGGACCAAAAGGTCCAACCGGTCGTTATCGATTGTCCGTCCGTCCTGCTCCGCCAACAGCGTATAGTTCATTTGCAGCTGAACAGGAATGTCTTTAAATCCATAGCTCAGAGCCGCGGTATGCAAGGTGACCGCATCGTTGTCTAGTACAGCTGTCGCCGCGGGATCCTCAGATTCAAATTCAGCCGTTGGGTCCAAGTAGGCATAGCGATAGGCCAGTATTAGACCCATTGGGAGAGCTACACCGGCAGCTCCATGATACCCACGGGCGGTTATCGTCGGCTCATCAGGTACATCGATTGAGTCGGTGCTCTGTGACATGTATTGACCCGATAAAAGAATCCGAACCGGGCCGATTGGGCGCTGGTACTTTAGGTCGACAACCCAACCAAACTCATCTTCACTCAATAGGTCTGGAGGGACACCGTTGGTCACCCGATTATGATACGCGCCACCGCCCAGTGTGAGGTATGGACCTTGATGGAGACTAACCCGGCCTATGTATGCGAGAGATTCATTGTCATTGAGGGGCCGATTTGCCCCGCTTCCGTTAGTCACACTCAATGCATATTCAATGCGCCATGCATCATCAAATTGATACCGTCCATAGGTCTGGATACCGGCTTGCCGTTGAAGGCTGAGACCGTTGGTATTAAACCCCTCGACGCCACGCACCCCCCGGCTTTCCACTGCTCGATCGATGAAGATCATATCGGCCGTCGATTGCAGTTCCTCGGCATCAAAGGGCGGCTTGAACTGTCCGACCAAAAGTCCAAAGCCCGCCTCGGTCTCATAGCCAATCCATGCGTCTCGTAGACCCACATCAACCTGGCCTACCGCCGTGTTATTGGCCTCCCGTCGATCCACCGCACCGTCGATCGAAATCCGTGCGAACATAGCCCGTTTTTTAATGTCAGCAACCAAACGAGCATTCTCCAAGCCGAAACCATCGTTTTCACCAACAAAGTCGGGCCCATCGGCCCCCTCTAGAATGCTGACGTAGCGCGCGCGGACAAAACCACTGATTTCAATGCTTGGCTTGTCTGCCTCGTCCTCGATCTGAGGTGCTGTCTCCTGGGCTGAAACAGACGTGGGCTGGAGTGCGAAGGCCAAGCAAATAGGGACGAGATGACGACGCATAAACGAAACTCCTTTTGGCCTATCTGCCGTGATGCGGCACAATGCACAATTTGGACTAAAAACACCAGTGTTTAACGGGTTGAGCTGCGGCAGCGCCCCATAGCTAAATCACTCATTACGCAAACAGCGTCCAAGTAATTCGCCCTGGCAGACAAGACCGTCTCCCACGCACCGGTCGACGAGACCTGACCGGTCGCAGGTATCGCCTTCTATGCGCTGACCAGGGTCTACAAATTCACCCTCGAACGCCATTGAGACGAGATTCATGGCATCAACGACAAAGAGCTTGAGCGTTCGGCTTGCTCGCACACTGATGCGACCCGCGACATCGATCTGTCCATAGGCAATGAATCCATCGTCAGCTGAGTCGAGTACAGCCAATTCAACGGGCCAGTCTGCATCGTCATCGAGATAATGAATCGGTTGGTCATCCGCCGTATACAAGCGGAGGACAACTCGTGATGCATCTAAATCTTGGCCGGCGACATAAACACCGATCATGTTGGCCATCCGGTCGAAGACAACGCGCGCAGAGTCGATGACGGGAGCTCTCACCGGAGCGATGGTCAGATTATAGGGGCCAGACCACCTAGGCACATTGGCTCGGCCTACGCTATCCACGAAAACATAGGTGGGTTGCTCTGCGGGTAAATCCACCCGCAGAGCAGCAATTGAATCCACATTGGGTCGATTCAAAATCGATCCATCAGCGCTGCAGGCCAATTCACCACTCCATTGGGTCTCATCGAAATTACAGAAGTCACGGACATACAAAACGGGGAAAGCCGGTTGTTCGAATGGGTCCACGGACACCTGATAGGTCCCTGCCTGAGGGACGGTTACTTCGAAGACTTGAGTTGCGGTGCCCCCGCCGCACGACCCGTCTCTCAAAGACATGGCCATCGAGTTGTCACCCGCCGCATTGACTTGGCCGAATGCATTGGACTCGAGTCGCCGGGTGCGCCAATCGGCTGGACACCCGCGTTGTTCATTTTCTGGGCTACAGCTGGACTCGAAACAAATGAGACCCGTATCGCACCGCCAAAGGCGCCCATCACAGAGCGCGCCTGGACCACCCGCATCAACTTGGTCGACCCCATTGACAGGTGTCCACGCAGAGACATTAGCCGAGCCATCGACGACGCGGACACGCCGTTCGACAGGCGGTTCTATCTCGTGGGCAAGGGGCATTTGGTGAATGACGCCGAAATCTCTGTCTGCTGAACGTCGAACCGAAACCAACGTGCTAAACGAACGTACAGTTCGATTATCAGCGAAGACGGACTCAAGCTCGACGAGCACAACGGGGTCATCGGTAAATTGCCCCTCGATGGCCAGTGAAAGCGTCGAGCCATCGACATCGATTGCATCAACCCTGGTTACGGCCGGAGGCCCGCTGACGCGATAAGGCCGCACGCTCAAAAGATAGGCAGACTCAGCTAGACCATGATAACTGTCGACAATGACGAATACGCTCTCGCCCTCATTTAAGTCGACCCGTGCTTGACTGTGCCGCAGTCGATATCCATCTGATACATCGTTATTGCACGCTTGCTCAGACTCAAATTGATCACACGCCGTTCGAATATAGACGACAGTATCGATATCGCTCCCCAAGGTATCAAAGAGCCATTCCCCTGCTCTGGGCGCAGTAAATCGATGCAGGGCATCCGCCCCAATAGTCCCTGGTGCAGAGCAGGACCCCCGGGATTGATTACCCCCCACACGACCGGAAAAAACATAATACTCCGCCTCATTATCGGCACGTAAATTCAAATCGATAAAGGGATCATCGCCGCAGGTCGGTCGCGGCCGCATTGAACTGTCACCTGCGCTGGCGTCGACCACCGTTTGGTCGAGCATGGCCGCGTCTAAGGGACTCGCCGCGGCATCGGTTTCCGGCATGCCGTCCGGTGTAGACACGTCCATAAGACCGGTATCTAAGCGAGTGTGCATATCCCCGATGGCTTGACCCTGGTCAGTGGTCATATCGGTCTCAAACACACCTGAATCAAGAGCAACAAAGCTACTGTCGAGGGCGAGTTCTCTCTGCTCCGGTGCTGATTCACAACCACTGCTGGCCAGACAGATCAAGGTCGCCCAAGCCGCCGCGTTCAATCCATGATGAGACATCCTGAGTATCCTCCCCTAGCCGACGTCAGAACACACCCAGACGCCCTTTAAAATAACCGACCTCGAGATGCTTTTTTTTCGACGCAAAACAATGTCATATTGTGCGTATGGGCCTTTCAAATCAATCTAAACCGGTCAAGGCGAGTCGTCAGCGACCGCTGGTCTTTGTCATGAGCCTATTTGGTTTGCTGCTCGCTGGGCTCGTCATTCCCAAAGTCTTGGGTCATGTCCAACTTTTGGTGACCACTCTAATCAGCTCACTGAGCGCCCTTGCCATCGCCCTATTCGGCCTATTTAGCCGGGGGGATTCAAATACAGAAAAGAGCATCGTCTTTGTAAGAGACACCGCTCTGACAGTCCGAGCTCTCTCCTTGGGCATACTGAGCATTTATTGGGTGAATACCCAAAGCTTGAGTCGCGATGAGGTACTTCTTCTGCTACTCCAAATCCCATTTGCATACCTCGTTGCCATGGGAACACAATGGCGCCAGCGAGAGGACTACCGTCTCGATTTAATGCCACTGCTGACCGTTCTCACACTCAATCTTTTCGTATGCCTGACGGATATCTGGTGGTCACTCCAGTTGCTGACTCTGGCCGTCGCCGTCCTTGGGCAAACCGCCGTAGGGCGTACGATAGACGGCAGTCATGCGCGATATAACGTCCTTGGACTGGTTCTGGCAGGCCTGTCAGGCATTCTCATTCTCTCTGTGGGGATGGATGCTATCAGGGAGAGTACATTCGCTCGGTCCAGCCAGCCAAACGACTTCGTGTTAGAGTCCATATTCGCGGTGGGATTGCTCACCTATCGCATCAGGCCCGTTTTGCTGACGGCCATCGGCGCTCTGAGCAGCATACTATTGGTTGAGTTGACTTGGCGTCTGCTGTCTGGCGGAGGCATCTTTTTAGATGCGCCCGTTCCACTGCCTGTGTGGCTGGGCATCTTTATTCTGTTGCCCGATGAGCGCAGTGGACCCAAGACACGCGCGGGCGAAATCAAATACGGCCTGTTATTCGGCCTTTTGGTGACCTGCATATACGCAGCCTTGTGGTCATATGGAGATCTCCCATGGGGTCAACAGCTCACCTATTTCGCTTGTTTTCTCACCGTCCCGTTCCTGGGCCTGCTCGTGTCCATACTCGACAAGGCTGCTGACGAGAAACGGGCCAGTAAAACCCAAAGCTATGAGCAAACACCCAAGATGGCCGTCCTGAGTTTCCTTGTCTTAGCCGGATTGTTCTCTGTGCTCAGGGGTCCACTCAACCCGGACCCGACAGCTCATTTACTCAGCCTTAAAACGGCGTGCGAATCAAAGACAAGGGCCTGCGGACAGTTTGTGGCGAAATGGAACCAAGTGTGTCGGGATTCAAGCGCGCTGAGTGCCCAAGAGCACTGTACTCAGAGTGCGCCGATGGTCCACCGTTCAGGATGCGACTATGGCTTACAAGAAGAATGCGCTGCACTGGGTTTTAGTATGCTGGCCAGTACCGAAATAAAGACCAGACAACGGGGCGATGACCTGATCTTGACCGCATGTAAATCGGGACTGATATCAGCGTGCAATATGCGCGCTGCCGGCTTACTCGAAAGAAATCCCGGAGCAGTCGACCTGCGTCGACAACTGAGTCGAATTGCCTGTGACCGAGGGAATCGAGAGGGCTGTGAGCGGCTCGGTATGGTGATGTATCAGACCGCAAAGACGCCCACCCAATACAAACAAGCCTCGGAAAAGCTCTATTTTGCTTGCCAGGCGCAACGCTCACTCGCGTGTTACACTCTGGCGGACATGCTGCTCATTGGCCAATTTGGAAAAACAAGTCCATCACGAGCGCGGATCTTATTCGACAGCGCCTGTCGGCGAGGGTACGCGAAAGCGTGCACACGATTGCGACAACTCGATAAAGCTGGACCATCGGCTACACCGAACAAGGCGCGGGTCAGACCGTCGGGACCAGGTCCACAATGACGCAGACCCCAAAGCCTCGAAAATGGAAACCTGTGACCTACCCAATGGTCGAACGCATGGCTGTGCGCTACCTCCAGAGATTCCCAGCCAGCCGCTCTCGGTACCGGACCATAATGCGCCAAAAGCTTAAGCGCTATGAACATCCGACTCCGCCCAATGAAACTGAGCTGGCCGAATGGGTTGAGGCCGCAGAGGCATTCTGTCTGAAGGCTGGATTATTGGATGACCATGCATTATCAAATGCCCTGGCCAGAAGCTATCACCGCCGTGGAAACAGCCTGAGAACAGTCAAAGCAAAGCTGCGACGAAAAGGCTTTGATGCTGAAACGATTCAAGCGGCCATCGAAGACTTCTTGATGCATTTTGAAGGTCGTCCAGACGACGCCGATCTGATCGCGGCTCTCCGCTACCTGAGAAAGCGCCGATTCGGACCTTTTTACGGGCGTGAAATGGATTGGAAGCAGCGACGAAAACAAATGGCTGCCCTGGCCCGCAGACACCTGTCCTTTGATGTCTGCCAACGCGCTATGAGTATGGAGTTAGAGACGGCACAAACCGTTCTTTACGAAGCCGACTATAAAACGTAGCATGCCAGACAATGCATCCTCGGCAAGGCCTATTTTGTTTACGGTAACGGTTCGTATGCTCATTGCTCTCTGCTGTCTGTTCAGTGCAAACACGGCGTGGTGCACAGTACAGTGGCCATCGAATATCAGTGTGTCTGCACCAGACCGGCAAGGCTTAGAGCAACTGCGGAGTCAAACCGTCGGACAAAAGATGGACGTCCATGGGCTCGTACTGGAGTCTCGTCCATGCGATGTTGTCAATCTGTCCAAAACCCATAAAGACGATTGTCACGTCCTATCCATTCGAGGCGTTGGTGGGCACTCGATGATCATCTATGCAAATACAAAAATGACGGACGATGCGCAGCCAAAACTCGGAACTCATATCGTACTCAAAGGCTGTCTTGGCTTGCATGTCCTTCGCTGGGGACTGGCGACCCGAAGTTTCTGCGATGCGGCGACAAAAACCACCCTTAGGACGCGAGCGGACGCAGCACAACTTGAGGGTGGGGACCAGACTGCAAGCGAGTCTCGACCGAGTGAGTGGACTCAGCTCGCTCGTAAACTCAAGTCAGCCAAGAGGAAGAACGAGGCCGTCGACCCAAAAACATTGTTGAATACAGAGCTTCGTGGAACAGGCATGGTGCTCACCAAAACAAAATGCGATTTATTGAGCCCGGTGAGACAACTCATCCCGGACTGCCTTCGATTAGAACTAAAGAGTGGACATTCCCGCCTGACCGTCTATCTGACTGCGCCCGCGGCAGGGGCAAAGAAAGCGCCAAAAATAGGGCGGCGCTTTCGCTTTCGAAAGTGCACTGTCTTGACGGTAGAGGATTGGTCGGTCTGGACCCAGCTGACCTGTGCGATATACAGGGCTGGCTAAATCCTCGATAACCCTGAAACCTGGGTTTTATAGCTAATAAAAGCACAGGGCCAGAAACCAAAAAGTAACATCGAATATCTTATGCACTGCACATGTTTAAGAAAGCATGTTAGCTAGGGAATCGTAAGGTGATATTGAGTGAGGGTTGTCGGGACTCCTTGCTCGGGTCCACCAACGCGATGCTTTGCCGTAACACAAACCGGGGAATGCAGGTGCTACAGCCACGCGCCAGGGAAATTCTAACCAGTCTCGGTACCATCGTTTTGATCTGCATGATTTTCGGTGTCATCGCGGGCATCGCCATAGGTTTGATGGCTGGATACCCCCCGGGCGCGGGCGCTTTGCGCGGGCTTGTCACCGGCCTGTTTGCGGGGACAGCTATCGGGGGGTTAGAGACACTTTTCGATCGCGGCTCGCTGATGTGGCGTGTGCGTCGGGTGCCACTTCCGTTGGTGATTTTGATTCGGCTCGCGGTCTACACGACCAGCTTGGGGCTCGCCATTTTCCTGGGGCGCCAATGCACCTATCTGGCCTTTCAGATGTCGGGCAACGTCTATGCCCTCGATACAGACTTTGCCGGTTATTTCCTTCTCACTATGAGCCTTGGAACGCTTCTTTTAGTTGCCTATAAGGCAACGCCGCTCATCGGAAAAGGCATCCTGTGGAGACTATTTGTGGGTGTCTATATGAAGCCACAAAAAGAAGAGCGGACCATCGTCTTTATGGACCTGATTGGATCGACGCGCCTGACAGAAGAAATCGGTGACGCTGGTTTTATGCGTTTTCTCAATGATGCGATTTTTCAATTGACCCAACCCATCATTCAATACGGTGGTGAAATCTATCGCTACGTGGGTGATGAAATCATCATTACTTGGCCAGCAAAGAACGCAACGAAAGCTGTTCAATGTGTCTTTTCGATGATGGAGGCTTTGCGCGAACAGCGTCCCTATTTTGAGCAGCGCTACGGCGACACACCGCGATTTAGATACGGAATGCATGTTGGGCAAGTTATGGTCGGTGAGCTCGGCGACCTCCGCGTTGAGATCGCGATGCTGGGCGATGCCATTAACACAACCAAGCGAATAGAAGACGCATGCCGCCAATTCGATTTCAACGTCATGGCCTCATCGCGGTTGGTGCGTTTAGCGGAGATGCCAGAGTCTATTCACGCAGTTCCCGTCGAAGAGATTGCCGTTCGCGGTAAGGCAGATAAACTGCGATTGTGTGGCCTCGTCCATGCGACCCATAGGCTGGTCTCGAACCCCAGAATCATGCTGTCTGACTACGCGCCGTTTGGGGAAAAAGACACAATATCAACAGACTTAGGGTAAGCGATACGCCTCCTGTGAAGGATCGGCCAACGTACTTAAAAATACGCTCTGACGAACTCGTCAATGCTTTGGAAATAATAGCCGACCATCACACCTGAGTCTCTGATCTTGGCAACGCCAAGCTTTTCGATACTCTTAGACGGTTGAATGTCTTCAGTGAATACCCTCAAAAATACGGTATCAGTGAGAAAAGCCGTATAGGAGAACTGCCCGACAACCTCTGCGGTCCAACGATGGGGTGAACTCGTTCGATTGCCACCAAAGTGGTAATAACCGGCGCCAACACCAATTCCAATGGACAGGGCGCCGACGGGCGTGTGGCCCGTCAAACTGCCCAGACCGTAAATGCTTAAGCGACTAAACCGGGTGTCATCGCTTTCAGCGTCTAGCGTAAATGACTCGAAGACATCAAATCCGAAACCTGGGCCAAAACTGACATCATAGTCCCATTTTTCAAACGCATCCGGATGGGACACACTCAACACTTTCGCGGTGATCCGAGACCGACTCTGATTTTCGTCAGACGTGTCTGAGTCTGCCCGATTAGAAATCACCCGTAACTGTCCTGACAGCGCCATGCTTTCAGGCACGAGTGTCAAGCCTTGTCTCAGGACGCCAATAAAGGTCGACTTGGTCTTTGTGCGTTCGGCCAGTCGGCCATCCAATAGAAGCGGTGCCTGCCGTTCATTTTGACCTGTATGAAGATCCGTCGCATCGGAAAGCAGGCGGTCAGGATGACCTGCTCGGCTCTCAACCTCCAGCCTAATGGCGTGCGTTGCTCCCGTCTCGTAACCGAAGCGATGCCACCGCTCGGGCTCGTCTCTAACGGCCTTGACTGCGCTCCAGTCTAATGCCAGACGCCTCGCCCAGGGTGAGACCATCTTGTCGGGGACCACAGTGTCGCAGTGTCCGGTCCCCATATAGGCATTCTGCCAACGCTTAGCTAAGGCCTGGCGTGTCTCGGCAGCAAATCCAGATGAAATACGAATCGCATACCGCCGGCACTCGGCTTCGACGGACCGCGATTTGACTTGAACCCGAAGGGGGCATTCATAGGCAGACTCGGTCCACCAATCAACGCCAAGTGAACCGGCCCAAACACCGAGAAAAGCGAGACCGCCCAGTGGGG
>PCCS01000064.1 GCA_002731825.1 Myxococcales bacterium
GCGACAAGTGATATTTCGCTGTTACCCTAGCCGAGCCCATGAAGGGTTTTTGTCTCGAGATAATCTTCCAAGCCCATCATACCACCTTCGCGGCCATTGCCGGATTGCTTGTAGCCCCCAAAGGGTGTGCCATACTCAATCCCACCACCATTGATGTGGACAGCGCCAGCCCGCAATTTGCAGGCAACACGCTCAGCCCGTTCTTTATCGCCCGTCTGCAGGAAGGCGGCAAGGCCGTAGGGCGTGTCATTGGCAATGGCGATAGCCTCTGCCTCGTCCTCAAAGGGGATGATCACTAAAACTGGGCCAAAAATTTCCTCGCGGGCGATCCTCATGTCGTTCGATACATCGCTGAAAATGGTTGGCTTGACAAACCAACCGGTCTCATATCCTTCGGCCTTTCCAAGCCCTCCAGCCAACAAAGTTGCCCCTTCGTCAATGCCAACCTTGATCATCGCTTGAACCCGGTCGAACTGAATCCGGTCAAACAATGGGCCGATGTGATCACCTTCATCCTCGGGATTGCCAACTGCAGTATGAGCTGCCGCCTGTTTGGCTATCTGCAAAACCTCGTCATAACAGCTGCGCTCGACAAGAAGCCGGGTAGGGGCGTCACAAGACTGGCCTGTGTTCAGCATACATTCAGCAACCGAAGCCACCACACGCTCCTCAAGGGCGCAATCGGCAAATACCAAATTTGGTGATTTACCACCCAGTTCTAGTGTCACGCGCTTGACTGTATCGGCCGCGTCATGGGTGACCGCTGTTCCTGCTCGTGTCGACCCGGTGAAGGACATCATCTGAATGTCCTGATGGCGCGATAATGCGGCGCCAACGATGGGCCCTTCGCCATTGACCAGATTAAACACGCCATGTGGATAACCCGCTTCATGTAGTATTTCCGCGTATACCATAGCGGAAATAGGGGTATGCTCGCTCGGTTTCAACACAACGCAACATCCCACCGCAAGTGCCGGCAGGACCTTTAGGGTGATCTGGTTTATCGGCCAGTTCCACGGGGTGATTAGGCCGCAAACTCCAATAGGTTCGCGCACCAAAATGTCGCCATTAGCCAGCTTCAACCTTTCTTCATGCTCTTCAAGTGCATCAATAAATCCTTCCAGATGCCCGATGGCGGCATCGGCCTGGGCGTCGCGCGACATTGTGATTGGCGCGCCCATCTCCATCCGCATTGCCTGAGCGAGATGCTCAAAGCGGGTCTTGGTGATCGCCTTGACCTGGTTAAGCAGGGCTAGCCGTTCGGCTTTATTAGTTTGGGAAAAATGTTCAAAGGCGGAGTTTGCTGCGGCGACAGCACGGTCCACATCCGCCGCATTGCCGAGCGCAACGGTGCCGATCTGTTGTTCTGTCGCGGGGTTTAAAACCGCCATGGTGTTATCAGATAACGGGTCCACCCATTCGCCGTCGATATAGAATTTCTGCAGATTTTCCATCTGGTCTTCCCTCTTTTATGGTCTGCCCGCTCTAGCGAGCTTTGGTGATTGCTTCCTCGATCAACATTTTGATCTCACCAGCCGTTGCGGTGCGTGGATTAGTGGCAGCGGCACTATCCTCAAGCGCCTTGCGCGAAATACGCTCCGCGCATTCATCTGGCACATTGATATCGGCCAGTGAAGGTGGGATGCCGATCTCGTCAAGAATTTGTTCGATCTCGCGGATGAATGCCGCAGGAGATTCCTCGGTAATTCCCATGGCCTGGGCCATGCGTGTAGTTTTATGATTCATGCCGGGTAAATTGAAGCGAAGCACGACTGGCAAAACAATGGCGTTGGTCAGCCCATGCTGGGTGTCAAATTCAGCACCAATCATATGCGAGATGGCGTGCACAAGCCCCAGCCCTTTGATAA
Source organism: Myxococcales bacterium (assembly GCA_002731825.1). Classification (GTDB taxonomy): domain Bacteria; phylum Myxococcota_A; class Bradymonadia; order UBA7976; family UBA1532; genus UBA1532. Next base: position 1,869 of record PCCS01000064.1, read on the forward strand.
AGGCAATGCCGGCAAGGCAGGAGCCTACAAGCATGCCACCGCGTGCCGCCAAATTGTCTGGTTCCTTAACCGCGAGCGGCAGCCAGCGGTTGATCAACTCTAAACCCTCCAGTGCAATGCCATCACAAAGCGGATGAAAGCCGGGAACAAGATAGGCCTCGATTGCATGGGTTAGGGCATCCGCCCCTGTCCATGCAGTCAGATGCTGCGGCAAGCCGATGGTCAATTCAGGATCAAGCAACGCTAGTGACGGTTTGAAATCAGGATGACACAGACAGAATTTCATACCCTTCTCAACATGCGTGACCATCGCGGTTCCTTCGGTTTCCGCGCCGGTGCCGGCCGTCGTCGGAATGGTGATCAATGTGGGAAAGGCTTGTGCCCTTGAGATCTTGGGCATCGGTGATTCCCACTCGAAATCCCAGAGGTCGTAGTCATTACGCGCAACAAGCCCGATCATCTTGCCACCATCCATCGCACTGCCACCGCCAATAGCAATGATGGCGTCATGTCCACCATCCAAAAACGCGGCTTTTCCAGCGCCAATCTCATCATCTCGCGGGTTGGGCGAAATCTCTGAGAATACATCTGATTTAACACTAGCCGCTGCCAGATGTTCGGCAGTTTTGCCGATAAAGGGCAAATTCCTGCTACCCCTGTCTGTCACGATCAGCGCGTTACCGATGCCAAGTGCGGAGACCTTGTTGCCTATTTCTGCCAGCCTGCCCGGCCCATAGGCAATCGGAACGGGAAAGGTCCAATCTCGTGCTTCCAGAATCTCGTCCTTAGTGGCGGTGATCAATTCTGCGGCATCCATCTGTAAACTGTCCTTTGTGTTTCATATCCTGTTGGCATGGTGGCCAATTGCCCCCTTGCCCTATGTCCCCATTTGCCTGTGGGGCATCTCAGGTAACGCTGATATCAAGATCGCTCTGTCGGTTACGGCTCCACGCCTGGGTCATGCGATCGGCAATCATGGCAATGATCGCCAGCGCCATTCCGGCGATCAGGCCAACGCCAAAATTGCCATCACTTAATCCTATATAAACAACTTGTTCCAGCCCGTTGGTGCCAACAAGGGCGGCAATCACCAGCATGGCGATGCCATACATGATCGTCTGATTGAGGCCAAGCATCATCACTGGCAGGGCAAGGGGAATTTTTACTGACCACAGCATCTGCCGTTTCGTACAGCCCATCATCTCGGCCGCCTCGATCACCCCTTCAGACAAATTGCGCAGCCCATGCTCGGTGTAGCGGATCGCCGGCACAATGGCGTAGGCAATGATCGCCAACAATGCGGTAAATTCACCAATTTTGAAAATCATCACAAACGGAATCAGAATGACGAAAAGCGGCATAGTCTGCAGGGTGTCATTGATCGGCCGCAAAATTGCGGATACCGTGTCGCTGCCCGCCGCCCAAATGCCAAGTCCAGCGCCCAAAATGAAGGAAATAATGACCGCAATACTGCACAGATATACTGATAGCATCGCCTCTGGCCAGATCCCCGTGACGACAATAAAGCCAAGGCCGAAGAAAGTGCCAATGCCTAGCCTGAGGCCGCCTACCCGCCAGGCGGCAAAACTATAGATTAAGACCAGCGACGGCCATGGCATCTTGGTCAGGCCAAAATAAAAGAAAATGGCAAAAAGAAGCACGAAAATGGCGATATAAGGATTGAACCGATAGGCGCATATAGCGCCAATCACTGTCATACTGGTGGCGTAGGCAAGCGAATGCCATGTTTGCAATTCAAATCCCCAGGTGAAGGGGCTGATTGATCCCTGCAAGCCAATTTTTGTTGGCAACATCACAAAGAAGAAAGCCACCGTCTTAATCATCTCGATTTCTTTTCTGAAATTGACGATCAAATAGGTCAGACTTTCATTCATACTACGCGCTGGGCTGAACTCCATTTCCCGGGGCCAGACTTCGAGTACAGGAACAAGCTTGGCAAGCGCATAAAAAGCCAGCCCACCTCCAACTGCAATCATCAAACTATGCTGGCGCAGCTTCTGGCTGCCTTTGCGGTTTTCGTACTCGCCTGACTGTGAGGCAAGGCCAGAGGTCACTCGGTCAATCACCATTGCCATGAGCGCAATCACCAGCCCCGCAAGTAGGCTCTCCCCAAACTGTGCCTTGCGGATTTGCGACAGCACTTCCCATCCAATATCTGCAGTGCCACCAATTATTGACGCGATAATCACCATGCTCAGCGAAGCCATCGTCGCTTGATTGACCCCCAGAAGCAGCTGCCTCTTGCTGCTTGGGACGCGAACCTGCCAGAACAATTGGCGTGCGGTTGCGCCCGACATCAACCCGGATTCAATGACCTCGGCGGGCACACGGCGCAAGCCGACGATGGTATTTCGTACCATTGGCGGAAATGAATAAAGGACGCTAGCAATCAGGCCAACCACCGTGCCAAAGCCAAACAGCATCAGAATCAGCAAAAGATATGCAAAGGCTGGCACCGTCTGCAGAATATCCAACATCGGCATAATCACGCGCTCGGCCTGGCGTGAATTAAAGGCCCATACACCAAGCCCAAAACCAAACAGGATCGCCATTGGCACTGATATGGCGACAAGTGACAAGGTGTTCATGCTTTCCGACCAATAGCCGATGATCACCATGTAAAGACAAGATGCGAGGGTAAATAGCATCAGCTTCCAGCCAGAGGCAATAAAGGCAACTAGGCAGATCAGAAACCCTGTCACCAACCAGGGCAGGGCTTGCAGAATTATTCGCACCCCTTTGATCGGCCATTCCAGCAACCACGACACGCCCATGAAAAGCCAGCCCAAATGTGTCACCAGCCAATCCATCATCGCATTCAACCAGTCGGCAAATGGAACGATCAAATTCTTTGGATAAGAGGTCAGCCAATCAATATGCGGCTGCGCCGCAATCAGACCAAGCGTGATCAAGATAATTGCCAACCATTGATAGACACCGTGATCGAGCCTGCCTTCCATGACCCCTATTTCCTCACAACTGCGGGGGTGGCACCAGAGCCGGTGGCAAGCGCCTTGACAACATTGGCAGCGCGGGCAATGCCGATAATCGAGCCATCAGCTGCTTCAACGGCAACACCATCCGCATTATCGCCAAGATAGCTAAGCAGGCTGTCGATTGGTGTGTCGGCGGCAATGCGGCCAATGCCCGAGACTGGGCCATCTACCGCTTCAGCCACATCAGCGGCACTCAGCACCGACTCCCAGGGCACATCACGGGTGAACTCACGAACATAATCGTCAACCGGGTTAAGGATCAGATCAACCGGCCGTCCTATCTGCACAATGGCGCCGTCGCGCATGATCGCCATTCGGTCGGCGACGCGCAATGCCTCCTGAAAATCATGCGTAATGAACACAATGGATTTATTTAGGACTGACTGGATTCGCAAAAACTCATCTTGCATTCTCTTTCGGATTAATGGGTCGAGCGCTGAAAATGGTTCATCGAGAAGCCAGACTTCTGGTTCGACGGCCAGCGATCTAGCAATGCCGACTCGCTGCTGCTGCCCGCCAGACAACTCGTTTGGAAAATTAGACTCTCGCCCCTGAAGGCCGACAAGCTCGATCACGCGCTCTGCCTGTGTATATCGATCCTGCTCTCCAATGCCCTGCAATTTCAGCGGAAATGCAATATTTTCGATAACGTTGAGATGCGGCATCAGACCAAAGCTCTGAAATACCATTCCCATCTTATGTCGGCGGATATCAATCAGCTCAGCATCTGATTTCTTTAAAACATCCTCGCCATCAAGAAGAATTGCCCCTGCCGTGGGTTCGACGAGCCGGGAAATACATCGCACGATTGTCGATTTGCCTGAACCAGAAAGGCCCATGATGACAAAAATTTCTCCGACATGCACATCGAAGCTGACATCGGCATTGGCGACGATATGGTCATTGTTTGCAATCGAATCGGCAAGCGCCTGCGGCGTGTCAACAACGCCGTTGCCAGCATCAAAAAATTGAGCTGGGTTCTCGCCATATATTTTCCAGACATTCCGGCAGGAAAGCTTGACCTTTGTGCTGGCTGCAGCGTTTGATACTGCTGCTTCTGATGTCATCTTCCCTCTCCAGAAAATCGACAATTTTCCTGCCGGTTCGGAGCCGCTAAAAGAAAAGATTAGTCTTGGATCGTTTGGGGCAGAACCGACATCGTTATCATAGGTAAATTGCCAAGTGAGTCATAGTAATTCATTAAAAAGGCATATCTCGGGCGGCGCGCGTAATCCGAACCGCCCAGAGTCAAGTTTTTAGTAAAAGCTTCAGCTTAAGTTCGATCAACCGCTACATCGCTGCTTTGATCCAGCCTCTCCATGTCGCTTCATTTTCCGCTAACCACTCTGTGGCGACGTCATTTACGTCACGGCCATTGTTGTCAACCTCAAAAATCGCCCAGTTCTCATCTTCATTCGTCAGGGTGAAGTTTGACGCCATCTTGAAGGCTGCTGGCCATTTTTCCTCGAAACCGCCCCAGACAACCTTGTGGACCTCGGCTTGCTGAAAGCCGCACGCAGTATCTTTGTCCTGCTTCTCTTCGACACACTCGCCCTCGATCTTGTTCCATTCAACCCAGTTCAGGTCGAGATCGGCAAAAATCCAATGCGGCTGCCAGATCATCATCAGGATTGGCTCTTCTGTGGCATAGGCTGCTTTGAGCTCAGCCATCATTGCTCCTTCACTGCCGCCTGGAATTGGCTCAAAGGGCATGTCGATGCTGGCAACAAGATCCCGTGAGCGTGTTCCCCAGTCAGCCGGATAGGTGATCAGCCGGCCTTTTGGAAATGTTGAGGCATTGGCAAATGCCTGCTGGCAATCAAACAGAGCCTGATAGCTCGGCAGACCAGGACATTTTTCTTCCATGTAGGGTGGGTAGATCCACCCTTCTTTGGGCTCAAGGCCAAGATCGCCAACAACAACGATATCACCCTTTTCGACAAGGCCCGGATACAGATCACCGACATTGTTGGTCCATACCTCAGTCTGCAAATGCAGATTGCCCTGCGCAATACCGGGATGCTGTGGCAACGCGCCAGCACTCACATACTCCACATTGTATCCCATTTCCTCAAGGACACCGCCCATAACAGCTGTAGAGAACAATTGCCCCGTCCAGTCATTATTGATCACTTTAATTGGATCTGTGGATTCCGGCACATTTCCAGCCAGGGCTAGTTGACCGATGCTCAATACCATTGTTGCGGCAACAGCTGCCGTCTTGAACGTGTTAAACATGTTTCCCCCTTTAGTTCTGCTGACCGTGCCATCTGGCAAGCACCTCAGCACATTAGACTGACCAATAGTAAGATAAAGCTACTGTTAGTGAGTTTTGGTAGTCAATAGAGTGTTATTGATATCAGGGTAACAGAGGTCACCCACACAAAC
>PCCS01000065.1 GCA_002731825.1 Myxococcales bacterium
CAGCCGCCGCCCTCGAGGCCGCGCGCACCGAGGGTGTGAATTCCGTCACCCCGCTCAATTGCGCAGCCGGGACAATGGCCAATGAAGCCGGTGATGCCTGTGTACCCAATCTTGGAGCCAACGCAGAAGTCGCTGCAGACGGCACCGTGCAGGCGACGGCCGCAGCCCTTGAGGCCGCGCGCACAGAAGGTGTGAATTCTGTCACCCCGCTCAATTGCTCAGCCGGGACAGTGGCCAACGCGGCCGGTGATGCCTGCATACCGAATCTTGGGGCCAACGCAGAAGTCGCCGCAGACGGCACTGTCCAGGCAACAGCCGCCGCCCTCGAGGCCGCGCGCACCGAGGGTGTGAATTCCGTCACCCCGCTCAATTGCGCAGCCGGGACAATGGCTAATGCAGCCGGTGACGCCTGTGTACCCAATCTTGGGGCCAATGCCGAAGTCGCCGCAGACGGCACCGTGCAGGCGACGGCCGCAGCCCTTGAGGCCGCGCGCATCGAGGGTGTGAATTCCGTCACCCCGCTCAATTGCGCAGCCGGGACAGTGGCCAATGCGGCCGGTGACGCCTGCATACCCAATCTTGGGGCCAACGCAGAAGTCGCTGCAGACGGTACGGTGCAGGCAACAGCAGCTGCCTTGGAGACCGCCCGCGTTCTTGGAATCGAAAGCGTCGACGGCAGCACATTTTGCGGTGACACAACCGTCTGGGACGCACCGGCTGACTTGTGCGAGAGCGACGATTGTTTCAACGCGCCATGCCAAAACGGTGGGACCTGTATCGATGGTGATGCCAGCTACACATGCGAGTGCCCAGCCGGATACGGCGGTGCCAATTGTGAGGTCGATATCGATGATTGCGCAGTTAATCCCTGCCAAAACGGTGGGGCCTGTGCCGATGGCGTGAACAGCTTTGTCTGCACCTGCGCTGCTGGGTTCGATGGGGATACCTGCGAAAATAACATCGATGATTGCGCGGACAACCCCTGCCTCAATGGCGGTGTTTGTACAGACGGAATTGCGACCTATACGTGTGACTGCGCCGACGGATTCATTGGAAACACATGTCAACTAGAGTCGGGGGTTGACGGGTTTCCACAGTCATCGACCGGTGCAGATGCGCTGTTTAATTGTGCCAGTTATAATTATTTCCGTGTTCAAGAAATCTGCAATACGGGTGTATTCTTGGACTGCGACTGGGATACTCCCTCACGAGAGTGCTCGATGGTATTTCAAAGGGGTGTCGATGGTAGGACCTGCATGATGTGGAATCGCTCGGAACCGCCCACGCGCGAAAATGCTGAATTCGCAGGTCGAGAGTTTGGCAATTTCGATACGGCATCGCGCTATTTTGCGGGGAGTCAAACCTGTTATGCTCATACAGACGTGACCACGGGCGGTGGGTCAGGGTTTGGCTACAATCGAACCTTCGCCTGCGATACGGCCTTCTGCGAGGCCAGCTGCAGTGGGTTTGGATACCAATGCACCCTCAATACGGGTGCCAATGTCGAAGCCGTCGACATGGGCTGCTCAGGGTTTGACGGCTACAGATGTACAGTCAACGCAAGCACATCGGTACAAACGATTACATTCAACGGAAGCGGAACAGGCAGTCAGATTTTGAACTACCAGTCTCGCGAAACAGACCGAAGTGGTGTTGGCAATAGCGTGCAGCAAAACTACACCGGGAATTGATGTCCAATGGGGGATTATGCAGCCATCGTTGAGCGTCTACAGCTCGTGGCGCACCCAGAAGGTGGCTTTTACAAGGAGACCTACAGGGCGTCTTTGACCGTTGATTATGACGGTGCCAGTCGCTCTGCATCGACGGCCATCTACTACTTGCTTCATGGCGATGCCATCTCCCGATTGCACAGAATCGATGCGGATGAGGGCTGGCATTGGCATGCCGGTGTTGGTCTACGCGTTCATGTCTTCGATGAGTCCGGCTACCGCGCATTGGATTTGGGCATGGACCTAGACGCAGGGCAGGCACCGCAACGCATGGTGCCCGCGGGGGCTTGGTTTGGTGCTGAAGTCATCGGTGGCCAGGGCTATGCCTTAGTCAGCTGCACTGTGGCACCAGGCTTTGAGTTCAGTCGCTTTGAATTGGCCCATAGGGATACAGCTCTCGCCGACTGGCCTGAGCATCAAGCCATCATCAACCGGCTGCTGCCACGGCATTAAAGTACGTCCTTCGCTTACGTGAAATTTAGCGATTCAGTTGGTTTACTTAGGCCGCAATGGATGTTTTGATACCCATGAGTTAGCCATCTTGGATCAGTGAGACCAACACTGGCCTGGTGTTTACAGAGGCTCAGTCAAAAGGTTGATTTTAAGTGGAGGATTGACTCCATTTCCATAGGAAAGACATGTCTTGAATGTCTGCTTTCAGGCTTTATAAAGGGTAGGGAGATTAAAATTGAAGAAGCTATTTAAGATCATTGGCGGATTGTTTCTGGCACTGACTTTACTGTCCATTTATCGCCTGGCGACCTTGGATGTGGACAAGGTGGTTGAATCTGCGTCGCAGACTATGGCTGGGGTTCAGAAAGAGGCGGCGAAGGCAGCTGCAGCGAAGGTTCGAAAAGAGGACCCCGCCCAAATTGAAAAACGCAAACAAGTCATTGCTGAAAAAGCGAAAGTGTTCGTGGGCACATGGGCTGCCGATGTCAAAAAAACCATCGAAGGGTACAAGGCGGAGGCTGACGATCCGAGTCTTGATGACAAAATTGTAACGCCCGATCCATCCAGTAAGCTCTTTGGTTATTCGGACCTGCAATCTGAATACATTGTTCCATGGGCGTTTATGGGTAAGAAGAAGAAGTGTGGTGGCGATAAATTCGATGTCTATGACCCGGATAATAAGAGTAAGACGCTCAATGAGTTCGATCTACGAAAACTTGCCAGCAATAAGGAGTCGTATAAGGAGAGACTGACTGGGAAGTTATTTAAGTTTCATGGTTCGGCGACCTACCGAAGTGGCACGGACACCAAAGATAACGGGACCGTCTGCGTCGACATTAAGGGTGGAAATATCAGCGGCGATATTGAGCTTTGCAGAAAGCCATATAACTTTAAAAAGAAGCGTTTCGATTTCATCATGGCCACCGATGACGACTTTAAAAGTACGATTAACCCAAAACGTCGAAAAGCGAATATCAGGCACAATTTGGGCGCATATCGTAATACCACTAAGTACAAATTCACTGTTGATGTTCCGGAAGACCAAGCCGAAGGACTCTTGAAGAATATGGACTTTGAGGTTGAGTTTTTACTGCAGCCAACGGGGCTGTCTTATCATAAGAAGTGTAAGAGAGAGTGCCTGAAGTTTCTCGGTGTCAGAGACTGCGGTTACCACGATGATGGCTATGGAGTGTCTATGGACGCCAAAGTCCCCAGGATGGTCATCAAGATGAATGGCAAAAAGGTGGTCAATTTAAATACGCTTGAGAAACCAACCGTCAAGATCCCCACGAGCGGCTTTGTCATTGGGTTAGATGTCAAACCAGCGAAAATATCGTCATCCGAGGCGTCAGGTAAAGCCACTGTTCATGTTCTTATGGCTGGAAAGAGCAAAAGTTTTGAAAACTTAGAATACAAAGTTGGGAAATATGGAGAGCTTACTTTTTCCGGAAATCAGGGCAATTGGGAAGAAATAGAGGTCCGTGCTCTTGTCGACGAGCCTGGATTTTTGAGGGCAACACTGAACTCAGAGTCTGGCATGTTCGCGAGCTATTTTAAGTCTGGTGATCCAAAGTCGGTAAAATGGACCGCCACCGCAAAGTAGCGCTCTAGTTTTAAATTGACGCACTGAGGCGTCTGGCTACATTTCATGGCTGCGACATCCAAGTGCCGTTCCATCGATTAGATCGGGGGATTGACTGGTCTCATCTACAGAGGTACCGGCCGGCAAAGCACGGCATCAGCCGTGCTCGGAGACAGAGTCAATCAACTCGTATTTAGAACTCTTTTAAATTTTCCGAGCCGACGTTCGCAGCCGACGACTCACCATGTGAACATGCTATCAGCTCTTGCTTTTTGGCTTATATCGTCAGTGACAAGCCAATGAGTTCGGCGATGAAGCCGGGTGCGGGGAACCGACCGCCGAACATATCCTCTTTGCTATAGATCAAAGCGTCGCCAAGATGGACGTCGAAAATCCCGTCAGAGCCTTCGATCAGCGCCACATGCGCAGTCGGATAGGCTTGTTTGATTTCTGCTTCCACCCGGGAAGCATGGCCTCGGTAGTTTCAGGATCCGCAGGCGATAATGGCAACCTTCATAGTGACTCCAGACGGGTTGATAGACCCCTTATCATAGGCGGCCTAGGCGTTACTTTTCAAGGGCGCGCGTTCGGGAAAAAAGGGGGACGGCCCCTGATTTACTTAGGTAGCATCCGTCCCCACAGTGGCCGGCTCGCCCAAAGAGTGAGAAACATCAGTGCGGGCCCACGCTTCTTCTTAGTCCACAAGAATTTGAATTGGTTTTTTAAAAACGGTGTGGCCAAAAAACAGTCGGCGATGTTCTTGGACTCGACTGCATTGACGTCCTTGAGCTCATCTCTCGTCGAATTCGCTCTGTAGGTCCGGGTTTTGCCATCGGCAATCCATTTCTCGCAAATGGCCTGAGCCTCGGTCAACAGCTGCTCATGGGGCGCAACCCATTGGACAAGACCGACATCCAGTGCCTCCGCTGCCATAGGAACCCAGCCCTCGGCACCCAGCATGCGTTCGGCATTGTCCTTGCCCATAAGGCGCTCGAATAAAATACTGGAACAGCCTTCGGGGCAGACGCCCAACTTGGCGAATGGTGTTGAGAAACTGGCATTGTCCGATGCGATGATCCCATCACAGAGCGTGGCTGATGTGGTCGCCGCACCAATGCTCGGTCCATTGACTGCGGCCAAGATGGGTTTTGGGAAATCGATGAAGGTGTCGAACAAAGCCCGATTGTGTTCGACGATCAGGCCGTGGAGCGTCCTCGGATGTCCTAACTTGAGCGTGGCCCCCAAATTGACGCCTGCGCAGTAGTAGGGGTCTGCACCTGTTAAAATCACCGCCGATACGTCGTCGGCGGTTGCTGCATCAGACAGCGCGTCGGTCAACGCGGCCATCATATCTGCGGTCCAGCCATTAAGGCGCCGCGGCATATTCATGGTGAGGGTGAGCACCTGATTGTCCAAAGCGCGCAAGATCAGGCCGGTTTGGGCCTTTGAGTCAGGATCTGTCACAGTCCAAAAACCTTCCAGTCGTTCGGGGTTTTCCGTATTGACTCAAGCTGAGGTGCAATCGATGGCCCAGGCCAGTCGTCACGGAATCGGTCTCTCATGCCCGCGGCGGGATTGCCGCTTTTGGCATTGGATGTCTCGAATCAGTCTTAATCGATGGTGTGATGCAGACTTAATTGGAACTGGCCTTTACTCCAGCTGGTGGTGGTCTGCTGCATGTAACCGCCTTGTACTCGCAGCGTATCTAAGATGCTGTACCCCAACGCCCCATACGCCCGATTGCGATCGAAGAACTGGACGGATATGCCATCACCAATGCCACGTTGGCCATTGATGAACACTTCGTCATAAGCCGCTAAATATATGGCTCCCTTTTTCAAGTTTGCTTGGTTGAGTGGCACGTTAATAAACAGGGCGTAGCGATAGCGTGTTCTTAAATCGGGTGTCTCCACGATCCGCTGCTCGTAGCGAAACCGGTGGGTCAAGTATAAGTGACCCGCAATCTTGTGAGGCAAGAGTGCCTCTTGATAGATGCGGTGTTCTGCCACTGTGTCCGACCCATCACCAAATTCCCCTGTGCTGATGTATGCATAGCCCAGAGTCAGCTTGGCTTTGATTTGTTTTGGTCTGTAGGTGACACCGCCGCGCAACAAAAGCTGTTCTAAGTCACCCATGGCATCCCAATTTCGGTATTGGATATCACCTTGTAGGCCAATGCGGCCCTGAGTCTCCGTCTCGCCACCAGGGACGGACCAAAAATACATATACCAGCCACCCAGCTGGTCTTCGTCCGGTTGCGCTAGAGCTGATTGAAATGACCCAAGAGTCATCATCATGACCAGTAAAGCCGTTAGTCTCGCCATTTTATTCCCTCTCCTTGGCACATTTACTTTGGGTAGACTATGGAGTTCGTCTCCATTTTTAAAGTCCCTTAATTGTATCGGGACTCGATGAGTAGATCGTCCGTCTTCAGCGTGGGTTACCTACACCCAGCGGTTGGGCCTTGAAGTCGGTTTAGACAGCTCAAAGATGGGTCGGGGAACTCTCTATATTAAACTCAATGAGGGCATTGTTAAAGGTCAGGATAGACGTCCAAAAGGTGCTCGATGCCATTTAAATTTGCGAATGCAAGATTGGACCGCTTTACTTTTTTGGTCGGGTGACGAACAAAAATACGCCGAGTCCATTGGGATTTACAGCCATTTCGGTCGGTGACCAGGGAGGGGTCGTGCTTCGTTTTCTATGCTTTAGTTTTGGGATTGGTTTGCTGCTCATGGGCATTATGCTAGGCGGCGAGCTGAGACTGTTTATCGATTGGCCAAGTTTAATGATGACCGTCGGCGGTGGCTTTATCTTCTGCTATGGCGTGCACTCACCATCGGCCCTCAATGAGGCGTTGCGCATGGCCAATGGCTCAGGGTCGGTCTCTCCAGCAGACGCCCAGAGATATGATGCGGTCTTAGAGACATTTTCAAATACCCTGATTGCATCGGGCGTCATCGGGACCCTCATCGGGATGGTCAACATGCTGGCCAATATGGACGAACCGAAACACATTGGGCCTGCCTGTGCTGTGGCGATTTTGACGCTTCTCTATGCGGCGATTCTCAGTGGTGTCGTCATCAATCCACTGCGGGGCCGGTTGAAAAGTCGAGTTGATGGGGTCATGGCCTCATCTAAAGGCCCGTCCGCCACCCTGCCAGCGTCCTTTTTCATCATGATCTCCATTTTGCTGATGACCATGACCGTGCTGGAAATCAGCTAGGGTCGCCGGTGGTTCGTACTGTCTCATATATGGCGGGATTTGCCCTGATGCTGGCCGGCATGGCTTTGGGTGGGGTGGTGTCGCATTTTATGGAACCCACGGCGGCGTCTCTTGTCTTTGGAACACTGGTTTTTGTAGGCCTCGGGCACCATGGTGGCGCGCCTATCTTGGCTGCGATCAGAGCGGCCTTCGGGTCGTCTGATTCAGTTCATCTTGTCAGCCACTACCACGTTCTGCAGAGCTTACGGCGTTTGGCCAATGGCTGTGGCTTAATCGGAGCGCTTGTGGGTTTGGTTCTCTACCTGAGCAATCTAGGCGGGGCGTCGTCCTTATTAGGACAGCCCATCGCCATCGTTCTCATGAGCATGCTCTATGGCCTGTTTACCGGAGAATTACTGCTCGGTCCCTTGTGTTCGAGATTGCGTGCCATCGGCCCCACCGATGCCGATTGGGATACGCCAGATGATAAGCGTACTTACGTATTGGCCATCTCAATTGTCTCCATGCTTCTGTTTGTCTTTTTTATGTACATGACAGCTAAACTACTCGGAACATTGGGTTCGTCTTGAAAGCCGTTAGAGATGCATTAATTACAATGCTATTCTGAGGCGAGCATACGAGATGACGTCACCTAGATAGGCTTAAGTTAAAAGACCGATTTCGAGACCGAACCGACGCCCATCTACTGGCGCGTCAGCCCAGGGGTAGACACCGACTTATTTCGCTTTGAAGTCGACCTTAGCCCCCCGGGGGAGGGCAATTGAGTAGCGGTGCTGACAATCTGTATATCCACCTGCACCATCTTCTGAGTAGCAGGTCTTAAAGATGATTTGCTTACCCTTGCGCTTTGCGGTCACCGTGCCACCTTCGCCCGCCCAAAATGTTGAACATTCGAAGGGCAATTTACTGGTTGGGCATGGGCCAGGAATTTCCATCGGGCCACCGCTTGACTCGAAGAGATGGGTTGTATGGCGTACCTCGCCTGCCGGTCCGTGTGTCAAAATGTATTTGGTGCGTGGTGTCTCGCCGACGTCTTCGTCGTCCTTCATGTACGAGTGGATTTTTACTCGGACTGAATAGCGACTGGTCTTTTTAGAGTCCGTGATCACACCATCCCACTTGGTGGATGTGAGCATAATTTCTTGGACAATGCGGGCTCGCCCACGTTGTTTTGCGAGCACCAATCGTTTGGTGCCCTGATCGGCGTATTTACCACTGGCCGACCGCCAAAGTTGAGTGAAAATGACATTGAGTTTGCCATCGAGCTTCGACTCAATTTTGCAGTCTTTAATGTAGACTGCGGTACCGGGTTTAAACATTTTTTTGCGGTCTTTAAGCCAGCGCGCGCGATTGTATTTCTTCTCGCGCCCACTCTTCGTGCGCTTAATGCCTTCAAAACCCTTTTTGGCATAGAGTGCACCATAGGCTCTGAAGTTATTATCCCTCTGAGTTTTCGCCCATTTTTGAACAAGTTTGCAGGCAGCACCGCTGGCGTTCGCCCCCATTGGCAAAGCCATTAACAGAGCAGTCCCCAAAGCAATTTTAAGCATTCCGAATCCTTTACTATGCTGTTTCATTTATCTTCCATATCCCTCGCGTTGCAGCCAACGTCTGGTCGTCGAGTTTATTCAAGATACGATATACAGGCCCTATGCCACTGACAAGAGATGTCGTGGCATGTATAACGCCAATCTTGCTTTATAAATCACCCACCCCCTTAGTCGGTCTCCGTATGATGTTTTCCGCAAAATCATGTCCCATGACCCAGACCGCCTTGAGCTTCTGTCGGCGTCTAATAAGGTCTCGGGCCGGCTGATGGTTTTTGTCGTCTCTTTTGAGTTTCCCAAAACGGATCGTCCCTGAGGTGAACCCACAGCTCTTGGTATCACCGATGTCTCTCGCATCATCACGTTCCACCGGGAATGGCATTCAAAGTCTCTGGCAGTCTGGGTCGAACTTTGAGACAGTCTTGGAAACGTGTTGTCTAAACAGGGGGGGCCAATGAGCACGGAAGCGACCATTGAATCGAAGTTGATCGCAGAGTTTTCTCCCTCGAGACTGCGGATCGATAACGATTCTAAGCGACATGCCGGCCCGGCCACAGAGAGTCATTTTCGAGTCGTTATCGTCGCCGATACATTTCATGGCTGCAATCGAGTGAAACGCCAGCGCATGGTCTATGCCTGTTTAAGTGATGAACTGGCGGGACCCATTCACGCCTTACAGATGAAGTGCCTGACACCGAAGGAATATGAGGCGGCTGACGGTGAAGTGACTTTAAAAGCACCGCCATGCGCCGGTGCGAACAAGGGGTAAATAGACGCCAGCGCTCGGGGGCCAACAGACACAGTGCAACGACGACCGATCTAACCGTTTTGGGAATACCTATTATGGGCAGGCCTATTCGCTGGTCTGAATCTGGCCACTGAGTCCCACTACACCCGCCGTTCCGAGGCCGTTGGCGACATTACTGCTGTTGCCGCCACCGCCACCTTGTCCGGCTGTTACATCGTCATTTGCTAGAATGAACTGATTGGTCTCTCCATAGTTGGGTGTGAGTCCATTATCGTTGGCAACATAGATATCGAAACTTATGCCACCGGGGCCTCCACCTCCACCACCACCGTGACCACCGCGACCGCCTGGGCCGCCATCACCGCCACTGAAGATACAAAAAGCCATGTTCAGGTTGGCATCACCGCGCTGACCGCCCGCGCCCGCTTGACCGCCCTCGCCGCCAGCGCCACCGATACCACCAGCACCACCTCGGCCACCAAGGCCTCGCGTCAGATCATTATTTGTCAGTGCTGGAAAACCATCGGCGGCTTGTGGACCGGCGTCGCTGAAGACAATGAAGATGGCAAAAGAGCCGCCGCCCGCACCACCGCCAGTCGCACCACCACCGCCACAGCCACCGCTTCCACCGCCGCCGCCACTGGCCCCTATATCAGCGCGGTCCGGTCGCCAATCAACGGCAACTCCGCCAGCACCGCCACCGCCGCCACCACCGCCACCGTCGGTGCCTGGAATCCCAGTTGTACCAGCGTCACCTGACCAGTGCTCTCCAAGTTGGTCTAGACCACCTGCGGCGTTGGCCGCTCCGGCGCCTCCGTCTCCATCGGGTCCATTTGCACCGGCACCACCGGTCGCACCTTCTGTGCTATTACGTCCATTTGATGCATCCTCCGAGACATTACATTGACCTTGGTTTTGTGAGCGAAGACCGGCTCCACCCAGGCCTCCAGTCCCTCCAAGAGCACCGCCGCCCCCCGCAAAACCGGTCCCTTCGCTGCGATTGAGCTGTGGACATGATGTCCATCCGCCTTGCCCGCCCGATACGTCGATATCACCGCAGATCTGCTGGCCACCAAGGCCGCCCAGGTTGCCGTCGTTATCGCCCTCCGCCGGGTTACCCAGAGTGCATTGATTACCATTACCCCGGAAGTCTTGGGGGAAAGCGCTGTTACCCTGAACACCTGCTACACCGGCAACACCGCTTGACCCTGAACGGCCTTCGAGACCGCGCGCGCCGTTGCCTGCTCTGATTCGGTTATTGCTGATTTGAAGACTTTGGTCGCTATTCCGAATGTAAATGCCATAGCCATTGCCTTGGTCAGGCGCATCACCTTCGATAGCAAAACCATCCAAAACGGTCGGTTCGACAATATCGATTGCATATACGGCGGCTGAATGGGTCTCTGCATCATCGTTTGCGCGGATGATGGTGGTATTGATTTCCGGGTTTCTTGTCCAATTGCTTCGGTTATGACCGCCAAGGACGTCGATGCCGTTTTGTAGTCGGACTGTCTCTCTGTAAAGACCGTCGGAGACCAATACCCGTGTCCGCATTGTTTGTGCTGCGACGTTAATGGCTCTTGTGATGGTGGAACACGGGCGCAACGGGACACCGCAATCATCGGCGTCGACCCCACCGCTTGCTGGTGTCGACACATAGACCGCCGTTGGGTCTGCTTGGAATTCGCAACCATTGGATGCAACGCCATCAGCATCCCGGAACCCATCGAGACAGGTGAACCCGCATATGGCCGTGGCGCCGGCGGCTTCGCAGATAGGCTCTACACCATTGGCCTCGGCAGAAGGCAGCCACAACTGGGCGCAGTCGGTCCCACAACCGCCGCAATTACCGACACCAATATAGCGACCATTGGCGTCGGTAAAGGTCTCATCTGTCGAGCCATCACAGTCGTCATCCTGGTAGTCACAGGTCTCAACATCCGGTTCGACGACCGCTGCGTCACACTGTGTATTTACCTCATCGTCGCTGCAGACGTAGATGCCGCTGCGTGCGCAGGTACCAATGCCAACTTGGCAGACTTGGCCCAGCTGTGGATGTGCCTCGTCGGTACTGCCATCGCAATCGTCATCGAAACCGTTACAGGTCTCCATCAAAGGCTCACCAGGTGATTGACTGCATACGGTTCCAGTCCCATCGGGGGTGCAGATTTGTATGCCGACCCGTTGGCAGACACCGAAACCCGCTGTACACGCTGTATTGAGTGCATCATAGCCCTCGTCGACAACACTGTCGCAGTCGTCATCAACCCCATTGCATGTCTCTTGGGCGGGTTCCGCGGCGTCTGCACTGCAGACGACCGATTGGCCGTCGTCACCACAGAGTCTGAAACCACGCCGCAAACACGCGCCAGAGCCGACTGAGCATGGTGTCCGTATGCCGTCAAAGTTTTCATCGGCGGCCCCATCGCAGTCGTTATCTAGGCCATCGCAGATCTCATCGACTGGAAGACCCGCGTCCACAGAACAGGCAAAGCCGCTGCCATCGACGCTACAGTCATTCACGCCAAATTGCTGGCAGGCACCGACGCCAACAATACAGATGTCTCCTCGGCCTTCGAAGCCCTCATCCGTGGTGCCATCGCAATCGTCGTCCAAGAAATTGCAAACTTCTGCCATGGGCTCCGTCGCCGTACAGACAGGGTCTGGGCTATCGATTGTGCAAATGAGCCGGCCACTGCATGCAATGGTCTCACCATCGATCTCACCATCCCGCTCACAGACCTCACCAAGTCCAGGGAGGTCGTCGGTAAATCCATTACAGTCATCGTCTGCCTGATTGCAGATTTCTGCCGCCGGCTCGCTGGCACTACAGCCGGTCCAACCGAGTTCTCCGTCGCATGTTTCTCGTCCAATACAGGTGCCGAACTCATTGCTCTGCTCGCAGATCCGAACATCGCCTGCGAACTCGGCATTACACGAACAGGAATTGGTGACTGGAACGCAGGACAAACGCTCGTCTTTCATTTGGCAATTAAAGCCATCAGGGCAATCGTCGTCGGTCTCACAATCACTGCTGCACACTGAGTCTCCATCTAGGACATAGCAGCGTCCGTTCGGGCAATCGGAATCCTGTTCACAGACGCCGCATAAGCGGTCTCCTCGGGGCATACACGCGCTTACGATGTCCGGCGGCGTGTTGTCGATAAGGCGGCACTCCCAATCGCCCGGACAATCTCCACGTCTAAGGCAGGTTCGTGTGCAGACGCTGCGGTCTTCAAAAGTGATGCACCAGCCGCTTTGGCAGTCGTCGTTTGACTGGCACGCGTCCATAAATTCACCAAGCCTATCCTCGCTGTTGAATTGATCAGCTTGGACAGCGCCTCGATCGGCCAGCGGTGGAATAAAACCACTGTCGGCCGGCACCGAGTCCTGGTTAGACGAATGACCGGATGCATCATCCTGGCAGCCGGCCAGGCCCGTGATGCAGACCAGGTAGAGTGCAAGAGAGAGGCGAGATACACAGCGTGTCATTGAGTTGACTCCTCAAGATTTAACGGAGTCACTCTATCAACAGTTGGTCATCTGTCGACACTATATTTACGTGACCTTGAGTTTAGTCAGCTGACCGGTCACAAGTCTGGTGTGCTCCAGCTGCAACGACATGGCTCGCTCTGTGCGGCCTTCAACCTAAATTGTGCCACAAAAATTGCCAGACCGTTTGTCCAGTTCGTATAGTGCAAGTTGCGGAGACGAGTATCATGTCAAAAGTCGGTCGAAAAAGTGTTCGAGCTAAGCTCGAGAAATCAATTGAAGACGGCATTCTCGGGCGTCTGAGTCTACTCATGATCATCGCCTACATGGTCTGCTTCACTTTGGAGACGGTGCCGGACTTCGCAGAATATATAGACGTCATCCGAATCATCGAAAATACTTTTACGATTATCTTCACCGCCGAATATGTCTTGCGAATTACCGTGTCCAAGAAACCCATTCGGTATTGCTTAAGCTTCTTTGGCCTGGTCGATTTTTTATCGACTATTCCAGCAATGCTGGTGTTAGTCGGCGTCCCGAATCCGTTTGGCGGTGCGACCGTCCTCCGGATTTTAAGGGTGCTGCGTATCTTTAAGATTTTTCGAAGCAAGAAAATGAATTCGGCTCTCCAAGAGATCGGTCGAGCGCTTGCTGACATCAAAAACGATTTGGTGGTTTTTGGTGTTGGCGTCTTGCTGATGCTCTATCTCTCGGCCGTTGGGATTTATTATTTTGAGCACGATGCTCAACCCGAGAGCTTCTCGTCTATTCCTGCGGCCATGTGGTGGGCTGTCGCGACGCTGACGACAGTGGGCTATGGAGATGCGTATCCCATTACCACAGGCGGTAAAGTTTTTACGGGTTGTATCACCTTGGTTGGGGTCGGTCTGGTGGCCATTCCAACTAGCTTGATTACAGCAGCGATTACAAAACAGAGAGAGAAACGAAATATCCGAAAACGTGAAAAACAGCGCGACCAGGCTCAGCGCCTCGAGGATTAGTGTAGCAATAGAGGCCCCATGTTAACACGTGTCTCAAGCCCGCTTAAAAGCGTGGCTCTTACTTCATACGGACACAGCGAAAGCCGGTATCCATAGAGACTTTCCCGACCTTCAAATTACTTCGGCGATAGGACCGGGTTTGTTTTGCATTACTCCAGAAACCACCACCACGACTGACTCGCTTACTGCAGTCGATCTCGGCATTATGGCTCTTGCTCCAGCAGCTTGATGTCATCTCCCAGACGTTGCCCGACAGGTCACAAATACCCTGTTTTGAGTTGCCTGCAGGCTTACTGCAAACGTGTGCTGTGTTATCCAGTCCGCATCCGCGTTTGGCTGCATCTTGTCCCGAACGACGTGCTGTTCCAAATGCAATGACGGAGTGGCTGCAATCCCGGGGCTTCACATTGCCCCATGGGTAATCAATTTTCTTGCCCCCACTGCGTGCCGCGTATTCCCATTCGGCCTCCGATGGCAATCGGCCACCGGCCCAGCGGCAAAAGGCTTGTGCCTGTCCAAACGTGATACAGGTCACAGGGTTTTGCTCATTACCTGTTTGGTTATCGCTGCATAAGTAGCGCGCTTTGCTCCATGCGAGTTCTGGTCGTGTCCGAGTGCAGACACCCGCCTCAAGACAGGCATTGTATTGGGCGACACTGACTTCGCCGCGCATCATGTCAAATGGTCTGACGGTGACCCGTGAGCCGCCCCGTTCGACTTTGTCTCCGCGCGGGTCGCCGATTCGATAGGATCCTCCAGTGAGCTCGATCCAATTCAGTGAGACCGTTGTTTTTTGGGGAGTGGCTGCCGCCATTGGGCGGACCTCGGGCGGTCGGGCCTTTTGCTCTTTCGGTTTGGCAGTCGCGGCCCCGCGTTTTGACACTGTTTGCGCAGGTTGCGCTTTTGTTGTCGCAGCGACGTCTTGACTCACGCTGACTTCGCTTTTGGGTGTTATCTTGTCTCCGCCGCTCATGGCCACGATGGCGATTCCGATGAGGGCCACAAGACCCACTGCCACCAACAGAACATGCTTGTTCTTACTCGTACCGACAAACTCATCGACGGGCTCTTGAGTCATGGGCGGTGCTGGCGTGGGTTTAAGTGGCTCTTCGTTTTTTGATTCGGGGATGACAGGCTTTTTAGCCTCTTTGGATTTTGATTCGGTCTGACTGGTTGTTTCGCTCCCGCTTCGAATCGCTTCCAGCTTTTGACGGACCACTGCGATAGACGCAGGGCGCTCTGCTGGGTCCTCTTCAATGCACTGTGCGAGCAGATCAAAGAGTTCAGGACTCTCACGGAGAGCACGCGGATTGAGGGCGCGGGGACTTTTGCCGGTCATCAGCCTGTACATTGTTGCGCCAAAAGAGAACACATCGCTCTGTGGACCCGGCTTGCCATAGGAGCCGATGCCCATTTGCTCCGGCGGCGCATAATCGAGGGTCCCGAAGATCTCTTGGGCCATCATGCTCTTGCCCGTTCGGCTGTTTGCTGTCGCTTCCTGCTTGAGTGAATTGGCGACCCGCGCCAGTCCAAAATCGATGATTTTGACGTCGATGTTATGATCTTTTCGCTTCAAGAGCACATTCGCGGGCTTTAAATCCAAGTGCGACACGCCTGATTCATGAGCCAATTCTAAACCAGTCGCAATTTCGATTCCGACCGCCAATCCGTCATCCAGATTAAGTGGCCCGTGCTCAGCGATGAAGTCCTCGCCATCGATTGCATTTTCGACGTATTGCATGACGATGTAGGGGCGTTCTTGTCGATTGGGATCAACATAGCCATAGTCCAAGGGTTCTGGGACCTGTTGGGCCGCGATCCGAGCCATGGTCAGTACTTCAGCAAACACCTCGTCTACAGGGCCTTTTCGACCCTCCCAAAATGCTTTGACTACGACGCGACCTCGCAGCCGGTCGCGGCACAGAAACGCACAGCCCATCCCGCCGGCTCCGAGAACGCGTTCGATTGGGTATTTACTGTGCTGATGGAGGGCATAGGTTTGTGGTTCGAGATCGAGCGCGGTGGAATAATGACCCAGGGCTTTGTCAAAATTGAGCTCCCGCAAGTGGACTTGAAACAGATTATACGCTGCCAATGCCCGCTCTTCGTCACTCCCTGCCGCCGCCAATGCCTCATCGAGAATTTGGATGGATTTCGATGTGTTACCACACGATGACAACGCGCTACCGACCTGAATTGCAGCCCGGCTAAAACCACGATTGTTCCGTGGCATGGCATCCAGTTGTCCAACGGCTGCGGTGATGAGTTCTATGCTGCGCGTATTGTGCGTTGAGAATTCATCGCGGGCTTTGATCTTCTTGTCCACGTTCATGTGCTGCATCATTTCAGCCAGTGGACCCAGTAGCTCAACGACAGAACTCAATTGCTCGCTCTGAGTGGATAATTGCTGTTGCATCATGTCGACGCTCTCACCGATGGAGTCAACACCCTCTGAGACACGGTCTAATTTGGTGTCTAGGCCAGCCAGTCCTTCCAGTACGTCGTCTAATTGATCTGAGACAACGGTGCACCATTCGCCAAACTGGGCCTCGAATTGATCGAGTCGTGCGCCCGCCGAGGCCTCCCATGCGCTCGCTGCCTGTTTGACCAAGGCGTCTAGATCAAGCGCCCGCCGTTCCTCTAACGCGCTCAGCCGTATTTCCAGTTCCTGTCTTTGTAATTCCAGGTCGTTTTGGTTGTCTTGCTTGGCAAGGCTCGCTTTAATTTCATCGAGGGTCTCACTGAGTTCCTTGTGATGGCTGTCCATGGCCGTCTGCATACGCTCAACGGCCTGCTCAGTATGTCTGACGTCGGCCCAGAGGCCTTCTTTTTGAAGGGCTGTGACCGTCGTCTGAAAACGCGGGTTCTCTCTGAGTTCTTCACGCACGAAATGCATGATGGCATCGCCAATTAAATTGCGTGCTTCGAGAAAGTCGAGAACAGGTTTCTCAAACGTCTGTTGACGCCCCAAGAGCGCAACGACCTGTTGGGAGAAATTATCTTCACCAGACTGAGAGATCAGACGAACCCAATCAGGCTCCGTATTGGCCTCATCGAAGGTCAGAACATTTTTTTGTTGAGACGCCATTCTCAAAGCATCGACGGCATTACCGACGAATGAATCCGCCTCCTTGGCGTCGAACTGCTGTTCTCGAATGAACGGATTGAGATAGCCCTCGCGAACTTTCCCCGCGAAGTCTTTGCTCAGTGCAGATGTCTTTAGAGAATCGGCTTTTTGTTTGAAGCGCTCGAAGACGCTCTCTGCCTGTTTGGGGGGAACTAAGCCAGTGCTAATGGTGGTCAGTGCTTTTTTGCAAGAGCTGTTGAGAGCGCGAGCAACCACGTCCGACTGATTGGTGAAGTGTTGGGTGATGAGCTTGGATGCTTGTTTACCAAACGTCCCACCAAATGAATGAATGACTGGAAACTCGAAAACTGTCTCCAGGCTCTTTGCAATGACATCAGCAGACACTAGAGCTCCCGTTTCATGCATGTATGCTTCGTACTATGTGCTTAATGTATCTCTCTGACAAGGCCTACTGTGCCCGACCGGACGCCGATATCAGTCTGTGCAATGAGATCAATGCATGTCCCTGTAGACGATGACTGAAACGGCGGACACTCATCGGCTGAAATTGGCCTCGACCCCGGCTATAAGTATACGCATTCGGTACGTCCCATTTCTCAACACGGCTGCCTGCCATAAGATGATTCACACAATGAAGTGGGTCATTAAAGCGCGTCGAAGCAGAGATGTTTTATGGATGTCAGAATGAGAGTTTTGGTGAGTCCCAGCTCTGCGTGGTGATACACCCGCATTCAAGGCCATTCGATGGTCGTACCCAGCCCGAAATGGTCGGATAAGGACACATTGAGCTGAGTACCATCGGGTTTCTCAATGTCAATGGGCTGGTCGAATAGGCGTTCGACCTGGCTAAACCTGGCGCCCTTTACAACGATATGGTCGATCATTCGTGGTGTTGACGTCTCGCTACGAAGCCCGTTTTCGGAACACAATGTACACATGGGTTGTCTAGACGCCGTATTCACATTGGTCCATCCCGCCTCCTCAAATTTTGAGTAGTTCTCAGGCAAGGATGCCGCAATGGTCTCGCCGACGGCCGGACCTGTATTGAAATCGCCGGCGATGATTGCGGGCTTTGAGCCACGTTGCATGTCTGTGAAGTTCAACAAATCTGTGATTTGAGCCGCATTCTCATCGCCATAGGATGCGTAGTTACCGTTGTAGACTGGTTCCCTCAAGCTGGCGGTGAGGTGGGTACATGCGATGCCCAGTCCAGAGACCTCGCCGTAGAGAACACTCCGGGCGATGAAAAAAGATGAAAAGTTCGTCGTTAGCGTGTTTTCAATTGGCCGCTTACTCAAGAGCAGAAGACCGTTGTGACCATCGTATATGTATTGGGCTGCATCGCCCGACGTGCAGGCATCGACAATGTCTGGGACATTACCCAAACTCAGATTACTGGCTGCACAACCCTGGCAATCTGGACTCAGTGCATTGAAGTGGTCTCCGCAATTATCAAGTACGCAGCTGGTTAAGTCAGCGGTGTCATCACACAGGGGGACTGTACAGTCCACCAGTGGCGCTGCCTCTTGTTCCGTACACGCGGCCGTCATAATCTCGCCATCAGCAAAGTCGCTTAGGCGAGTTCGGTTCATATAGGACTCGGGGAAGACCTCTGAGACACCTTGGAGCAGGGCGTCTATGTCGTCGTCGAAGTACATTTCTTGAAGGCAAAATACGTCGACATCAGCACGTGCATTAATGGCCTCGACGATGGGGGCGAATCGCTCTTCAGCATGGTCCACATAGCCACGGGCCATGCCCACATTGAAAATAGCGACTCGGAGGGAGCCCGTATTCGAATTCCCATCACCGCCCTCACTGTCACCGCAACCGATCAAGAGTAAGGCTGACGCTGCGAGGGCGATTGTTTTTAGATGTATCATCATTTTGCTTGCCTCCGAATTCACCTCCAAATGTAGCGCATTTGAAGCGGATGGGAACGCAAACTTTCTTCAGACTAGTGGTAGGTCGCTGAGAAGTAGATTGAGACGCTGCCTAAGTTGATTTCGTTTTCATCTTCTTTTACGGAACCCGCTTCGAATTCGCCGCCCACACCGAGGCCCCAGTTTTCACTGACCCACCATTCACGTCCAACGGCAAAAAAGCCTGAGAACCCAGAGTCCGATTCAGCCTCATTGGTCTGTCCATTGAACTTAGTCTCGAATCTCAACACAGGAAAGCGAGCGCCGAAGGTGATGTACGTACCGGATTGCCAGTACCGCGTTGCCCCAATGCCCGCACTGGTCCAGCCCGCGGTGACATCAAAATCTGATGTATCGATCTCTTGTCCGTTAACTTTTAACGTTGGATCCTGCGCCATCATGGATGCCACTTCTCCGAACAAGATCCAGTCAGGACTCAAAGACCCACCCAGTTGCAAGCTAAACTTGCCAGCCCCACCCGAAATCTCTGTGTTGTCATCAGAAATATTTAGCCCACCGACACCCGGCGTCAGACGAAGATAGAAACCGTCATGCGTGTGGCTCTTGGATGCAAATGCATTTTGTGAACAAAGCAGAGTGGCAAAAAACAGGCAGGCGAGCTTGAGATGCATGATGATCCTTTTGGGACAGATTTGAATTGAAACCAGAGACTGAATCCTCTTTTAGGGCTAACACTGTTTCAAAGCATCGGGAACCCAAAAATCCCAATGGATATGGTGAGGGCTTGGAAATTAATCGATATCTTGACTTCGGGATGGCTGCTTATCGCAATCGAAAAAGGGCCTCGGTGCGTTCCATTTCGATTGTGGGTATAGGCGAGATCTCTTGCGGGTCCAAATAGCCCCCGTCGACTAAGTCTCTTATCAAGAAGGGCGGGAATGTTCTGTAGTTCAAAGTGGCAAGCACTCGGAACTGGTTCGTGCTGATTTGTAGTGCCGGTACGGGAAAGTCCCGCCATTTACGCTGGCCTGGACCGATTAAGTTGTCGGTGAAACTATGGGCCTGCCATGGGAAATTGACATGGCCTCCATCCTGCCCATAGATGAACTGCCCAAAGAGCATTAATTCAGGGTCACCATCAGGGTCCAGACTATGACCCATGACACCATCCATCAAGTCACCATTTGCGTCGGTCATACCGGACTCAAAAACTAAATTATCGGCCTCATCAAAGATTTGTAAATGAACCCAGACCTGTGTATCCGCTGTAGACCCTGCGGGCAATTGATGGCCGTTGTTTATATTTTCGACCGAGACGATGATCACAGCGTTGCCTAGCTCGTCTATTCCATTGTAGCGGACATCGAGTATGGCACAGTCGCTCAGCAGGTCGCGCGCGATCTGTGCTTGTCGTTCCTGACCTGGGAAACCCGGCTGCAGTGCCTGGTAGACACCCAGGAAATGGTGGCTATGCAATGTCCGAGTCTCTCCGTCTTTGGTGATTGGACCCTCATAGGTTGGCATGTGGCAATCTTGGCAGGTCCTGTGGCGCTCTGGATTGCGCACATCGTTATACGCGTTTGAATACCAGGTGCTGAACGTCGAATCGAGCCTGACCCCGTTGGGATTGACGAAATCATGACAGCTTCCACACATGATGTTTTTCTGCAACGGATCGGAGAAGAGCGGGGCCGGTTCAATTGGGTGAGCCCGCGTTGCAGCTTCGCTTGCGGACGCCCCGTAATACGTTGTATCCGAGAGCACAATCTTTGCGTTTTGAGTGGCTTCGACCATGGCCATGCTATGGCATGAGGTACACTGGACCCCCTGACCAATCAGTGGATTAGATAAATCCAAAGGCATCTCGAATCGACCATTTCTTTCGACCACTGGAAGCAGACCCCTCAGAGACGCATTGGGCGCGTGGCATTGCACGCAGAATTGGTCGAGTCGGCCTTCGGTCTCTTCAATACCTTTCTTATTTAAGGCCCGAAAGATCGGGTCCTGCACTGAGTTTGCATGCATGCTTGTCCGCCATTGCTCAAAATGCTGCTGGTGACAGGACCCACAATAGTCTGGGGTGGCGAGACCCACGGCAGGCACAGCGCCATCGGATCCAATACCCCCATCGGGCCCCACGTCTGATCTGCCCATGTCTATAGAGTCGATGAGGATGGTCTGTAACTCGCGTCCCTCGTCTGCGCACGCAACCAGGAGTCCGATTGTCATCACGATGGAGAGGATGCGATTTAGCACAGTGTAATTCCCTCTGATTGCCGGCTTTTACAGAACAGGAGCACTAACATAGGCGTCTGTTAAAGTCTCTTCTTTGGGCGCTTGGCATGCCATTGGATGATAGTCCTTTGATTGTTTTTTGAAAACTGCGATTCACCGCTGCAGGCGTGCTCGGGTTGATCCGGTTGGGGGAGCGAATCGCCAAGTGGCCCGGCTGTACGACCGGCTAAGGGCGTAGAGTCGACAATCATAATCACATTGCACAGGGCTTCACTTTTTTGCAGTTAGACCCAGATCGTCAATTAAATCGTCCGATCAGCAGGAGTTTGGTGCAATCTCACAGCTGAGGGTGTACAGACGGCGTTCACGCTTAATATTGGAGCAGCGCTGTGTCAGACGATCACGATAGCCCAGAGACCACGCGATTTGCTGACATGGCATTGAGTGACCCCGTGCTTAAGGCTCTCTCAGAGCTTGGGTACGAGTTGCCAACCCCTATTCAAGCATTGGCGATTCCTCACCTTGTCGAGGGCCGTGACATCATCGGACAAGCTCAGACGGGCACGGGTAAAACGGCCGCCTTTGGACTTCCACTGCTCGATAAGATCGAACTCGATAAAGCCGTTCCCCAGCTTTTGGTTGTCGCACCGACCCGCGAACTTGCCCTCCAGGTCTGTGAAGCCATTAAGGGATACGCAAAACATCTAAAGGGGTTGCGCGTTCTCCCCGTATACGGTGGTCAAGGTATGGCGACTCAGCTGCGGTCACTTCGCAGGGGCGTCCACTGCGTGGTCGGTACACCGGGTCGTTTACTGGACCACTTGGACCGGAAAACCCTGAAGCTAGACGCCGTCAAAGCCTTGGTTCTCGATGAGGCTGATGAAATGCTGCGCATGGGTTTTGTCGAAGAGGTCGAAAAGATCATGGAGCAATTGCCGCCTGTCCATCAGACAGCGCTGTTCTCAGCGACTATGCCGAGGCCCATCGCCCGCATCGCGAAGCGGTTTTTGACCGACCCGGTCGAAATACGGACAAAGTCTAAAGAGACAACCGTCGAGGCCATTAAGCAGTTCTACATCCCTGTCACCGGGGAAATTAAAAAGCTTGAAGCCTTGTCTCGGCTCGTCGAGACGGAAGATTTTGACGGCATGATTGTGTTTACACGAACTCGGGTGGCGACAGTTGAACTCTCAGACCAATTAGAGGCCCGAGGTTACAAGGCGCAGGCGCTCAATGGAGATATGAGTCAACAGATTCGCCAACGCACTGTCGATCGCTTCAAAGCAGCCGACTTTGACATTCTGATTTGTACTGATGTTGCTGCCCGTGGATTGGACGTGCCACGCATAAGCCATGTGATCAATTATGATATCCCCTTCGACACAGAAGTCTATGTGCATCGAATCGGACGTACGGGTCGGGCCGGTCGAGATGGAAAGGCGATTTTGTTTGCTGGCAAACGCCAACAACGGATGCTGTCTAACATAGAGCGTGCGACAAAAAAGAAAATAGAGCGACTGGCGCTCCCCTCTGGTAACGACGTGAAAGCGCGTCGAATTGCCCATTTCAAATCATTTTTGACCTCGGCAATTGAGTCAAATGAGCTCGATAGCTTTCGGTCCATCGTCGAGGACTACTGCCGTGAGACGGATCAAGACCCAATGTCAGTTGCCGCTGCATTGGTCCACGCCTATCAGCTTGACCGACCTTTTTCTGTGAGACATGTCCAGATTGAAGATGTAGAGCGGCCCAGGAAAACCGCTAAGTCCAAGCGTGAGCCGGTGTCCGAGCGGCCCAGGAAAACCGCAAAGTCCAAGCTTGAGCCGGCGCCCGATCGGCCCAAGAAGCCCAAGAAGTCCAAGAAGCCAAAAGCGCCAATGGATGTCTATCGTGTTGAGGTTGGTAGCGACGATGGTTTGGAGCCAAAGAACCTTGTTGGTGCGCTCACAAATGAGATTGATATACCGAGTTCGTACATTGGATCGATTCGAGTGGGCACACAGCACACGATCGTCGAGCTGCCCACAGGCATGCCGTCCGATGTTCTCTCGTTCTTAAAAAACGTGAGAGTCTGCGGCAAGAAACTCAACATGAGTCACCTGGGGAATGAACGCGTCCCCAAGACCGCATCCAGTCGTCGACCTCGAGATGATTCAGGGAAAAAAGCGCCAACACCCCGGCGTAAAAAGCCCAAAACCAAACCTCGCAAGAAGTCACCCAGTTAAGTGCCTTGCACGGGCTTTGCGGGCCATCGCTGGCTCACGTTTAGCGTGCGCTAAAAAAGCGTCTATTCCCATTTGTTCATGGGTCCATTCTCTTCGATATGTGCTGCTCTTTAATTGTTTTTTCTTGTCTACCGAACAACGGTTGGTGACAGTAATCGTGCAGGCAGGGAGATCAGTATGCAACAGATTATACCGCATCATTTGAGCCATGTAGCTATACCCATGGGTCGCCTCGTCCAGCTCAGCCGGCAGCTCGTCCCAAGTCTCTTGATCCTGAGTCTCATGGGCTGCGATTCGTCGGCAGGCGTCTCGGAGATGGATGGCGTTTTGGCAGACGCCGGCCTGACCTCTTTTGATGGCGATCTAAGACCAGATGTGGGCAGTCCAGTTACCGGCGACGGCGGGTTCGACCTAGGTGTTGACCTCGGGATGGACCAGCCCAATATGGATATTCGGCAAGCTGAGTTCTATCATCGAGATCAAATTCAGCGCATTGAGATTACCATTGATCCGGCTGATCGACAGCGTATGTTTGCCGCTCTGCCTGAACGGATTTATGTGCCAGCGAGCTTCCGCTGGAATGAGATTCAAATCGATGATGTTGGCGTTCGTTTCAAAGGCAATAGCTCGTCGAATCCCGATGCATGGTGGAAACGCAGCCTACTCGTAAAATTTGGTGAATTTGTCGACGACCAGCGATTTTTCGGTCTGCGTCGCGTTGCCCTCGATAATGCGATTCAATTTGGGTCTGTTTTCTCCGAGAGATTGATCACCGACATTCTGAGAAACGAAGGTGTCCCTTGTTCTCGGGCGAATTACGCCGAGGTGACCATCAACGGCGTCTATGATGGACTCTTTGTCAATGTCGAGCGCCTGGACAAATCGTTCCTGGAACGGGTGTTTGGAAATCGCGATGGTGTCCTCTATAAAAATCATGTGGGTGGACCGGGTTCGGACTTTAGTGTTCTCGATAATCCGACTGATTACGCCCAAAGTTTTGAGCCTAAAACCCACAAAGATGAGGCCGATTTCTCTGAGCTTTATGACCTTTCGGTCCTGCTTCGTGATACGCCGGATGACGTTCTTGAAGCGCGCTTGGAGTCACGTTTTGAACTCGAGTCATTCATAAAGTTGATGGCCGTGATGGTCTTTAGCGGCGCATTTGACCAATACACAGGTCAAGCACCACATAATTTCTACATTTATAACGACCCAGAAACCGGGCGTCTGAGTTATTTACCTTGGGATTTGGATGTGGGATTCGCCGACAATGCATTTGGCAGACTCCCCGTCATCGACGGTTGGAATGCGTCGTGGCCTTTGTTCGTCACACCCAGACCATTGATCGAGAGAATCCTGTCTAATGAGGCCTTAAGGCGTCGTTATCTGCGTCATGCAGAGCGCATTCTAGAACGTTACTTTCGACCGGAAGCCCTCGGTATGCAATTGGACCGTCTCTATCAGCAGGCGGAGGATAGTTTAGGCCGTGATCCATATC
This sequence comes from Myxococcales bacterium, assembly GCA_002731825.1. Lineage (GTDB taxonomy): Bacteria > Myxococcota_A > Bradymonadia > UBA7976 > UBA1532 > UBA1532. The sequence continues at coordinate 24,709 of PCCS01000065.1, forward strand.
CATCCCGCCGAGTCACTGTGCAGTCAGACACCGATTACCCAGGCATTGTGCGCTCTTTAAAGGCGTTTATGGTCAGACGCTATCAAACGGCTAGGATGCAGTTGGATTCCCCCTTGTCTCAACCGCCCGCATCAGCGACTCAGAGGCGAGAGCCAATGCCTGGTGAGCCTGGCCCAGACGACCCAAGCGACCTTCGAGTCGAAGGCATTGATGAGAGCGGTGTGACCCTAAGTTGGACCGATAATTCCGAGCGTGAGGGACTCACCATCGTGCAGCGGTGTGATGGGGTTGATTGTGAGACCTTTACCAATTTAATCGGTATCGAACCTGACCGACCGCCTCGAGCGACAGACCAACAGGTCCAGATGGGGCAAGTCTACCGCTATCGTGTCTATGCCGCTTGGCCATCACCTGAAGGGCCCCAGGGTAGTGCCCCTTCAAATGTTGTTGAGGCGCGACCTTAATTGATCCAGTCGACTCGCGAGGGCGCATCTCATGGCGCTGCAACAAGCGTTTTGAAGTTGCTTACGAACAGCTTTCCGCTTGCTGTTCTCACCTCATAGCGGGTGTCATCTCTGTTTACGCCAACCACTCGACCTCTGTGGTAATGCATGCTCAGCCCACCGCTGGGTTCGGCATAGACAGTGTCCCCGAGTTTGAATCGTCGACCGACGTCAACGAGAGTCAATTCAGACTTTTTACGTTGGTTCAGACCCTCGGTGTAGGTTGTGAAAAAGACGGTTTCTCCATCGACGTGGACAACGGTTGCGCTGCGCTTAATTTTCTCTTTACGAAAAATGACGACCCCGCCAGCCTGCCATGCCTTTGGTTTTATCAACAACAGTTCAGCGGCCGTTTTCTTGAGCTGACCGGGTTTGGCCCGACCGGTTGATAAAATGTAGCGTTGACCCTCTTTGGCAATCACCCGTGCATACATGCTCGTCGCCCCGGAGTGAGCGAGTACAGTGTCTCCGGTGGCGAAGGTCATTTTTGCATCTGATGGGTAAATGAAGGCTGCTGGAGCCACCTCACCGAAGAAACCCACAAGAGCAGAATTTGACCTGATGGCTTTGATTCGACTTCGACGAAAAATAAACTTTTTGGGTCTTCTCGGCTTTGCTGCGGCCGCCCAAACCCAGTCGCCTTTTGCCCCTTTGATAAACCGATTGGGGATGTCGAAACCCTCGATTCGATAGCGTTCGTCTTTGCTGACCTGTGCCTGTGATCCGGGGTCGGCCACAGCGACGACGGGAGGCATCTCAACTGGCAGGGGCTGGCTGTCAACTCTCGACAATGGGGTAGCGCCTCCGGTATCTGCCTCCTTGGGGTCCATGGACGTGCCTCGAGCTGATTCAAGCGTCGCAGGCTCGATATTCGTGTTTGCATCACCGGTGTTTCTATTGGAACTCGCACACCCAAGCATGCTCAATAGAAACATGAATCCTGTCCTTCTCACTGAATTGACCCCCTGCAAATTTAACCTCTGTTCGCTGCGCTGAGTGACTTTGGGTTTTGCCATACGGGTGTCTTGCTCAGACGGCATCAGAGTCGTTGGACGCTCGGTCTTGCAGCCCCCATGCGAGCCTAAATCCACGCCCGATGTAGCTGCGCTCTGGAAACCACCAGTCTCTATCACCAGACCGCGAACGGGATGCTGAGTTACCGTAGCTGCCACCTCGGCTGGCTTTAAAACCGGTATCCGCCAGGTCATCGGATGTGGGCATCATCAGTCGGCCATTTCGCAATGGTGGCCCAGCTTCTCGAAATCGATCCAAGCACCAGTCTCTCGTGTTACCCGCCGTTCCGCGTACGCCGTAAACACTTTCATCAGCGGGAAATGTATCCACCGCCTGCATCAAGATTTTTTCCGGATGGCTGTCTTTCATACACGCCCATGATGGGTCGAAATCGTCACCCCACGGGTACGAGCGGCCATCGACCCCGCGCGCTGCTTTCTCCCATTCAAATTCCATGGGAAGTCGCCACGGCATCCCTGTTTTTTGGGCAAGCCACGCCGCATACGCGCTGGCCGATTTCCACTGGATCATGGTCACGGGTTGCTGCGGCCAACAAATCTCGCGTTCCGGATCGTCTGGAAGCTGGAAAACACCCTCTGACGATTGTAGATAGGCCATTGCGCCGAGTTCATCCGCAGATGAACTCTGTTCCCTTGGCACATGTTTCAGGGCTTGGTCTGTCAGTCCAGTTTGGACCAGATCATTTATGAAAATGAGATATTCGCTGTGAGTGATTGGAAACCGTCTGATGACAAACCCATCAATCCAGACAAGAGCACCGCTCAGACTATTTGGCGTCTGCCGATCACCGCCGAGATGACACCACCCTCCAGGGACATAACAGTCATCTGAGCCAAGGACACCCAAGGGCAGGAGCTCAATTTTGAAAGACAGGCCGTCTGGGTCTTGACCGCTGACATGATTCAAGCGGCGATTGTATATCGGGTAGACCGCATCGTGATAACCCGCCTTTTTAATCTTGATTAAGTAAGAGCCTGTACTAAGGGTTTGCCCCTCCAATGGGCTCGTGCCCAATTCCGATGAAAGACCAAGATTTAGTCGCCTGTTTTTCATGATAAATGGGCGTATTGTGATGGATGCCCCATCGGGATTGGTGCTTAGATTCAGTGTGCTTGAGCCATCAAGATAGCGAGTCATATCCCGCCTGATGTCGCTGTGTAATGGCAGAGCTTTGACGTGTTCGCGCAGAATAATTTCAGAACGCTTTGCCTCGGCTGAGTCTCCATCTTCCTCGGCCGCCTGATGGACGCCTTGGTAATAGTTTGCCAAAGCAGCATGCGCCTCGACTAAATCATCTTTGTGAGCCAATGCTGAACGATAGAGCTGGATTTGTTGAGTCCGCTTAATCATCGACTGTGTCATCAGCGCAGTCGCATTATCTTCCTTTTCCCAAGCGTCCGATTTAACCACATCCGATTGCCACGGTAATGTGTCCATTGACGAGGCTTGGGCTGCGACCAGAAGATGGGTCGCCTGAGTTTCCGCATCATGGATCTCTTGTTCGAGATTCCGGGCCGCATCGACCAATTCTAATGCGTGTTCCCGTCGACGTGAACCGTCCAACCATTGGCCCAGCATATCGACGATGTTGGAGGCCGAAGCGAAGCGTTCCTGTGGGTCGCGTGCCATCGCCCTCTTGCACATGTCGACCAGCACGTGGGGGATGGGAGCCCCTCGTTTTGTGATGTAGGTCGTCTCCTCCATGACGGTGCTTTGATTGAGCGGATCGTCCATTGATAATTGACTTATGGACTCAAAGTCGGGTTGTGGCTGTGTCACTACCTTCATCAAGATGTGCTGCATGGATTGCCCACTGTAGGCCGCTTCGCCCCTCAAAATTTCGTAGAGAATCGCGCCCAATGCATAAATGTCTGTCAGTCGATTGGCCGTCACAGCTTCGCCCGTGGCGAGCTCGGGCGCGATGTAGGCTGGTGTCCCATAGATTGAGCCAACCGCTGTTATATGTGCATCTTGGTTTGACCTGATGGTATTGACCGAACCATCGAGCTCGTCCGCGTCAATGACCTTGGCGAGGCCCCAATCAACCACCAAAACCTCGCCAAAAGGCCCGATCATGATATTTTTCGGTTTTAAGTCTCGGTGGACAACGCCATTTTCATGGGCATGGGAGACGGCCTTACACACGTCATGAAACGCGCTGATCAATCGATGTAAGTTCCATCCCTCAGGCGTATCTTGCCAGCCCGCTTCAGTTCCCGACGCATGAACCGCTCTGATATGGTGATGCAGCGAATCACCCTTGATCTCCATCATCGTAATATAGACATGCCCAGCATCGAGAAGACCAATGTCGTAGATTGGTAAAATATTAGGATGTTGGAGCTGTGCACAGACCTGCGCCTCTTGTACGAAGCGTTGGAGATTCGACTCGTGTTCAAACAAGTGGCCGTGGATCACTTTCATCGCCAAAACTCGGTTAAGAAGTTGATCCCTGACTTTGAGGACACGCCCCATACCGCCAGCCCCCAATTCATCGAGTTTTTGATATCTCTCTGTTAAGGACTCAAGGTCGAGTGCAGGCACCTTTTTCTTCTTCATCATTGCCAGCGCGTCGGCAGCGCCGATGGTCTGGGTGATATCTGTGGAAAATTGCATTTCATTGGGCGAGTTTGATGTCATTGACTGAGCATTAATTATCGGCGCGGCCAAGGCCGTTTGATCGAGGCTCCCTTGTTGAATGCTCTCCGTCTGCTCTTGGCGTCGCAAAACCCCTTCAGCGATCAACATCGAGACCAAATCCTTGGGCTCGATGGCCCAGTTCTCCGATGTCTTCTGAAGATCCGTTCCGGGCAGCCCGTTTTCTTCTTTAGATTTATCTGGTCGTTTTTTCTGGCTCATCGAACACTCGCTGCCAATCGATGCCCGATCAAAACATGCTACGATGGTTGAACACAAGGCCCCATCATCATGCCCGATCCATGGTCTCAGAACCGGCTTTTTTGCGTTTACGGGGACCACACCGTCTCACGGACTCATGGGTGATTGTGTCGTCATTGGAATCAAGTCGTGTGCTGGATGACAATAAAGCTGATTTTATTAGACCTTTGGCTCGGCTCAGGACATGAGACCAACAATTCGTTAATCTAGTGGGGAGCAGTGGTGGCGATAGGTCTTTTTGGACAGAGCGTTGTCATGGTCTGGGATAAGAGACTGAGCGAGACTTAAGCCGCAGAAGGTCATCGAATCTTTATGGGTGTGAGATCTCATAGGGAATCGACGTCCATCAAGTACGATGGGAACGAAGGGGGAGAGATTATGGGACTTCTATTTGGTATTTTGGGCGTCGGTTGCATCATCGGCGCCATGTCCTACGGGGGAGAAGCTAGGCTTTATATAGACTTACCGAGTATAACATACGTCTTTGGGGGGACGATTTTCTTCTCCTGCGCGTATCAATCTCCAGGGTCCATCGCGACCGCCTTGAAGACCGCCTTCGGGCGGGGCCCGTTATCGGACCAGGATGCTCGAGTTCACATCGGTGTCTTGTCGAGTGTGCGGGTCATCGCATCGGCCAGTGGCATTTTGGGGTCTCTGATAGGCTTGGTCTCGATGCTAGCAAATATGGACGACCCGAAGAGCATAGGACCGGCCATGGCGGTTGCTTTGCTGACTGTATTCTACGCTGTGATTATTGCCGAATTATTCATCGGCCCCTTAATTGGTCGACTCAGAAATCGGGCTACAGCGGCGGTTGATCCAGCCAACCCCCCCATCAAGGTCACACCGGTCACATTGGTGGCAATCCCGATCGCGTTGATCGCCTTTTTCATCATGTTGAGCAGCTTCTAGACTCCAGGTTCGTTGTCGTCGATGACTTAAAGCACAGACCTATGCCAATCAGATTACGTTTGCCTAGCGTCTTAGGCGAGCAATGGCCAATAGGCGTTATCGATTAAATAAAGCGCCTTTTGTTTCATGCCTCTGGCCTCCATTCAGACGCTTATCTGACAGCAAGAGCATGGTTGCTAGACCGGTTTTAAAGCAACTCAGCTCAGCATGGGAATTATGCTATGGTTTCCATATACGCTGATATTTCACGAGGGAGAGTGGCGATGAAAGAATTGGTCTCAATGTGGTTTCGTTCGCTTTGTCCGCTTTTTCTCTGCTTGATCATGACGATGGTCCAATTTGGCTGTGATGCGACTCGGGACTCGGTTCCCGATTCGCCCGTCCAGCCAGACGGCGGACTCATGGGCGCAGATCAGGGATCCCTCGACGACGATTCACAAGTCGATGGCTTCATTCAATCCGACCTGGGTCTACCTGACCCACCAGATGGGGCCATCGAGTCTGATCGGTCTCATCGTGTCTACGAGCGAAGCACCTTGCTCGAAGTCAATATCGAGATGGACCCTGACGATTACAATTCGCTTCGTTTTCAGCGTCGCGCGGGATTGAACATCCTTGCACCGGAATGCGCCTTACCGCCATCGCCCTACACCTGGTTTGAGGCTCAGGTCAGCGTCAACGGCGAGCGGTTTGACAATGTCGGAATTCGAAAGAAAGGGTTCTTCGGCTCGGTCAGTGCGTCCAAACCATCGTTTAAAGTCAAATTCGATAAATACGTGGATGACCAAACCTATTTGGACATGAAGCGCTTGACTCTAAATAACTCGCGTCAAGATCCATCTTTTGTGCGGCAATGTTTGTCCTATGACCTGTTCCTAGCCGCGGGGATCGCAGCGCCGAGATGTAATTTTGCCCATGTTGTACTCAACGGAGAAGACATGGGTGTCTACGTCAATGTCGAGAGTTTGAAAAAGCCATTCATTCGGCGGAATTTCGACGATGATGATGGCAATCTCTATGAAGGAACACTCAGTGATTTTCGTGACGGTTGGACGGGGACCATAAAGCAGAAAACCAATGAGGATGAACCGGATTTTGCGTCTATCAACGCGTTGACCGACGCGCTGCAACAACCCGATGACCAGTTGCTAGACGCCATCTCAGCCGTCATCGATTTAGATTCATTTCTCACCTTTTGGGCCGTGGAAATCATGGTTGCCCATTGGGATGGATATTCGGGGAATACCAATAATTTTCATTTCTATGACGACCCGACATCAGACCGACTTCACTTCATTCCTTGGGGTACGGATGGCACATTTCAGACCCCGATTTTATTCTTTGAAGACCGACAGCCGGCGCCGAGAACAGTCAACGCGGCGGGCTTACTGTGCCGCCGACTTTATTTGCACCCTGAGGGGCGGCGGCGCTACCTTGAACGCTTGTCATCGCTGATCGACACCCATTGGCGTTTGGACGCGCTTGAGGCGTCCATCGAGCGCATGGTGACTGTTTTTGGTGGTGCTGTGCGCGAAGACCGTTTGGACGCATTCTACGATAACTTGTCTTCCGTCCTGACCTTTTTGGATGCCCACGGTTTGGCGATGCGATTTGAACTCGAGACAGGTCCAATCGAATGGGCTGTCGACCTTCGCGGTGGCCTATGTCAGTCGGAGTTGGGTGCTGCATCTGGTCAGTTTGAGACAACCTGGGGGTCATTCCCAAACGAGGACTTATTCGAGACAGGCACGGGTATGCTCTCCATGACCTTGGACGACCAAGACATCCCCCTAGGCCGAATCGGCTCCGCGATGGGGTTTCAGCCTGAGTCGGACCAAGAGGCTCAACTTCTCATTCCGATGGCTGTCCAAGATGGGCTCATTTACTTTTTTGTGATGGTGATGCCCTTAGACTCGGTCACGACCGGAGCGGAGCTAAATTTTGGAGCAGACGAGAACTTTTGTGCAATCAATATCTTCAATCCGCGAACCAATTCCGTCCGTCCACTCGGCGGCTGCCATCAAGGCACATTGACCTTCGATGAGGCATCGACTGCGATCGGTGCGCCCATCAGAGGCCGGTTTGATGTGGGCATTTGGGGCGGAGGTCGATGACTAAATTACCCTGGGCTGGCTGACTCCATCCTGAGGCTAGGCCCTCCTGTTTTAGGCGCTTTTATTGTGCAGGTGATGAACCTGGGGTTTAATGGGGGGCTATGAGTCCGACTATGTCCACCATTGAACGATACGAGATGAAGTATCGACTGATGCCCCATCAGGTCGAAGACGTGCGTGCGGTGATCAAACCCTTCTGTCGGCCAGATGAAGCCGGTGAAAACGGATGTTACACCATCTCCAGTCTCTATTTCGACACCCCGGACCAGAGGCTCTACCGGGAGACCAGGACGCGGGTGCCGAGACGATTTAAAATCAGAGTACGCCGCTATAAGTCGGGGCCTTATTTTCTTGAGGTCAAGCGCCGCATGATGGACATCGTGAGAAAAACCCGTTGTCCGATTCCTGCAGATCGATGGCCATCCATTATTCACGATCCAAGAGAGTGGACCACCCTTGGCCTCAATCCGGAGCAGCAGTTGGCGTATGACACCTTCATCAACACGGTTCTTCAAACCATGTCGACACCGAACACCGTTGTTCGATATGAGCGAGAGGCGTGGGTGAGCACCAGTGATGATTACGGCCGGGTGACCTTCGATTATAACATCGTCGGTGCCGCTGCTACCGGCATGGAGATTCCAATCGACGATAAGCAATGCTGGTATCGAGAAGATGCGCCCCGTCGCTTTGGTTTAGGTGGATCCGGCATCGTTTTGGAACTCAAGTCCACGACCAGCGTCCCGTTTTGGATGACCGATGTCGTCAACCGCTTTAATCTCAAGAGAATGGGCTTTAGCAAATATGCAACCTCTGTCGAAGTCACTCGGCCTGAGTTGAGACATATGGGCGTCTCCACCTGGACAGATCGGGTCGGAGGCATTTCGTCATGATCGAAACACAGACCTTGTTTTCAACAGGCTTGAGTCCAGCCAGCATGGAACAAGCGGTGCTCTGTCTGATGACGGCGTTTGTCCTGGGCTCTATCATCGCCTTCGTTTATCAGAAAACCTATCAAGGCTTGAGTTATTCGCGGAGCTTTGTCCAATCGCTGATTTTAGGTGCGATTGTCGCCACCATTCTCATGCTTGCTATCGGAGATAATCTGGCTCGCGGGCTCGGCATTCTCGGCACCATGGCTCTGGTCAGATTTCGAACCAATGTCAGAGACAGTCGAGATATGATTTTTGTCTTTGCAGCCTTGTCTATTGGGATTGCCTCTGGCGTACGGGCTTTTAGCATCGCATGCGTTGGTACGGCTGTTTTTGCCTTGGCGGCTCTGGTCGTTGAATGGAGCCCAATGGGCAGAACCCAGCGGTTCGACGGCATGCTCCGATTTTGGTTGCCGCGCGACGCGGGCGGGGCCGAGACGATCAGAGCGATTCTTGGGCCTCATTGCCGTAGTTTTGTCCTTGTTGCTGTACGAGATGTAGGTAAGGGCGACGCCCTAGAATATGCCTATCAAGTGAAGTTAAAAAACCAGGACACTCACGACACCCTCGTTGATTCTTTGGCGGACATCCCGGGCATTGGCGGCCTGACCTTGATGCTTCAAGACGCCCACACTGAGTTATGAATCTGCGGACTCGTAAAATACTCAGCTTCGGCGTTTGGGCATTGGCCGCGTTTGCGAGCTTATTTCTCTGGCTTAGACATGATGAGAGCCGGGCTGAAATCAAGGGGTTGGTCGATGCCAAGGTCCATCAGCTCTCTGTCAGCGACATGGCTGTGGTCGAGCAGATTATGGTCCAGCCGGGGCAACATGTTCGAGAGGGTACACCATTGGTGGTCATGGGGCGCCAAGATTTGGCGGCTCAACTGGACATTGCCAAAGCCCAATTACTGGAAATGACAGCTGCAATGGAGGCAGAGTCACAGGCGTATCTCAATGAATTAGGCAAAGAGCGAATCGAGTTACAATCCCGTCAAGCACAAGCGACGGCTCAGCATTCAAATGCTCAAGCTGTAACCGCGAGCCAGAAAGCAGAGCTGTATACACTCGGCCAGCAGCTCAAACGGTTATCTATCGCTGAACGTGCCGGGGTTGCTGCGCTCGAGTCCCTTGCACAACTTCGCACTCGACAAGCTCGATTGTCTCGGGCAAGTCGCCACAGCCCTAAAGCCATAACAGGATTCAAACTCTTGACGCAGCGTTTGACCGAGGCGCTGAAAAGGCTGGACAAAGATCAGTCCGCCATTCGGCTAGGCCCTTTTAAAGCGCGCCTAAAAACACAAACCCAGGTTGTAAACGGCCTCCTTGAAAAGATAAAACGACGGACGATTAAGGCGCCGGTCGCAGGACAGATTACACGTTTATTGGCCACCCGAGGTCATTCAGTCGTTGCCGGTTCACCCGTAATCGAGTTGGTGGAGACCCGTAGCCGTAGGGCCACTGCGTACGTCCCTGAGATGCAATTTCGCCAGTTGAGAGTCGGTCAAATCATTGGGCTTAAAGCCGCTGGTCGTACTCAAAATGGTGGCTCCTTGACAGGGGTAGTGTCCAATGTGGGTGGCACCATCGTACAAATTCCTCAACGCCTGTGGCGCCATCCGAGGGTGCCTGAGTACGGTCGAGCGGTTCATGTCAAGCTAGACGATAATCAGCTGCTCCCAGGCGAAGTGATCGCTGGAACCCTTGTGTCGGCACAGCCACAGAAAATGGCGGTTTCAGCGGCGCAGTCAAACAAGACGCCCTCGGACTTAGCCTCAAAAAAGACTGAGAGCGTGGCGCCGCGCAAAAACGCTGCGTCAGTCCAGGTGAGACACATTGCGCAGTCAAAACCAGCCGTTCGCCCACTCCCTGTCCCGGACGCGCTCCGGGCGAAAACACGGATGGAGATCAGCGGCGCTGTCTACCTGACGGATCTCAAGCAAACACTTGTCATCAGTGATGATACAGGCATCGAAGGGTCTACTGATGGTAGCCCTTGGGTCTTTTGGATAAACGAAGACGACACTCTATCCACCGACCCCACTGTCATCTCCGGCCTAAAGACCATCTCGGATCTCGAGGCTGTGACCGAGGGGCCCGATGGTCGACTTTATTTCCTCTGTTCGCAGAGCCAAAGTAAGAGGGGGAAACGACCGAAAAAACGGCAATGCTTTTTTTGCACAAAACGCGATGGTCGCCGGCTTTCGGTGGTGGGTTCAGTCTCGTTGTTCTCCCTCTTGAAAAAAGCTCTGGGGCAAGACCAATGGCGGCGGTTGGGACTGAGTGATGAACTCGATATAGAAGGGATGGCTTGGTGGAAAGACGGGCTGCTCTTTGGTTTGAAGAGTCCCTTGGCTGAGTCGCGAAAAGCGCAGATCCTCTATTTGAAAGGGATCGACGCCGTTTTTCAGACGGAAGCTGAGCTAAACCCATCGCCCTTGGATTTAAGTGTCTTGACGACCGTCGAGCTGCCGACGGGCCCCGACCAAAGAGCAGGCGGCATCTCCGAACTCATGGTCCAGGGCGATCGGTTGTATATGCTCTCGACTGTCTTGGATGGCGCCGATGCCAGTGCAGCTTGGTACCTGGACCTCGCTCATCTTGAGCGGACGCCTGTGCAGTGGGCGTCATGGCCAAATTTGAAGGCCGAAGGGCTTGCGAAAGCCCCTCAGAATAAAATCCGCATCTTTTTTGATCGAGGGTCAGATACCCCGATGATGACGCTGATGGACTTGCCAGACTGAGTAGACGACACGAGACCATGAGACATTTTTCTAAATATGCTTTGCTCTGTGTGTTGGCGACCGAAATGGTCGGATGTCATCGCTCGGTGCTCAAACCGGTGCAAGTCGGAACCTACGCTCTGCCCGCTCAAAGTCAAATGGATGGATCGACCGTACAGCCAGGTCAGCCTGCCACGTGCGATGACGCCGTATCATTGATGCAGAAAGAGCCGGCACTTGAGGCACTCAATCGAGCCGCTGCGGCCATGAATCGCAGTCTGGCTGACAGTTATGCTCGCTTTGGAGATGCCGAGCTGAGGTACCGCCATAACCTATCCCAGCGTGACGAGTTTAGAACCAGCCTTCGCTGGCGACCTCCATCCCACTCGCAAGCACAGAGCATACGGTCACTTCAGGAGGCCAGCGAGCGAGCCTCAGCGGCGGAAAGCCGGATGCGTCGAGCGCTCTTAAACAGCAAAGTGCGCAACTTACATGTTGAATACAGATTGGCCTCCCTCGCTCAAAAACGGGCAAAACTGGATCTAGACACATACACAGCCCAGTTGACTCTCCAGACTCAAGCTCTCGAGGCGGGTACGATTACGCGTGCTGATCTTCAGACTGCCCGTCTGGTGGTGAGCCGCGCTCGCCTGACCTATTCTGATGCAACACATGAACTCAGTCTTGCAAGCGCTCGATTCGTCTCACTGACCAACGCCAAGCCACAACCAGGGCAATGTACTTTGGTTACAGCGGATGTCCCCTTGGCGGACCACCCTGAAGTGCGCCTGGCTATCGAGACCGCTAATCAGCAGCGAGCAAGAGCCGATCGAGACGCCGCTGAAGCGGGGGGGTGGCCTACGTATCTGCAGACGTCCTGGCGGCGGAGTGACAATGCAGTCAACGATCAATTTTTGCTCGAATTGGGGATCCCTCTCTTAGGCGGGAACAAGGAACAGGCGGCGTTGGCTTTGGGCGAAGCTCGAATTCTTAATGCCAGAGCTCAGTGGGTCGCATCGCAAGTCGCGGCGGAGGTAAAAATGGCCAGAGCAGCCGTCAAGAGTCGACAGGAGCAAGTTAAGTCCGCCCGCAAAAATTTGGTCGTGGACGCTGTGCAATCCCTGGGGAATCCAGTGGAGCAAGCGAGATTTAAGCGGCTCAAAAAGCATCTTGAATTCGACGTAGAACGCCTGACACTCTTGGTCGAGCGAGCCCAAATCCAGCTGAAGTTGGCCTTGGGTGAGCCCTAGTCGGCAGTCTGTCCATGGTCTCCGATCGGTCCAAATGGAGTCTACACTGGGCTGGAGATTGGTTTAGATGACCCGGAACAGTGGCTATGGCCAGGGCGCGACTGTTTTCTATAGTTGAACATTTTTGAGCCCGCATTGGACCCTGTTTTTATTCAAGTATTTGCATCTCGATAGGCTCTGAGATGGTCATACCAGGACCCGCGATCTCGAAGGCCTCGGTTGTCCCAACAATGTCTGTTCCGGGTACGGCTTGCCAACTGGCAGCCCCACCGCCCGGCATGTATAGCACGGCATAGACATGGTAGGCTCCCATGGTATTCGCTTCGACCAAGACATCGTAGGTTTGGCCTGGTGTGAGCTCTGGGCTATCAAGGGTAAAAGGGGGAAAGACATCCGGTGGCCCAATGGGTGGCAGCTGGCGAAAGAGGGCCACAACCATCTTCTCAGGGGTCTCTGATAAGGTCTCAGGGATTTTGAGGGTCACGCACAAGCTGCCATCGGATTCACAGGTCCGCGAATTGGGTTCCAGCTGGTTCGAAGAGGTACCGAAAGTGAAGGTACAATTGGCCAGCGCTGGGCTGATGAAGTCGGGGGTCACGAAAAGACGATAGGTACGCCCATCTTCGAAGACGGGTGCAGTCTCACTTGCCTCAGGGACGGCCTGCTCGGCTATACTCGGCACATCTCCTGGCATGATGGTTCCGGAGACCATGGCGTCCGCGCTGGTGTAGGAGTAGAGCGCCCAAAGAGTCTGCTCAGGTTTGTCATGGGTCGGTGGGCTTCCAGGGTTTTGGGCTCCGACGTCTTGGATGTAGACTTGTCTGGCCGGACCGCCATTCCAGATCAAACGACCGTCCTCATCTAGACCTTCACCCGTTCCGCAGACGGTTGCTGGCTCGATGAGACTTCCGTTGATACGAATAAAGGTCTCGCGCGCTTCTTCGACATCTGCCTGGGTCCCACCGCGTCGTTCGAATTCTTTGCGAAAGAAGGCTTGCATACGGGGCACGTCGGTCGTGGCGTAGATGGTCGTTTCACGGTCGAACCCAAAATTCATTTCGGGGGGGAAGTAGCCGAGATAGGTGTGCTCGGTGGCCATGCCTGCGCCCATGACCACAGCTGTTATGCTGAGTGTGTCAAGCCAGCTTCCTGGCGTATCAATATCGAACATGCTGGCGTAGCCGCTCACCTTTGAGCTGTGGCAGCACGCACAGCCGCTGGCTGCGACCTGATCTCGGGTCCAGGCCAGCTCGTTCCGGTATTCCGGATCCTGGAAAAGTGCTGGATCGGTTTTGAACCTTTGTACCGGGGGGATAAACCACGAGGGGCCATTGGTCCGGACATTGTCACATGAAACAACCTCGGCAAACTCCATTCCCTCGGGCACACAGCCTGCGGGATGATGCCAGATGCACAGTTCTCGGGACCCGTCCGCAGCCGTCTTTAGGTATCCATTCTCGACGGTCATCGCCGTGCCATCGAATGGGACACATTCTTCGAAGGGATAAATGGCCGGTGATTCCGTTAGGATGGCGTTTAATTCGTCTGAGGGTGGCGTGAGTTCATATGCAAGCCATGCAGCTTCAATCTCTGCAGCTGTCGGGGCAGGGGATTCCACAGCGGTGTTGCTGTCCGAGGACGCACTCTCCTGGCAACCAAAACAGAACCCGGCCATAGCAACCAAAATGACCAAATGTGGGTATTGTATACCGGCTCGATCGGACAACGTTCGTGAGCGCGCATCTGCGAGTCCAGGTAGGGTAGACATGGCCCGGCTTGTCGTTTGCGTCTTAGGCGATTTCTTTACATTACTGGTCATCAATTCTCTCCACCAATGGGCCTTTATTTGCACCCTTAGATGTCGTTACAATGCGTCCAAACACCCACGGCATCCATGACGGAGGGTGTGGGCGTGTCCCGGTTGCGTATATTCAGTGTCGAGGTTTTTATCTACCTTTTGGTAGGAATGTCAAGATTTGTGTTGGACAAAGGGGATTTCTTCGTTTTTCTGGTGCTTTACGGGCCCCAAAAAAAGGAGATAGACCCATTTAACTCAACTGCTACAACTTTTTCTAGACCAGTGCGATCCAGTTTTGAGACAGCGGATCACTCGTTTTGTAGGGGAGAGAGTTCGTGTGTTGAGTGAATTAGAGGGCCTAACGTGTCTAGGGGTCAGGACGCTGCTGGGGCGGTCATCTGACGGTGGTCTGCAGCCCCTTGAGTCCGCGCTGGATAAAGTCCACCATTTGAACTCAGACATCTGACGGGTCCACCCCGCCGCGGACTCAGGCAAGCCCAGGCCTTGTTGAACTCCACTGAATGAAAATGTTGTTCTTCCATAGGGGTCAGACTTGGCCTTTATTTAATTTGAGTCCTACAGACGATATTTGAGCTTTAAGAAACCGCACAAAACGGGTACTAAGACGCCGTTGATATGTGAGGAGTTGGTCGATGCAAATCACACTGCCCGATGGGGCTACCAAAGAATTTGAAGGCCCTGTAACGGGCGCTGAAATCGCAGAGAGTATCAGTTCGGGCCTTCTGCGGGCAGCCGTTGCCATCGAAGTGGATGGACACGAGCAAGACTTGTCTGTGCCGATTACCGATGATGCGGCCGTTAATATTCTCACATTGAGGCAAGACGCTGGGTTGGATGTGATGCGGCACACCATTGCAGCCCAGGTTTTGGCGCGTGCGACTCGAGACTTATTCCCTGGTTCAAAATTAGCCATCGGACCTACGATCGAGAATGGTTTCTATTACGATGTTGAGTTTGACTCACCTCTATCCGAGGACGATTTACCTCGCATCGAGGCACGGATGAAAGCCATCGTCAAAGAGAAGAATACCATTACCATGCGGCGTTTACCGCGAGCGGAGGCCATCCGCCTATTCGAAGAGCGTAATGAACCCTACAAGGTCGACATTATCGAGAGGGCAGAGGGGCAAGACGACTTTCAGATCTATTTCCAAGATGGAACTGATTTCGTCGACTTGTGCAGAGGGCCGCACTTACAAAACTTGGGCCAGATCGGTGCGTTTAAACTCACTAAAGTCGCGGGTGCCTATTGGCGTGGTGACAGCGATAACCAAATGCTGACGCGGATCTATGGCACAGCTTGGCCAGACAATAAGGCCCTCAAAAGACATTTACGGGCCATCGAAGAAGCTGAAAAGCGAGACCATCGAAAACTAGGTGCTCAATTAGACTTATTCCACATCCAAGAAGAGGCCATCGGGCAGGTGTTCTGGCATCACAAAGGCTGGACTCTCTTTACCAAACTCCAAGACTACATCCGAGACAAGCTGAGACGCTCTCACTATCGAGAGGTCAATACACCGCAAATCGTCAGCAAAGTGCTGTATGAGAAGTCGGGTCATTGGGATAAGTTTGGTACTGGAAATATGTTCATCACCAATGCCTACGACCAGACCCATGCTTTAAAGCCCATGAATTGCCCCTGCCATGTCCAAATTTTTAGACAGGGTATTAAAAGTTACCGGGACCTTCCCATTCGCATGTCGGAATTTGGCACCTGTATGCGCCATGAGCAGCGTGGTGCGCTCCATGGCATTATGCGCGTGACATCGATGACTCAAGATGATGGCCACGTATTTTGCACACGTTCGCAGATCGAGGAAGAGGTCGTCGCACTGTGCGAATTGATCAAAGAAATCTACGCTGAGTTCGGCTTCGATCCGCCCTTTGTAAAATTTTCCGATCGACCCGAACAGCGGGTGGGGTCCGATGCTGTTTGGGATGCAGCAGAAGAGGCACTCAAGAACGCCTGCGACGTCGGCGGCCTTGAGTGGACGCTGAACCCGGGCGAAGGCGCATTTTACGGACCGAAGCTTGAGTTTGTTTTGCGCGACTGTATTGGGCGCCATTGGCAATGTGGCACAGTCCAGCTCGACTTCAATTTGTCAGAGCGTCTCGATGCACATTACATCGATGAAAACGGCGACAAACAAGCGCCCATTTTAATCCACCGAGCCTTACTCGGTTCTCTCGAACGCTTTGTTGGCATTCTCATCGAACACTTTGCCGGTCATTTTCCGATGTGGCTCGCACCCACTCAGGTGGTCTTGACGGGGATCAGCAGTGCTCAGGACGAGGCGGTCGTTAAAGTCGAGAACATGTTATTCGAAAGAGGGTTTCGGGTTCAGTCCGATTTGAGGAACGAGAAAGTGAACTTCAAGGTGCGCGAGCACAGTCTTCAGAAAGTGCCGTTCATCGGTGTGATCGGTGCCAGGGAAGCTGAGAATGGGACGGTTACAATTCGGCGTTTTGGATCCAAACAACAGCAGACCTTACCTGTAGGAGAATGGATTGACAGCATGGAGGCCGAGATTGCCAGTCGTGCATTGCCTCCGGGTTTCGGCTTGGACGACGCTTAAGGCATGAGTGGGTCTGTCCAAACCCACTCAACCCAATGTCCGTTTCATCGCGTTGACAATAACTCAGCTGCGCCTTGTAAAATTTTCTCTCATTACCCGATGTCAATTGCCTTGCGCGACGCGCGGTTCACTCTCTATGCTGACCATATTTTCAACCATGCAAATCCAGGACAGAGCACATGAGTGACAAGTGGGATAAGCGTTTTCTTGAGCTCGCACAGCATATCGCCGGTTGGTCGAAGGACCCGTCAACAAAAGTTGGCTGTGTTGTCGTAGGCGAAGATCGGGAGATCAGAAGCACAGGGTTCAATGGGTTTCCGCGGGGCATCTCCGATGACCTTGAGCGTCTGACGGACCGTCAGCAGAAGTATCCGCTGATTTGTCATGCAGAGGAGAATGCCATCATGCATGCGGCTCGGATTGGCGTCTCACTCAAGGAATGTCGTGCGTACGTGACCTGGCCGCCCTGTACTCGCTGCGCGCGCTCATTGATTCAAGCCGGTGTCGTCGAGGTGATTTACCCTGATGGATGTGACGTGCCCGATAGGTGGGCTGACGACTTTGATATGTCCATCAGTATGATGACTGAGGCGGGTGTCAAAATCCGGACCTCCTAGCAAGGGGCGCGTTTTCATTCTAGTCCCTGCAGCGCACTCAGATGAGGGCAGACGGTCTTAGAAAACTGGGTTTGGGACCGTTTGAATCGAAGAGGCCGTCTGTGTAGAGACCGTCGAGATTAAGCCAAGCTTTTCAGGGGCATGGCTGTCTCTCGACCAACCGATGACCTGTCACCATCTGGTAACTTACTTGCCAAAAGCACATCGAAGTTCCTATCCTTAAAAATGCACTAGGCGAGAGGCAGGACATTACCCTATGGACCATTCGATCATCCTCAATGGGAAGCAGGTCAAAGTCGGTGATATCTCCCCGACGATGACCGTGCTGGAATGGCTGAGACAGACGGGCTTTACTGGGACAAAAGAAGGCTGTGCGGAGGGCGATTGTGGCGCCTGTACAATCGGTCTTCTCGACCAAGGGCCCGACGGGCCTACGTGGCGTGCTATCTGTTCGTGTATCATGCTGGTCCCCCAAGCCTTTGGTCGCCAGATTGTGACGGTAGAAGGGTTGGCGTCGGACTCTGGCCTTCATCCCGCTCAACAGGCCATGGTTGACAAGCTCGGGTCCCAATGTGGCTATTGCACACCCGGCTTTGTCATGAGTCTATTCGAGGCGACCTATCGCTCAGACTTAGATTCCCATTGGAAGATGGATGACCAGATCTGCGGCAACTTGTGTCGCTGTACCGGATACAGACCCATTCGAGAGGCCTTGTATGAAATCGCTGGCAGGCAGCCCACCGATCGTTTTTCTGAGGCTCTCGATGCTCTGCCAGAGATACCCGCAGTCGATTATCAGCGGGGTGATCAGCGTTTTGTTCGTCCGGAAAAATGGGGTGACCTCTGGACCGCCATGTCCGATGGACCGGTGCGCTTCGTCAGTGGCGCCACGGACCTGGGTTTGGACATCACACAGCGTTTCATGGCCTTTCCACTGCTGATCGATCTGGGCTTACTACCGGGCATGCGAGAGATCAGCCCCATCGCGGATGGATGGCATATCGGCGCAGGCGTCCTCCTATCCGACTTGGAAGCGTGGTCTGAGACACATTCCGCATCTCTCGGTAAGATGCTTCGATTCTTCGCATCAAGGCAGATCAAAAATCGTGCGACCGTTGGCGGAAATCTCTGTAACGCATCACCCATCGGTGACTTGCCGCCCGTGATGCTGGCGCTCAATGCAGTGGCGGTGATTCGGTCGAGCGGCGCAGAGCGTCGTCAACCTTTTGCCCCCTCCGGTTCGGACCCAGGTTTCTGGACGGCCTATCGAACGACAGCCTTACAGGATGGAGAGGTGCTCGCAGGGATCGAGATCAGTGAACTACACCCCAGCACGTATGCAAGTACCTACAAAGTCAGTAAACGGCGTGAATTGGACATCAGCGCTGTATCGAGTGCGTTCGCCCTTAGACTGGATGAGTCTGGAGTCGTCGCCGATCTACGCATCGCATTTGGAGGCATGGCGGCAACGCCGGCTCGGGCGCTTAAAACCGAGGCTAAACTGCTTGGTCAGCCCCTTAGCCAGTCCACTATCGAAGAGGCGATCAAAACTCTGAAGGACGATTTCAGCCCCATCGATGATCATCGAGGCACAGCCTGGTATCGAGCGACAGTCGCGGCGAATTTGTTGCGTGGTTTTTTTGAAGAAGCCCAAGGGGGCGTGAGAGTAACGCTTCCAGACAGGCCAACGGGTACCATCTTCGCGGAGAAAAACTAATGGCGGGCGGTCTACATAAACCGGGTCCCCATGAGTCTGCCCATCTCCATGTCACAGGCTCGG
Source organism: Myxococcales bacterium (assembly GCA_002731825.1). Classification (GTDB taxonomy): domain Bacteria; phylum Myxococcota_A; class Bradymonadia; order UBA7976; family UBA1532; genus UBA1532. The sequence continues at coordinate 43,870 of PCCS01000065.1, forward strand.
CTAAATATGTTGCCGATGACCCTGGTCCTCAGGGCACGCTGTTTGTCCTTCCCGTGCCATCGCCCATCGCCCGCGGGCGAATTATATCCATGGACCTCCGGTCTGCGCTGGCCGTCGATGGCGTCCACTGTGTTTTGACCGTAGACGATATTCCTGGCGACAACATTTGGGGACCGATTCTACATAATGAGCCGCTTTTGGCCGATGGTGTCGTTCATTACATGGGCCAAGCGATTGCGATTGTCGTCGCTGAGACCGAACATAGCGCGAGATGTGGGGCACAGCGAGTCGAACTTGAGTTTGAGGAACAGACCCCTATCATCGGTATCGAATCAGCCATTGCTGCAAATGCGTTTCACACCGATCCTCACATTATCGAACGAGGTGATCTCGAGGCTGCATTCGAGTCGGCGTCTATGGTCATTGACGGGGTCGTCGAAACCCCAGCTCAGGATCATTTCTACCTGGAAACACAAGCTGCTTTGGCCATACCGGAAGAAAACGGAGGGTACACCATCCGTTCGTCCACCCAGCACCCGACTGAGATTCAGAAAGTGGTCGCGGCCGCTCTCGGAATCGGTGCTCACCATGTGGTCTGTGAGGTGCCAAGACTGGGTGGTGGATTTGGCGGTAAAGAGAGTCAAGCGAGTCCCTATGCAGCCTACGCGGCGTTGGCTGCCGCTCGAACAGGCCGTCCTTGTCGTTCATGGTTGCATCGAGGTCAGGACATGGCTTGGACCGGTAAGCGACATCCATTTCGAACGGACTATGAGGCTGCATTTGACGAGAATGGGATGATCTTGGGCGTGATTGCCCGCTTGTATAGCGATGGAGGCTGGTCTCTCGACCTCAGCGGTCCAGTTCTCGATCGAGCCCTCTTTCACGTCGATAGCAGCTATTTTATTCCGGCGATTCGAGTCGAGGGTCGGGTCTGTTCCACCAACATCCCCTCCAATACGGCGTTTAGAGGATTTGGCGGCCCTCAGGGTATGTTCGTGATGGAAGAGATACTCAACCGAGCGGCTGACGCCATGGGCGTTGATTCGACGGAATTGCGACGCCGGAATTTCTATGGCGAGGCCCCCCGCGATACCGCGCCTTATGGCCAAGTCATCGAAGCAAATCGGTTGCCGCAGCTCGTCCCACAGCTCATGGAAGAGTCGAATTATGCTGCTCGTAAGCGCGCTATCGAACAGTTCAATCAGACTCAGCAACACGTCAAGCGTGGCATTGGTTTTCAGCCTGTTAAATTCGGGATTTCATTCACGGCGAGTCTGCTCAATCAAGCCGGTGCGCTTGTCCATGTCTATACGGATGGGACCGTGCAGATCAATCATGGTGGGACCGAAATGGGTCAAGGCCTGCATACCAAAATGATCGCTGTGGCCGCCGACACCCTCGGTGTTAAATTGGATGCTGTGCGGCTGATGACGACCGCGACCGACAAAGTGCCTAATACCTCAGCGACCGCGGCGTCCTCTGGCAGTGATTTAAATGGGGCGGCCGTACAAGGCGCCTGCCTGACCATACTCGAGCGTCTTCGCCCCATCGCGGCGCAGTTACTGGGAGATGAAGCCGCGTCGACGTCAGTGACCTTTCGTGACGGCTGTGCATGGTTAGGTCACGAGAGCGGCGTACCCTTCGCCAAAGTAGCCACCGCCGCCTGGGCTCAACAAATCAGCCTTTCATCCACCGGTTATTACGCAACGCCTGGCATTGGCTATGACCCGAGCATCGGTCGGGGTCGCCCCTTCTTTTATTATGCGTTTGGCGGGGCTATAAGTGAGGTGGAAGTCAATGGTCTGACCGGTGAATATCGCGTTAGGCGAGTCGATATTTTGCATGACGTTGGAAATCCATTGGCGCCATCGATCGATGTTGGGCAAGTAGAAGGCGGATTTGTACAAGGCATGGGTTGGCTCACCTGTGAGGCTGTTCTCTATTCTCCGCAGGGTCGCCTGCTGACCCACGGCCCCAGCACTTATAAAATCCCGGCCGCTGGTGATACGCCATTAGAACTCAATGTCAGTCTGTTGCGCGACGCGGATAATCCCCTGGTCATCGGCGGCAGCAAGGCTGTCGGTGAACCGCCATTTATGTTAGCTATCTCAGTGATTTCGGCGTTACGCGATGCCATCCGCACTTTTGGAAAGCCTGGATCTATCGTTGAGCTGGGCATGCCTGCGACACCGGAGGCTGTTCTCAGAGCCATTGAACATCAACGCATAGAGTCGACTGCAGGTATGGATAAACGTCATGGATAAGACCGGCCATCCAATTACAATTGAGTATGTGGAACGCGCTGACCTATCCGTCGAGCGGTCTGTCCTAGACTCGGTTTTTGATGCCGGCCTGACAGGGATCGTCGTGCGTGATGCACTGCCACCTGACCTCGTTGAAAAGGCCGCCACCCGATTACAGTCGGAGGGGTTGAAACACGCTTGGACATCACCCAATAAGGGCATGCCCGGCGGCGAAATTAGAACGATTTGTGATGCTGCGACGCCCACATTCACAGCGCTTCGCGGGCCGACTCTTGACGCCTATGCACGCAGTGCCAACGATCACAGTCGGTGGAGTCATCGTATTTTTGGTCAAGCTGAGCCAACAACTCAGATTGCCTCGGTGTTCAGCGACCTGTTCGGCGGACGTCCCGCAGCGCGCCCTTCACTCGGAAATGGACACCATTGGGCGCCGTTTAATTTCCGTGCCCTCGACCCCGGAATTCAAATTTACTCTCATCACGACAATCACTACGGCTTAGATATCTATCAAGCGCTTGATTCGGACTATGATCGCAGTACGCTTTTGAGCTGGTTTGTCACTCTACAGCCTGCCCAGACAGATGGCGATCTCGTGATCTATGGTCTTTGGGGCAGTGACCCTGATCCCCCAATGTTGCCCACCCGCTTCTTGGATACAGCCGCTTTGGAACGGGATTATTGCAGAGAGGCCGTCTCGCTCGGGGCGGGTGATATGGTGATCTTTGATTCAGGCCGCCATGTGCACCGGGTGACACCGGTATTGGGCGATCGGCCACGGCTGACCTTAGGTGGCTTCCTGACCAGCGATAAAGCGCGATCAAAGCTGGCCTTTTGGTGCTGACAGCATCACTCTGATTCCATGGACTCAAGTCCAGAATTAACCCCGACGAGACCCGGTCTGAATGGATGGGGAGGCGCCGGTTAATCTCGGCGTTTTGATCTCGCTTGTGCTCCATTTCAAGGGATGTCTTTGGTCCTCGTGGTCTTTTTGATGACAAAAGTCCTCCGGGAGCAGTTCCTAAATTGGCGTGAGCGTGTATAAAGTGCGCACAATGGACACATCTGACCCTAAAAAACTGAGAGACTACCTGGAGGGCCGCGTACCGATAGACCTGGTTGATCAGGTGATCGACCATTTAGAATCTCAAGACATGCGTTTGAGTGAAGCGCCTGATCAAGAAGAAGGGTTGGTCTCAATGGATGTGGACCAGCCGTCCATCGATCCAGAGAAAACCGTAAGCCACACCCAGGCGTTCGGCGATCGGAGTCAGATCGCCAGGATGCCTACCTTGTCCCACGCCATTGGCGGCGCATTTGACCTGATTTTACCGGTGTCGGAAAGCCCTGGTCAAAAGGGGCAAACACTGCTGGAGGCGGGGACTCAAATCAAACATTTTCAGGTCGGACGCTTGCTCGGTCGAGGTGGGATGGGCGAGGTCTACTTAGCCAGGGATACCCAGCTTGGCCGGAAGGTCGCGCTTAAGGTGATTAAGCCTGATCATGTGCGTGACCAGAATGCGCTGGAGCGCTTCTTACAGGAAGCGAGGTTGACGGCCCGATTCAATCACCCACACATCGTCACGATATATGCTGTTGGGCAACATGAAGGTCTTCCTTACGTTGCGTTGGAGTATCTGGAAGGCCATGATCTAAGCCAGCGACTCAAAGATGATGGCCTCAGTCTACAAGAGAGCTTAAGAATTTGCCTGGCTGTTGCGGAAGCCGTCGCTGAAGCCCATAAACACGGCATTTTGCATCGCGATTTAAAGCCGGCAAATATCCTGATTCCTCGAGATGGCCGGGTACGCGTCGTCGATTTTGGTCTCGCTTTAGAATTTGTAGAGCCCGTCCAAACCGAGGGCGCTGACCGGGATGTTGCTCATGCCAACAAACTCAGTGGGCAGCGAGTCGCGGGTACACCGGCATACATGGCACCCGAACAATGGCGGGGTGAGGAGTGTCAACCCGAGACCGATATTTGGGCTTTGGGCGTTATTTTACACGAACTTCTATGCGGCGAGAGACCCTATGCTGCCAAGCAGAGCTTCAACTTGGGTATGCAGGTCTGTAACGCCGATCCAGTTCCACTCAATCCGATCTTAAAAGGCCTACCACCAAGAATTTCGTCCTTGATTGCTCAATGCTTGGCCAAGGTACCAGATGAGCGACCCTCGGTGACGACCTTTACGGAATGCTTGACGACCGTTCTGGCCGACGGTCGGCCCATGGCCCCCGTCGAAGAAAGTCCATTTCGTGGGCTTCTGCCGTTCTCTGAGCGGCACGCAAATCTCTTTTTTGGCCGTGACACAGAACTCAATACCTGCATGGAAAGATTGCGCTATGAGTCATCTCTCGTGGTGGTCGGTCCATCGGGGGCGGGCAAGACGTCGTTTGTTCAAGCGGGTCTCATCCCCCGTCTTCGTGAAAATAACGACTGGCGTGTCGTGAGAATGCGGCCTGGAGATGCGCCCATTTCACGCTTGGCGGCTCGATTATTGACAGCGCACAACGAGGAGTCTGCCAGTCATACCGTAGGCGACACCATCAATGATCAAAGCCTGACTGGTTCAACAGATCTTACGGACATTGACTCTCGACAAGTCGAGATCGAAACCCTTGCTCAGAAATTACGCGACAGTCCTAATAAGGTCGGCCTCGGACTCAGTACGCTTGCTCAGCAGACTCAGCAGCGGGTTTTACTCGTCGTCGACCAATTAGAAGAGTTATTCACCCTTTGTCAGGATCAGGACGAGCGCATCAAGTTTATTGAGGCCATTAGCAATGCTGGCGATGAATCAGGAGATCCGATTCGAGTTGTATGTACAATTCGCGATGATTTCCTCGGGCATTTGGCGCGAGCGGGTGAATCAGCTCGACGCTTGCTTGAACATATTATGCTCTTGGATCCACCCGACAAGGACGCGCTCAAGGATGTTTTGACGTTGCCACTTATGCGGGTTGGCTACCGTTTCGACGACCCTGAATTACCTGATGAGATGGTCAACGCGGTCGATGACGCGACCAGTCTGCCTTTGCTGCAGTTCGTTGCCCGTTCGCTGTGGGAGAAACGCGATCAAGTTCACCACACCCTGCGCCGAGTCGATTACGAATCCATGGGCGGCGTCGAGGGTGCGCTTGCGCGCCATGCCGATGGCGTCCTCCACGGTCTTGCCCAGGACCAGATGAAGACCGCACGGTCTCTTTTGCTGCGATTGGTGACCGCCGAAGGCACGCGGCGCGTGTGTTCGGAAGCGCAATTGCTGGACGGATTACCGCCCGGAACGCGCGTTGTTTATGAACGCCTGACTAAATCGCGCCTCTTGTCCATGAGGCGCACTGGTGAATCTGATGACGGCTCCGCTCGACTTGAATTGGCCCATGAATCACTCATTCATACCTGGGATAAATTGGCCCGATGGATCGACGAAAGTAAAGAGGAGCTGATCATCCTGGCCGAGGTGACTCAGGCTGCAGAACTCTGGGAGAAAAGAGGGCGACACCAAGAAGAATTATGGAGTGGTGCAGGCCTCGATGAGGCGATGCGGATTCTTGGCCGGGGTCAGAATCTCTTGCCCGCTTTGACGGAAGAGTTTCTAGAAATGGGTAAGGCGATGCATGAAATAAAGCGCCGTCGCCGCCGCTTCTGGACAGCCGCAATACCCACCATTCTAATGATCATTACAGCCATTCTTGCTCTACAAAAGTTTGATGCCGAAGAGTCGCGAGAGCAGTCAGAACGGGGGCGTCAGCAAGCCTTACATCAGCGAAAAACAGCTGAAGAGCAGCGTCGTCAGGCTCAGAGTCGCCAAGTTGATGCACTGAGGGAAAGCGCTCAGGCGGCCTTTGAACGCGGTGCTTACTTAGAGTCACGGGCTAAACTTCGTAAGGGCTTGGAATTGCTCGGCGCAGACCATACATCGTTTCTGGGACTGTGGTGGCAACTGGCTCGAATTTCAGAGAGATGGTCCATTCGCACCGGGCAATTCCACTATCACGTTGCTCTATCAGGTAAGGGCCAGACCCTGGCGATTTCATCGGTCAATGGATCGGTGGAATTGGTCGATGTTGATACCGGCCATCGACGTTTACTTCGAGGTCACCAAGACCAAGTTCTACGGTCCACATTTGATCCCAGTGGTCAGACCCTTGCGTCAGGCGGTCTCGGTCCCTTCGTTCGTCTGTGGAACGTGAAAACGGCCCGTCAGCAGAACAGTTTACCCGCACCCCATGGCATCGTGCGGATCATTCGCTTCTCACGCGATGGCCGCTATCTCGCGGTCTGTGCCGATAGAGCGAACGTGCGGGTCTATGATCTTAAAGACAAGAGCTTTAAAGACCACACGCTCCCTGAAAACATCAAGGTGTATGATTTTACCGGTGTAGACCAAAGTGATTTTCTCATAGCCGGCCGTCTTGATGGTCCACTCATCCTGACCAAACTCAGCGACCCGAACAGTCGTCGTGAATTTGGGACGGAACTCGAACCGATGGATATTGTCCGATTTAGCCCCGATGGGACGGCTTTAGCTCACCGCCAGATGTCCAATTATCTGAATGTCTGGCATGTTCAATCTTTTCAGCGCTTGGCGCGATTCAAAGCAAATAATTTGCGTTCGCATTCTTTTGGTTTTAACGCCACGGCAAGTCACTTTGCATTCGAGACCCCGGCGGGCGATATCGAGGTGGTCGAGCTTGGCAAGAACAAACGACGGGGTCGAATCCCCAACGGAGGCGAGCAAATCGGATTCATTGCCGTCTCCCCAGACGGTCTCCATGTGGCCGATACAGGCTCGGATTACATCCGATATTCGAGGGCGGATTTACTCGAGTCGCCCAGACATGATGCACTTGCCGTCCCATCCCTCTACGGCCTTGCGGTAGATCAGACCGGTGAAAGGCTGGCGGTCACCACAGCAAACCAAGAACTCAGCCTTTGGGATGGAGCGACGGGACGTAAAATTGAATCCTTTACCCAGAAAATAGGCGGTAAACGTGATTCTATTGATTTCAGCCCGGATGGACTCCATTTGTCCTGGTTATCAAACGACGGAGACCTTACGGTTTGGAACCTTGAGACAAACAGTCGGATGAGTACCTTCGAGGGTATCAGGGGTGAGCCGATGGGCTTGCGCTATGACGCTACCGGACAGACCCTGGTCGCCGTCACTGATGCCGGGGTTTGGACCTTTAACGGGCCCAAACTCACGCTTCGCTTCAAGCGGGTCTCAGATACTCAGTTGCAGAGAACCGCGGCCCTTTCTCAAAACGGCACCCAGGCCGTAGTCGGCGTGGGTACGTCTGACGGGTCCAGTGGGTATGGTGAACTTTGGAACCTGACGACCGGGTGGGCGCCAAAAAGATTGATGAAAAGTGCATCCTTCATATCCAGTGTGGCCTTTGATCCAAAAGACCAGTGGCTCGCCACAGGCGGCTTTGACGGTCGTCTAGATTTGTGGACGAAGGCTGGTATCTCTAGCAAAACGCTCATTGCCGATGGCCCGAGAATAAACGCCATTGATGTCCATCCAAGTGGCGACCGACTGGCCATCGCACAGGCCGATGGACAGTCTCGGATTCAGTGGGTAGCGAGCGATCGAGATATGCGTCTTCAAGGCCATGTTCACGAAGTAAATCATGTTGCATTTAGCGGCGATGGCCGTCGATTGGCCAGTGCCGGGGACGATGGTACTCTTCGTCTGTGGGATGCCGAGACAGGGCGTCCAATTTGGTCTACGACGGCTCTATTGCCCAGACCGGCAAGAATTTTGACTCATGAGGGCTGGCGTTCCATGGAAAGCTCACGCCAAGCGGATGCTGTATTGACTGGAGCAGACTGGGCAAAGATGTTGGAGAAAAATGGCCGACTCGCTTCGTCAACTGAGTCAGGCGAGACTCTATGTGTACATACCCACGATGACCAAGTTGAGCTTTGGAACACCAGGTCAGACCGTCGAGTCTGGTCTGGTCAGCGAACTGACTTACAGACGATTCTAGCCGTCGAGAATGGGTGTGTCGTGCTGACTGATGATGGGGTTTTGCGCTACGGACCAGATGGTCGAGCCATCCAATTTCACTCCGAACAAAACCCCACTGCGATTTCGATATTTGACGACGGACTTTTGGTTGCCAGTGATGGGCGGATTTATATATACGGTCTGGATTATAAATTGCGCGAAAGCCACTTATTTAGTCCTGGGATCAGTGCAATGACGTTGACGACTGCCGCTCACGATGGGTCAAGGCAATTGGTCGTCGGCTTTGAAGATGGCAGCGTTGAGACCTTGAATATTGGTGAGGGGTCTAACGACATGCGGTCAACATCGGTCTATCGTGCATCGGCCGGTGTCAGTCGCATTATCAACATCCCAAGTGGTCTACTGGGAATCGGTTATGCCAACGGACAGGTCATCCTTTGGGATTTAGCGACGCAGAAAGTTTTGAGCCAAGTTCAACTGCACGGGTCGGTGCGCTATTTACTCGCGCAGGATAATGCGCTTCATGCGGCAACAGACTTGGGGCAATCCTTTAGTTGGGACCTTACAGCCTTTGGGCAAACACGCTGCAAATTGATCGAAGATGTATGGTCGACGGTGCCTGTTACGTGGTCTCGAGGCCAGCCGGTTGCTTCACCGATTCCGCTAATGCATTCATGCCATGATTCATCTGACTAGACGTCCATGGATTGGGCGTTTTAGGCAATTTGCTATGGACACGAGCTCTTAAAACGACCCTAGCTAGAGCTCCGATGGGAATGGGGCCCATGGTTTTGGTTCATCGTTCGCGGTCATTAAATATCCCGTCGCAGTCGATCCGGGTCCCCTGAATACAGAAGGCAGGCTGTCTATTCTGAAAGCAGATCTGTACTTCATTAGGCCAGTTCTCATCGATATTACCATCGCAATCATTGTCTTCACCGTCGCATGAACCCACTTGTCGCGGCCCTTCGTCTGGGCCTGGGAGAACGCCGCCTAGGCACTGGCCCCAAGCCCCGTTCTCGCAGCGTTCTTCTCCAAATTCGCATGGGCCAACATTGCTGCCGCATTGTCGAGGCATGATTTGCTCATCGAGCCGGCCGTCGCAATCATCGTCTTGACCATTGCAGATTTCGGCTGGAACAACGCCGCATTGACCGCAGGCGTTTTGCACGCCTTCATCGAGCCGGCCGTCGCAATCATCGTCCTGACCATTGCAGATTTCGGCTGGAAGAGCGCCGCATTGACCGCAGGCGTTGAGTACGCCTTCATCGATCTGGCCATCGCAA
>PCCS01000066.1 GCA_002731825.1 Myxococcales bacterium
ACCACGGGCACGTACCCGACCTCTAAACCGGCGGGCGGTGTTACCAAGAGCCCCGTATCAAACGACGCCAGCTCACCGTGGGCAGGCTCCGGCAAATAGGTGGTCTCGATGGACCAATGCCGATGGATCTTTTCAATCAGTTCTTGCAGGTTTTCTTTCTCAGCTTCGGTCCAATCATACTGCTGAAACACAGGCTGATCGATGAAACGATACCAGCGATAGGTGACCTGCGAGCAATCATTGAGTGTGGTTTGATAGGTGTCTACTGTTGGACCGGGAACACTCCAGGCACCGTCCAGCGGCTCTGCGGTATACGCGGCCGGCGTGGCACCTGGTGGTAAAAATTCTTTATGATGGAGCAAGGTCTCGACGGGTACATCTTCGGGAGCGACTGCGATTACACTGTCTGCAGTGTGCCGAAAGTACTGTGGCATTTTACCAAAGCCATCCTCCGCGTCGTTATGCCACTGAAGACCAAAAACGTTGCCCTCAAAGACAGAGGGTGTTGCGGCCTCATTGATGCCGGTGATCACTTTGTCACTCTGTCTGTATGTCACCGGTCGAGTTGAGACCGATGGCTTAAATAGAGCCTCATCAGATACCACTCCACTCGGCGCAGGCCCTCCATTTTTCCAGGCCTCGACAGCGTCAAAGAAGGCCGCTCGAGAGTAGAAGGTGACATCCCGTACGAGAATGGTTCTGTTCTCGGCATTCACGGGAAATTGTAGCTGGGGTATTTTCGAATAGGTCGTCCCCGTTGCATCGAACGCTTGAAACTGAGGGACCGTATTGATTTCCATGGAGCCGGCCAGGCCATCGCGGATGGGCCGGGCGTCCAGGCCACGTCCTTCATCAAAGGGATAATCAAAAGAAATTCGACTCCAGGTCTCTGGCAGATAATAGGCCAAAGGTCCTTTGAAGTTTGCTGAGTTTAAGAAAAGTGTCCAACTTTGATTGCCGGTGGGTTGCGGATCTGGCCTTGGGTTTGTCAGCGGCAGAGCAATATATCCATAGCCAATTAATTCACCGCGTGGCTGTCCATCGAAAGGCAAGCCGTCGGGCGGAATCAGCATGCGATTACTCAGTTGGGCAATGCCGAGACGCGTATCAGGTAAGGGCGGCGTAGACCCAAAGAATGGCCAGCCCGGCGATGCGATCTGATTTGTGTAGCAATCCGGGGTGGCATTCATGGCGTATTTGGGCGGGCCGTAGTGAAATCGATTGCCGACCCAATATCCAAGCCCGCCTTCCAGAGTCTGAAAGACATCTTGATAGGTCGGTGCCCGTTCCGGCCAATTATCACGAGCGACCGTGCCAACGGGACAGAGAGGGTCTGTCCTATTGTCTTCGTTGTTGGGCGTGAACCAAGTGCCAGGCAACCCAATTTGGAAATTCGCAATGGGCTTTTCGAGCAAAGACCAGACCGACGAATAAAAGCTTGCGCCATATCTGTGCGTCATCGGCGTCCGTGAGGATGAACTGCCAATGTAACCATGCAGGCCCTGGCTGCGATAGCGTGTCGGGTCTGGAATAGAAAAGTTCACTTCAGCGGTATTGTTGGTCTCATCGAGTTCGGACACTGAACAGGTGGCGTCTACCACAACATGTGCCTTATGGGCCCCGGCCGCCGCTAAGAGGGCTAAAACCGATTGGTCCAAAGCGACAGTGCTATTCACGGAGACTGTCTGCCCAGGGGCGATGGCCGCAATCTGGGTTGTCCCAGCGAAGTCGAGATCATCGCATGGCTCACCGACATCTCTGTTAAAAATAAAACCCACATCCACCGCAGACGAAGCGGTCTCACCCTGATTACTTAGGACGACCAAAACGGCATGTGTATCTGCATTGTAGGTGATTGATTGAATCAACAAATCCGGGCACTGCCCGTCTTCACAGGGCGCTGCGCAATCGTTGTCGGGGTTTGCATCGCAGGTACCACATTCGTCTTCCGTTGCCGCACCGCCCCAATCTCCAGCACAGTCTTGAATGCAATCGTTGTCGGGGTTTGCATCGCAGGTACCACAATTGTCTTGGATGGAATCGCCGTTGGCCACACCTGCGCAATCAGCACAAGATGACTCATCCCCATCACACACACCGCAGACGTCTAGGGTGCTGCTCGGGCACGTACTTGAGTCTGGGTCGGGGTTGGGTGTCGGCGTTATCGCTGCGTCTGAATACCCATCGGATCCAGAATCTGGCCCAGGACCAATCTCAGAGTCAGACCCAGAGCATGAGATCATCAGTACGCTGAAAAATGTCGCAGTTAAATGAATCTTGGTCATCTGTACGTTCAAGATCACAGCCTCCATAAAAATCGTTCGCCGAAGAACGTCCGTCGCTTGAGACCGTACTCGATAGCCACCCAGGCCGATAGTCTTGAGGTCTATTATAACAGGCAACATCAATTCTATAATTCACAGGCTCTCATCTGCTTTTGCTGAATGCCCAGACCGTTGAGAATGACGCATGATATTAAACTGGATTATTTTTTTGGAGGACAGAAACCTGGTCTATAAACCCGTGGACACCTCTTTGAGGACCAGTCATCTGAAGGTGGGCGTCAGCGCGAGCGAGGACGAGATTATTGGCCATTTTAGAGTGATATCTGGTGACGCGGTCATCTCAGTTGCAGATAGCTCTAGGTGGATTTACTTTGGTCTCAACGGTCAGCCAGCAAGGGGTCGTCCGTCTCCATGAGGTGGTCGGCGGCTTCAGACATCGTGAGAGTGACCGCTTGACCAGCCGTCACCATGGTTTTTATTTTCCCGAGAATCTCTCGAAACTGTTGGTGGACATCCGGAGCATCGATATCGGCGATGTAGTTTGTGTGGAAATTAATGACCAGGAGGCCGCCCACTTCCGTCGTTTGTTTGCACAGCCAATCAAAAATGCAAGATAACTGCGTCCGGGCAGGTCCATGGGCAACATCCATAAGTGCCATGGGCATTTCAAAAAGCGCGTTTCCTTGGTGAGCAAGTGGCCTGTACGGCCAGGCGGTCCCAGTCCTGAAACCCTGATATGGGGGATGAAAGCCAACATTACTCGACACGGTGAATCCGGCATCGGCCATGTGCCGCCAGGCGTCCGGAAAACTGGCTGTCAGGTAGTGGTATCGAATCGCTTTGACCGCCGTGCCTAGAGCATTCTCCAATCGAACCCGCTGCCGTTCCAAACCGAGGGTCGTATCTGACTCGTATCGGGCCGCGTGCAGACCCACTTCCCACCCACCGGAATGCAGTGACTTGAGAACTCGGATCACTCTCGGATCATCTGCTCGATAGAGTCGACCTTCCTTTGATAAGGCCTTCGCGAGAGAGAGAAAGAAGAAAGTCGAGCGAATCCCATGTTCGGCCTCGAGAGCCTGCCATGCAGAAATGTCATTGACAGGGTCTTTATTGGCCGCCCACCAGCGCGTCCATTGAGACGCTCGCTCCACCGTACTTCGAAATCGGTCCACCTGACCCCTGAGGAGTGCCTGAGCACTGGAAGCGACCCAACCGGCCGCTCGTAGACCAAAGTGGGACAAGCCATCAAAAAGATCGACATCATGGGTGACCGCAATGGCCATAGGTGCACCTGTTGGCCAGGCTCTCTTCTTTGTGTCCCCAAGGATGTCATCGAATGTTCGGTCGAGACTCGGACCGGCCACTGCAACACCGTTACTCAAGAATGCTGGTTCATCTGGCGGCACTTCGCCCGGGGTAAATTGCAGGAGATTATCAACATGTTCTGCGATCGAATCCGCCGGTAAATCAGCCGGCTGATAGCGGTCCTGAACAATGGCCCTTGCGAGACGCTGCCGGTCTGAATCAGAGAGTTCAACTGAGTGAGTCATGGGGATTTATGTCTCAATAATGGCTCCGCGGCAGAATCATCCATGGGCACTTCTTTTCTAGACACAAGTTTACGAAGCACACGCACATACTCAAGTCGTCCTGTGAGACGAAACCCCATTCGACGATGCGCCGCCAACGAGGCGAGCGGATCAACAGGTACATCAGCGACGATCCGGATCGAACCGATTTCATCCCGCACTCGATTCACGAGTGCGCCGATGAGCGATTGAAATAGGCCGAGCCCACGGCGTTCATGATCAACCCAGCCCCAGCAGAGTAGCACTTCATCGGGTCCGTAATCGACGCCCCCCCACATGCGCTTGATTTCGTTGCCACTGTGGACACCCCAAAAGTGTCCAGCAAACTCGCCATCCATGTACACGTAGACACCTAATGCGCCGTCGACCAAGAGTTGTCGCATGGTCTGGGCTGTCGCGTCGCCTCGCACCTTTGCGACATCGTTTACATTTTCCCACGTTACGGGGACGAGGTGAACACCCGTTGATTGCGTCCGCTCCGCCGTTCTGCAGTCATCGGCTAGGGCGACCATGTAGACGGCACGCGTGTTCACAAGACGTGATAGGGTGGACGCTATTTTCAAGAGCTCTCCTTGCAGGCCAGACGGACCCCTGATAGGTGTGGGTCTGTACGTACTGGAGACTAATTATGCTAACCCAGCATACAGCCGTCAATACCGCAGACCGGCCCAGCAATTCATTGTTTCAGCAGCCCTGGTGGTTGGAGGCAGTGGCGCCCGGTCAATGGGGCCTCGTTGAGGTACGCAAGAATACCGAACTCAAAGCTTGGATGCCGTACGTCTTGAAGAAGGGGCCGCTTTTCTTGCAACGCTGTTCAATGCCCCGTTTGACCCAAACACTTGGGCCATGGATAGCCCCATCCAACCGGTCGCCAGTCCGTGCGCTTACGGAGCAGCACGAATTGATGAACACCCTCATCGAACAGCTGCCCGATTCTGACTATTTCTCTCAAAATCTTCACTATTCTGTGCAAAATACGCTGCCATTTTTCTGGTCGGGCTTTCAGACTAAGGTCTCGCACACGTATGTCATCGAGGACTTGTCCGACCCAGATGCCCTTTGGGCTGGCCTTCACAATCGTGTTCGGCGACACATCAAGAAAGCCAGAAAGCTCGTTGAGGTTGAGTGGAGTGATGACATAAACACCTTCTTATCCCTCAACGATATGGTTTTCGAGAGGCAGGGCATAGTGGTTCCATATAGCCATGACTATGTGAAGCGTCTCGACCGGATTTGTGCTCAGCGTGGGCAGAGGCACATCCTCATCGCCAGAGATCACTCGGGTCATCCACACGCGGGATTGTACATCGTCTTTGACGAAAACGCGGCCTATTACCTTATGACGGGTACCGACCCTGAAACCCGAGGCAGTGACGCCCTGTCCCTACTGACTTGGGAGGCCATTCTAGCCGCTGGGAAAACGTCTAAAACCTTTGACTTTGAGGGGTCCATGATGCGGCGGGTCGAACCCTTTGTACGAGGGTTTGGTGCGACGCAGAAATCTTACTATAACGTGATGAAGTTCTCGCGCCGTATGAAGGCGATGATGGCTGGGCGTGACTTCGTATCTGCTTTTAAGGGCTGAGTACAAAGCACACCCGTCTGTGGGCTTATCGCAACATGGGGCCTGAATGTGTTCTCAGCATCAGAACAGGTACGCAGAGTCGATTGAGACCGAGCTCAAAATTAGTAGGCCGGTGTCCGCCTAATGAGACGGCCGCGTGATGTATCGCCCACGAAGACACCATCGCGAATCGCCACTTGACCACGGACCGTGACATCGGTGGGCTTTCCGTCTTGCTCAAAGCCTTCAAAGCCACAGTAGTCATTATTCACGTGATGATCCTTCATTGAAACAACACCACGATAGCTCGGATCGAAGACCACCAGGTCAGCATCGGCGCCGACTGCAATCCGACCTTTTTGAGTGAGACCGAAAATCTCAGCGGCCTTGGTCGATGCAGACTCAACAAACCGTTTTAGACTCAGATCCCCTCGAGACACACCATAGGTGTAGAGCATGTTCACTCGGTCACCGATGGCCGGAATCCCGTTAGGGATAGCCGTAAACGCCTCTCGGCCCATTGCTTTTTGGTCGATATCGAAGGGACAGTGGTCCGTGGCTACAGTATCGATGAGTCCCATGCGCAGGCCATCCCAAAGGGCCTTTTGGTTCGATTTCTCACGGAGCGGAGGAGACATGATCCACTTGGCACCTTCAAAGTTGGGCCGTTCGGCAAAGGTCTTGTCGAAACAAAAATGCGGGATCACGGATTCCACATATAATTCGACACCTCGAAGCTTTGCATCCACGGCGGCCTTGAGTGCCGCTTCACAGCTTAGATGCACCACATAGCCTGCTGCGCCCGTTAACTCTAGAAAGCTCGCAAAGTGTCCCGTGCCCTCGGCTTCGACTCGCGTGGGTCGGCTGGGCTCATGCCATTCGGGTCCGGTTTTTCCTGCAGCCAGCAGTTCGTCACAGAGCTGGGCGACCAATTCGGCATTTTCACAGTGAGCCGTGGTGATAACCCCGAGTTCTTTAGCCAACTTAAGGGTTTCATAGAGTTCGTCATCTTCGACGCCGAAGAAGCCTTTGTAAGCCAGGAAGACTTTGAAAGATGTGATGCCATCAGCGACGATTTCACGCAGCTGAGCGGCGGTATCGTCATTGAACTTTGAGACGGCCATGTGAAACGTGTAGTCGCAGGCACTGTTGCCGTCGGCCATACCCTTCCACAAATTGTAGCCTTCAAGCGTGTCTTCGCTTCTGTTTGGACAGACCATTTCGATGTAGGATGTCGTACCCCCATACAGCGCAGCGATGGATGCAGTTGAGTGCGTATCCTTTGCAAAGGTCCCCATAAACGGCAGATGAATGTGTACGTGCGGGTCGATGAACCCAGGAAAGACATACTTGCCGGATGCGTCAATTACCTCGGTATCAGCCGGTACATCAAGGTCGTGTCCAATGGCGGTAATTAGCTCGTCGGCGCAGTAAATGTCCGCTTCATAGTCATCTTGAGCGGTGATAATCCGCCCACCTTTGATCAGCAGTGGCATAATGGTCTCCCCGATGGTTTAGACGCTCACTATACCTCAAATAAATTTCACAAAAAAGTTCCTGTCAGAACAGCGCGGGTACACGCTGTCACAACCGGATCCGAGGGGATGCTGGAAACGCAGACATCCGCATCGCTGACTGAGTGTAGACATCTCTCTTTCTGAACTCGATCCTTGAGCTAACACTCTCGACATCGGTGGTGCATGGCTCTTGAGTTCATCGACCCATTCAATTGTTCGAACAAACGAGTCTCCGGTCTTTTTTGGTCGATGATTCAGATCTGACCGACGTGCCTCTCCCATACAGGAGATGGAGACTCGGGCTTAAGACGACGTTCTTAATCGCTGGCAGCGGTCTCCTGCAGCCTCGTTTTCTTGCTGACGCCATAAAGCGTCCGCAATGGCCAGCAGGTCTTTGCCTTGGGCCGTATCGCCCCTGAGCCTTAAAACATTACCGATGGTCTCAATGATTTGCGGAATCTGGGGATCGACAGCAATGACTTTCAAGTCGTCAATGAGTCGGATTGTCTCAGCACAGTGATCCAATTGACCGTCTATGCAATAGGCCCATGCTTCGAGAAGCCGACAGAAGGGTATGGCCAGACCGAGACCGGCCTGTAGGGCCACTGGACCGAGCGTTTTGAGTTCATCGACAACACCCTCTGTGTCCCCGTCGGTCAGTCGACACATCACCTGTTTGACGCGGACAAGTTCGCGTGTGTGTCCGAGGGCCAATTTGTCAGCATGATGAAGGGCCACATCGTAGGCTTGGCTGGCCGCGTGGCCATTTCCATTCAAGCGGTAGGCATCTCCCAGATCATGGTAGGCGATGGGGATGCGAGCATAGAGACCATAACGACGGGAGATGGCCAATGCCTCTTGATGCCGCGCAACAGCGTCCTCACTCTCACCGAGCCACGTCAGAATTGTGCCGAGCGCCCTAAGACTGCGGACCCGAAGTTGCGGCGTATCCATCGCTTCGTCCAATGCGCGTTCGGCAAAGGGAATCCCTGATCGAGGTAATCCCATGGCCAGACAGCAATAGACGGCCCGTTGAGCGGCGCGCTGCGCTTCTTCTCCCGGTGGCGCTTGATCTAAGGCTCTCACTGCATCGGCGAGCCCCGGTCGTGACCGACCGTAGCTGTTTTCGTAAATGGAACGCATGCGGAGGTAGGCACGTTCACCCAGTGGACTGGCACTGGAGATGACCGTATCCAGATGGGTCTTTAGGGCTTGCCAGGCTTGACCAGCCCCCCGATTTTCATAGACGTCTGAGAGGACTTCACCCGCTCGCAAGACCGTGTCGACATCGGGATTTGATTGGAGTGGCAAGAGCAGTACTTCAGCTCGGTCCAACTCGCCCATATCCAGTAGAAGTCGACCTGTTTTCAAAGCGCATTGAACGGACCGGGGGTCCTCTGGCCCGAGCGTCTCCATAATCTTGGTACCCCACTGAGCTGCACGGAGCGGGTCGCCATGATGAAACTGGAATTCATACGCATCAAGCCAAGCATTCATGGCTAAGTCTGCTTGGCCAGACCCTGCATAATGGTCACCAATCTGGCCGGAGACGGGACCACTGTCCTTCGGCCATAGCGAGTGATATGCGTCGATGGCGAACCTGTGGAGCGCCTCCAGTCGACTCCGGGTCATTTGCTCGAGATAGAAGTCTCTTAACAGGGGGGGAGATAGAACAAACCGTTCATAGTCTTGAGACCCGTCGCTCACAAGAATCCCGAGATCAACAAGATCCATGAGAAATAGGTCGATTTTATCCGCTGGGACCTCATGTTCGACGACGGATACCAGGAGTCGATACTCCACAGCCGCGCCCAAGATTGCTGTCCCTTCTATGATTTTTCTAAGTAATGCCCGATGGTTATGCGCGCGCAGACGACTGTCTACGCTGCGCGCCAGAAGCTTGGAGAGTGCAGGCGTCAAGACCAATGACTCCTGGCTGAGACCGGACCCCCACGACACGGGGGTCATTGACTCGGGCGCGGAGCCGTTTACATCAAACATCTCTGCTAGGTGGCAGGCAAACATGGGGCTGCCACCGGCTCGAACAGCTAAATCGTGGGCGATATCTGGGGGTAGTGCGAACTGCCCACGCAGTCCTTCAGCGAGCACAGCCCGATCGACGGGGCCTATGAATATGGGGACCAATAAGCTTTCATGAGCGTCGCGAACCCGTTCCAAGGCGATTGCCATCGGGGCCGTGGCGCTTGCGGGCTCCGTCGTGACGCAGACCAAGATAGGACACTGGGCGAAACTGAGTTCGAAGAGCGTATACTCAAAGAATGCAGCGCTCAGTTCACCGCCTCGATGAAAGTCGCCGAGAGCGAGAAAGACAGGGCGCTCAGTTGCCAGTCGCCGCATGGTTCTAAAGAAAAGGGCAAAGACCGCATTCTGGTTCCCCTCGGCGAAGGCGATCCCAGTTCTGATGGGTCTTAAAAACTGCAGGAGTGCATCGAATTCAGCTTCCGTATTGGCGGCATGTCGCTGTAGGTGTCGACGAATCAGTCCAGCAAGGTCATTGCGGTCGAGTCCGTGGCTTCCGAGATGACCTTCGAGTGCTTGGCGAAGACCACTCTCTGCGCCGGCCGAGTCAATAAAATCACCGCGGAGTACATGGCATCGCCCTTGTTCACTCACAGTCAGTGCCAGGTGTTCCATGATGGCGTTGCAACCCATGCCCACCGCGCCCTCAAGGAGTACAAAGTGACCATGACCAGCTATGGCCGCATCGACCATATCCTCCAATTGTGCGACCACATGATCTCGACCCCAGAGGAATGGATTCGAGTCACCGTCTCCCGTCTCCGCGGATTTATCCCCTTGGAACAGTGTGACCGTTTCGTCGCCTCCGGAGCCATCGAGCGTGGGGTCAAGCACGTCCATGCTGTGTAAGGGGGCCTGTGCAAGCTTTGGTAACTCGACGTAGGGCATGATCGCTTCAAGAGCATCGATGGCATATTGAAACCGATTCATCGGGTCCCGCTCAATCAGTTTCATCACAGCAGCGCTCAAATCAGTCGGAATGGATGCACTTGGTGTGATGGGGGCCGCGTCGAATCGATTCTTTTTAACGATGACCTCTAGGGGGTTTCCATCGAATGGACGGCTGCCGGTCATCAGTTCATAGAGCACGACCCCGACGGAATAGAGGTCGGCCGTTGGGCGAGGTGCACCCACTTGAGTCGCTTGCTCTGGTGCCATGTACGCCGGTGTTCCGAGAACAACGTTGCCCGTGGTCGCCAGGCTGTTTTCTGGCTCGAGTTCGATGGCTGCAGCCAGACCGAAGTCAGTCACTCTCACAGATAAAACGCCGGAGGATGCCCGCTCGATCAAAATGTTGTCGGGTTTGATATCTCGGTGAAGTATGTGCCTAGCGTGCATGTATGCGAGGGCTTGCAAGAGTTGTGCGACGAGACCGACGCGGGCACCGACCGATAGGGCCGCATTGTCGATGGCGCCCAGAGAGAAGCCCCGAACCAAGTCCATGACCAAATAGGCAGAGTCACCGGCTTCATCACACACACCGAAATCGAGTGTGCGCACGATGTGCTTATGTTTGATGGACCGGGCGAGCCGAGCCCCCCTGAAAAAACGGCGTAATGACTCTGACCGCTCACCTCGGATTGTCAGAAATTTAAGGGCAACCTGCTGGGCCCGCTGTTCATCGAAGGCTGAATAGACGACACCCATTTGGCCGCGTCCAATGAGCGACCCGACTCTATACCGCGTCGAGACCAGAGTACCCGTGATGGTCGATTCTGTATCCACAAACAGGAGTGTACACCGAACCAGACCGAGCGGCGATGTCCAAGGGGATGATCAGTTAATTTGGATGTCTTTGGTTGACGATGAGACGGCACCTATTGGCCTCGTCTCTTGCGGTCATGGACGGCGTCTTTTCAGCAAAACCTCGAAATGTAAGACCTTTGGTTGCACGATTGGTGGGAAAAGCTCCCCCATAAATCTAGTCCCTATCGCTTAGACATGGACGTCGAGTCTGCGAACGGTCACTCCATCTAGACAGAGACATTCAATTAAACCGCCTTTTGGAGACTGTGCGGATGGTTATCCAGACACACGACACAGTTAATAATCCAGCACAGAATGCCCGTAAATCCGCGTCCGCCTGTTCGTACGACATGAATCCATATATACCTGCGGGTAGGAGGGGGGACCTATGACCATTTTGGTTTTAGGTTCGGCTAGCATTGGCTTTGGAGGGGCGATGATGAGCCGTATTAATTCGATTAGAGCAATTATGGTGCTTAGCGTGATGTCGCTTTTGGCCTGCGGACCGGGCGGGAGCGGCACCGATACTATGCCAGGTGATGCACAGCGCCTGGCGGATGGTGGGGTCCTAAGAGACGCTCGGATGGCGGTGGATAGCAGTACAGCCATCGACATCGGTCACCTGCAGGATGGCACTGTCTTAGCCCGAGATATGGGCATCATACAGCCCGAAGACATGGGTTTTATGCAGGCCGAAGATATGGGCATCGTACAGCCCGAAGACATGGCTTTTGTTCAGCCCGATATGGATCGACCGCCCGAGTGTGGTGATGGCACCCTAGATGAGGGTGAAATGTGTGACGACAACAACCAGGTCGACGGTGATGGCTGTGACAGCAATTGCACTGAGACCGCCTGTGGCAACGGCATCACCACCGAAGGCGAGGCCTGCGATGACGGCAATCTCGTCGCCGGTGATGGCTGTGACCCCAATTGCACCGAGACCGGGTGTGGCAACCGCATTCAGACCGAGGGCGAGGCCTGCGAAGACGGCAACGGCGTCGATGGCGATGGCTGTGATTCAAACTGCACAGAGACCGCGTGCGGGAACGGCATCGCTACCGAGGGTGAAGGCTGCGATGACGGCAATGACGTCGAGGGTGATGGCTGTGACAGCAATTGTACGGAGACCTCCTGTGGGAATGGGATCCAGACCGAGGGCGAGGCCTGCGACGACGGCAACGGCGCCAACGGAGACGGCTGTGACAATAATTGTACGGTGACCGCCTGCGGCAACGGCGTCGTGACCGAGGGCGAGATCTGCGATGACGGCAATGAGCTGGATGACGATGGCTGCGACACCAATTGTCTCTTCTCCGGGTGCGGGAACGGTCGGGTCAGCGAGGGCGAGGCGTGCGACGATGGCAATCGCATCGACGGGGATGGCTGCGACAGCAACTGCCGGGCAACTGGATGCGGAAACGGGATCGTCTTTGGCGATGAGCTCTGCGACGACGGCAATGACATCGCCGATGACCGTTGTGACAACACCTGCACGCCGACGCCCTGCGCCCACGGACCCTACGCCACCCCTCAGTGGACCGACGGGTTTCCCAGTGAACGTTTTGGTGTTGACGGCCGTGGGAGGGTCCGACGCCTGAGCCAGTATCTCGAGTTTAAAGACCTCGACGCCGATGGCCAGGACGAGGCCCTGATGGTTTTGGGTAATTCATTTACCGGGAGGAAATTCGAATGCGGTCCGACTTGCCAGATTGTCCACTTTGCTGTGGGTGTCAGGGCCGGTGACGCCTGGCGATGGATCAGCGTCGATTTGCCTGAGCCCAACCGATTGGAAGAGCAATTCAGGGGGTACTACCTGGGCCTGGTGGATGACGACCCATTCGTCGACCTGGTGGTCTTGACGCAGAGCGAAGATGTCGGAGCAAACGGCCGCCCGGTCTGGGACAATCAGTATGTCTATCTCCGAGGGTTGGGGCAGGGCCGCTTTGACCCCATGCGGCGACCCATCGACTGTCTGCGTCGTGCCGGTCCAGCCAATAATGATTACCTCTTCTTTGAGGACATGGACGGAGATGGTATCCGCGACGCCATCGCCGTGGCTGGCGATATTGTGTGGAATGAGGAACGTATCGAAGGCAGCGGCGTCTATTGGTGTCCAGGTCTTGGTCAGGGACGCTTTGATGAGGTGCGCGAAGCGGGTCTTCACCCCGATGATGGCCGTGGGAACTCTCAAGTCATGGCAAACAGCGCCCGGCCGCAATTGCGTGACATCAACGGAGACGGGCGCGTCGATTTCGTCGGCGGCAGAAACACTTATTTGTTCTTGAACCTGCCCGCCGGCCTGCTCAAACGTCGTCTCGGTTTCGGAAACGTCCCGGGTTTGCCTGAGGCGGACCAGTCCTTTATCAACGGAACGTTTTTTAATTCAGCCATCGTCGCCGATATGGACGGTGACCGTGCACTGGACGGCGTATTTCTCCAGAGTCACGGAGATCGGGCTGGTGTTGTCGTGCTCTTTAATCAGAACAACGCCGGCTGGCATCCGGAGGACGGAGAGCCGCCACGCTACCACCTCTTTCGAATGCCCACCTACGACGTGCAAGCAGGCATACCTCGAAAACTTTTTGTCGAGGACCTGAACGGCGATGCTCGCCCCGACATTATCGTGGTCACGCATTGGCCCGGGGAGCCGACCATGCGAATCGGGTGGAAT
Organism: Myxococcales bacterium; assembly: GCA_002731825.1. Classification (GTDB taxonomy): domain Bacteria; phylum Myxococcota_A; class Bradymonadia; order UBA7976; family UBA1532; genus UBA1532. Next base: position 13,419 of record PCCS01000066.1, read on the forward strand.
CAGGGTGGTGGGGCCTTTCAATGGATGGCGGTGGGCGACCGCAGCATCGACCTCGCGGGTCAAACTGCCAGTGAACTGATGTATTGGAGCGCGCTGGTTGACCTCGACTTTGACGGTGACCGTGACCTTCTGCTCGATTTCGACGTCTCGGGCCAAGTCAAATACACCCCCAATCTGGGCATGGGGCAGTTCGGCCAGGTGGCGCGTGGTCCCATCGATCCCGAAGATTTAACCCGTTATTTCTCCGCCCATGATGTGGATGGCGATGGACGAGACGAGCTCCTGGGTCTGCGTAAAGACGGCGCGCTGGTCTATGTGGTGGCGACAACCCAGAGCGATGAGGGCCCCCGGAACATCCTGAACCTGCGGGTCCCCCTGAGCGATCTGGCCCGTGTGGATGACGACGTGGATAACCCCAATTCGCCCACCTTTGGTCATCAGGCGGTCATTGAATTCACCCCCAACAATGAGGTCGCGGTGATGCCCGACGAAGCGCTCAGCGTCTGTAGCGACGCCCAGTGCGCCGAAGGCACCTGTGAGCAATCCGTCTGGTTCTCCCGCCGGTCAGACCCGCCCTGCGAGGGCGAATTGGCCACCCATTACTCGCTCTTTCTCTATGAGCGCGACGCCGCCGGTGACTTTGGGCTCGTGACTGGGCTGAGCTTTCCGACGTCACAGGGTCGAATTCTTGAGAATCGAGACCTGAAATTCGGAGACTTCAACGGCGATGAGCAGCTGGACTATGTACTTTATGTCCATAACCCCCGGAGCGCGTTCATCATTCGATACGGGACCGAGCAGGGGTTTTCAGAGATCAGTCATGTACTCGCCATGGGCGAGACCGGCCCCATCGTAGCTGACCTCAACAATGACGGTGTCGATGACCTCCTGGCCCTCGAGAGCAGCTTTATGGACGTCGCCTATGGCCGAGAAGGCGAGGGGCTCCAATTCACGATCCCTGCGGGCGGTGATGGCGTGAATCGAGACTTCGCCATAAACGACACCCGGTTCCAATTCTGGGCGCGAGATGAAGACGTCCCGCTCAGAGACGGTGAGGATCTCATTGATGCGCAGCGACGCTTACTGAAGATCGCTGCGGTGGGCGATCTGAATGGAGATGGATACACGGATGGGGTACGCCCACTCGGCAACGGTCAGCTCGCCATCTATCTGGGCGCGGAGAACGCGGTCCCGGGAGAGGTCATCGATGGACCGAACTTTGACCGAAACGGCGCGCTCCGGTTCATCGAGGTGGCGCCCACCTTGCTTCAGGCCATCGACCTACCTTCAGGTGATGTTCTCGGATGGGATGAGGCGTCTCCTGTCGATCACTATGACGCCGTTCAGCTGAGCGATGTGAATGGGGACGGGCACCTCGATGTTGTGCTTGGGGAACGTCGCCCCCAAGGGCAGCCGTTCCTCCACAAATTTATCCTGATTTTCGGTGTGGGCGACGGGACCTTTGACGTCGAAAATCCGAAGGCTTGGGACTACCCCTGTACCGATCTCTACCAGGACTGCTTGTTCTTCGCCGACCTCGACGGTGAAGGCCTGAAAACCATCATCACCTGGAATACACCTGAGGACTTGGTTGTGCAGGATAGCATTCAGGTGGGCGGTACTACGTATATCGAGGACACCTGCGCTCCTGTGGCGAGGCAGCCACCTGTGGTCGATGGCCGTCAGTGAGACGGGACTGGTTGCGGTACGACGCGTCTGTTGTTCGTTTCCAAAAGGGGGATGACAAGCATATCGTCTAGTCGGCGTCGGCACGACCGGTCGACAAGACGTGATAGCTGGTCTCCAAGCGGTGAGATTTTCGGTATTCGCTGACATAGACAAACGCCTCGCCAACGGGGCTGTGACCTTATTATTTACGGTTTTTTGAGTTGACTAT
>PCCS01000067.1 GCA_002731825.1 Myxococcales bacterium
CAAGATCGAGCCGCCTGCGACGGCGCCGGAAACTGTTCTGTGCCGTGCATGAACGACAGCCACTGCCTCGGGGACTACCCGAGCTGCGATGTTGCATCGGGCCGATGCAAATGCACCGCTGATTCGTGCCAAACAAACGGAACGCTGTGCGGCGATGACGGGTTTTGCCGCTGCCAAAGCGATGGAGAGTGCACGACCGGCCCTGTGGATGTCTGCATCGATGGTTTCTGCGGGTGTTCAGGAGACGTTGTGTGCGAAGGCAGCCAAACCGCACACCCAGGGACAACTTTGAGCTGTTCACAACCATAGGGCCTGGGACAGGCTGCAGTCTCGTAAGGCTTGATTTCAAACAACTTTTACCGTATCATCCGCGCGCGGTCTGGGGAGTACGCTCGAAGGCGTACCGACTGCTTTACCGGGGTTACCTTCATGTTGGGGGAATTGAATCATGCGTTTATTTGGCCTGCTTGGGCGATCTATCACCACCATTGCATTGGTTCTCGTCGGCTGTTCTGATGCGCCGATAGACGAGTATAACGGACCGCCACTCTTTGAAGTTAATCTCGATGAGAGCAACAACCGACTCAAAGTCTCTGTGTATCCGGCTCTGAAGTCCGGTCAAACACTCCATGCGCGAATCCGCAACGGGTCCAGCGGTCGACTCGAATGCGGTCAAATGCTGCCAGAGATCCCACGCATTGACGAGCAACCTATCGCCTCTGAATCGGGTGATACGTTTCTGGGCCCTATGGCCCGAGCTGATATGTTCCTCGATCAGTACAACACCGCATTCGTCGAGGCTTTAGAGCCCACGCAGGACATGATTAATATCGCATTGGCAGGCACTTTCACCATTGACCTCTGCTTGATGAACGGTGACCAGGTCGTCCGCAAAGCCGAACTCGATATCAGGCGAGCGCTCGATAAGAAAGGCAGCGGTAAATTCGACGGCTATGGAGACGCTAACGAAGAGATCCGAAGTACGGTTGCCTACGGCGAAGCCTGCGTAAATAATCTAGGGGAAATCCCGTTTTTTGAGAAGATCGCAGACAATGATTACGCAACCTACAACTGCTTAGATTCCGTGCCCATTCCGATGACCGTCACCCTCGAAGACGGTACAAAAACGTTTCCAGAGACAACCCAGTCCAAATGCGATGACCCACAGTTCATCTACAATTCATGCGAACCAAATGCTGTAAACGGCCGGACGAATGGGCCTCGAGTTGCGCGGCGCGTCAATGATCAGGGGACATATTGGGTCCTTCTATGTCGAAAAGCTCTGACAGAAGAGGGCCAGTACAACGATGTCGCTATGATCGGCCATAACCCGTATACGGGCAAAACCTGCTACTTTCAAAATGCGCTCTACTCAAAGACCGATGGTGTGCATATTCCGCACCCAGCGGATGATCTTGAGTCGACCGCCTCGCCCCAGACATCTAATTCTCTATGGAATGGGATTCACGGTGGTTTGGGCAGCGGCATCCAATGCGCTGAATGCCATTCCACAGACCCCTTCATCCATACCCCTTGGATCGACGGCGCCAAAGATGAAAATGGCGATACAGTGATCCCCATGATGGGCGTCCACGATGGATATACCTTGGGTTTTAACGAAGCGCCCTACAGCATCGTCGATACCGAAGGACAGGGCTGGACAATGCCTAAAAACTTGGTCAACGCCGAGACAGCAGCTTGTACAAAATGCCACCGTGTATCCAACGGTCGTTGGGCCAAATCATGGCTTCGACGTCTAGAGGGTACAGATACCTTTTGGAACGACCTGCTCACAGATGAAGGGATGAAGTTCGAGAAGCGTTTCTGGATGCCACCGGAGATGCATCACCTCGATGAAAGCACTTGGGCTGACTCTGAGTATGGAAAGGCGTTGGACTTCATACAAGCCTGCGCACGGCCCAGCAATCCAACGGGCGATAGCGGACCAATTTATGACTGTAAGTTTGAAGATTTACCCACCGAACAGGTCATCGATGTCGGGGAGCTGCCTGAAGTCGAACTCGAGGGATCAGATTTAGCCCTCGAAGCCCTTAAAATCTTGGGTGCTAACGTCAGCGACCTAACCGATGAGCGATGCGATGGTGACAATGGTGATTGCGCAACGCGTCGCTGTGCGGAATGTCATTCCGTGTCTAAGGGCGGGCTAAGACATTGGCTGGACCTCACTCAAAATGCACTCAATCGCTGTAACCTGAAGCTCGATCCAGAGGTCATGAGTCAACAACAGGCGCTGGAGAGCGTTCATTGTATGCGCGCTCGCAGCACTGACCCAACATCAGTTTTTGCCGCTGACAAAATTGGGATTCTGACCACGGGCGCGCGGTACGGCTACTTTCGCCAGCTCTTCCAAAAAGCCTATGGTGAGACTGAATGGCTCCGTCAATTTGTCTCGTTTAAAGGTCGCGTCGGCATGCCAAAAGGCACGTATTCCGCATTGAATGAGCGTGAATATGCCGTCATTTTAAAATGGTTCGAGCAAAAACTGCCAGACCTTGACGCTGTCATCCAAGATCCGCCAGCGCCCACGAGTTGCGAGCCATTCATCGATGCCGCAGCCATCGAGGCCCACGTATCGGAAATGGCCTTCGAAGGCTGGGGTGCCGTAAACCAAGAGAATGGAATTCGGATGTTTGGTTGCGAAGGTGGCAGTGCTCGCAATTGCTTTCAAACGGGCTACGTAGACCGCTCATCGGACTGGGGCGGCGCAAAAGGCCAGCTGAGAGAAGTCCTTAAGTTGCAATTCAAGACCAGCTTCTGGACCAGAAGCTCAGCCGATGGTCGTTTCGTGGCCAATGGTGGCGGCGTCCAAGGTGGTGCGACCGTGACCGATCTACTTCGTAATCGGGATATCAAGGTCAAAGCCAGCTACGACCCCAGCTTCTTCCCGGACAACAGCGGGTTTATTTTCCAAGGCGGTGGCACAGGCATTTGTCCGCAGTCCATTTTAGAGACGGCAGAGGAAATTACATTCGAAGAAGAGGGCTGTATTCGCGGCACTAACATCAACCTGTATCAACATGTCGCTCGCGGAAGTAATGGCGGCGATTACTTCGTGATCAACTCACAATTTACAAGCGATTCGGGCCGTAATCGAACCACCAGTAATCCCGTTGCACACTTCGGCGGCAATGCAACCATGAAATTCTCACCCATGATCTTCAATGGCAGCCAATATGAGCAACTCAGAAGTGTCATCGTCGATTCCCCATTTGAAGGGGATTCGGTCCTGTCTCCATCGGGCAAGCTGGTGGTCAGCCGCCTGGCCGGCGGTGCAGATGGCGACAGTCTGGGCTATGTCATACGGAAGGTGGTCACCACACGCACGGCCGACAGTTACGACATCGATATTGGTCAGGTTGTCGCACGTTTGTGCATCCCGGGCGCCAAAGCAAATATTTCCTTTGATGAGCGATTTGTCGCGACCCACCAATACACCGGTGATCGGAGCGTCATTATCTTGGTCGACTTAAAGACCGGTGAGCAACATCTCGTCGCCGATGTACCAGAAGGGACGAAAGCGTTATTTCCACATTTCCGATCCGATAATTGGCTCTATTTTCTCATGAGAGATGGCCAAGATGAATACGTTGTGGCAAGCGACCTAGCCATTCAATTAGCCGAAGTCGGTGGACAAGCTGAATGAACTCGGTCTCCCGACCATACCGACGGAGTTGTTTATGGCTCTTGGCTTTGGTGGCTGTCGCATGCAGCGATGCGAGAGTTGTGCCTGAGCAAGGACAGAGCAATGATGGACTCGCGTTCCCCGGCCCGGAAAATGGAAAAGTTGACGTCTTTGGACGCGCCTTAATCGGCCTTGCAGACCCCTATCCAGCCGATCCGACTGTCAGAGAGATCGAGTCTGAACTTCAGAGAGACATGAAACTGAGGCGCGAACTCGGCTGGGCTGTTGCCGCGCGCGCCCTCGAAGATGTCCCCCTGTTCGGGCTGGAAATGCTCGAGCCGGACCGCCCGCTCGAAATAGAAGGCGGTACACCGACGGTGCCGAGGTGGCAGACCTGGTACGGTGTCGATGACTTTAGACGAACATTCCGGCGGCTTTTTGACGGTTTGACCGACGCGGAACGGCGGCAAAGAGCGCCGTTTAGTGAAGCGAATATTGACGATGCGCTCGTTTGGAATGTAAAAGCCCGCGAACGCTCAGCTCGCTGGCCGCTGGAGCGCTTCTTCAAGCATGTCTCAGAACTCGGTCAATGTGAGCCTGGTGTAAGTGAAGCCGACTGCGCGCGGAGTCTCCAGTCAAATTTCAGTGGTGCGGCGACCGGAAACGCGCGCATCACCTACAGCCCGGCGACGCTCAAACATCTGCTGAGAAATTACCAAGATAACTTGGGCTGCTTACCCCAGCTGGATGAGTTAACTCTCGATTCTCAATCAATGACCAGCGACCTCAATTTCACCGCCTGTATGGGTGAAGAGTTCCCTCTGTCATCAGTCCTCATCAAAGCACAGTGGGCCCGTGCAAATTTCGGTCGAGCAGTGGATGTTTTCGACACCGATGCAGATAGCCTAGAGGCTGTCATTGGCCCCGATAAAAGCGCCCATTGGGCGACGCCGGCACGGCGGGCGACCCCAAACGGGGACGAGATCTACACCATTCGAACGCGCACCGGAGACCTCTATCGACTCGTGGGCCTCCACATCATGACCAAGGAGCTACGGCACTGGGTCTGGGTCACCCTGTGGTGGAGCGATACACCCAATGAAGACTTCGGCGCAGATAGACCGACGAGCTTTACACAAAAGGCCGACTCCGTTTGGAACAACTATAAGATGACGGTCGTCGTCGATTACACCGAACTCGACCCAGATGTAACCAGCGGTTTTGACGATTATCCGAGCCTGCAAGATGCATTGGCCACGCAGTCGAGTGGACTGACCTGGGCAAGCAACCCGTATATCGAACATGGACGAGGCAATGCCCGCACCAATTGCATAGGGTGTCACCAGCATGGGGGGGCGACGGTCGCATTCGACTTGAACAATGACGGTCGCCTCGACTCTCTCGATCTCGACCGGATTATTTCAGACGAGGCGCTCTACCCACTCAACGGACGGACCAAACAGCGAACCGTGTTTCCGACCGACTACCTTTGGTCAACCCAACGGGTCGACAATCTTCGCCAGCTGATGTTGACGGAAGTTCGCCATTTCGATGATCTAGAGCGCCAGAAATACAACCAGCGTATTCTCGATATCAGCGATCGCCAAAGTGACATTGAGGCCGGCTCAACGATATTTGAGACCTACTGTACGGCGTGTCATGGCTCAGACGGCAATGGCACCACCGATGGACCAAATCTTGAAACACGCAACGTGATCCGGACCAAGCAAGACTTGATTGGTGTGCTCTTAGATGGACGCGGTAATATGCCGTCTTGGGATGGGCTTGATGATCAAGAACTGGCTGATTTAGTCGCTTTTCTACAAGCAACCTTCGGGGTAAGTTCGGACCAATAATGACCGAGATTACAGTCGACGAGCTTGCCTATTATCCGCTCAAATCGGGTCGCAGTCTGACGACACAGAGTGCGTATGTCACACCGAAGGGCCTGCTCAATGATCGGCGTTGGATGGTCGTGGATTCCCATGGTCGATTTTTGACGGCACGAACCCATCCCCAACTGCTTCGCATCACAGCACGTCCAAAAGCCGACGGAAGTCTTGAGCTCCAAAATGGAAGCGAACGACCGATGCGAGCAAAACCAAGATACCCCCAGGCGACCATCGATGTCGAGATTTGGGGTTGTCAGACTAAAGGCGCGCGATTTGAGGCATCGATCGACCAATGGTTGTCAGACATAACCGGACTTGAGTGCCACTTAGTGTATATGCCACAGGACGTCGTACGCCCGATAAAGTCGAGCCCGCAAGATGAAGTGAGCTATGCAGACGGCTATCCCCTACTCCTGACGAATCAATCAAGTCTCGCTGATTTAAACACCAGGCTGATGGAGCCAGTCTCAATGGACGCCTTCCGGCCTAATGTCGTCATCAAGGGAGCAGACGCCTTTGCCGAGCGGCACTGGGAGCATGTGACGATTGGATCCGTGTCGTTTAAATCAGGTGGCGAGTGTGTCCGATGCGCCATGACGGTCTTAGATCCCAAAACAGGACAAAAGCGGACCGATGGCGAGCCATTGAAGTCCCTGGCCGGCTATCAGCGCACAGCTCAAGGTGTTATCTTCGGCGTTAATTTAATTCCGGTCAGCGACGGAGAGATTCGTGTTGGCGATCCGGTAAGGCTCCTCGATTAAGGGGCTCGACAGCCCTGAATCTCACCGTCCCTGCGAGCCGCCTGTAATGCACAGGTCTCGGCGAGGGCTTCGATCATCTCGTAGGTCGGCAAATAACAGCTGCCATCAAGATTTGTTTGGCTGATCCATTTAACTAACGTTGTGCGCCATGCCCACAAACGAGCCGACCGTCCATCGCTCCATTCGGATTGTGAGAAATCGTCATTCCAATTAAAGAAACTACCGCGCCAGTCACTGTTTTCAACGAGGTCAATGATCGCGTGTGGTGGGTCGGTCATAATGGCTTCAAAACGCCGAGCGCTGGCAAACATACATCGCCGCCCCAGTTCGGTTCCCTCTGAATAACTGTAAGTTGGATTGTGTCCGTCTGGCCATTTCTGCCAAAACTCAGTCCCGCCTAGACTGAACCCTGAAACGCCCCCAGGCCGACGATAGGCGGGTGCCTCGGTGCCTTCGGGAAACTCGACACGGTGAATGGTGACATCCCACGCCTGCTCAAAGGGATCAATGGTAGGCTCCGGCTCAGAATCCGGCGCAAAAACAAGGTCCCCGTCTGATTCAACAGGTCCCCCATCACTGACCTCGTCTGATATCGAGCCATCAGCGTTGAGGCCCGCATCTCCTTCAGCCGCATTATCGGTTTTTCCGCCCGATTGATTTGACCCCGTCGAATTATCAGGCGCTCTAATCTCATCAGATGAACACGCCGCACTCAGCGACAAAGCCAATAAAAGAATCAAATATCTCATTAAATCCTCCTTCTGAGCGGACCTGGGTTCTCCCGCCGTAGACAGCGTGTTTTAACACAAAACACCGCAAACGTGTACGATATGTTAGCCGATCACCTAGGCTCGTTTTTTGTAGATCATCCGTAAAATTGACGGCAGAGCGATCAAATCGGTGAGCAAGGCCGCTAAAACAGTCAATGCGGTCAGAAAACCGAATCGAAAGACAGCCGCATTGGTCGCCAAACAGAGAACACTGAAACCCGCTATCAGCACGATGGATGTTGTAATCATCGCCTGCCCTGCATGATAGCTTGCTGATTCGAGAGCCGATTGGCAATCACCCGAGTCTTGGTACGCCGTCTTAAAATGATGCAGAAAGTGAACTGTATCATCGACGGCAATGCCCAGGGCAATGGAGGCGATGAGAAGAGAGTTCAAATCAAGCGGTAAGCCTAAGAGCCCCATCATGCCCAGCACCAGCATGATTGGGAACAGGTTAGGTAAAATCGCGATCAAGCCCATGCGGACGCTACCCAGCATCAAGAGCATGAAGCAGGTCACAAAAGCAAAAGCGCTCCCAAAGCTAATGGCCAGATCCATGAGCATGACTTTGACCAGCCGATTGACCACATAGACGGGTCCGGTACCAACCCATTGAGCTTTGTCACCCAGATGCGTCTTTAAGCTCGTATCAATGTAGCTCAGCAAAGGTCCGTAATCAGTGGCTTCACGCCATTTAACGCGCATGGAGACATGAGTCTTAGACCAATCCACGGTGGTGAGTTTACCCAACTCCCCTGGGCTTTGGTTTTCGAATACAAAAGCATAATCATTCGCCTCGCTCTGACTGGTGGGCAGTTGATATGCGTCTTGACCTCCGCCATTGAAAGCCCGTCTCGTTTCCTTGAATACATCGACTAAACTCAGCGCATGAGTCACAACGGGCTGATTGGTCACTGGATCACGATAGGCCAGCACATCATCAACGACTTTTGACAGTCCCTGAAGCACCTCGAGATCTTTAAGACTGCCCTTTTTCGGCGTTAAAACCAGCTCGGCCAGCGCAGCACCTCCAACATTTTCATCGAGCACTCGGACAGCCACCTTGACCATTGAGCCATCGGGTAAAATTTCCAGGTCATCGTGATAGACTCGAATCTGCGAAACACCCCAAGTACACAGAATGGCCACGAGTGCAGTCAAGATGAGCACGCGCACATCTCGCCGCATAGGCTGAGTGTCTCGATAACCAACGGCCCACTCTAGAAAGCGAATCGTCAGACCTTGATTCTCTTCTCGTGCGCCCAGAACTGAGGACCGATTAAAGGTGAGAATGATCGGCAGCAGAGTCAGTGAGAAAAACCAGGCAAACGCAACGCCGACACCGCCAGCAATCCCCATTTCAGCGATGACCGTAACGGAGGCAAAATTTAAACTGAAAAGACCGCAGATCGTCGTCACTGACGTGAAGAAAACAGGCGGGCCTGTAATCGCGACGGCGTCAACAATCGCCTGTCTGTTTTCAACCCCCTCGACCCTCAACGACCGGTATATCGTCAACATGTGAATGGAATCACAAACACCTACACAAAATAAAAACGCAGGTAGAATCCCCGACAATATAGTGACAGGCAAGTCGAATAGTGCCATGGCACCAAGGGTCCAAAAGACCGACACAAGGATCACCAAAACGGGTCCCAGGATCCCAATCCAATGTCGAAACAAAGCCGCAAGCACCAAAACGACGAGGATCAATGAGTAACCGCCGAGGCGTGTCAGGTCGGAGATGACCATCTGATTGATGAGGGATGCGATTGCTGGTGGCCCCGTCACGTAAATTCGAAAGCCGTCCCGCGTGTACGTCTCGACAATTTTCAGGACCTCCGTCGTGACTTTCTCGAGGTCACCGTCATACATATTGACTGGGTAGGCGGTGACCAATGCGAAACGACCCGATTCATCGACAACTTGGCCAACGAGAAACGAGTCGGCCAAAATCATCTTCTTTTTGGTCAGTATTTGTTCCTTCGTTGGGAGAGGAGTCATCAGCTTGTCGACCTGAATGCCATCGCCAACCGCTCTCGTTTGCCGGACGTTAATTAACGATGTGACACGGCTAAAGATGCCACCTCCGTCTTCGTTGCCCCACCCTTCATCGCCGTCATCTTCAAACCCAAACTCGGCATTATCAGTTGGAGGCATAACCGTTTTTTTGAGTGCTGACGTTGGCGGTCTCACATCCACTTTCAAGGCGCGCAGCTCACGATGTAGTGCGTCGAGTCGCTTGAGAAAGTCTAAGTCAAAAACCTCGCCTTCAATCAGGATAAGAAATGGATCTGCTCGACCGAATGTGGCCCGGTAATCTTTGAGTGCCTTGATTTCTACTGAATTGGGTGGTGCGAAGGATTCAACGCTGTTGTCTACGCGTAAATGGGTCGCGGCATAATAAGCGAACCCAATGGTAGAGCAGATCAGAATGACCAGTATGGTCAGCCTATGCCGTAAAATAAAACGAGCCCAACGTGCGTAAAACTCGCTCTTTACCGCGTGAACCTTATGTGTCGTTTGCGCCATAGGAACCTTATACTACATCAGACACTGCAACTCTATCGGCAGGCGGGGAGATTTCGGTCAAGAAATGAACTAGGGGTCATCTGCATCAAGTTGGTCTTTCGCAGCCAAGAGTTTTGAACGCTGCATCTCAATTGAATCAGCGGCGTCCCCCTTCAGATGACGATTACGTCGTCGAGCATAGGCAAGGTGCCTCGCGCGTCTCACAAATTGGGTCCTCGAGGCATCTCTGGGCAGCCATTTGCGAGACCGCCGGGCGATGGGATCGGTCAGGATATGAAGCTCTTCCTCACTTATATGGCCGTCTTGCACATCCACCAGGAGTTCCCGTTTTAATAGCGATGCCTCTAAACGAACGGCCAGGACTAATAAGGTCAGGCCGGTGACGAGAAAACAAAACAAGAATAGATAGGCCAGGTCCGTGTAGCCAGACTGTCCGGTCATGTTGGTCGTCTCCAGAAGGACATTCCAAGTCGAATGTGCGGCCGTTGCAATGATCCATCCAATTACAAATAAGCCTGGCGTCAACCACCGATTAGAAAACCAATGACTGGCGCCGAGATACAGACCTACAACGGCTGTGCAGCCACCGTGTATGACGATGGACGGCCCGAGACGCGTAAGGACCGTCTCGACCCAAATCAACGAGCCTTCAATATGCAGCGCATTGACGAAAGACATGACGTTTTCCACAACAGCAAAACCGCTACCCGCCGCCAGACCATAGAGCGCACCATCGATTGGCGACCGAAAATAACGGGTCATTAGCAACGGACACAAAACGAGACCTTTTCCCAGTTCTTCAGCTGCAGCCTGAATGATGGTGGTCCAATCAACCGCGTCATTGGCGGCCTGGTCCAAGAGTAGCCAGGGTTCCATGAGCGGGGCTAAAACCAAGGCAAAGAAACAGCCGCCAAGGCCACCGAGCACAATCAGTAGGGGAAATATCCAGGGCGGTTCGGTACGCGTTCGGTCAAGAATCCATCGGCCCAGGTAACAGACCGCGATGGGTATCGCGGCTGTCCCTGCGGAGAGTAAAAGCATAAAGCCGGTCATAACCATCGCCCTCCGGACGAGATCCGCATTGCATACGTCAGGCTTAACCTAGTGTGTCAGGGGTTGGGTATACATCGGCCATCGTCGCACTGCGCGCCGCCACAGTCTCCGTCGTTCCGACAGGGTGGAACACCATCGACGAACTCACAAACGAAGGGCTTGCGACCACCACAGCGTCCATCATTCCATACGCCGATGCCTCGCCAATTGCTTTCGGCGCAATCTTCACCGTTGCCATAATCGTTTGGCTCATTCTCGGCCCAGCTCGAATAATCCAATGATTGTCCATCGATCCAAACGAATTCGCCTTCGGTCATTTGGTCGCCCAAGCCAATCCAGAAGGAGCCGCCATGCCATTGGTCTACCAACTCACCGACACGCGTATTCTCCTCGGCTGTCTCCAGGACCACCAAGCGACCCCCTCGTCGCAGACATTCGTCAACGCAGCCTCGCCATCCAAATCCCTCAGAGCAAAAAGCATAGAAATCACCGATGGGAATGCAACCATCGAGATTAATGGGTGGTCGTGGCATATCATCGGCTGACCGGGGTACCAGCCGATACGAATTGGCTGCAAAATCGAGAATACCCACGATCTGGTCGAACTCGACGCCATCGACGAGCCATCCATCTGAGCCATCAATATGTCGCGGGTCGACATCAATGGCACCATTGAGTTCAAATATCGGCCTCGACAAGCCTGTCACAGACACATCATTTAGGGCGATCAGAACCCCTTCATACAGTTCGGCAATATCTGGAATAGACACCTCGCCTAATGTCAGTTCGATGGGCTCCGGTAATGGGTTTAGACCATCCGGCTCTTGCACTTCGAACGCTTCGATTTGGAATTGGGTCCTGGTGTCGATGGTCCGCTGTGCCTCAGGGCCAGCCATCTCGTCCCCATCGTTGGCTGCAAATTCTTCGGCGTAGCCTGTCAGCGTGATTAACTGTCCAGGTGCCAAAGCACCTGTGCTCACCCGAGAATCATTCTGGACCCATAACCCACTGTATGCCTCAGCAGTCTGGTCACTGACAAAGAAACCGCCCCGCCAAATCGGTGATGCGACCATGACATCCGTCAAAGAAACTTGTTCGAAGAGCTGTACCTGGCCTTGCTGTATCCTCTTGATGGTCGGCGGAGCAGTCGTCATGTCTGCAGGCCCAGCTGCGTCCATCGCATCAAGCCGGCCCAAATCGAGCTCCCTATCGACCATGGTGTCTGCCATTATGGTCATATCGAGTAGAGGCGTCGGTGGTATGGCGTCTTCGTCGGTTGGCCCAGCATCGGGGTTTAAGAAGGCGTCAACAGCCGCAGAATCGACGGCGCGGTCAACCTCCATACCGGAATCAAGCCAGCGATCAATATTCTCTTCTCGAATACAGCCACTGAGGAGTGTCAGGGCCAGGACCGCACAGACAAAGAGATGACTAGAGGGTAATCTACGCGGCCGTCGCAGTCCGGCTAAAATAACCAATAGACCAAGCAAGCTGGCCGGTGTCTGGCCACCGTTCGACGACGCATTGCAGGCACAGCCGGCACCCGAATTCTGAGTTTCAGCCTGATCGACGGTCACCAGGGTCGCGTCCGGCTCTGAATTCGATAGAACGTCCATGTCAGGAACGGCCATGTCTGGCATCATTGGGGCCGGACATGTTTCGTCTAAGACACCATCACAATCGTTGTCGATGTCATCACCGCAGATCTCGTCACTGGCCTGGCTCAATTCTGCATTGTTATCGTCGCAGTCGTCATCGGCACAAACACCGTCTTCGTCAGCGTCAATGCATACAACACAGTATTCATCGATGGCGTCGTCGCAATCATCGTCAGCGTCATTGTCGCAGACCTCCATATGCCCCGGGTATCGGGCTGGGTCTAAGGGCTCGCAATCATCGGGATCACACGCGCCATCACCATCCGTGTCAAGACAGCTCCCCTCGCAAACACCGAGAGGAAATGGGGCGCCGGGTTTGACCGAGCGAGTGCATGGCCCTGGCGAGTCTGTGCAATCACCACGCGTCACACATATTTCATGACAAAAACTGCCATCTGGTCCACCCAAACATAGGGTGCCATCAGCGCACACAGTCGAACCGATTTCACAGGGCGCACCAACGGGTCGACCTTCGGTGGCTCGGCAGTACGTCGCTCCCCACGCGTCGGGTACGCACGCGGACTCTAAGTCGCAATCACCACCGACCAGACGACACCGATCATTTGGCATGCAGGACAACAGCTCATTGCGGCAGTTCCGGGCGAGACACTGATTAAGCAGGTCTTCTCCCTCCGCGTCTCCACACTCTTGCTGTAAACAATCTTCCACCGGGTCGTAGGCCGCCTGGGCATTCAATGTGCCCTCTCGATAGCAGCCATCCACACAGGATAGGCGTTCGCAGCCGCTCACACAGCGGTACACGTCATCGCAGGCCCCGTCACCGACAGCACTATCAACGCCGACCTGACACGCAAATAATTCACGCCGACATTCGGTCCGAACGCATTGGTCATTGCCCCCTGGACAGTTTGCGTCAATACAGGCATAGAAGTGTTCAAACAGGAAGTACTCCCGCCGTTCCAATTGCGCAAAGCAGCCGAACTGACAGGCTGGTGAATTACAATTTTGTAGGCATCCAAACGTCGCGCCGCAAATCGTATCGAGGCACGCTCCATTATCGCATACACCATCTTCTCCACAGGCGGCCTGGCACTGACATAAGCCTGGCTGGTCGATGCATGACTCATTTCTGCCCATGGTCTCGTCGATCCAGCTTTTGAAGGCATCAACACGAATCTGACTGCTCCAGCCGCGACACACAGCTTGACCAATCGCCGCACTATTGACACCGACAACATATTGCACGTCATCGATGGTCAACAAACCGGGTCCGCCCGAATCACCAAAACAGACCCCACCATCCTGCTGTCGGGTGACATACGTTCTGCTGTAGACCGATTCCAAGACAAGGGTTTTAGAGTACTTGACCTCACTTGAACCGGGTTCGTCAGGATTGGTCATGCCGAAGCCCGCATAAAATAGCTCGGCCCCTTCGTGTTCAATCAGCGAACCCCGAAAGATAGGAAAGCTTGGTATATCGTCTATTGGCTCAGCGAGTCTCATCAACGCGATATCGTAGAACCGTTTGCCGCCTCGCTGCTTGTACGCTGGATGAATGAAGACCTCGTCAACGCGATGGAGCCGGCCACTCTCTCGTCGGTTGGCTCGTGTCCCCACAAAGAAATGGAACCAGGTATCGTCTGGGGCACCGGGCCTACCTCCCATTCGGTTATAGCCGCCCTCGATGCAATGGGCGGCCGTCAGGACCCACTGTGGATCGATCAAGGACCCCGTGCAGAAACTGCCGGTGTACTCGTCCTCGGGCAGTACGAGTGTCAAAGCGCCAATGGTGGGGTAGTTGTCTTCCTTTACACCATCGACAATGCTTTTCTGGTCAGTGGCGATTAGGGTTTGAAGGTCGCTGGTCTGAGAACACGCGCCTTGTAAGACCAGAAGCGCAGCCAAACCGAGCAAGCGAATCATGTAATTCGTCGTCAACACGCGCAACAACCCCACTGTGTACCCCTGAGTTTATACACAGTACCCCTAACGCCACCGATTCGTCCAACAAACCTAACAAAGCTCAAAATTGTTGTTAAACCAGGATTCTGGAGACCCGGGATGGATGCCCTAGACGGGCTTCCGGGTGGGCGGGCGTTTGAAGCGGGCGTTTGAAGCCAGTGTGCTCAGGCAGCGCGACCCGAAACGGGGTTTTCATCGAGGGCCGTCTCAGCTCTGAATCGTCGGACGTATTGTCGCCCATTTAATTCCACGTTGGCCGCAGGGTTTCGCCGAAGTTCTTCTTCGGCCGCAAGGACCTTAGCCCATGTCTCGAAGTAGGCGACAACGTCGGTCCGTCGCTTATAATCCAGTGGGAGTTGTGTGGTTGGGACCCACCGCAACACCTTTGGATCGGATAGCCACTCAAGGTGGCCTAAATCTTCAATGGTCAGCCCCGCATTGAGCAACTGTGTAATCAAGTCGTCGACAGCCAGGCCACTGCTCTCACAAAACGTCTGCGCATGGTCTCGCCACTCCCCCTCGCCCGTGAGTGCGATTTGGTGAATGTCGTCAGGACTGAGGCCTGTGATCGTTTGCGCCAGATGGCCACAGTTGCATCGGCCCTGGTGCGTCCAGCGGTATGTTGCACCTGATTTAAGCCGTTTTGCAGTGTCCTTGAGAATTTCTATTAGTCGACTGACCGTTGCCATCGAGTGTTACTCCACAAATTAAAATATGCCTCAAAGCGACCCCGTGAGGACCGATACACATAGATTAGCGAAACAGACAACGGGATGCATCTAGAGGGGAAAAATAATCGCAACGACCAGAGATCGACCGACCTTTGAGACCATGAGCAATGGACCTGGTATCGCCGCCGATTGAGCGCTCGGTCCGTGAAGGCATCAGTGATGGGCCGCTCGAACCAACGGGTAGATGGCGCATTCCGGAGTACGATTGCAACGGATTTAATCCGCCTGCGAGAATTAAACTTGCATCAAGCTTCGGGAACTTTCTATCCTCACCAGGTCGAATCAGTGAACACACCAATGAAGGAACAAATCATGACGTACACATCTCAACATTTTCTTTTTCTCTCTGTCGTTGGACTCAGCCTGACAGGATGCGGTCTTGGCGATGACGACAGCACGCCGCCCGTCGTTGAATACGTGAAACTCCAAGTAGCCTCATCGGTGGACGCCTCAGGATGTGGTGAAGGCGAGAATCCGACGTGTGAAGGTGGTGAAATCATCATGACCAACGCAACATGCGAGAATGACTCCGAAACCGGCTTCTTTTCTGGTCGTTTCACCGGCGCAAATGGTGTTGTTCTCGACGTGAAAATTAAAGGGTTTTCAACAACGGCCAATACCTACACATGCACCCAAGCGACAGACAACGGCGAAGACGCCGTTGGCAATAAATTTGATTCCTGCAGCGTTGCACTCACGCTGGCTGACCCGGAGTCGTCTGTAAACCGCTATGCGATGCACCGAGACGCAGACAGCGACAAGCCCTTCATGTATGGCGGCACATGTACCTTGACGACGACATACGAAGAACCAACAATCAATGTGATTGTGGCTTGCTCTGACCTCATTCAGACGGACCTACAAGGCGCACCTCGAAATCCCATCGATGAGTCCGTTACGGCATCCATCACAGCCGGTTCAACTTTCTTCTGCGACCTATAGTGCACACACTCTGGACGGCGCCTGTCAGAATCGGGTGTGCATGCTTTTGACAGCCTGCCTGCAGCGTCAACTCGGTGACCTAAAATGGAAGAGTACGAACCATCATGGATGAACGCCTCAAGGCAGCCCATGCTGCCGATGAAAGACACGAGATAAACGAGGCGGTCACCCTGTATTCGGCGCTCATAGATGCGGCTCCAAGTCTGTTAGCAGCGTATGGTCCACTCGCCCGTTTACTTTTAGAAAAAAGTGAGTTTGAAGCAGCCGAAGACCTGGCACAAACCGGGCTCAATCACGGTGACGATTCGGAACTCTGGGCCGTGCGGTCGCAGGTGGCACAGGCGAGATACCAGGCAGTCGACGCCATTCGCTTTGCTCAAGCCGCCATTGAAGCAGACATTGGATGTGGCTACGGCTGGTTTGCCCTGAGTACAGCCTTCGGGCTGGCCGGTGAAGAGGCCAAAGCCATAGAGGCCATCGACGATGGACTCAATTTGAGTCCGGATCATCCAGATCTACTTGCTGAAGCGGCAATGGACCCGCGATTTAGTCCATCTGAACAAGTGCGTCGTTTGAGCCAACTTGTGGAGCGTTTTCCGGCCCGTCGCGCCTGCGCAGTCAACTTGGCTTTAGCCATTGCCAATACGGGCGATTATGGGGCTGCACGGGCAAAAATTCAGGACCAAATCGACATCAATGGCAATGGGCACACATTACATGGTGTCGCGGCCATGTACGCCGTTTTCTCTTCCGACCTGGTGGCTGCGGAGCAGGCAGCAGAAGAGGCTTTGGCTATCTATCCAAGCTCTTTTTATGCACGCTTTGCTCTGTTTCATGTTGCGCATCAACGTGGCGATCAAACTGAAGCGCGAGAACAGCTGGATGGACTTCACGGACTGGTAGCCGGCACCAGTCTGCATGCAAACTTTGTCAGTCAGCTCGTCGAAATCACGGAGGGGCCGCAAGTCACCTACGAGCTGCTGGCTGAATATGCCGAGCAATGGCCTGATTCCCTAGGCCTGCAAATTGCTCTAGCAGACTTGATGGCAAGGCACGGCCATCAAGGTGATGCGATGAGTTTAATCGTGGCAGCGCGCGAGGCATGGCCTGGACGCTATGACCTCATCAAATGCGAGTGTCGGCTCCACATGGAACAAGGGGACTTCGCATCCGCGGCAGCTCTTTTCCCACATTTGGATGACGATGCAGAGCTCGCCCTTTATCGATTGCAAATCCAGGCTGCATCGGCGGCCAGCGAGTCTGAAATCCAGGCTCTCTACACCGCCCACTTAGCAAAATACCCAACCCTCGACTTTGTCTGGGGGCAGTTATTTAGATACGCCGTTGAACACGGCGACCTTGATGAAGTCGACCGGCTCACATCAAAGCCTTTCACGGTGCCTTTGGCGGTTGTCTGTGCCGCTCGAGCCTATATTTTCTCTTTGAGTGAGATGTATGCGGAGGCCGACCGGGCGCTGAGCACGTTACTCTCGTCGCCTGATTTTACAGAACACTGGATTTGGGCCTGGGAATTTGCCCTCGAAGCGTCACTGGCGCCTCCGCTTGCACACTACAATTCAGAGATACGTGAGCGCTCCGGCCTTTGACTCAGCATGCGTGCACAATGGTGACCATGCACCCCAGCCCGTCGCCCAATCGTTAAAAGGTCACCAGTGAACGTGACACGCACGATGTCCCGTCTTACCCACGCGCGATTATTAATGAATTGGCATGTCATCTGCATCCCCTGGTTAGAGGGAAACTTCGCCCTCGCCAAAAAACATATGATATTGTCCCGCAAAATGAGCGGGCCGGCGCGCCGTAGCGTGACCAGTGGAGGATAAAATGCGCAGATTGGTAATGGTCATAGTCGCACTGAGCGCGACCGGGTGTCATCAACTCCCTGAAACGAGCCAGGTCGGTGGTCATGATTTGACCGATCTCAAAGCACGGGGCGACAATTATGTCAGCACGAATGCGCGCGAATATGCCATTACGGGCCGCGCACATGCTGAACTGCCAGGCAACATCGATGACCTTGTTGGTGAAGCACGGGGTCAAGCCCTGCAAAAGGCTGTCGACCGACACTTGATGACCGTATCCCGCTCCGTCCGAAAACATATCGATAGCGTTCTCAGCCAATTTAACAACGGAGTAACCGGAGAGAAAGCCAGCTATTTTACGTATTTCAGGCGCGGTGAGTCACAGTCATCGCAAAATCTTGACATCTTATCAGATGGTCGTGTCGGCTATGATTTCCGACTGGATTTTGTCGGCAGCGTCTATCTTATGAGCAAACTCGCGCCGGGACGCGGGCAGACAAGACGATTCGACGTCGATATCGTCGATTACAACGGACAGGTATCGGAGACCATTGGCGTAAACGTACAAGGCAGTGAAGCAAAAGATGCATTCCCACGCTATGCAGAGTTATTTGAGGACGGTGTTCTCGATATCGGAATTCATTTCGGTGGTGACTACAATGAGGAACGCTTTGATTTGGAGACAGCAAAGTGGCTGGTCGGTGTATTGCTCGATGGAGATTGGACCCATCCGACGGTCAAAGAGTTCGATGATTTGAAAATCGATTCGGGCCCTTTCAAACGAACCATTGAGATCGAGGGCGGCGACGTCACAGTCGAACTCCATATATCCCATTCCGATATGGTCGAACCCGCCGATGAAGCCCTTCTCAGTGATGCGATAAAACTCAGCTTAGCGACACGTGACATCGTTCTGTATTCGGGTCATGCCGGAGAAAACTCCGGCTTTATCATGGACTATCAACCACGCCATGAAATCCGTGCCTCAGAGTTTGCGACCCTTCCCATGGCCAATAAATATCAGATCTATCTCATGGACGGCTGTCGGACCTATCGGACGTACATCCGAGACATTATGGCCAATCCGACCAAGACCTTCGACAATGTGGATATTGTGACGACCATTAATACGACCCCCTTTTCAGCGGGCTTTCAGCTCATCTGGGAGTTTATCTACTGGATGACACTGACCAACGATGAAGGGCGCCACCTGCCATTGAGCTGGAAGGCAATTTTACGGGGCGTTAATCGGCCCGTGTTTAAGAGCGTTCATTACGGTGTTCACGGAATTGCCAACAATCCTCAACTCAACCCAAATGGCAGTACAGATGTCGCCTGTACCCCGTGTGCCCAAGATTCCGATTGTGGCGCGGGTGGTAACTTATGTCTGGGCTACGGTGGCGGGGGTATGTGTGGTGTTGCGTGTACACATGATACGGCGTGCGGCGATGGGTATCGGTGTGCACGGCTCATAGATGATCCTGAGCTATTCTATCTTCCTAAGCAATGCGTAAGGCGGAATTACGCCTGCCAATAAATCACTCAAACCTAGCGGATTGATGGCCACAGAAAGGAGCTGTATGCAACTGCATGAGCTGACGGCTTTAGAGCAAGCACACGCCCTTCGATGTGGACAATTTAGCTCCGAAGAGCTCGTACGCCATTACTTGGACCGAGTTGCCCTGTACAACCCACAGCTGCATGCATTCTCTCACGTGGCCCAAAGGTCTGCTCTCAAACAAGCAAGACATGCTGATCAGGCTCTGCGCAAGCTCAAGGGTGACGAGGGCCCACTCTTTCTTGGTGTGCCGACTGGCATAAAAGATCTGGTTCCAACCCGGGGACAACCAACACGCCTCGGTTCGCGAGCATACCGATACATGATCAGCCCCTCCGATGGCGCCGTGGCCGGTTATATCTATGCCGGTGGTTTTATCTCATTAGGTAAGCTCACAACATCTGAATTTGGCGTCTTGCCAACCACAGAACCAGAGATTCATCCACCAACCCGAAACCCATGGGATCAGGCGCGTACCCCAGGCGGTTCAAGCGGCGGGTCAGGGGCTGCTGTTGCGGCGGGCTTGCTGCCTCTTGCTCACGGCTCTGACGGGGGTGGTTCAGTCCGCATTCCGTCTGCTTTATGCCATTTATACGGTTTCAAACCGTCCTTGTCCTTGCTGGGCAACTTACATGGAAAATACAATCAATTGGGTCTATCGGTCATGGGTCCACTGACGCGAACCGTTGCCGATGCAGCCGGCATGCTCGACGTGATGGCGCGACACCCGAGTAAACAGTCATCGACCAACTCGTGTTTGGCTGCGTGCGAACAAGCCCTTAGCCCATTGAAGATTGCGCTGCTCACAGATTCAACCGTAGGAGACGTAGACGAAGAGATCCTAAACGCTGTTCATGACGTCGCCCATGTGCTGGAGGGCATGGGCCATACGGTCGAACCGATCGCTCCAGCTGATGCAAGCCTTGAAGAGTTCTTACCCGTCTGGCAATTCGCCGTCAGCGGTGTGCCTGCTCTATCAGAAAAGCTGCTCATGCCCGTCACCAGGTGGCTGCGCGAGTCAGGCAAGAAATTGCCGTTCGAACAGGTCGAGCGTATCCGTCAAAGCATGGCACAGAAAGTCCACAATCAACTGGCTGAATTCGACATCTGTCTCAGTCCAACGGTGCCGATTCCAGCCCCGCTGGTCGGAGACTATGATGACCCGTCAAATCCGAGACACTGGTTCGAACAATGCGCCCCGCTTGGCGCATTTACGGCCCCTTTTAACTTGACGCATGGACCCGCGGCGAGCCTCCCGGGTGGTCTAACCAGCTCAGGCCTACCGATAGGTGTCCAATTAGCCGGTCACCCCGGTGCCGATCACCTGGTACTTGCCCTCAGCACAAAATTAGAAGAGGCCCTTGGCTGGAGAGCGACGACGTGCCGCTTATTCGGTTGAATCCGTTCGCTTTGATTCCGGTCGTCGATATCTAACCATGCCCTCTTGCGTCGTCGATGCGACCAACTGGCCATCCAAATCGAAAAATTGGCCTCGGACGAGCGCACGGCCTCCGCAGCATGTGGGCGAATCGATGGCATGGAGAAGCCATTCATCGCAACGAAAGGGCCGATGGAACCAGATGGAATGGTCTAAACTGGCCATTCGAATCCCTTGTGTTGGCCAAGACATGCCAAACGGTCTAAGCGCCGTCGTCAAAAAGTTGAAGTCGGACACGTAGGCCAAAAGAGCCCTGTGTAGGCAGTCTAAATCGGGAACAGCCCCGCGTGTTCGATACCAAAACATTTGCCGTGCTGGGCCAGGTGCTGGATTAAATGGATTTACTGGCTCGACAGGCCGGGTCTCAAAGGGCCGCTCGGCGGAGAGAAGAAGACGGTACTTTTTCGGCACCGAATCAACGAGCTGGCTGATGTAATGCTGTGATGATTTGAGGTCCTGGGGCTTTGGCACGGACGGCATCTCTGATTGCCGATCCAATGTCTCTTCATTTCTATGGAAGGAGAGCGACATCGTCATAATCGTCTTTTGCCGCTGGACCGCCTGGACACGCCGCGTTGAAAAGCTACGGCCGTCCCGAGTGCGTTCAACCTCATATGAGACTGGATGTTCAACAGAGCCTGTTCTTAAAAAATAAGCATGTAGGGAGTGGATGGGTCGATCATCAGCGACGGTCTGAGCGGCTGACATCAAGCCTTGCCCAAGACCTTGGCCTCCAAAAATCGTCCCCCACCCCAGGTCTTGACTCGCCCCCGTGAAGCACGTCTCTGAATCGGCCTGAGTCGTCAGCAACTCAACTAATTTGGATAAAGACCCGCTCAAGAAACCTCCACTGATTTCAACCGAATGATGGCCCAGGGGGCCTCTGTTTCAGTCTAATCCTAAAATCTATAATTGGCTATTGTGTCCTCTGTATTTAGTCGTGGCTCCAACCCAACCAGTACACTTGCAGTGGGGTTACCGAATAGGCTAACGTCGCGGCCGAGACAGAGGCTGTACGGGGTGTATGCGCCTTGTCCGACGGATCCAAATCAGGAGAGTTTATGAGATACGCATTGATTACAGCGCTCGCGACTGTAGCGCTCGTTCTAAGCGGGTGTGGAGACGATAGCAATTCAAATGATGGTGCTGGTGGTGCCGGGGCTGCCGGGGGCGCAGGTGGTGCCGGGGCTGCCGGGGGCGCAGGTGGCGCTGGAGCCGAAGGTGGCGCAGGTGGAGCCGGGGCCGAAGGCGGCGCAGGTGGCGCTGGGGCCGAAGGCGGCGCAGGTGGCGCTGGGGCCGAAG
>PCCS01000068.1 GCA_002731825.1 Myxococcales bacterium
ACCGGCGTCATCGGCCGGATCACAGACTTGGCATTGCTCGGCAACACATTGGCCACCGTTACAATCGCCGTCACCTTGACAACCGACACAGCGCACGCCATCGCCATCGTTTATACAGACAGGCGTATCGTCGCCGCAGCCCGCATTGGAGCCAAGGACGCAGAGTTGGCATTGATTGGCCACACACTCGCCCAAGCCCGGTCGGTTACATTGACCGCTGTCTGTACACTCAACGCAGGCTGCCGCACCTCCGACATCAGCACAAATGGGCGTGACCCCACCGCAGCCCGCATTATCTGCCGAATCACAAACAAGACATGCCCCCTGCAAACATTGGCTGCGGGCCGGGTCACCACAACTCGCATCATCGATGCATTCAATACATGTCAGACCAGCACCTCCATCACGACAGAATGGACGCGCGGCCGGACAGCCCGCATTATCAATGGGGTCGCAGGCGACACATTGAGCATCGACGCATTGTCCATCGGGACAATCGCCATCACCACGGCACCCGACACATGCACCTCCGTCCTCCTGACAAAAGGGCGTCTGGCCGCCGCAGCCGGCATGGTCAGCTGGATCACAGAATTGACACGTATCTTGGACGCACTGCTCTCCACCGCAGTCTCCGTCGGCGCGACATCCTACACATTGAGTCCCATCCGCCGTGCAAAAAGCCGTTTCGCCTTGGCAGCCATCGTGGTCGGCGGGATTACAGACGACGCAGCGTTCTGCCAAGCCATCTAGGATGCAAACGGGCGCGTCGTTTCCACAACCACCATTGTCTTGCGGGTCGCATTCCGTACACCGATTCGAGACACATTCGGGCGTGTTTGGATCCTGGCAATTGGCATCCCCATTACACTGGACACACTGGGCTGTCCCAGCGACGAGAGCACAAACTGGCCGCTGCCCTGCACAGCCCGCATTGGTCTCTAGATCACAGGCCTCACACGCGCCTTCGCGGCAGCTGGGCCGGCTTGGATCAGCGCAGTCTGCATCACCCTGACACTCAATACAACGGTCGCCGCCAACACAGAAAGGGGTGTTGGCCGGACACCCCGCATCAGTGCCAATTCGACAGAGCTGACAAGAGCCATCCACGCATTGAGACAAGTCCGGACGAGCACAATTGGCGTCGCCCAAACATTCAAAACAATCGGTTCCATCGGCATTACAAAAGGGTCTGCCGGCTGGACAACCTTCATTGGTTTGCCCATCGCAGAGCTCACATAAAAAGCCCTGACAGTCTCCAACATAGCGAACATCCAACCGGTACTGCCCTCGATTTCGTCCCCCTGCGCTGTCTACAAAAATGTAGAGGACGTCGCCCGCTTGTGCATCGTCTATGGAGACAAGGCTGTCCGGTTCTCCTGGTTCGTCGTCGTTGCATCCGATCTCAGCGTCACGTGTCTCTACACCGCACTGGCGGCGTACAAACATGATCGTGTCCGTTTGTCCAAAAGCGAGTGTACTGATCTGGTAGTCACCATCGAAAGGTACAGTGAACGAATAGAGGTCATTTTGACCCGTCATCAGACCTGCACCGCAAAAGCCAAAGCCGTGTTCTTGATCCCGGGCCTCTCCCGAATCATGCTGCCGATCCACAGACCAATATTTCCAATCCACTGCGCTCTGCTCTAGGCTTTCTGGCTGCCACTCCTGAGGACAAAAATCAGCCGTCATGTAACAGCGCGATTGCCCATCAACCATCGGGTCACGAACAAAACATTCCGCACCAGCCTGACACACAGTCCGTGCATTAAATGAATCACATGCTGCACGCAGGCCAACGGGCGCCGGCTCCTGAAAATCGATATCGACACCGTTTGACGCAAGATTTAATTCGTCGATCAGCGCCACACGAATCCCTGTAATCCGTTGTCGTTCGTCCGCAGCAGGGTCCCTGTTAAAGTCGGAGCGACCCGTCAATTGAATAGCCCCATTATTGGGTGCGGCCTCATCAACGTTCACCTGTTGCTGAAATGGTCCTGCTTGGCCGGCCAGGCTCAACACTTGCCCTTGTGCATTCAAATACTGGAATTGGAGCGTCTGGACCCTGAGCGCTTGTCTAGACCCACCGATGTCAAGTGATGTCGCCCCATTTTCCCGGTTAAACCAGCCGTCGACGGACTCTAGAGTGGGCGGTAAATGAGTCTCAACACTCAGTCTGAAATCAGCTTGCGCGCCGAGCAATAGCGCCTGCCGATTATCGACAAAGACAAAGATCGTCTCATTTGCATCGAGAGCAAGTACAGCCCGAATTTGACCTGTGTTATCACTTTGAAAGCATCCTGACTCAGTGGACTGCACACCGCATTGCTTACGGATATGGAGCGACCCATCTCGTAGGGCATTGATGCCGAGCCCTTGTACCGTCACGATGTAATCGGCTGCGGCTGGCGCAGTAAATTCATAGACCTGATAGCCAAAACCGCCGCCACATGAACCAGACTGATTTGCCGGTGACTCGGCATCAATGGTCCCATCGACTTGCCATCCGAAATCAGACGGCGTGTCATTTAAGCTCGCCCGGCCATCAGGACAGCCCGTGTTTGAATCAAGACATCTATGGGTATCACCATTTGCAGCATTGACCTCAAAGCAATAATCGTCAGCAGCACATCGATTTAGACCGGCATTGGGGTCACAGGCCCCATCGCGACCAACGATTGGAGGTAGACTGGGCGCCACGCTCAATTCGGGGCTCGTAAAGCCGGCTTCATCAACCAGTATGACCGAGACCCTATCAAAGTCAGGTCTCGGATTAGTCGCCTGGCCGAACTGCCTGAGTAAATCATCATAATTTATGCTGAAACGCCCCTCCAGCGATGCACCTGCGTACGAGAGCTGATCAAATGGCACGTCAACGGGGCCATCAGCACCCAGACGATTCACGCCATCTGCTGACTCTAAAGCGAGACGAAAACCGGAAACGTCGCTGTCTAAATCCGAGCCTGTGACCAAGATGCCCAAGCCATGAGTCTCGGGATCATAATACGCGGTGAGACCGTCGATTCCCGGGGGCGTCAGGGCCCGCGTACAGCGAGCGTTCACGCATCGGTCACTCAGGCAATCATCATCACTGGCGCACACAGAGCCGTCATCGCAGGGACCGCAGGTAGCACCGCCACAGTCGACATCGCTCTCAGCCCCGTTGGCCACACCATCATTGCAATCAGGGGCATTGGCGCAGCGACCGTTCTCACAAAATGTTGAGCTACAATCCGACCCGAGCAGACAGAGTTGACCTAAATCGCATCCAGGACAGACACCACCACAGTCGATATCGGTCTCGGTACCATTACGCTGCCCATTGGTGCAGCCCCGCGCATCGGTCCCGTCGATTAAGTATTCTTCACCATCGCTTCGACCATCGCCGTCGGTGTCTGCCTGGAGCGGGTCTGTTCCATAGTCCGCTTCGAATGGGTCCGGTAAATAATCACCGTCTTGGTCAGCGGCACGATAGATACAGAACCTAGAGACATCCGGTTCGCCGCCGGCCGCCGTTCGATCATCAGAATACAAAAGAACGGGCAGTCCAAATGGGTCAGAACGGAAATTTAGGAATTGATAGCGTCTGCGCTGATCATTGGATCCCGCAAGCTCAAGTTCGACCTGCCGACCGGAATCTGCATTGATCCAGAGCAACAAACCGTCCTGGGCGCCAAATAGAGCCGAGCGCTGTCTTCGACGGCTAAAAACGGCGACATTGTCATTTAGAACGCCAATGGCCTGGCCACCACCTGCGCCATTGTTATCAAAGCTGAATTGTTGATACTCAGCTGCCTCCAGTGGCCCGTACACATACCACTGTACGCCATCGCCGGACTGATCGGGTTCGTCGGGTACGGTGCCGTGGAAAATGCGGATTCCCTCATCGATAACCATAACCGTTGGCCTGAAGCCAAACTCACCATTTTGGGCCGCGATTGCTCTGGTCGTCCATTGGTTTCCAGACCGGCGACTGATACGCAGCTGGCCCAAAGTAAAGTCTCTATGAGCGATCACTGGCTCATCATTCCAAATCGCTAAATCGGCCTCTCGGCCAACGGATCTAAAAATCGAATCAATGGTTGTCAGCTGCCATTGGCCATTGGCCTGCCGTGTGCCGAATCGAAGATTTCGACCTTGCGTGAACGCCGTGACCAGCTGACCATTGGCAACGGCGACTTCGCAGTGGAAACCAGCGGATGCATTCTCTATGACTGTGCTTCGACGCCACTGACCTTGCTCTTGAATGGCCACTTCATAGCGTCCATCATTATTGCGGAAGGCAATGGCTGGGCGTCCATTGAACAGCGTAATATCGGTATCGCTGACCTCATCACCGCCGAGAGTGCTCACATCCTCCGCCACAACCGTATCTTGCTTGACACCGTCGGGGCCGATGCGCGTGTAGACCAGGTCGCCCGACAAGCGGCGGATTCGACTGACGTGAACAACACCTAGATCGTCGACCGCCAGTGAAAGTGCCCAGTTACCGTTGGCCTCATCGAAACACGTCTGTTCAAACCACGGCTGTCCACAACGATTGTTACGCCAGTCACAGAAATCCGATAGACAGTCACTATTTCGAGTGCATTCGGCCCCATCCCCACATCCAGGGCAGTTGCCACCGCAATCAGTGCCGGCTTCTTGGCCATTCTGAACGCCATCATCGCAGGCCGGCGCTGAACACCGTCGGTCCGCCCCGCAGACTTGGTCTCGACAATCGGTGGTTTGCTGACATCTCTGGCCCTGAAAACACGGGTCGCACTCAGGTCCACCGCAATCCGTATCGGTTTCGTCGCCATTTCGGGCAAAGTCATCGCAGGATGGCGATTGGCACACGCGGCCTGTACAGATGTTGTCCTCACAATCTCTAGCCGCGCTACAACGCTGCCCGTCGACACACCCCGGGCACGTCGCGCCACCGCAGTCCACATCAGATTCGTCCTGGTTTCGGCGACCATCCTCACAACTTGCAGCAAGTTCAGTGATGTTGAGTTGACCTGCGTCCCTGGTGTCATAGCCATCTGAACTTCCAAGTGGACCACGATCACAGTAGGTCCAGCTTTGCCCGCGCGACGCACTGACACGCATAGCGAAATCAAATCGAGTCACTTGATTTGGAGCACCAAAAGACGCCGTATATCCGTCTCGACCCGCATCGCTTTGACCGCCATCATCAAACCCATTTCGCGCAGCCATGTTACGCCAGGTCCACTGTCCATTTGTTGATGGGTCTGTGTTGTCAGGTCCATAACCCAGCTGCACTCGAATTCGCGGGTCAGCGTCGACGCCGCGGCTCTGATCCGTCAGGCCTGCCTCTCCGAAAACACCATTGACGGACACATTTTCCTCACCCACGACTTGGCGGTCATAGGGCGCGTCTAAACGACAAAAATCAACAATGTGTCGACAAGCGCCTTGGTCACATTGACCAGAATTACATTCATCGTCGGTTCCACACGCAGCCCCATCAGCGCAGAGACCACAGAGTCCGCCACAATCGACGCTTGTCTCGCCTTCGTCGAGGACGCCATTGGAGCATGTCTGCGGTGCTCGACATTCACCATCGACGCATTCAAGACCATCACCACAGCCAGCGTTTGTGTCCGGCTCGCAGATCGAGCACGCGCCATTTGCACAATAGGCAAGCACCGGATGCAGACAATCATCGGAGTCGTCACACTGATCGCATGCACCAGGGCCAACTAAATTTGGCGGCTCGGGATAACAGTGTTCGGAGGTGATTAACTGTGGTTGGCCGTTGCCCGTAGACCAAGCGACGGATAGATTATCACCACCGCCACCTTCATTCATTAGGGCTTGGAGGGCATAGACTTGACCGGCCTCGAGCGCAATGGGGTCAGATTCTTGCGAATCGAACCGGTCCCATTGGCGAGACGCTGTCCAGCTGGATACGGTGGCGATGACTTCGAGTTCATTTAAATCGGCCGTTTGAGAGATGGCAAGCTCACCATTGTCATCGCTGGCGATGTAGAAACGGTAGGTATTGGATTCTGACGGAACCAGGAAACAACGGAGACGAGCGCCGTAGCTATTCCCCTGGTTTGCCCTGATTTCCATGGTATCCAAGACCGATTCTTCGTCGGGCGCATCCGGAAAAGCTGCTGCCGCGCGAAGTTGTGCAATGCTCGTACCGGCCACATTTTGCCACTTCGAAAATTGAACGCCCTGCTCGACATCATTTCCGCCGCACGCCTCGCCGACACAATTGCCTGCGTCGGGATTCTCATCGGTTTCACCATCACAATCGTTGTCTCGGTCATCACAGATCTCGTCGCTTGCCACGACGCACTCATCACAATTATTGACATCGTCTTCATCTAGCCGACCGTCGCAATCGTCATCAATCCCATCACAATCTCCATCAGTAATTGCTGGATCGCCTGGCTGACAGCTGTCTTGGACGATTCCACCCAAACAACGAGTCCGACCTGCCGCTGCGCAGGCGCCTAAGCCACATGTGGAATCGCGGGCCACAAAGGTCTCATCTGTCCGGCCATCGCAATCGTCATCTATCCCATCACATGTGGCATCATTCGCAGCCGCTTGGCCTGGCGCACAGGTATCAACCACCGCCCCATTACGGCAAATGCGCTCACCGTCAGCATCACAGGCGCCCACACCGCACGCGGTGGCTGCCACTGCAAAACTCTCGTCTGTGCGGCCATCACAATCATCGTCTACACCATCACAGGTGGTGTCATCGTCAGCGGCTTGCCCTGGCACACAACTGTCCTGGGTTGCACCCGCAACGCAGCTGGTCCGCCCCGCTGATACACACGCGCCAACACCACAAGCTGAATCAGCTTGGACAAAGCTCTCATCTGTCCGGCCATCGCAATCGTCATCTATCCCATCACAGGTGGCGTCATTCGCAGCCGCTTGGCCTGGCGCACAGGTATCAACCACCGCCCCGTCGCGGCAAATGCGCTCACCGTCGGCACCACAAGCGCCCACACCGCACGTGGTGGCTGCCACTGCAAAGTTCTCGTCCGCGCGTCCATCGCAATCGTCATCGTTCCCATCACAAACTGCGTCATTGTCAGCGGCTTGCCCTGGTACACAACTGTCTTGGACCGCACCCGCAACGCAGCTGGTCCGTCCCGCTGACACACACGCGCCGACACCGCAGGCGGAGTCAGCTTGGACAAAGCTCTCGTCTGTCCGACCATCGCAATCGTCATCTATCCCATCACAGGTGGCGTCATTGGCAGCCGCCTGGCCCGGCACACAGGTATCGACCACCGCACCGTCTCGACACACATTGGCCCCATCGGCGGCACAGGCACCCACGCCACAATTGGTTGCCTCCACTCCAAAGTTCTCGTCCGTGCGTCCATCACAATCGTCATCGATCCCATCACAAACTGCGTCATTGTCAGCGGCTTGCCCTGGTACACAACTGTCTTGGATTGCACCCGCAACGCAGCTGGTCCGCCCAGCGGATACACACGCGCCAACACCGCAGGCGGAGTCAGCTTGGATAAAGCTCTCATCTG
>PCCS01000069.1 GCA_002731825.1 Myxococcales bacterium
AAGGTCCCCAAGGTCCGGCGGGAGCCGATGGCGCAGACGGCGCAGAGGGCGCGCAAGGGCCGCAGGGTCTTCGGGGCGACACGGGTGCGCAAGGTGCCCAGGGTCCGCAAGGTCTAAAGGGCGATACGGGTGACCAAGGTCCCCAAGGTCCGGCGGGAGCCGATGGCGCAGACGGCGCAGATGGAGCCGCAGGTGCGCAAGGTCCGCAAGGCCCACGAGGTCTCGCCGGTGCTAATGGAGCAGATGGAGCAGACGGCGCGCAAGGTCCGAGCGGGCCTCAAGGTGCCCGAGGGCCAGCAGGACCTGTTGCCGGTAACAATGGGCAGTTGATCTATAATAATTCGGGCTCACCCGCCGGTGCGACCGTCGGGAGTGGACTTGCTTTATCGGGTGGTACTTTGGGTCTCAGCAAGGCCGGCTGTGTGACTGGTGATGTCCTCAAGTCAGCACCAGCGCACTTGGGCGGAGGCTGGCTCTGCGTTGCCGACAACGACACTCAATTAACGGCCCAGCAGGTTGCCACACACGCATCGGACGAAGGTTTTGTGCGTGGTGTTGATTTGGCTGCAATTGCCTCGTCTGGTAGTTGGAACCATTTAAACGGTATTCCTGCTGATTTGGCCGATGGAGACGCAAATACGCAGAGAGCGGCTGGTTCAGGTCTCGCTCTCAATGGCAATACGCTCAGCATAGCGGCCAACGGTGTGGGTAATAGTGAACTGGCGGCAAGCGCGGTCACAAATACTGAGATCGCAGATGATGCAGCAATTTCTATGTCTAAAATTGACACGGGTCGAGTCGTTCACGTTCCAAGCACGAACAACCAGGCTACAAATGGTGCGCTGCTTTATGCTGCAATCCAGGCCCATAGTGCGCAAAACCCAAACACGGCGACCACGATTCAATTGGGCATCGGGACCTATGACATCTCCGGAGTAAACAATGGCAACGGTGTGTCCATGCCCTGGTATTTGACGATCCGTGGCGCCAATAAGTTTGGCACACAAATTCGCGTCAAAGGGATGGGGACCGGTCCACATGAGACGTGTAATCAGAATTGTGGTGGCCTCACCATGACCAGTTTGAGTGTCCTTGAGACCTTAACTGTGTATCCGAATGGCGCAGGCACGATGGTCTACGTCGCCCCCTCACATTTTGGTACTTTGTACGGACCCGCCGATTATGGCGCGCCCGAAGTTCGCAATGTGCGTTTCAAAACCGGGAACGAAGGGGCCAGTGCGAATACGGCAAACATCGCCTTGCGACTCCGATCAACCACCATCGTTGACGGATGTGTTTTCGAGCTAGACAACAACTACAATTGGACGGGGATTCACATGATGCACCCCAGTAACTCCAATAACACACAGAATCATCTGGTCATTAGCAACTCGCATTTTAAGATCGGGAGCAATAACAACCAATACCGGTTCGCCGCCATCTGGGCCGGTAACCAAACCGGGGATTGGTTGGCAGCTGGTGCTGCAAACACCTATCTGGGACGAACACATGTGCGCCTGACAAATGTCAGTATTCATACCTTCAGCCACACCAACGGCAGCGGCGTCGGCGTTTTTGCTTACGGGTCAAAAACCCGTGTTCGAATCGCAAATTCACATATCACAGCTCGACGAACCGGTTTGGCTCTCAAAACTGGGCATCACAATGACGGGGCCGCTGCACATGGGAAAATCTGGGTCTACAACAGTGTGGTTGATGCGGGTACGTACAACTCAACGGTTCGCACATCGGGTGTCGATGCCAATGATAATGTCAGTTGCTCTCAGTCAACGACTCTCGAAGGTCTCGACTTAACAGCAGCCTGCGGTCTGCCGGGTGCGCAAGGACAGCAGGGTGACCCGGGTCAGCCGGGGGGATTACCCGCCGATCAGCGGTGATACACGGAGACTAGGTGAAAAAAATGCCATGCGATAGACTGAACCGGCGTGGTTTAATGTAGCGAGATTTTCAAAAGACAGACTTTTTTATCGTTCCAATTGGCGAGTTTTACTGACGAGTTATTCTTTCATGGCACAATACACAGATGTCTTTTCAGGGAGTACTGAATGAAGAATTGGTTTCTAACCGTCGCTGTCCTCTGCAGCGGTGTCGCCCTCGCAAACCCTGGCGTTGAATTTGAAGGTACGTTGAATAATGGCGGCTTTGCTTTCACAGGTGATGTTCGCCTGACGGTCAGTGCCTATGCAGATGCGGCCGATGAAGAGCCACTTTGGACTGAAATATTTCCGCAAGTCGCCGTTCAAGATGGTGCCTTTATGATTCGGCTTTTTCGCTCGGATGCCGTCCAGCTAAACGAACTCGGAAACGACACCCTTCATATCGGGATCGCCGTTGATGACAACCCCGAAATGCGCCCGAGGCGGCGTCTGCCGTTTGCTGCCAGGGCACTCCTGGCACACACAGCCATTGATGCTGTCGGTGACATTAATCCCAGTAGTGTTTCAGTAAACGGCCAAGTGGTCATCAACAACGAGGGCGCCTGGGTTGGTGAGATGGGCGCACTGGGACCTGTCGGGCCGCCCGGACCTGAAGGCCCCGCTGGGCCGGTTGGACCCGTTGGTGAAATCGGTCCACAGGGCCCCGCCGGGGTCGAAGGCCCCCAGGGACCTGACGGTGATGTTGGAGCTGAGGGTCCTACGGGACCGATGGGACCATCAGGACCCCGTGGTCAGCAAGGCCTTGCGGGCGCTGCAGGAGAGGCGGGGCCTCGAGGACCGGTCGGACCGGTGGGGCCTGTTGGTGCAGTTGGTCCAATGGGACCGAGAGGGCTTGCGGGCGATGCGGGTCAAGATGGTGCCGACGGCCTTCGCGGTGAGCCCGGACCAGCAGGCGCAGCAGGACCAGACGGCGTCGCTGGTGCTGATGGTTTACCAGGCCCCCGAGGTGATAAGGGTTTGACGGGCGACCAGGGTCCAGTCGGCCCCCAAGGCGGTCAAGGCCTGCCCGGTGAACCAGGCCCCCAAGGTGAACAAGGTGTACGAGGTCAAATCGGACCGGAAGGTCCTGTGGGTGATAAGGGGCCACTCGGTGACAAGGGGCCTACGGGCGATAAAGGACCTTTAGGGGACCAAGGCCCTGTCGGCGATAAAGGCCCCGATGGAGACCGCGGCCCTCAAGGGCCTCCAGGTGCCGATGGCCTTCCAGGGCCTGTCGGTCCCATGGGTCCTCAAGGTGAACAAGGCGTTCAAGGTCTCCAGGGCGATCCGGGTGACCAAGGTGACCGAGGTCCCATCGGGCCTCAAGGTGATCCAGGCCCAGTCGGCCCCCAAGGAATTCAAGGAGATGTTGGAGACAGAGGTCCGGTCGGACCCGCCGGTGAACGAGGTCCAGGCGGGCCACAGGGACTCACCGGTGATGCGGGCGAACGAGGCCCCATTGGGCCTGTGGGTGATTCAGGACCTCCAGGTCCGCAGGGACTCCAGGGCGGCTCTGGTGAACGTGGCCCCGCCGGACCCGCTGGTGAGCGCGGTCCTCAAGGCATTCAAGGGCCGCAAGGCGATTCGGGCGAACGAGGCCCTGCAGGGCCTCAAGGGCCGTTGGGTGATCAGGGAGACCGAGGCCTACAAGGCCCCAAGGGCGATACCGGTGCTGTCGGTCCTCGGGGCCTCGCAGGGACCGATGGCAATGACGGTCTTCAAGGTCTACAGGGCGACGAGGGCCCACAGGGTCTCCAAGGTGTACAAGGTCTAAAGGGAGACAAGGGCGACATCGGAGATCAAGGCCCTCCCGGTCTTCAAGGGCTTCAGGGCGATGAAGGCCAACAAGGTCTCCAAGGTCCCCAAGGTCTAAAAGGTGATAAGGGCGATCTGGGCAACCAAGGCCCTCAAGGTCTTCAGGGTCTTCAAGGTGACGAAGGACCACAAGGTCCCCAAGGTGTCAAAGGTGATCAAGGAGACCAGGGGCCCCGTGGTCTTCAAGGCGCTCAGGGTGATGAAGGACCGCAGGGTCTCACCGGGCCTCAAGGCTTAAAGGGCGATCAAGGTAATCAGGGACTGCGGGGTCTCCAAGGACCACAAGGCGACGAAGGACCTCAGGGCGACGTGGGGCCGCAAGGGCCGCAAGGTTTGCAAGGCCCAAAAGGCGACCAGGGTGATACCGGTAACCAAGGACTTCAAGGCATCCAAGGCACCCAAGGTATCAAAGGGGACCAAGGCGATGTGGGTCCACAGGGTCCGCAGGGTCCAACGGGTACAAAAGGCAATAAAGGCGACACCGGTGACCAAGGGCTCCGTGGTCTGCAAGGGCCTCAAGGTGATGAGGGTCCCCAGGGGATTCAAGGGCCTCAGGGGGTCAAAGGCGACCAGGGTGATGTCGGACCTTCTGGGATACAGGGACCTCAGGGGGTTGCAGGTCAGCAAGGGATTCCTGGACCAACCATCAACGGACTCGACTGCTTTAAGGGTCCTGATGTGGGGGCCTTTAGAAGCATGCCAGGGATCGCATTCTGTCCGGCCGATAGTTTTCCAATTTATGCGATGTGCTACGTCCGGAACAATGGGGGCGGGTTGAATCATCGTCCTGCGCGTATCGTGAACAATGGTGCTCAATGTGAGAATTTCGCCGACAGCAACGATACGACCGTAGCCCAACCGGTTTGTTGTCGCATTCAATGAATCAGCGCTCATCCTGTCAACAAGACTTAAGTTGCGGTCTTTGGGTCAGTCGGTAACAATTGGAGTTGGGTGGCACCGAGCTCCAGACACACCTTTAGAATGGCGTTGAGACCACTCACAGACCCAGCTACTGGCATGCACGATTGACCCAGTCGCTTCGCCGCCACACCCCCATTGATGATGAGGCCTTAGTTGACATTCGAAATCGCGTCTGTTAACCGCCTTTTCCATGAGTCAAACACAGACGATAGCCATCACTGGCGCCAACGGTTTCATCGGTCTCGCCCTCGCGAAAGCCTGTCTTGCGCAGGGAATACCTGTGGCGGTTTTGATTCGAAAACAGAGTGAGGCAGCCGATAAATTAGCGTCGCTTGGGGCGCGGGTCATCTATGGCGACCTGGACAATCAAGACGCTTTGGCGACTTTATGTCGAGACGCCACTGTCGTTGTTCATTGTGCGGCTTTCATGGGCAAGCGAGACCCGGAATTGAGTCACCAAGTCAACGTGATCGGCACTGAGAATGTACTGAAAGCCGCTGACGCACACGCGGTCAGTCAATTTGTCTTTGTCAGCTCAATTTCTGTGTATCGTGGCACCGACACGCCCCAGCGCATTTTTGATGAATCTATCTCGCCAGCTTTGAGGGCGGACCTCAATCATTACAGTCGGACAAAGATCGAAGGCGAGCATTTGGTCGAGGCATTCTGCAAAAGTCGAGACCTCGATTACACCATCGTCAGGCCAACCAATGTCTACGGGCCAGGCTGTCGGCCTTGGGGCGACGATGTTGAAAGTCTAGTCAGCCGGTTTCATATCTGTTTTGGGCGCGTCGCATTTAACTTCATTCACATCGATGACTTAATCGATGGTTTCCTCCTGATTTTCAACTCGGACAGGAGTCGCAACGAAACATTTAACCTCTGTGCCGAGCCCCTAGAATTAAGGGCATTCCATAGGCACGTCGCCAAGCAGAAATCTGTATTCGTCTTTGATGTACCGAGACCCATCGACGCTTTGATTCGTCACGGTATTGATGGATTCGGTCGCTACAGCGGTGAAATCAGGTCGACGGGTTATACAAAAATCTTCAATTACCCACATGACAAGGCGACGCAGATTCTGGGATATCAGCCTCAACGGCTCATCGAATCCAAATGACCGACGGCACCCATCCCAGCGAACTCAGTGCACCCACGGACCGGATGAGCTTATCCGCGCAAATCAAGGCGCGTACCGGAGAGGTACGCGGCGTTGGCTCTCGAACATCAAAAAGTCCCTGTTACGAGACAGATGGGCTTGAAATCAGGGTCGATGGATTTACGGGAATCGAGCGTCTTGAGAATCATCAAGTTCGAGTTGGCGCAGGCTGCACCCTCAATGAGCTCTTGAATGTCCTGGGTCGCCATGGGCTGGCATTGCCAACAATTGGGGAATGGGACGGCCAGACCGTTGGCGGTGCAATTGCAACGGGGACACATGGGGGATCGTATAAGTATGGCTCGCTCATAAGTTCTGTCGTAGATGCGGTGCTCGTGGACGGCAATGGACGGCGAAGGACCTTCAAGCGTGGTTGGAAGAACTTCCAACACGTTCTGCCCTGTTTCGGAACCCTGGGTGTGTTCACTGAATTTGTTCTTCAATGCGAGCCGTCCTTCGAGTTGCATTTAAAGCGGCGCGTCTTTGGAATAGACACCTTTCTAGAGCGATTGTTACAGCCTGACCAGTCCACTGAATTCCGAAGCGCCATCTGGATGCCCGCCGCTGATTTTGTCTTGGATTATTCTGCATCTCGACCTGACTCACCCTTGCATGGCGTGCGCCGGAAACGGGAAGTACGCTTCAATGATACAGCCATGGTTCTTGATTGGCTGACCAAGCAGACCGCCTGGGTTAAAAGTCAGGTGTCACGGACAGACGAATTGGACTCGGTGGGTCGGGCGTATACACAGAGACTCTTCCCCGCAAGAGACTATTGTGGACCATACGATGCTATGCTTGCGCCATTAAAAGGGGATGCCGCCACCATCCTCGCAAAGAGAGCAAAGAACAAAACACCACCCGAAGGTGAATTTGCGGTCTCATACGCTGCTGCGAAGCCGTTTTTAGATGCGCTTATGACCGACATGAAAAGTCTCAATGCTTTTCCCGATAGACCCATTGGCTTGAGACCAGGCGCAGCGGAATTTGGCACCCTATCGGCTGCACAGGGTGAGCCCTGTATCTGGGTGTCCATGTTTCTCTATCCCAACAATCCGTTGATGGAGAGATTGCCAAATCGTTTGATTGAATTCTCCGCACGACCACATTGGGGGAAGTGTGTTTTCCATCGCCGAGATGAGATTGCATCTTTATATCCAGGCTGGACCGACTTTAGCGCGTTTAGGAATACGCTTGACCGGGACCGCAAGTTCGTGAACCACTTTGCACTCAGTCTTGGCCTTTGATGGATGTGAATATAAACCGCTCATCGATATACCCGGCACACGAAAGATGACGAGATAGCATGCGAATCGCGTACGTATATGACGGTTATTATCCATCGACGGGTGCCGATGCATGGCAAGTGCTCAACACTGCGACGGCCTTAAGTCGTCAGGGTGCCCATGTGACCTTGGTTTTCCCTCAGGAACCGGGCGGAGTTGAGTTGACCAAGGATGAGCTGTTAGCTCACTACGACATTCAGGGCGATATTGATGTCATACAACTTAAATCGTCCAACGTGGGTGGCCGCCACTTAAAAAAACTGGTCCATAGCTATACGGCCATGACGCTACCGGCCGTCTGCGATGCAGATGTGGTCTATTCTAGAAATTTACCTGTGATCATGGCCGCGTTGAAGGCAGGCCATAAAGTGGTCTATGACACCTACCGGCCATGGCCCGCTCAGTACCGAGCCATGCGCCTGCTTTTTAAGCGTTTGTTTGCATCGGATCGGCTCTTGGGTGGTTTTTTTCACTCACAACATGCCCTTAATGCCTATCGGGACGCGGGGATCGCATCAGAGAAATTATGTGTGGCCCATAACGGGTTTCACCCAAAGCTATTTCGGGTCGATCAGTCAGCACCTGAGGCGCGCCTCGAAATCGGTATGCCAGAGCAGACCTTCACTCTTGGGTATACAGGACGGCTGGATATCGAGAAGGGATTACTGACACTTCTCGAACTCGCTGAAGTACTGCCGTCCATCAATCTGCTTCTTGTGGGTGGTGGAAATGATGAAGCCGTTCTCGAGAAAGCACGTAATCTCAGCAACGTCTATCTCTACGATTGGCAAAAGCCAAGTGCTGTACCCACCTTCCTCAGAGCGTGTGATATCCTTATGATTCCGCCCTCTGGCACGGCGCTCAAAGCGGGGAATACAGTTCTGCCCATGAAGCTTTTTGATTACTTTGCCAGTGGGCGAGTGATCGTTGCACCCGAATCTCCTGATACCGCGGAACTACTTAAACATGATGAGAATGCCTGGTTGGTCAAGGACGTCAGTATCGATGAACTGGCCCGTCAAATTGAGGCACTCAGGTCAGATGAGGACCGCCTAACCCAGCTGACTCAGGGGGCCCTTGATCAATCCGAGCAGCTGACATGGGATTCACGCGGCTTGAAGTTGATTAACCAAATTGAAGCCTGGACGCATTAAAGAGTGGTTGATTGAAACGTCTTCAGTGGCTTCGTCCGATCCCGTGGTTAGAGTTCGACCCTGTAAGTGCCTTAAGAGGTCTGATTGCAATCTGCACAGATGCCGTAGAAAGTCAGTTCATGACGGTCCGCTTTAAAGCCGGGAGCGAGCTGACTGTCAAGACTCTCGCACGGCGCGGTCACATCCAGAACTCGTTCACAAATAGAACAATGAAAGTGATGGTGATGGTAGAGAGAGACCCGTTCGTATCGGGTCGGTTGGCCAGGAATTTTAACGTCTTTTAAGGTGCCGTTTGAAACCAGGCGGCTGACTGCCCGATAGACGGTGGCAATACCGATTCCGGCGCAGAGGTCAGAGGCTGCCTTATGGACTTCTGGAACGGTTAGTGGTCGATCTACGCAGCTAAACACGTCATCGATGGCTTTTTTTTGGAGCGTTGAGCGCGTTTGCGGCACGTCGTGTATCCTTTGTAGGGCCCCTAAAGAAGCAGCTCAGGCTCCTCTCTGGGACCCTTTGTCTCGCAGACGGACATGCGGTTCACTTGAGACGGCGCATCGCCATCAAAATAAGTCCGGCTGATGCTGAGTTTAACCGGCGCAATCGCTCCAGGCAAATGAAGCCAGATGGGGTGTATGCCTCCGACAATCCGCTGGCGGAATGAATGGACTGTATTTGAATGATGAGGGCGGTTGAGTGTCTAGGTGCATGGGCTATTTAGACATGCCTATTGAGGCGTCTCGCTGACTGGGGTCTCATTAGCTGTGTCGACCAAAGGCCATTCCATCGGCGCTTTTTCACCGCCTTTTTTCAACGCTTTATAATCGGCTTTAGAAATCAGAGGAACATTTTTGGGTCGCATGCGCTTATCCCCGAAACGTCGTTTAACTCGGGTCGGTATCCCCCGATTGTACTTGTAGTCGAATTGATAGACATCCGGATAGAAAACCAGTCCTTTTTCAGGATGAATGTCCGCCGTCATGTATTCAAAGTAGACCGGCAGGTGAGTTTTTAACTCAGCCTGACTGGGCTTCTTCTTCGCCAGGCGCGCTTTGTATTCGTCCTCATCAATATCGGCAAATCGAGCCAGGAGGTGTTTTGCAAAGTCGAGCGCCTTGTGCACGCGAATACACCCATGGCTGTATGCCCGTCGCGTATACTTGAATAGGCCTCGTTTGTTGGTGTCATGGAGATAGACCATGTTCGTTCGATAGAGCCAGAATTTAACGGCACCAAGCGGATTACGAGGCCCAGGCCCAATTCGAATATCCTTGCGTCCATCGAACTCAGCTTCAAGGATTCGAGGCGGGGGCTTCCAGGTCGGGTTCAGAATAATGGTTTCCATTCGAGTCGCCAACACGGGTGATTTATTCAGGTACCCCTGAATCCAATCGTCCCGATCATAGTCGAGCTTGGTATTGCCAATAATGACTCGATGCCGCCGAGTAATTTCTCGATTTTCCGTCAGAGTGAGTTCAAAAGAAGGGAGGTTGATGCGAACATAGGTCGGCTCTGCTTTCAGGACCAACTGCGACTCCCTGAGTCTCTGTAATGAGGCGATTAATTTACGGACTCGATTGTTCATTTTCCAGTTCAGCGCTTGGACCGCCGCGTAATCGAGGTGTTCGCGCTCTCTCAGATTATGCTGGATTTGAAATTCGCGAAGGGCCTGTTTGGTTGCATCGTCTAATTCGCCCTCCGTTGGCCCCTCGTAGAAACCTGCGTATCGCAGGCGATCTTGGAGGCGCTTGATTTGACTCTTTGTGGGCGGACGTTTCTCGCTAACACGCCGCCAGCGGCGCCATGAAACTTTGGCTGGTACCGTCCGATCCGTCATCGCTCGATATTGCTTGAGATGGTCCTTGAGTTGGTTGTATTTAGGGGTTTTGGGGATCAGGTCTCTCGTCCCAATTTCGATGTTGTCGAGTATCGCGACCAAGTATGTCAGTACCTGGTCTTTATACTTCCTCGCCAGTTGATGGGGACTGGTGACAAAATTTGCATTATCTATGCGATTAAATCGATGGATCTGTATGTACTGAATGAGGAGGTCAGTCAGCCTCAGATCCTGTTGGACCATACCGCTGATATCCGTTGGGGTAATCAAAGCCGGTTCGGGGGCTTTCTTTCGCTGACGCCACCAACGAAACCCTTTCTTCCTCCCCGCCTTGCTGAGCGCCCAGTGAAATGGGCGCGCATTGATTCCATGTTCGTTGAGGTTGAGTATAATCTTAAACAGCGCACGGGCTTTCTTATTGGGTTCAAACCCATCGTGAAAGACCATTGAATGGGCCCGGCTGGCGTAGAAGTCTTTTAGGATCGCATGATATTTAGTGCCCCAGAAGTGTTTGCGCATTTTTGATTTTACGACGGCGATATCAAATTCCGGCTGAGTCGTTTCAGCGACGGCTGGTGTACGCTCCGCACCGTCGGTTGTCGCTTTACCGACGTTTAACGGGCTTTTTTCGTGCACAGCCGTATTGTCTTTCAGATCAATCGGCGATTGCTTCGGTGTGCCTGCAGTCTTGTTTATGGCAGCTTTCGTTTGACTCGCATCGGACCCAGGGTTCCCTTGGGCAACTGAAGGCAAGACGAGGGCCAGTACCCAAAGGGCGGCATTATCCCTAATCATAAGACAACTTAACCATCATTAAATCAGTATGTATGGGCGATAATCGGATCACCCATCTGTCGCCAGTCTAGGTCACTATGGTTCAAGTTGGCAAGTTGTTGGCCCTTAAAAGTCTATGTATACCATCGGATCCGATGACTCATAGACTGAGCAGAGAGTCGTCGGAGGGGACGGCTCTCGGTCTGTAGGTAAGACTAGAACCAGTCAGTCTGCATGTCTAAGCATGTTGTTTCAATGGGCGTCAGGACCCGGGTCCATTGTTCAACGCGGGGTAACTCCCATTCATAGAAATATTGGCATGTCTGGACTTTGCCGAGTAAGAAAGAATCGTCGGGACGCGCGGCCAGTCCGGTTTTGGCAACCACCGCTTGTTCAAGCCACATCCAGCCGATCACCACATGGCCAAGGGCATTCAAATAGGGCGTGGCATTGCAGAGAAACTTTTCGATTTCTTGGTTCATCGCTGCACCCATCGCGCTCATGGTTGCCTGAGCGACCAATTGACACTTGGCATCGAGTGCCTCTGCCCATTGACCTAGACCATCGATTTCTTTGGCTGCTGCCAGTGTTTTTTGAATTTCTGCCATGAGCAGTCTGAGAGCCGCCCCCTGGCCCATGGTGACTTTACGACCCAGTAAGTCGAGCGCTTGGATACCCGTTGTCCCCTCGACGATGGCATTGAGGCGATTGTCGCGGTACAAGCGTTCAACAGGATAGTCTTTTGTATATCCGCAGCCGCCTAGAACTTGCATAGCCGCTCGGTTTGCATCGATGCAATGCTCAGAGACCCATGCTTTCGCAATCGGCGTCAGCAGGGCCAAGAGAAAATCTAGTTCCCCTGCTTTCTCGTCTTTTGCA
Organism: Myxococcales bacterium; assembly: GCA_002731825.1. Lineage (GTDB taxonomy): Bacteria > Myxococcota_A > Bradymonadia > UBA7976 > UBA1532 > UBA1532. Next base: position 11,760 of record PCCS01000069.1, read on the forward strand.
TCCAGGGCGATTTCATGCCGATCCATCAGTTGCGCACAATACAGGACCAGATGGAGGCTGCCTTCAACGTATGCTTTTTGCTGTATCAGCATACGGCGCACGTCGGCGTGTTCAATGATCATGACTTCCGGTTGTGATTGGTCCCGCTGACCCAGTTTAAAGCCTTGGGGGCGTTCTTGGGCATAGATCAGGCTGTGGCGATAGCCAGCGTATGCACATGAGACGGCGGCCATGCCAGTCCCGACTCTGGCTTCGTTCATCATGTGGAACATATGGCTCAACCCGGCGTGGGGGATGCCGACCAATCGACCCCGACACGCACCTGTTTCACCAAACGCGACGACGCCATTGACGCTGCCCCGGTAGCCCATCTTGTGATTTAAGCCGACAACTTTGACATCATTTCGCTCACCCAGGGAGCCATCTTCATTTACTTCGAATTTTGGTACGAGGAACAACGATATGCCCTTCGTCCCGACGGCTGCATCGGGTAAACGAGCGAGGACAAAGTGATAGATATTATCAGAGAGGTCGTGGTCTGCTCCGGTAATCCACATCTTGTTGCCTGTGATCTGGTACGTGCCGTCTGCCCTCGGTGTCGCTGTCGTTTTCAAATTAGCTAATGATGAACCCGCGTGTGGCTCCGACAAGCACATGGTTCCAAAGGCTACGCCAGCGACCAAATGAGGCAGATACATCTCCTTGACTGCATCATCCCCGTGATTCATCAACATATTCGCAGCCGCGATGGTCAGTCCAACATACGTCGACGTCGCAATGTTCGCGGCGTTGAAGTAGAACGTGTAGGCATTTACGATGGTACTTGGCAGTGCGAGTCCGCCCCACTTTTCTGGAAACGGGCCGGCTGAGAACCCATTCTCGATGAACGCATCCGTGGCTGCTTTTACTGCTTTAGCCACCTTGATCTCTCCATGTTCGAGGCGAGGCGGATTGCTGTCTTGGTCACACGCATGGGTCTCAAACTTGTCCTCTGCGAGTTTACGGGCCGTTTCTAAAATTGAATCAAAAACCTCTCGGTCGTGTTGGGCAAACCGTTCTGATTCGCAGAGTGCTTCGGTGCTCAACACATCATACAGAAGGAAATCGAGATCTCTTGGTCTAAAAACGTGCATCATCGCTATCGGCCCCTTATGGTTTCTGTTTTTTCAACTGACGAGCATAAGTGGCAAAGCCATTCACCTCAAGTCAAATTCAACGCCCCTTCGACCCAACGGGTGTTGGGAGATTTCCAATAGAGTACGCTCGTTTGAATTATCTTGGGAGTGGAGTGAAATGACACTTTGGTTTGTGGCCTTATCTTGACCCAAATACGGCCAGAAAATAACTGTGTTGGCTCTGGTAAGACACGCCTAGACGACCATCGGTGGTCCGCTCGTACCCCGGCGGACCCATGTGCTATCGGCCCGCGGTCAGTGGTGTCCTTTGCGTGCTTTCTTTTTGAAACGCCGATTCATTTTTCTCAGTGCTTCTTTGTACTTTTCACATGCATCGATGTCATCGAGCCGTGGGGTAAACCAGACAAAGTCGTATCGTTCAGGGGCGTAGTCCTGTGCCCCTTTTTTGGAATCTAAGACCTCGATGAGGCCGATACTAATGTGCGGGTAGTCGATATAGTTGGGCATGCCGTAATCTCTACGCACATGTCCATTTCCGGCGATGACGACGCCTTGCGATTGGCGCCGAGCGGTTTCAATTTTCTTGACCATCCATTTGTCTTTGAAGACTTGGGCTCTCACCATAGCAGTGAGGAGGGCAGGCGACGCATGGCCACAATGTCCGACTCGTATGTCGCGATGGAGTTGCGCTTGCCCAGCTGGCGATAATTGAGCCGCATATTGACCGGGCTGACCGATGGGCCGACTGGTGGGTTGACTGGTGGGTTGACTGGTGGGCTGACTGGTTGGCCGCATCATGAGTGCCCGTAGTCGAGAGCGCTTCGGATGGATGGCCCGGACTGTATGTTGGCCATTGAAAGCGGCTTCGAAAATGGGTTTGTACATCTGAAAGTCGGGCCAGCCGGACGTATGCCACTTTGACTTTTTGGCAAGCTCGTTGGCTGATGTTGATGCATCTACAGCCTCGGCCTGGGTCTCGTTTAGCATTTCGAAACCCACGACGGCTGGCCTTTTCAAGTTTTGGATGAGCCAAGCTTGGATTCGGTGGTGGTCTGGCTGGTCATGGCGTTCCCCGATGAGCACCAACTCCGACTCTTGGACCGTTGCAGTCAGTTGAGTGATGGACACGAATGTCTGAGACTTTGTCGACCAAATTTTGCCGACCAGTGGATGGTCTTTATGAAGGGAGGTCGTCCAACGATAGGCCGGCGGTCCAATGCCTGCACCAGGCTCGATGAACAGGGCCGGGCCACATCCCAATAGACTCATCCCCAATGCGATAAACAAGCACCACTTCATGGCTTTCTCTACCCTTTCTTGATGTTGTCTCCTAGACTCGCATTTTGCATCATGCGCCGAGCGGTCATTGGATAAAACAGCGCCCGTCGCGGCAAACCTGATTGCCGGCGCATTGTACGAAGTTCTGCCAGTCAAGACATTGGGTTCGCGCATCACGGCTACATTGTTCGATTTGTTGGTCATCTCGGCACCGCGTTTGTCCCACAAAGTCGCATTGGTTTTCGCATTCAAAAACGCACCCGGCTTGCCGACAGACCCGGCCGCCAAAACACGCTTGCGCATCGCCCCAGATGCGACAAAAATTATTGTCTAGCTGGCATTGCCTCTGCTGGTCGCCAACGCATTCCGTCTGACCCGCTGCAATGCACTCATGCTCGCATGGGGGCCGACTGCAGAGACCGTTCAGACACACAAAGTTACCTGGACAAGGCGTTGGGTCCTGCCATACACGGCAAGAGTTTATATCGTTAATGCATCGTCTTTGTTGGTCACCGAGGCATTCCGTAAAGCCGACCACAGGACATTCGTGATTGCAGGGGGGCGCACTGCAGCCTCCATTCAAACACGTTTGCTGCCCCGGGCATTGTAATGGGCCGACCCAGATTCGACACAGTAAGTCGTCTAAAACACATTGTCGTTGCCTGTCTCCAATGCAGTCTGTAAGGCCCACCACATCACATTCATGAGCGCAATTAGACTGCCCACATTCGCCATTCTCGCACGGTCTGTCACCAGGACAGGCCTGTATGTCAGACCAACGGGCGCAATCGGTCATTTGGATACAGACTCGATAACCATCACCAATACATTCTTGGGTGCCCACAGCGCATTCATCTTCGCAGGAACACTGTCCCTGTTGGCATTGCCGATTTGAGGGACATGGGACCGGATCTGTCCATGTCGGACAAGCCTGATCGCCGCTGACACAGTCTTGTATGAGCTCACCGGCGCATTGCGTATCACCTAAGTCACACGCCATTGCACACGGGTCGCCATTGGCTGATTGGCATTGACCGTCCAGACACATTTGACCGAGAGGGCAGAGCATAGATGTGCGCCATTCGCCTTGGCCGTCACCGTCGGCGTCTTCGCAGCGTTCGACATCAGAGTTGGTCCCGCAGCGTTGAGAGCCGATAGCACAGGCAGGAAGGCCATCTGCATCGGCCAGCAGACCACCATCGACAGCCTGACTATCTAAGTCGTTTGGGTCGATTGTCGGCAGACTGTCGGCCCCGATGAACGATGGATTGACGCTCTGATCGAGACTGATATCCCGCGCCATACTGTTTGTTGAGCTGGCATCGGTGTCTCCATCTTGACACCCCATAGACACGATGATTAAAGCGACGGATATAAGTTTAAAAAGACGCATTATGGACCCATTGATGGGAGATGGTCTCTGGACGATACCCATTTTCTCAACCCAATACTAGGGCGCTCACTATGGCACAAAGACCCCCGTTGCCACGGCCCGCTCTCCCTGGTTGTCCGAAGGGGTATTGACGACACCATCCGCCGAGCATCCGCGAATATAAAGCGTCGTTGACCCCCCGCCATCTAGATTCACTGCATCGCGTACATCGAGGGTTTCGACAAGCCAATCCGCCAGGGCCGGGGTCGATAAGCCCGCGCGGCCTGCAGACCGACCGTCTATGGTGATCAAAAGCACATCACCGTCATCAGCTTGAGCCATTACACTGCGCGGGTTGCGCGCCCAATCGATCGCTGAATAAACCTGCTCTTCGGGCTGCACCGCTGCTTGGGCAAGTCCATTTTGGGCGAGCATTGGATGCGAGCTGAGACCAAATTCAATATCGTTGGGCTGACTGTCATTCGGATACCATGCAAACTCGAGTGCATCTCGCCGCCAGCTGACCCATGGCCTCATCTCAAGAGGAGGGGTTGTTGGTGCTGACCGGCTGATGACTTGGCCGCCCACGACTAAATCTCCCACCACACTACAGTTGACCCCAAAATAGCCGCCATTTATGCCGATCAACGCGTCACCGGCGGCGTCGGAGACGCGCTGGCAACCACGGTGATGTTGGATGACCATCTCAGCCTTGCGATCGCCCGACACACGAACAACGTTCACACTTTGAGATTCGCCGTCGATCAGACCATCGTATCGACTCCACTCGACGTCATTGCTAATCTGTGACCGCCGCCACGCGTTGCGAATTGAAATGTCAAATTCCAGGGAAAAGGCGCCGTCTAGGTCGACACCGTCACCATTGGTCCAGGAATCGATGACCAGCCAATAGGTTCCGGCTTGTAAGTCATCGACGACAAGGTCTTCGTGGGCGCGTGCAAGACATCCCGTCGCCATGCCATTGTCCTGGTCTAAGTGTCGAAGTAGATGGAGGTCGACATCGACGCCATTGCCATCTCGCACGCGCGCAAAAAAATCAGCTGGCGTCTCCAAGGTGAATTGATAGATCCGTTCGGGCCCGTTCTCAGGTGTGTCCGGCGCGCAGTTATAGCGTTGAAAGCGGCGATCACCATCGCGGGTGGTGTGTTGGTCTCTAAAGGGGAAAAAAGGGCTTATGATGGGGGCGTCATAGTGACCGGGTGCCCGGTCCACCGACGCATTGGCGCAGAGATTATACCCCGTACTCTCAGCCTCGGCAGGGTCGACATCGTTCATGTCAGGTATGTCTACTGGATTCGCATCCGGGTCCTCCATTGGCCCTAGATCGAGGTCTAAGGGACCCGAATCGACCGGCGGTGGCGGGGCTGAGCTGTCGGAGAACTCCATATTTGCTGGCGGCATGGCATCTCCAATGGCCAAATCGAGTTGCTCAACCATGCCGTCATAGGTCTCCTCTACCGACGAGTCCCGACCGGGGCGTTCCAAACTCGAATCGAGGACTCGTGTGCGCATGTCGATGCTCGATGGGGGGGCGCCATCAGCCATGGACTCACTGGCCGCGTCTTCCGAGGCCATATCCATCAGCTCACCGGCGTCTAGACCAGCACAGCTGATCAGCATGGTCAGCCCGATGCAGTATGTCAGACCAAATGGGCCCCATATCTGGTCAGTATGTCTGGGTCGATACAATCTAGACTCCACTGCTCGTCGATAACCCCCTTTGATTAGACCACAAACGCGCGTTCTCTTCGAGGTTCTACTGGCTCAACGATGGTCTAGTCAGTGGTCAACGACGTCGGTTCGCTTGGCTCCGTCCATGTCCAGGTCATCGTGTGGACCACCGGTGAGAGAGGGTCTGCGACATCAAAATCAAACGTGTTGAATGCGTCTGGCGGTGCGGCTTGCGGTTCTATACAGAAGGCGTCGCTTGGCTCATCGTAGATCACCCAGTTTGTACACGAACTGCTCAGCTGTAGGCGATACCCATCGCTCCAAGTGACCGACGGGTCTCGAGTAAGCTGTGTAAAGCAATCGTCAAAAGGACCTTGATTCGGCGTGAGTCGTCTGCCCGTCGGTATCCCACGGTCATCACGTTCATACATCTGGGTTGCTTCAAATTGATAATCGGCCTCAATTTTGTTTTCAAGTTTGCGACGAAACCAAGGATGCCAGCCCACGACGACAGGCATCGGTGAATCTGTAGACCGAACGTCGAGGGTCCAAGACAATTGAATCTCGCTCAGTTCAATTGTACTCAAAACCCGGCCTCGCCATGGCCAGGCGTCTTGGAGGTCACAGACCATCGTGCGTGGGCCTGTTTGAGTCCATGGTCGATTAAAAACCGTTCCGTGAATGGCGTGAGGCGGACTGAGTTTTGGCAATTGGTATTGGCTGTTTTGCCAACTGAATTGGCCATTTGCAACGCGGCCTGCCCAGGGGACCATTGGATAGCAGCCCCACATCATGTCGCCCTCTCGCTTGGGGACCAGGCGCTCGAGTCCTCCGAGTTTAAACGACGCCATTCGTCCGCCGCTGGTCAAATCAAAGATGACCTCAGCTTGGCCTGCAGCCAGTAACACCCGATCGCTCATTGGGCCAGGTCTTCTTGTGCTCGTGCGTGGCAGATGGGCTCAAAACGTGTGGACCTAAGCGTCATGATATCCTTTTGTATGGTTAGAGCCCGTCGGTGAGTCGACCACATGCGCTCCGGCGGAGGCTCTACAGACATAAATGCTTGGGTCCAGCTCTGTGGCTTTTTGGTAGGCATCAAGTACGCCTGATTTGACATCGTCGACCAGGTCTTTTGGAACTAAAGCGACAACGCAGCCTCCAAAACCACCGCCGGTCATTCGAACTCCACCTCGCTCGCCGATGATGGTGTCTATGCAGTCGACGAGTATGTCGATTTGCTCGACGGTCACTTCAAAATCATCGCGCAGGGAACGATGGGATTCTGCCATTAATCTGGACAGTTGATCCAGCGCGCCTGCACGGAGATGGTCACAGCTCGCCAAGGTCCGGGCGTTCTCCGTGACAACATGCCTGGCGCGTCTGAATACACGGTCGTCTACGGTCAGTGCCAGGGTCTTTAAATCAGAGTCATCCGCATCACGCAACGCGGGTAAATTAAGTGCGAGTGCGGCTCGTTCGCATTCCTGTCTCCGGGTGTTGTATTCACTTTCGACCAGGCCGCGGCGAACATTTGAGTTTACGATGACAATCTCGGTTCCACTTGGGATTTGAACGGCCTCGATGGATAGATCTCTACAGTCGATGAGCAGGGCATGACCCACCCGACCTGCCGCGGACGCAAGCTGATCCATAATGCCGCATTGGCACCCGACGAAATCGTTTTCAGCACGTTGGCTGAATTGAGCTAATTGCACCGCGGTCAAACCCAATTGAGCGGTCTCATTTAGCATCAGTGTCATCGCTACTTGTAGCGACGCAGAACTGCTTAAACCGGCACCCTGCGGTACGTCTCCCGCGATGAAAATGTCGAGTCCGTTCAATGGGTAGTTTAGGTCTAACAGGACTGAGAAAACACCTTTGACATAGTCGGACCACGGCGCATTTTGATCTCTCTCGAGCGGTGCCTGAAGGTCGAAGCAAACGGTCTGTTCAGCATAGTCTAATGCGGTTGCAGTCACCTGTTGATCCGAGCGTAGCCGGGCGGCCACGACCGTGCCATAATCGATGGCGCAGGGCAGCACGAATCCATCATTATAATCGGTGTGTTCGCCGATGAGATTGACCCGTCCTGGGGCAAAAACGACGAAGGGCATGCTCTCGCCAGTCTGTTTGAGAGCAAACGTCTGGATTTTTTCGATTAAGTGCTTCATTGCGATTCCAAGTAATGCACCGTTGGGCAATTTCGCAGTCGTTCGGCGGCCTGCTCGGCCGTTAAATCTCGTTGACTTTCCGACAAGAGTTCAAAACCAACCATGAACTTCTTGACGGTCGCTGACCTCAGCAAGGGCGGATAGAAATGTGCATGCAATTGCCAATGGTCGTGTCCAGGGCCGTGGGGTGCTCCGTGCCAACCCATGGAGTATGGAAACGAGGTGTTAAACAAATTATCGTACCGAGTGCAGAGCGTCTTGAGAGTCTCGGCGAGGGCATGGGTCTCTATGTCGGACAGCCGGTTTAGGTGGGCAATGTGTCTCTTTTTTGGCAAGACCAGCGTTTCAAATGGCCAAACAGCCCAAAAGGGAACAAGGGCGATCCAATGGTCGTTTTCGAAGACTGTGCGTTGTCCGTTAGCTGATTCTCGTCTTGCATAATCCAAAAGCATTGGTCGTGCATGGTCTTTGAAATAAACCCGCTGCTGTCTGTCCTCTTTCTGTGCCTCTGTCGGCAAACAATCTGTTGCCCAAATTTGCCCGTGTGGGTGAGGGTTCGAACAGCCCATCGCAGCCCCTTTGTTCTCAAACACTTGAACCCACTTAAAAGCGTCACCGAGTGAGCTCACTTCTTGAGACCATAGATGGATGACCTGGATAATTTCGTCCGTTGATAAGAGTGGAAGCGTCTTACTGTGATCCGGCGAATAACAGATGACGCGACAAGTGCCGTTGACGTGTTTGCTCTTGAACAGCGGATCGGAACTTTCGGGGATCTGGGGCGTGTTATCCAACAAGGCTCTAAAGTCATTTTCAAAAACGAAGGGCCCAGTGTAATTGGGATTCCTCTGGCCGCTGGCTCGCAGATTACCGGGACACAAGTAGCAGGTTTCATCATAGGGGTCGTGCTGCACTGTGCTTGGCGGCTCGGTGGCACCCTGCCACGGTCGCTTGGCGCGATGCGGAGAGACTAGAACCCAGTCTCCGGTAAGCGGATTGTATCGCCGATGTGGGTGTTCTGTGGGATCAAAGTCCATCGGTTAATCCGGATACCCTTGGGGATTCATCGACTGCCATTTCCATGCATCGGAAACCATATCTAAAAGCCCCCGTTCCGCTCTCCAATTCAGTGCGCCATTAGCCAGGCTTGGGTCTGCCCAGCAGGCGGCAATATCCCCTGGTCGACGAGGGGCGAACCGATAAGGAATCTCTCGTTCGGAGGCTTTTGCAAAAGCGTTGCGCATCTCTAAGACGCTGACCCCATGGCCTGTTCCTAAGTTGTAGACGTAGCGCCCTGCTTGGTCATGGTGTGCATTTAGGGCGGCTAGATGCCCAAGAGACAGGTCGACGACATGAATATAATCTCGAATGCCTGTGCCATCCCGGGTTGGGTAGTCGTTACCAAAAACACTCAGCTCGGGCAGTTTACCAATCGCGACCTGCGAAATGTATGGCATCAGATTGTTGGGTATCCCATTTGGGTCTTCCCCAATCCGTCCGGATGGATGAGCCCCGACGGGGTTAAAATAACGGAGTAGGGTCACGCTCAACTTAGGATCCGCTTGAGCTAAGTCAGATAGAATTTGCTCGACCATCAGTTTCGACCAGCCATATGGATTGGTCGCACTGAGCGGGAAATCTTCTGTGATCGGGACTGTACTCGGATCACCGTAGACGGTCGCGGAGCTGCTGAACACGATTGTTTTGACACCCGTCGCATCCATGGCGCGAGCGAGGGAGAGTGTCCCACTGACGTTTGTTTCGTAGTAATCAGCTGGAATTTGAGTTGATTCTCCGACGGCCTTCAGTCCGGCAAAATGAATGACCGCCTGGCACTGTTGCGACAAGAGATTACTGACCAGTGAGGTGTCCCGAATATCGCCTTTGACAAACTCCAGAGGTCCGGCGGCCAGTTCTCGGATTCGATGGATTGCTGCATGTTTACTGTTCGACAAATTATCCAAGACCACCAGCTCATGACCGGCGTTGAGAAGCTCCACACACGTATGACTGCCGATATAACCAGCACCTCCAGTGATGAGAATCTTCATGACGCCTCCCCGGGCTGATTCTGTCTCTGTTGCATGAGATGCATCAGAATTGGGCTTGAAGGCCGGTCGCCAATCCATAGAGATAATCAGTTGATTGGCGGTCGATATCGTTGATGAACGCAGCGGCGGCCTCACCCGGCAAGAAGGCAAAACCCGACAAAAATACCGATAGAGTTTGACTCATTTTCAGCGTGTTGTTCAAGGCCAGCTCGGTCCCCACATACGTGTTACCAAATGATCGTTTTTCATTGAGCGTTGTTCCCGTGCCGACGACGAAACCCAGTTCGTAGTCATTTGTCACGCCGTAGCCGACGGATAAATCGGCGACCATCAACCCTGCGGGGTTGACGATAAATGCACCCCAAAAGGTCCCCATTGATTCATCTAAGTTATCGTAGCGATCTCTGGTTTCGTCTTCGGTCAAAACCCGCGTACGACTGTTGTTTTTTGCTGAGCCAATGAATGCGAGCTGACTCTGGTTTCCATGATGGTCATCATCGGGAGACAAAGCGAATACATTGACGCCAAGGGTCAATCGGCCCATCCGTCGGGTTCCACCGGCTTGCACCGCGCTGCCCATCAGTCTGACATCTCGATTGCCTACACCCCCGCCATGCCATTGGCCGAATTGACCGAGGATATGAAACCATGCCTCGTAGTCTTTGGCGTCAATGCGAAGTCCGGCCACTGCAGTTGACAACATCAAGGGTCGACCGATGGACTGTTGATCAAAGCGACTGTAGACAGCGGAATCAATCTCGAAACCCGGCTTGAACTCAAACTGATAGGTGCCCCCAAAGACAAATGAATCGGTCAGGAAGTTATCTGAAGCGACATCTAACCCTTCGTAAGCCGTCTCAGGCAATTGAGCTGCAAGCAAGGTGAAGCGATGTGCTTGCAGGCGCACACTGAATTGAACCGCGCCCGCAAAATGATCGAGAAATAAGCGGCTTGGGTCCGCGATTCTCTGGTAGCCCACTTTGAGCTCGTAGGCCTCGTCTTGCCAGTTGACCCAAATCTCTTTATGACGCGCCGACAGGCCGTTTTGTTCCGGCGCTAAGAATTGATTGGGCAGCCCTGGGTCATTTCGACTCCACCCATTCCAGCCCAACTCAATTCGATAGACCAGTTCAATGTTGTCTTTATTCTTGAGCTTGAGGGTTGGAGAGAAAAAGGTCGCAACCTGACCTTGGCTTTGGCCGTCGACATCGTAATACCGCGGCGTCGAATCAAAGTCCGTATCATTCCGCAGATGTAAAATCGTCGAGAAGTCAGCGTTCAATGAGACACAGGGATGACCGGTTTGCCCGCAGTCCATCGACTTTTGACTGAGAGCCGGCTGACACCAGAATACGCTCATGAGACTGAGGAGAATGCACTTGATGATCGACTGATTCATTGTGACACCTCCACTGGAAAAGAGCCCGGCTGATGGCCGATTAGGACGCTCTCTTCATCGAAGAAATAGGCCCAATCCAGCGCCTCCCGAATCGTACTTCGCGGTTGGATGTGAAGACGGTGATTTGTTTTCGGGGCATCGGCGCTGGGGTACCAATAGAGAATTTGTCGTTCGTGATCGAAGAAGGCTGATCCGTCGCTGAGCCATACATAGAACCCATTGGGATATTGTCGCCTGGGTACAAAAACTTCCGTTGGTTCATCTGATTCTCGACGCTGCATGCGCAGCTCATAGTCTCCCGTTGGTCTGGGCACGCCTTGCACCGGATCCCAGAAATGATATTGGCTGACAAAGTGCTGCGTGATGAGCTTCCCGCTCGTGGCACGAGCATAGGGTCTGACGAACGCCGGCCAAGCTCGAGGCTCTCCATCAGGCCCTATGACTGAAAAGTCTTCATGGTTCCAGTCCTCGCCGTATTTCGCGTCATTGGTGGCTGAAAAGCACCAGACCATATTGCCTAAACCGAGTTCTTCGAAGGCCTCATAGTAGCTGTTGAGGACGTGAGCGCTGATCTCTTTTGCTTGGGCTGGGTCCAAGTCTTTTTCACGAAGCCGCAGATTGAAATAGGTCCCGAACTCGCCAAACACGATGGGCATATTTCCAAGCCAGGTCGGTGCCTCCTCCATGTGCTTGCGCAAGGGCTCGGTAAAATCACGATATAACCATTCATCTGAATTAAACTGTCTTGGTTGCGAATTAATCCCCAATTGCGGGTAAATATCTGGATACCAATGAGGTGCAAAAACCAGTTGGTCGATGCCCTTTGGTCTGGTCAGGGGTTGATCCCAAAACTGCATCGGACCGGTAATCATGCGGATACTCGTCGCCGGTTCGAACCAGATTATCGCGTTGGGGTCCTCACCTTGAATCGCTTGCCCCACCGTCTCATAGAACGGCTGCAAGTGATTCTGTTCGAAGCCAAAGTTTATGCCCAAGGCTGCACCTGTCGCGACTTCATCGAGACCCCATTGGTACATGGTGTACGGGTGCGCGTCGGTGGGCAGAAGTTGAAGTCCTTTGATAAGAGAAAAGATCTCGCCACCTAATTCGGCACCAAGAAATGAAATGACCGTGTCTTCGAAACGGGCTCCATAAAGCACCAAGGGATTCTCTGTCGCCGGTTTATCGGTCAGACTCCGGCACCACTTGGTTGGCCCTGAGGGTTGATCGCTGCCGTCAAGACCGCGCTCGTCAATACACTCAAACTGAAGGCCGGCAACGCCACTGAGTCGCTCATAGGCATCTTCGGGCAGCTCGCCCTCCTCCAGGAGATCCTCAGGAAGGCATGTAGGCCATTGCTCGCTATCTGGGTCGCAGCCTTCGGGCAGCATACAATCGACGGGGGCCGCACATTCATCGGGCAGGCCGACAAGCTGTTTGAAAACCCCGCCCAGCGCCATCATCAAGAAGACGCCGACAGGTTCATTGATAACGTCGTAGCCAATCACATTATCGAAGCTTTTTGCCCTCTTTGCCAACTCGAGAAATGACCCTATGTAGTGTCCTTGCAGATATGTTTTCAGGTCGGGGGCCTGTGCGTTCGTCGCATCGGTTTTTCGCTTAGTTAGACCATCATCATCAACGACAAGATTGGGGAAGATGGTATCACCGGCGAACAGGGCAGCGAACGACCGGTCAACGTCTAGGGATAACAAACCCGATGCAATCCATGGCGTCAGCGGCAGAATATCGCTGGTCTCATTGACTTCAAATCGGGTCTCTGGCGCACTGTCCAAGATATCTGGCAGCCAAGGCGGGACACCGCCGCCCGGGTCGAATCTTTCCAGCAATGATTGAAGCGTACCCAAAAGCCCCAGATTCAAAGACCCGTCCCGATTGGTCAGTCCCCCGATGCCACGAAACATACCCCAGTATTTCGAACTCATTTTCTTTTCTGGCAGCGCGGTTTGAACGACCCATCTAGGGGCGCCATGTCCGCGGACCCAATCCGTATACGGTGGGAACAACGAAAGGATGGTGTGATCGAGAGTCCCTGGGATGGCATCCAACGTCTCGCCTGCATCTCGATAGCTTGGGCTCTCGTTATAATAGGTCATGATGTGGCGGCTAAAAATGTCTTGGTGCATGTCGACGAGTACGTAGATGCCGTAGTCGCGTGCTTTGGCGATGAGCGCCTCGTAATAAGCCAAATACTCCAGGTCATAGCATTCGTCGGTGTAGCGTTCACTGGTTTTGCAAATCTCGCTATTTGGACGATACGGTTGAATGGACTCCCAGTTGGTAATCAGTCTAACCGAATTAAAGCCGAGAGATGCCATCTGACCAAACCATCGATCTGCCTCGTCCAGTGGAAACGGGCTGGCCAGATAGTCGACGGTACAGGTGTCGCTGTCTGTGCATACACTGCCGTCGGGTCCAGTCTCCAAACAGTCTGATGGAATTGGCATTTCGTTTAAGCAGTCAACCCGGTCTGTATCGACGAGTGGATAGCGCGACGGCCGTGTGCGTTCAGCCATCGGATCGTCGTCTCCGCCGATCTTGATGTGGTCTTCGCTGGGTGGTGCTTTATGAGACCCACTGACATTAATGCCTTTGATTTGAACATACCGTCCGTACGCATCCATAAGATGGGGTCTTTGGTGTGATACCGTCTCCGGTCCGTCGACACGAGGCGTCTCGATGCGCGGTGTCGTCACTCGGCTTGTTAGTCTGTCCGCGACACCGGCATAGTCTGTTTTATCTCCGCTGCATCCGGCCAGGGCAAGACCACTTGCAATCAATAGGCTCACACGTAATTTCATGACTTGTTCCACTCCCTTTGCCACCTCGACACGCTTTACTTACCAAAGCTGGGTTTTCAGGACATCTCTTTTCATTGTGTGTCGTCAATCATCACCGCTGACCGCGCATCGATCTCGACGGATCCGAAGGCCGCTGACTCGTCTGTCCAATTGATCCAAATTTGTCGATCATTCGGCAGTGTCCATCGAGTGGGTACAGCATGTCGACTACGGGATGACAGTTGGTCGCTCAGTGCACTGACCAGTGAATCTGGAATCATCTCGGGCATTGGGTCCGGTCTAGCGGGTACGCCCGCCAAGGCAGTCTCTATGACCTCAGGTTTCAGCCAAGGTAAGCGCGTAGGGTCCAAGTTTCTCAAATCGTCTGATAGGAATAAAGCACCGCCTGAGAAGGCAGCAGCCCAGCTCCCTGTAACCACCTCAGTTTGTGAAAGCGTTCTCAGAATGGGTGGGTCACCATCGCACAGGAGCGTCAGGCAATAGGGCCAGCGTGCGGCGATTGTGCGGCCGACGTTTGGGACGAAAAACCAGCTGGCGTCAAATGCACCAACGGCGACATCCGGGCCGACTCGCCATGCATCGATGTACTCGAATCCCGCGATTGGCGGAGAGCCGACGCTCAGTAAAATCGTATTTGGGCCAGCGGCCTGTCGGATGATCTGCAGTGCCATGTTGTATGACTCGATTGCAGATCTGTTTTCGTGTCGCGGCGCTTCATAAGTGCCGGCGAAGAGAAAGTCGATTTTTAAGAGGTCGAAGCCTTTTGATACAACTGACTCGATCACCTGGGTGAGATGGGCTGCCGCATCGGGATGGGTCACATCCAATATTTTCATCGGACCCTGAGTCAGGTGAGTATAGGTTGTATCTGCGATAAACCAGTCCGGCTTTTCGGTGGTCAGTGGGACGTCCTCATGGACCAGTAAGGGGGCAAGCCAGATCCCCGTTTCGAATCCGTCCGCCTTCAAATCGGTCGCGAGCTGCTCTAAGCCCGATGGAAACTTCTCGTTTGCTGTCCAATCCCCCCAGGCTTTTTGCCACCCATCATCGATGACAATTCTAAACGCCTCCTCATGGGCTGGCAGCACAGTCCGAAGATAGTCTCCGGCCAAAATCGCATTGGCTCTTATGGCCTCCTCATCGACGGTATCCCAAAGCTCATACCACGAGTTCCAACCCGCTTCCGGTTTTGCCAGACTTGTTGCTCGATGGGGAAGGGCAGCTCCATAGCTTTCGAGGGCGTTGTTGACATCCGAATCTAAGGCGACGAACACCGTTTCATTGACGACGGTTTCCTCAGCCCCCATGGCGATGGTCTCGTCTATGCCGCCGCTGGTGACCATCACGCTTAGATCTGGTGATTGTCCGCTGACGGTAATCCATGTCTTGAAAAGGCGAGCCGTCGTTGTGCCCACAACCAAGGAGGTGTCCGCTTTTACGAACGTGTGCCACCATGAATTGGCCGTTCCTAGCCGAATGACCTCGGCATCGCTTCTCGCTCGAAGTGCGCTCTTCAACTCAATATCCGATACGCTGATGGGGATTTGTATAACGCCGCTTTGAGACCAAGATTGGTATCCATTTGACAACCACGCCTTGGCATCAGTCATGGTCGCCGATCCGTTGAGTCGAACACCACCGAATGATTGAGGCCGATTTGCCGTATATGTCGACGAGACTGTTCGTGCACCGAGTGTGTATTGAATTGTACCCGCGTCGGCCAGGTTGCAGACGATGATGTCGTCTGTCCGTTCACAGGCGTCGGCCTCCACCCAAACCGAATCAATATTAACGCTTGGTGCAAAGCGAATATCTGCCGTCTCACACGTCAATGCGATGGTGTTTGACTCAAGGACAAAGCCCGCGGACCGACAGTCAACTGGTGTGACCATGCGTCCATCTGACCCTCCATCGGGCTGTGTTACAACCATGTCATCTTGTTCGTCGTCAGCGGCACCAGAGGTTGAGGTTTCCGTGGGCTGACAGCCCAAGAAAAATAGAACGATCGCCAGGTGCGCCACGATCGTTTGCGCCATGCGTATAGTCATGCAGCCCACCCCCATTGTTTTATATCTTACGATTGGTAGTTTTCTTATGCCTGATTAATGCCGTCTCAGCAAGTCTCTGTGTCGATTTGCCAACAATCGAATGAGTTTACAGCTTGTGTATTCTAAACCTGCGGCTAAAGCTGTACCATTTCTCTGAGGGCGTATCTGGTATGCTGAGTAACTCAGGATGGTGTCGACGTCTCTCCCAATCAATCGAGCGCCTTTGATGAGAAGGTGAGAGGACCGGGTAATTCTATGAAGCGAAGTTTGGTCATGATCATGGCGGGGGGTAAGGGCTCAAGACTTGGCCCGCTTACGTGCCACCGAGCCAAACCTGCGACCCCATTTGGTGGGCGCTATCGAATCATCGATTTTGTTTTGTCGAACATGGTCAATAGCGGCTATCGGCAGATCCACATTCTGACCCAATATATGGCCGGTAGCTTGATTAGGCATCTGAATCGAACCTGGCACTTATCCGGTTACGAAGAATTCATCGAGTTGGCTCCAGCGCAGATGAGACAAGGGGAGTTTTGGTATCGCGGAACAGCCGATAGCATCTACCAAAACCTCAATTTAATTCACGACAGTCGGACCGATAACACCGCGGTTTTCGGTGGCGATCACATTTACAAGTGTGCCGTCGACCAGATGGAAGATTACCATCGTCAAGTCGATGCCGATTTGACCATCGCAGCATTTCCCGTTCCTCGTGAAGAAGCGAGTCAGTTTGGAATCATTCAAGTCGATGAGACGGGCCGAGTGATTGGCTTTCAAGAAAAGCCGACGGATCCGGAGCCGATTCCTGGCCAGCCTGATACGTGTCTTGTCAGTATGGGTAATTATTTCTTTAAGACCGATGTCCTCGAAGAATCCCTGCACCAAATGGCGGCCGATCCGGACACGCGTTACGACTTTGGTAAAGATGTCATTCCGAAATTACTCGCTGAAGGTGCATCCATCTACGCCTATGATTTCCGCTTGAATCGAGTACAGGGTGATCCCGAAGACGCGCGCGCTTACTGGCGCGATGTGGGTACGACAGACAGCTATTTTAAAGCCTGTATGGAACTGCGTAATCCTGTACCAAATCTTAATATGTACAATCGCGAATGGCGGATTCGGACCGCGCATCGAAATCATCCGCCAGCGCGTTTCATGACGGGAGATGGTGGTGTCGTGGCCGACCTGGATGACTGCATGGTTTGCGAAGGCTCGGCCGTGACAGGGGCTCGTTTAAGAGAGTCTCTGATCGGGTATGACTGTCAGGTCAATACGGGCGCCGAGCTAGAGAGCTCTTTGCTTATGAGTGGGACCCGCATTGGACCGGGCGTCAAAATGAAGAAAGTTCTCGCGGATAAGAATTGTGTCATTGCACCCGGCGCATCTTTTGGCTTCGATATCGAGGCGGATGCAAAACGCTTTCCGTTTATTACCGAAAACGGAGTGATCGTTCTGCCGAAAGGCACCTACGTGCCCGTTGATGGACCGATTGAATTTGCGGCTGATATCGGACCGATGCTGTTTAGAGACCCGTCGACAAGCGGTGATCTGGAACGCGTACCCGTCAAGCCAGTCGTCGCCGTTCATTCGAGGCATTCCTATCGTTCGGCCGGGCCTGGTTCGTTCTGATAGGTAGACTTGCTGATGAAGATTTTCAATATCTGCGCTGAATATGCGCCCTGGTGCCGCACAGGCGGCTTAGGGGATGTGACTGCGGCCTTACCCGCGGCGATTAAAGCCGCTGAGTCAGACACGTTGGTGGTCACAGCGTTGCCCCTCTACCAGCAGGTTCGGGAGGAATTAGCGCGCCGAGACATGGTCTTGGAATCAACGGGTCTTGAATTGGATCTCGAGGTAGCGGGGCGATGTTTTCAGGGGCGATGGTTTATCCTGGACTCAGAGTCGGATTCACCTGTTTATTTCCTCGAGTCAGATGAGTTGTTTAGCGGACCTGGACTCTATGAGATGGCCCCTGGCTCTGGTCTGAATCTCGCTCATCGCTTTGGTTATTTTTGCAAGGCTGCGTACGCGAGCATGGGCAGTCTGTGTGCGGGGCGTCCCGATCTATTGCACCTCCACGATTGGCACGTTGCGCCGATCGCTTGGCTGAATCACCAAGCACCCCCAGATGGTCGAAAGCCAAAATCGATTCTGACCATTCATAATCTTGCGTTCCAAGGTTGGTTTGAGCCCGAAGACGCACCGGAGTTTGATCGTCACGGGGATGGTGAGCATGTCAGCTTTTTAAAACTCGGTATAGAATATGCGGACCAACTCACGACCGTTAGCCCTCGCTATGCCGTCGAAATCCAAACGGATGAATTTGGGTGCGGGATGGAGCAAACGCTCTGCCACCGTGGTGTTGTCGGAATCGTCAATGGCATCGACTATTCTCAGTGGGATCCAGCCACTGACTCTGCATTGGTGGCCCCCTATTCTCCTCAAGACCCAGCGGGACGGATTGCGTGTCGGCAGGCCTTATTAGCCCGGGCCGGCTGGCCGACCGATCTAGACCAACCCATCTTTGGCGTGGTCTCGCGGCTTGCCCATCAAAAGGGATTGGACTGGGTTGCAGACATCGTCCCTCAATTAAAAGGGCTCGGGGCTCGTTTGGTTTTATTAGGAACAGGGGACGAAGACCTGGAGTCGACCTTTCAAGGACTCGCCCGCACGCATCCAGACCAGCTCCATGCCATGCTTCGATTTGATGATGCCATTGCCCGCCAGATTTATGCCGGCGCTGATGCCTTTTTAGTTCCCAGTCGCTTCGAACCGTGCGGTTTGACCCAACTTTATGCCATGCGCTATGGCGCCGTTCCGGTGGTCAATCCCGTCGGTGGATTGCGTGACACAGTCTACGACGGTCACAAAACAAAGGCTCAAAACGGGTTTCTGATGCAAGTGGGTGACAGCGAGGGACTCTACCTGACCATGGCGCGTGCCGCCGGTGTTTGGCATCAACAGCCCGAACGTTGGGCTGGCATCGTCGCAGAAGGTTACCGGTTCGATAGTCGCTGGCGACGGAGTGGCGCGGCATATAACAGACTCTATCGGTCTCTCATCGCCGCGCCGAACGATGAGCTGCGATCCTAAGCGACGGTATAAATTCTTGAAATCTTCCGAAGGGTAGATTAGGTTGTTGGCCACCTAAACCAATGAACCTGGGGGTTTCCATGCGCGCTATCTTTCTACTCGGCGTGGCTTTTTTCATGGCTTGCGGAGACGATTCGACAACCGCGAGCAGTGCAGATTGTCGTCAACAGGCCAACGCATGTGCGGTGGGCTTTGGCTGTACCGAATTTACATCGGGTGCATACGAATGCACACGTCTAAACTCGGCGACTCAAGATTTAGGCGTCAGCGCGTCAGATGCGGGCAACACGGCCGATGCACAGCGCAGCGTAGATGTGGGTGCGGCCATTGACTCAACTGCATCACCCGAGTTGGACATGACGCTGGCCGATGCAGCCGACACGACAATGGCCGATGCGAGTCCACCCATCGATCCATCGGCTTTCGCAGAGATTGCATCCGGTGGCTATCACACATGCGGCCTTAAAGGTGATGGACGGGTTGTTTGCTGGGGCCGAAACAACCATGGCCAAACCGATGCACTGCCCGGGACCTTTCGGAATTTGAGTACAAATTATTGGCACAGTTGTGCCATCACCGCCGAGGGCCAGCCGATTTGTTGGGGGGACAACGAGTTCGAACAGAGTAATGCGCCGATGCTTGACACAGGGTCTGTCATCGCGGCCGGCTACATGCATTCTTGTGTCTTGACGCAGGCCGGTGAGATTCAATGCTGGGGATTGGACGACAGCGGGCGCCTCACACCTCCACCGGGACAATACAAGGCCATCGATGCGGGTTGGTATCACACCTGTGCAATCGATATGGACAATGTTGTTCATTGTTGGGGTGCGAATGCCGATAGTCAGACTGAACCACCGATGGATTCAGCACAGTATCAACAAGTCAGTGCAGGCGGTGGTCACACCTGTGCTCTGACCTTGGAGGGCGAAGTACGCTGTTGGGGTTCCAACGAATACGAACAGTCTGTTGTACCGGACGGGACCTTCACTCGAATTTCCGCTGGTGCAGAGCATACATGTGCAATCGGCACAGACGGATTGCCTATGTGCTGGGGACAAAATGCACGGACCCAATCCAATGCACCGAGGGTTGCCGTTCGTGCTATCAGTGCTGGATTGGACCACACCTGTGCGATCACCCTTGATGGCGAGGCCATTTGTTGGGGTCAGAATAATCACCAGCAAGCGTCTCCTCCTGCCCGGCCATAGAGCGTAGTCAATCCCCTAACTACAGTTGGCATCTATCAACGCTTTGCGCACACTTCAGGTTGCATAAAAGATAGATTCGAGCGGTCTCCCATGGACTAAAGCTGATGAGTCTTGTCAACTTATGAGAGCAGTTATAGAGTAGGCGTTCGGTGGAGCGGGTGGACTGCGTTCTGTCCTCAAATCCATCGTATGCTAAAGCTGGCCCGCTTGGCCTTTTGAGTTGGGGACGTCGTTGAGTGATGACAGACATTCAGATCCGGGTGAGCCGTCGACCCTCACAGCTTTTTTTCACATTGAAGAGCGGCTGATCGAGGGCTTGCGTCAGTTGGCGAAGCTCATGGACGAAAACGAACCCACCTCGCCCTGGACAGAGTTTTTCGTTGAACGCAGAGACGATTTTTCTGATGCAAAAAGCATGAAGTCGAAACGGAACGCGGTCCAAATTCTGCGCGCCGCTTTTCAAGACACCGGCTATGCAGAATCGGCTCCCTTCTCCGAGGGGGGGCCAGCTGAAGAGCGTCGAAAGAGATTGAGCCAGATGATCTATGTCTTGGCGGGCCAGTATGTCACACAATTGCCTATTGCAGCCGCTCAGGAGCGTTCGAAGAAAAACACCCGCTGAGCGGTCTGACTGTGACGTGCATCAAAGACGCTTTAGGGTAGGTTCGTCAACACGGCATCGCAACCTCCACCTGCTTCGAGGGTTTTGTACTCAAAACGGGCTTGTTCGATGACGAATTGGGGCATATTTGAATCAAGAAGGCTCGTTTGTCGCCGATTACATGCGTCACCAGTCGTCGTCAAACAGCCGAAGACCCGCTGGTCGACGATAACGTCGGCACGTCCAACAGCCTGTCCACAGCCGCTGATTGAACCGTCAAAACCTAAGATTGTTCTAAGTCCAATAAAGATTTGCTGAGCTCTTAGATTTGGATCTAATAAGGCAATCCTGGGTTGACTGTATTCCGCACCCTCTACGGTGTGTGTTGTTACCCCTGGGTGGCCATCTTGGTCATGATCCACGTGGGTCAGCTGTCTCCCGGAGTCTGGCCAAGCGCCCATGGGCTCCCTCATCTCTGACCCCAAGAGGACAGCTGTCGGATTAGATCGAAAAACGTTGTTCTCAGCGCTTGAATCTAATTGGAAAGACAGCGTTAACGTCGGTGAACGTGTCCAAGCCGTACTTGGAATCAACGTCCCATGGGTGTCACCGCCTGCGACCTCTGTGGTGTGAAAGTCAGGGACTGTAACGTGACAAATTCTCCCCTCCGTAGTCAGTCCTTGTGCCCCGTCCTCAGCCTGTCCTGAAAACCAAATTTCAATTTCACCTCGACCTGGCTCCATAGCCAGTCCGCCAGGCCAGCTCACCTGTGCGACCAGTTTGATACCGACAGGTCCCGTCCAGCTACATTCACCTCGTCCGGACTCACCCTCATTTAAATCGTCCACCTCATCGTTAGTGTCCATGGCCGGGACCGCCTGCTGTCCCCCTGATTCGTCTATCAGCTCCGCATCATCCTCCCCCTGGTCTCTTAAGTCTGTTGCCTGTTCAATCGGTGTTTGGCTGTCCTCGGGCGCAAGACGATCCCTCGACTGGCGAGAGCTTTGGTCTCTGACTTCATTGGGTGTTGTCATTTCATCGCTGGCTTGATCATCAGCACAGCCAAGAGAAAGGCTCACTAAAATTGCAGCAAAAGAGATCTGAACCCAATGGCTAAATAAGTATGAATTGTTCATTTTTTAAATCGGCTCCTCTGTAGTTGTTTTTTGTCTGACCCAGTTGGTTTAAAAAAACGGGTCAATGATGGATATATACAATGTCCGTACCAGTCGGTACATTTTGATGTTTTGACTCGATCTGAGGCTGGATTTAAATGTGTTTGCCGACACGGGTTATAAAGAATTGAGCTGAGTGGGTCTCAATGTGTGGCTTCGAGGACACACATTTGGATGCTGAAATCCGATTCCCATAGGCCGTTTTGGTAGTGCTGGATCGGTCAAACGAGCAGACCGTCTCCTGCCATACACGCCCGAAAACCGGCTGAATCAAAGGTTTTGGTCAGGGTCTAGTTTAGTCAAATAGGCCTTTTAAGAGACGAGAATCCTTTAGCGCGGTGATGTTTTAGACACTCGCAATAACCAAATGGAAACATTGACTTCACACCCTATACACTATAGTGACTCAAAACTGAGTTACTCCATCGTTATTTTAGTTATTGATCTTTGTAGAAAGATCTATATTCTTACGACCGGTAGATTTAAGGGGTTTATGAAAGGCGTACAAATGAGTAAGGCAATTTTTACGAGCGCTTGGGTGGTATGGGGTTCGCTTCTGGCGCTGCTCACGGTCGGCTGTACGTCATCGGATGAGACGGCTGAGTCGGAATCGTTGGTGTTGATAGAAAGTGATTATTATGAGTCGGGCAGATTAAAGCCTCATTCATATCATAAGTCGTCTATTGGCTATCCAGACTTTCGATTGACCGAACGGCGCTGGATGGGAGAGTTTCCGCAGCATTGTGATGGTCTCGTTGGTGAAGAAGCCTATGCCTGCGCTGAACAGATATTTTGGCATGTTTTCCAATTCGATTTGGATGGTCGGGCCGCGGCCCACGATACTATGGGCGAATTAATCGCTCGATTGGACGCAGAACAGTCACTTGAACCCGAATTGTTGGCCGTTCTCTATTGGAGGCGCGCTCAGTTGGGTACGGCTTTGATCACCGAACAAGAACTTGTCACCAACGGTGATTACACAAATGAGACCCTTATTTCTTATGGCCCGGGTCTGACTCTCGATATGCAAAAAGGCATGGCCCTCGCACCGGGAAATGACCGTATTGAGACATGGCTGATTACCAACCAACTGTTTGCATCCGTACTCTTTGGTGGTGATGTGACGGAGATGGCGGAAGATTTAGTCGCCCTCTATGACGAGGACCCAGGCTTCGTGGTTGCCAGTGCAGGCCCTCCCCTCATCGCAATGCCTTTAAGTTCTGGTTGGCCGCAGCGTATCGCTCAAATGTACCTTGATTTTGATGAATCTATCGTCAAAGCAAGTTGCGACGGTGAATGCTTCGCTCCCGGTCCACTGTTCGCTAAGTACACTCGTGAAGGCGCCGATTACACCATGGCAGAAATCATGGCTCGCGTTGGCGATCGGGAGAAAACCAAATATTACCTGGAGCGCTCATTGTCCCATGATACAGCGGACGTGTGGCCTCATCGGGATTATCCGGAACGCGCATTGAATAACTTAGATAGTTTCATCGGCAAGTTCGAAGCGCGCGGTCAGGATGAACCCGTTTTTGATTTGATGGACATCAACGGTAAGCATGCATGCTTGGTCTGCCATAACCCCAAATAAAACCGCGCCAACCTAGCCCATACCTCAGTCAGGTCTCCGAGCCAGTGTCAACAAGCTGCCGACCGTCTGGCGCCAGTCGTCCTCGATGCTTGGAATCGAGGGGGCTTTGAGCTGAACTTGCTCCACGATCTCAAACCCAGCTGCTTTCATCGAGTCCGACCATTGGTCTTTTGATAGGCGGTTGAGTTCGATCCCGATTTGGTCACTCCAGCCAGCACTCGATGGGTTTTCCTCATAAAAATCGACAACACACGCAAAGAGCCCGCCTGGCTTTAGCAATCGCAGCACATTGATGAGCGCCCAAGGTAAGTCGCTCAGATAGTAGAACACTTCCATGCTGAAAACGGCATCGAAGCTTTGCGGTCGAAGAATCGGCAGCGGGAACGGCGCATTGATAAAACGTGTATTGCTTACATCAGCACTCAATGCCCGGGCATATCGAACCATCTCTTCCGATACATCAAGGCCGATGGCGTCGACCCCACCAATTTCAGCAGCCCAGCGCACCGTATATCCATTGCCACATCCGATGTCGAGATAGCGGTGTCCCTGTCGCAGTTCTAAGCGTTCAAACGCTGGACGTGCCATCGGGCAATGGCCTTCTTCCATGCCGTCTGCTCGACCATTATTCGCCCACTCATCAAAGAGTTGTTGAACTCGGTCTATGTGTTCTCGTTCTGACATTCCAACCCCCTTGCTTAATGGCTATTCCCGTCTAAATTACACCACTGTTGGGTCGGAGGCTACGGTCATCAACTCGGTCGGTCATAATCAATAGATGACTCTCTTGCGCCCTGCCCTCACGTATGCGTTGATTTACAAGCTTCTTTTCGTGGATCGCCTATGCCTAGCCAACGTAAAACCATGTCTAAACAGACCCTCAATTGGCGTCGGCAGACTCTATTGCGTCTCGTAGATGAGTCTGCTCTCGCCCTCAATCTTGACGATTTTAGTGATGTCTTCCAAGACAGTTTTCGCCAGCTCATGGCAACGACGAGAGGATCGGCACGGGCGCGGCTCCTTAGACACATCGCGCGTAGAAGTCCTCAAGACGATTGGGATAAACTGGCGTCAATTGTTGATGGCCTTGACCGCCGAAGACACCAGCGGATCGAGCGGGAGTCCGATGCGCTCTCTCTACGTGATTCGCTCATTGATGGAGGCGCCGATCCATACGTTGTTTTTGGGGACTCACTGTCTGGTACCGATTTCGAAAAGCTCAAAAAACTCATTGAAAACGCCCGTCGATATGCGGCTACACCCCTTGGGAAAGGGGCGCGCACACGCATCCTTAAACTCCTTCGCCAGGTCCAGTGATCGCACGTCAGTCGACGTCGTTTGAGGGATTAGGATACGGCTTGATTAAAGGCCTTTTTTGGCGACGCGGACGGCCGGCATTGACGACGTTGGTTCGGCGATGACTTCGAGGTGAATGGTCCAGGTCTTGGGTTCAGCGGTTCGTACGGGCGACAGGGTTTCACACGTCGGATGGCCGGCTTGACCCGATCGAAGCCAGCACACATAAAGTTCAAATTGTCTAGGCACGTCACAGTTGACATCGAACCTTAAATTAATGGTTCGAATCGTTGTCTCACCGTGTTTGAGGCCATGGGTCCAAATGGCCTTTGCGGATGATAGAATACTTGGATCAGAAAAGGCATGTTGGACGAGGGAGCGGTCGAGTAAAACGCCCATCTTGTAGCGTGCCGATATTGGGGGCTGAAGATGATTACTAAACCGGAATTTGAGGCTACAGACCGTCTGAGCATGAGCACACACAGTGGACGCGACCCCAATGCCGCATCCCAATGAGAGCGTGACGAAAAGCTTCAAAATTAAATGGCCGGCTGCTGAGTCTCTATCCACAACGTTGCTCTGGTTAATCCGTTAACAAGGGTGCCAAGTCGACCCAGTATGCGGAGCCATTATCTCGGCCGATACCGCCCCCCCTGGTCGCGCCCAAGATCATTGCCCTCTTATCCGGACTGATCGAGTTCGAATTTCGCTCACCCAAGAGGCTGCCTGGCCGATCTAATTCACCAATAATCAGGCCCTTTGGCTCTGGGTTAAGCTCACCATCAGCGTCAAATTGATAGACTCTAAAAGTGGACACCGGCGCTCGGTCGTCGATGAAGTCCTTACTCGTTCCAACGCCGATCAATGAATCTGCAATGAACAGTCCCCGCCCGGTCTCGCTGCCTTCGAAGAGGCCGGGTATAAAACGATTTAGAGGCCCAGGTTCTGGCCACTGAGATATCAGATTGTTCGGTGCTTGACGCTCTAAGCTGACTAAGAATGAACCAGAGATGATATAGACGCCACCCGTCGTTTGGTTATCAAATCGAGCGTAAGGAGCCCCGATGGCGAGATCGCTTAGACCATCATTATCTAGGTCGCCTGCAGCCAGGGACGACCCCACCTGCATCCAGGGGATAGGGGCCGCAATTTTGGTGACCTCGGGACCCGATGGGCACGGAGATTCGCCAAACCCGTAAATGATATGAACCGAACCTGCATAGGGGAATCCATCGGTGGCATCGGTGCGACCACCAACGGCGATTTCGTCACATCCGTCTGCGTTCAAATCATCGATAAAAGTCAATGAGAAGCCTAAGTGTGTGGCGTTACTTTCTCCATAATATTCGTAGCTTGGTTCGCAGATGACCGTCAGATGTTCAGGATGAGGATCGACTCGTCCTGTGACCATCGCGACCGAGCCAGCATCATTCCGACCATCCACATCCCGACGCCAAGACCCGATGGCCAGGTCGGCGCGTCCGTCGCCATTGAAATCATGGCCGCCGACGAGAGTCTCTGGCGCATCGTTTAATCCCAGGCCCCAGTAAACGAAGTCGGGTTCGAGATCAAATTTCTCTGGGCCACCAAGGAAAATATAGGTCCCACCCTGATCGTTTTGCCGAGGGCCACACTGACCGACCTCTATGTAGCGGTCATTCAACTCGTTAGGCCGATCATCGTTGTTTAGATGAAGAGCGAAATCGTCAAACCCATCACCGTCAAAATCACCGATGGACGCGACCTGGCTTAGGATATCCCATCCCGTATGGCCTAGGAAGGCATCAATGCGACGGCCGGCCTCGAAATCACCTCGCGCTCGACCGGCGTAGAACCAGGCTTCACCGCTGCGAATCCCAATGTCTGGGTGCGTTGCATTGGCCGCCGCAACCAAGGCGTCGCCGAAACCGTCGCCATTGACATCACCGATCAATGCCACTCCGCTTCCAAAGAATGCGCCGCCAGGCTCTATGCCCATATCGAGCGGGTGAAACTGGTAACTGTCATCGGCGGCACTTTCCAAATGAAATGGTCGACCAACGTGTAGAAAATCCGTCCCACCATAATGAGTGACGGCTGCGAAATCCGGCCTGTCGTCGCCGTTGGTATCACCCAGGGGGGCAATGCCGACACCCAGCCGATATTGGTTTTCTAATCCCATGATTGTCACGGTCGGTTCACTGTCTGGTAGGTCGCCGATCCGCCCTGGGAAAACTGAGATTGAGCCCCGATCCCAAATATTGTCTGCATCAGCGTAGATGGCGCCGACGAGAAGGTCTGCCGGCGGCTGTCCATCGGCATCGGCGACGACCACCTCGAAGCCGAAATGATCATATGCACTGCCCGCTTGCGTCCAGTCGGCATCGGCCGATGATAGGACTTGAGGCTGGTCACCGGGCGGGATGTCCCGTCCCCTATAGATGTGTGCGGCGCCTGTATTGACCAGTCCGTTCAAATCAGCTGCAAAGTGGCCAATAACCAAATCGGACTTATTGTCGCCATCGATGTCTCCCATGGCGATTCGCCGGCCAAATTCGGGGTTCGTATTGACAGCCAAATCGCTTGTGATCCATAAGCTTGGCATCACATCAACACCTCCAAAGTCCAACCCTGACCCACGTCGCCCTCGATGAAGGAAGACATGTCCCTGGTTGCTATCGACCCAAGACAAACTGGACACGGCGATGTCACAAAGACCGTCATCATCGAAGTCACCTGATGCAATGGAGTAGCCTAAGTGCATGCTTCGCAACAGTTGCCATTGGCCGTTGGCGTCCGGTAGTCGGCCCGGGACGATCTGGTCCGGTGTATGTAGATAACCATCCTGATGGCCCAAATGAATGACCACGGCTCCGTGATCCCATTGAACCGGCTGTTCATTTCGATCCTCATAGGCTCTCGCGCCCACAGCGATGTCCATATAACCGTCGCCATTGAAGTCACATGCGGTCAGACTGAAGCCAAATTCCAGATCAACATTCGTGCCGTTAATGGTGGTAGAGGGCTCAGCTGCAAACAGGCCATTGGCCTCGCCTAAATGAATCATCACACTGCCGCTATTACGGCCGTTTGCATCTGCATACCGAACACCATAAATCAGATCAGGACGCCCATCGCCATCGACGTCGCTGATGGTGATGCCGCGACCGAGTTCATCTTCGCGATTCTCGCTTGTGATGGTCTGGCTGGGCTCGGGACCAAATTGCCCTTCGTTCGACAAGAAGAGGGCAATTTCGCCGCCGTTATAGGCCTCGACATCAGATTCTGCTTTTGCGACCACAAAATCAGAGACACCGTCTCCATTTAAATCCCCCGTTTGAATGACTCGTTCGGACAGCGTGTGATCATTGATGGGATTGGATTCGGCTTCGAGACTCTTCATAACGACCACTGTAAAACGCGTTTGACGCTGACCGAATTGATCGTGTGCGGTGACTGAATACGCGCCAGGGAGAGCCCCGTTAAAGCGCTCTCCATCCCAATCCAGGCCATCTTGCGTCTCGAACCGATAGAGACCACTGCCACCGGAGATTTCGACTCGGCCAAAGACACCTTCCGGGATGTAGGTCACCTGCGGTGATACCGACAGAATGACCTCGTCCTCGACACGTAAAACAATGGTCTTTTCGTCTAGCGTGCCTAAATCGATGACCTTGAGTATGTCGACACCTGACGCTCGCCCAGCTCGATATCTCAATCCGTCTACAAGAGAGCCACCACTGCGATTCGAGACGATATCAAGGGCGTAAATTCCTGAGCCGAATTGTGCGTCAAATTCGATTTCATCGTTTGGTTCTAAAACGGGGTTGTCGGGAACAGTGATCATCGGTCGTACGACGCGAAGTTCCGCTTCCGCTTGGCCGATACAACCAAGATCAGTCACACGGATGCGATCCATGACATCAACCGTATCGCCCGCGAGATAGGTCCCGGTCGTCTCATTGAGGAGCGCGCCTGAGCGGTTCTCGACGAGTTCGAACTGCCAGGAACCCGTGCCTCCGGAGACATCTATTCGAGTCAGTTCATATGGGGAAATTGCGCTGCGCCCAAGGTTGATTTCGAGACTTGGATCACAGGGCATGGGTCCGAGATCTGCCTGCGGTCGTGCGTCGACTTCGCCACCGCTGGCGTCCTCAGGGATCCAAACATCTGATGGGGGCAGGGTATCGGTGATCCCTTCATCGAGAGCGCCAGCTTGAGAATCGTTTGTCTCGGGGCAGACGACACGCCATTCATCGGGACCGACCCGTTCAGCCAAACACCCCAATCCGACATCTGGAAAGTCACTGGATGGCTGGGGGGGGAGCTGTTGGTCTTGGGTACAGCCCAAGACCAAGAGAAGACCCAGGGCAACACAGGTGTAGATCAGCTGGAAACACACAGACGTATACTCTTTCAAACTCGCAGCCCTCCCCAAAAAAATCGCCCACGACCAGCGCGTGTTATACACCCAGCGCGTCCCTCAGTTCATTCGTCGCTCAAAGGGCAAACTCTTCGAAGACGGCACAAGAGGGTTGAACGGAGTCCGAAGCTGTTTCATAAACACGGAACCGATCTAGGAGAAAGATACTGTCGTGCCGACAATTGTGCAACTCGCAGCGGCCCAACTTGATGCCTATAACCGAGCTGACCTTGATGCCTTCGTTGAGTGCTATCATCCAGAGGTCGTCGTGTTCGATGGGCAAACACAGCTGTTGGCGGGCCGAGAGGCCTTTCGAGACCGCTACCAAAGCCTATTTAAGAGTGCTGGTTTCGGGGCCGACGTCCACCAAAGAATGAGTCTTGGACGGCACTGCATCGATGCTGAGTGTTGGTGGCGGTTAGACGGTGAATCTGGTGTTCGAAGAACCGGTCATGTTCTTGTTCGGTACAGGGAGCGTGACGGCTTTATTGACTTGGTTCAATTCTTGAGCGAACAAGATGAGACTTAGGTGAAGACCGTGTGCAAAACCGCATTGAATGACCTGTTAAGGCAAAGATGTAGGTTTGCTTCATCATTAATGTCCGCGCTTGAGTGGACGGGGAATCGGAGGTGGCTAAATGGTTCTTGAGGCCGTCAACTTAGTCAAAGATTATGGCGAACACCGCGCGTTAAAAGGACTCAATCTAAAGATTGATGCCGGTGAGGTTTTTTGTCTTCTCGGTGCCAATGGGGCCGGTAAAACAACGACGATACAGCTTTTCTTGGGCTTTATTGAGCCGACCGCCGGTCTTGCGAAAATCAAGGGCCATGTCGTGAAGGATAGCCCAGTCGAAACAAAACGAGCTCTTGCCTACATCCCCGAAAACGTGATGCTTTACCCGACACTGAGTGGTTTGGAGAACCTTAGGTATTTTACTGTTCTGGCCGGGATAGCGGAGCAGGGCCCATCTGTGTATAGACAGACTCTAATGGACGCGGGACTCCCTGAATTTGCCGTGGACAAGCCCGTTGGGACCTATTCAAAAGGGATGCGACAGAAAGTGGGCATCGCCATGGCCATCGCCAGGAAGGCAGAATTGTTACTTTTAGATGAGCCGACATCAGGTCTAGATCCTAAGGCCTCAAATGAGTTTTCTCAGCTGGTCACGCGACTTCGCGATGAGGGGGTGGCGGTCTTGATGGCGACCCATGATTTGTTTCGTTCACGAGAGATTGCAACCCGAATCGGGATTATGAAGCAGGGTGTATTGGTCGATCAATTCGCCGCAGCCGATGTCAGTCACCAAGACCTGGAGCGCATTTACTTGGAACACATGCGGGATTAATCACGATGGCCACCCGTTCAATGATAGCAACCATACTTCGTAAAGAAGTCGTCGAGATCGTCCGTGATGGGCGTTTGCGCTTACTGGCCGCCTTGATGATGATCCTAGCTTCGGCCGCCCTGGCTTTCGGTGTGCACCAGGCGAACAAAGAGCGTGCGGCTCGAGATGCAGCCCAGAGCCGTGCGACAGCGCAGTGGACCGACCAAGGAAAGAAAAATCCTCACGTCGCGGCCCATTATGGCACCCACGTATTTGCGCCGGCAAATGTAACGACAGCCATCGACCCTGGTGTATCAAGTTACTTAGGGCGTTCTATCAAAATAGAAGCTCATAAAAGAAATTTTGCAGCCCATTCTAAAGCACAGGATTCCGGATCTCATGTTCAATTAGGGGCCTTTTCAGTGGCAACGATTTTGCTGCAATTGATGCCCCTTCTGATCATTGCACTGGGCTACGGAACCTGGAGCCGAGAGCGCGAGCGTGGCACCTTACGACAGCTGCTGAGCACGGGTGTTCGTCGACGCGATTTGTTTTGGGGCAAGCTCCTGGGACTCGGGACGATCATCGGTGCTTTGCTCGTACCAGCGGGCTGTGTGATCGTGATTGTTCTCTGGTTTCTAAGTGGGGGGATCGAGGCTGTTTTTACACGCCTAATGGCATTGGTCCTATCCTACCTCATCTATTTCTCGATTTTCGGTGCCTTGACGATTTTTGCATCGGCCGTGTGTCGGCACTCTCGGACAGCCCTTGTGTTGATGATCGGACTTTGGGGCTTTTTCTGTCTGGTCATTCCGCGGGTTGCCACCGAAGTCGCAGGGTCCGTTCAACCCCTCATCAGCGAGGCGGAATTTACGCGGCGAGTCGAGCAAAGCTTGAAGACGGGAATCGACGGAAAAGCCGAGCGTGATTCAGCAGTCGACGCGATTATGAAAGATTTACTCGCCGAAGACGGTTTTGCTGACGCGGGCCTCATGCTCGACCCGGCGGTGGCGCGAGGTGCGGAACTCAGAGCCGAGGCCGCCTGGGAGGACATGGTTTTTGACCACCATGTCACTGAGCTGAACAGGACCATGCAAAACCAGGAAAACTGGGTGTCTCGTTTAGGGTTACTCTCGCCTTTTGTGTCTATGCGCACACTCTCTGCTGGGCTTTGTGGGACAGATCTCAATCACCATATTCACTTCGGCGATTACACGGAACATTGGCGAAAACGATTTGTGGGCTTGCTGAATCAGGCATTTGCTGAACGGTCGGGAGAGGATGGCTGGGCCTATAAGGCAGGTCCTGACCTTTGGAAGAACGCACCGCCCTTCGAGTATGCCTCACCCGGTTTAATGTTTATTTGGCATCGCCACGGATTGAGTCTCATGTACCTTCTGGGTTGGCTTGTCATCGCCCTCATTTTAGCGGCTCGCGCCTCTGCTCGTGTAAAGGTTGTCTGAGATGTGGCAAACGGTCTTTAAGCTTGAATGGACGCTGATGAAGCGCGACCGCTCCGTTGTTCTCGTACTCGGCTTGTTTACTTTAGCCCTGATTGCCGCGGCACTGATCGGGGGACATCATACCGGCAAAATCATAGATGGGCTCTCGGACTCATCTGCGCAGAGTGAGGCTCAGATTACTCAGCTCAAAGGTACTTTGGCGGAGTTGAATCAAACAAATGCACCCATGACCTCAAAAGACCCGAGAGATCCGCTATGGATGGGTCAAGACGGCATGGCGCCCTTTGTGTATCTGCCCGCACGGCCATTGTCGGCGTTGGCCGTTGGACAGCGGGACCTATTGCCACAAGCAATGATCGTCAATACGGATGCCCATCTCAGTGAAGCCCGCGAGGTGGAAACATCACTCAAAGGACCGACCCGATTAATGACCGGCGCATTTGACCTCGCATTTCTATTCGTGGTGCTGTTCCCCCTTGTGGTCATCGCTTTATCCTATGAGCTTCTGAGTGGTGAGAGAGAGCGGGGGACTTTAGCCATGTTACTCGCCCAGCCTATCTCACAGCTGACCTTGGTCCTTGGAAAGGCGGCTGCGAGAGCCTTGGTCTTATGTATGGTCAGCTTACTCTTCATGTTCATTGGACTCGTTCTATCTGGCGTTGATTTGTCGTTGAGCGAGACGTGGTCGTCCATGGCGAGCCTTGCACTGGTTCTCGTCTCGTGGACCTTTATTTGGTTTGCCGCCTCGGTTTTCATTAATTCGTTTGCCCTGGCCTCTGCAACCAATGCTTTGATCCTCGTGGGGACATGGTTGGTCTTCGTGGTGATTGTTCCCGGACTCAGTCAGGTTGCCGCAGACGTCATTTATCCGCCCCCATCAGGCGTTCACTTGATGCATGAATCCCGTGAGGCGACTCAGGTGGCCAAAGCTAAATTGGACGCGATGACTGGCACTCACGAAAAGAAGGAGAAGGACAAGACCTTCGCCAAGCGTCTCATCGAAGTCCAAGAACAATTGGCTTTGAAGATGAAACCGATCCTTGATGAGGCGCATGCGGAACACGCCGCGCGCCGCTCAATGCTAAGAACTCTCAGCTTCGCATCGCCGGCGATGTTGTTACAAAACGCCCTTGAAGACATCGCCGGGAGTGGTGTCGCTCGCCATGTAGATTTCGATGAACAAGTCGACGGTTTTCATGAGCGGTATCGAGCTCATTTTGTCACCTTGATCAAATCAGCTAAACGGCTTGCGACCTCCGACGTAGATGCCGCACCCGTATTCCAATATCGTGCTGAGAGTCCAGGCGCACGCGTCGCGCGCATCGGACAGGCTGTCATGGCGATGGTGCTGGTCACGCTGTTTTTGCTCGGCCTATCCTTGGCTCGATTACGGCGAATTGGGCGTCTGACCAATTAGAGTCGTTATTTAATTTCGAGCAGCTCGACGTCGAAGACCAGCATGCCCTGGGGGGCACCTTGGCGGCCCTTGTATGCAAGATTTTCTGGGATCCAAAAGCGTCGTTCCTCTCCGATTGTCATTAATTGGACACCTTCGGACCAACCGGCGATGACCCGATTGAGAGGGAACGTCGCTGGCTTGCCCCGCGCAACGCTACTATCAAAGCCTTTACCATTGGTTTGCCAGCCGGTGTAATGAACGGTCACAACATCCGTTAATTGAGGTCGTTTACCACCGTCTCCTTTTTTGAGCACTTTGGATGCCAAACCGCTTGCAGTCACTTGGGCATCGGCTGGTGGCCCAGCGACATCCGCAGGTGCTTTTGGCATTGGCTTGCGCTTTGGCACATTAATGGACTTGGTTGCACC
This sequence comes from Myxococcales bacterium, assembly GCA_002731825.1. Taxonomy (GTDB): domain Bacteria; phylum Myxococcota_A; class Bradymonadia; order UBA7976; family UBA1532; genus UBA1532. Next base: position 45,716 of record PCCS01000069.1, read on the forward strand.
AATCTCTTGCATGACCTGCTGGTATGAGGCGACGCCACCACCCACTCGGTGACAATGATTTCGATGGCATGTGGTGAATCCAGGCGGTGGATTCCGCGGGTCAAAAACGACCTCTTTCTTGGCTGCTTTAACTGACTTTGTTGTTGTCTTGCCTGCTGTTTTTGGAGCCTCTTTAGACGGTGTCGACTGAGTCGAAGCGGCGGTTGATTTAGATGTTGATGGCCCGTCCTTATCCACCGCTTGGCAGCCCATTAGAGCCATCGAAATAAAACCAACTTTTAAAATCTCTTTAGTCACTGTCTTGAACCTCACTTGCCTGTACTGAGAAGATTGCTTGGCTGCACATATCATGACCATCGCTTATGAATCTAGACTCTGGTGTACTTGGAGCGGATACGCTGGCAAATTTAAGTAGAGGGGGCGGGGGTGAGATACCACGATTACCAAGTCGGCCAGTGGGGCCAAATGGGTTTTGTATACGCTGAATGGGAACAGCCACATGGATGATCCAAGACGGGTCGCTGTCATCGGCTCAGGGCCAGCGGGTGCGGCTGCGGCACAGACGTTAGCTGATGCGGGTTTCTCGGTGACCGTATTTGAGCGGGATATGGCCATCGGCGGACGAACTCAGACGTATCGAGCGGACGGCTATCAACTGGATACCGGCGCTGCATTCATTACCAATTTCTATCCCCGCGTCTGGGGCCTCGCCACCACTTTGGGTTATGAGAGCGAGATCTGTCAGTTGAATCGAGTGACCGGATTGTCCCATGACGGTCGAATGGCAACCCTAGACATCGGCTCTCCGTGGAGCTTTTTTTCGTTTCCTTTCGTCAAGCTCGTCGACAAATTGAAGATGTTGCTCTGGACCTTAGGTTTGTTTTTTAAACGGAAGACACTCGACATTGGACAACCCTCAACCCTTGTCGCCTATGACTCAGAGACCGTCTCAGACTTCGTCAAGCGGACACTCAACGAGAGAATCTTAGATTTCCTGGTCCGGCCAGGCATTGAGCCCTTTTGGTATTTTTCATGTGATGACGTATCAGCTGGTTTAGCGGCCGGGCTGACGGCTCATGCACCGGGGGCGCGCTTTTACTACTTTAAAGATGGAATCGACCGGGTCAGCCACCACCTGTTAGCGAAGACCACCGTCAAGACCGGTACGACGGTTAAATCGGTCATGTCCCGTGTTGGTGGCGTTCGACTATCAATTGAAGGTGAGGGCACAACATTCGAACAGGACTTTGCTGCAGTCATTATTGCGACGACCGCCAACGTGGCTGTTGAGCTCATCGGAGATGCTTGGACGGACCTTGGTGTTGATGCAAGCTGCCACGCTTTCATCGAGACCCAGAGATATGTTGCCAATATCCATGTGGCTTTCATCATCGAGCGGTTGGCTGAACGCCCACAGATAAGCTCACTTTTTCCAGTTGGCCCGGGACGGCATTCGTTGGCAGCCCTTTCCTTTCATGGGGTGAAAGACAAAAACGCTGTGTCTATGAGTCACGAATTGATCAGCGTCTACCTATCCGACGAGGAAAGTTGGCGCTTGATGACGCTCGATGATGAAACGACGTCTCGCCGATGCTATGAGCTGGCGCAGACAGTCTACCCAAACCTGCCAGACGCCTATTCTGTTTTTAAAATCACTCGCCGCCCCTATGCGATTCCCATTCATGAGGTAGGCCGCTACCGAAAAGCAGCCCTCGTGAATCAAGGACAGAAGACGACCTCCAGCTCGGTTTTATTCTGTGGAGATTATCTTGCTACGGCGACTGTTGACGGCGCGATTCACAGCGGCCAATTGGCAGCGGAGACCTTGATCCAACGGGTTCTTTAGTGATGGCTGGCAGCCACATTTATGGCATCATATTTCGACTGTGAGAGATGCAAAAGGAGGCACCGTCCTTGATTCAATCTATCCTCATTGCCCTGCTGACCGTGGCCGTCGTTTTTCTTGGGACTAGAGAAGCACGTCGGATGCTTTCTCGTCGGCGAGTCAAAAGAAAAGCTGAGTATGGCCGCCAGGCAGAAAACGATGCGGGCGAGCGTCTAACCGACTTAGGCTATCTCCTCATTGAGCAGCATCCGTCGGTTCCCTATATTTGGCAGCTCGACGGAGAAGATATGCCCGTCAATGCTGTTCCTGATTGGCTCGTGAAAAAAGATGGACGGACGTACCTCGTCGAGGTGAAAACCGGCGGGCAAGCGAATCCAAAATCGGCCGCCATTCGTCGACAACTTTTGGAGTATTTCTTGTACGGGAATGCCGATGGCGTCTTATTCGTGCATGGTGAATCGGGGTCGGTACATCATGTTGACTTCCCCGCCGAATTTAAGATTCGGACCCCCGCTTGGGTTTGGCCCACTTTGGTTGGACTATTCATCCTAGCGGCCGGATTTCTATGGGGCTGGATCCGGGCCTAGTCTGCTGCGGTGTACTCGGCGGCCCATACCTTTAATTCATCAAGCGGCCTGTTTGTTGAAACAGTGCATGGAGTTCGCCAATATTCTCCACCACGATATCGGGGGAGACATCGCTTAGCTCTAGTTGCTTCCGGGACGTCTCGCCTGAGAGGACCAAGCAGCTCAGTACCTTGTGCTGAGCACCCATAGTTATGTCAGTATCCAGCTGATCGCCCACAATAATGAGTTGGTCCTTTGATTTTTTAAGCTTTCGCAAGCCGGCGTCCAGCATCGACAATTCAGGTTTTCCAAGGATGGTTGGTTTTAATCCTGTCGTCGTCTCAATGGCTGCAATGATCGCACCTGCGTCCGGCAACAGACCACGGGGGTCGATACAGGTTTTATCCGCATGAGTTGCATAATAAGGCAGTCCTTTCGCCACCAAAAGACAGGCGTCAGTCAAGCTCGCGTAGGTCAACGTAATGTCGTATCCGAGCAGGACGCAATCAGGCGCTTCATGAGCATCACACACCGTGAGACCAGCCCCTTCACATGCTACTTTTAACGCCTCTGTCCCCAGTACAAAGACCCGGCGGTACGTGGTTTCGTTAGCCAGGTAGTCGGCGCTTGCATCTCCGGAGGTCAACACATGCTCTAGCCGGGTTTCCATCGACAATTTACCTAATCGGTCGCGATAAACACCTTTGGCTCTCGATGAGTTATTGGTGAAGACAAGATAGGGCAGGGATGCAGTCTTGAGCGCGGAAATAAAGGCCCTAGCGCCTGTCATGGCATTGGGCCCAACATAGAGCGTACCGTCCATGTCCAGTAGGAAGCCGTTGACTTTGGCCAACCTTGACATCAGTTGTTGATTCACGAAATTTACCTCGCTTGATTTCACTTCGTTTAAGACAAAAGCGTTGCATCGTCTTCAAAAAAACGCCGCGCCGAGCTGCTTTTAGACACTGTGAGAGATGGCCATGCATTCCTTGACCGGCATTACCTGATCATTCGGCCCTGTTCCCCTGGGTTTGTTGACCTTGGTCTGTCTGCGCATCGAGCCGCCCAAGGATAGACGAGAGTACGAGTCCAAGCAGGCAAAAAGCCAAGAAAAAATAGAAGCCAACTTGTAGACCTGTTCCGTTGGTCGTCAGTACGTCAATGTCACCGTGCTGGGCGCCGATTTGACTCAGTTGGGTGTGGATTAAGCGACTAAAGCCAATGTAAGCCATGAAGATGGAGACGACCATAACATCTGCCATGGACCATTTTCCTGATTTAAGAGCAAAGAACTGAATCACTTTACTCCGCTTAGATGCTCGCGAAAAAAGTGCACATACGCCGGTACAGAGTAGTTTGAAAAAGGGGAATATGACACTAAATAAGCCGATCAGCAGACCGACGATCATGACATCGAGTTGGCCAGACCTGACCATTAACAGGACAAAATCGATAATACTTTTGCTCTGGTAGAACACCAATTGGTTTGCAAATGTAAAGGCTTCGCCAGCGATGACGATACTCAGCGCCCCTAATTTGGCCTCAACGTCTAACATTGGCATGCTGATGCCTCCGTACCAGAGGACGCCCGATAGCAAAGCTAAGAGCGTGAGGTCGAGTCGCGTATAGGGTGACCCGACGATAAAGCAGCAGAGTAGAATAAACAGACTCAATGCGAGTACAGCATTGCTCCGATGAGTCAGCGCCATAGACGCCAGGTCTAGGTCATGGGCGATTTGAGCACGACAGGGATATCGGTGTGTACACCCATGTTTAGCCATGGTTGCAATAAGAACGGACCGGTCGACTTTAGTGTGTGTTTCTGCACGTAGCAAATTGAGTTCAGTTTCGAGGAGGCGCCTGAGTTGCTGTCGGGTCTCAGGCTCACTTAATTTTGTCTCAAGACGGGATAAGATCGTCCTGGCCAAAGTCGGAATCTTTACCGGGTCGATATGCTCTTTTAAAGCGATGGACGCAACCTGCTGTTTCATCGTGCTCAATCGACCGATGGCCTCGTCTATGGAGTTCATCAAATTATAAAGTGCTGACTCGATCAACGGTAATAAGTCATCCCGTCGTCGAGGTGTGAGTTCAAACTGGTCCACCTTAGTCAGGGCGACTTGTGCTCCGATCTCGGCCCATGTCGACACATCGAATACGCCGTATTTAATATGGTCGAGTTCTGCGAGGTCGAGGGCGATTTCCGAACGCAATTCCGATTGCTTTTGAATATCAATTGTTAGGAAAGCGACATAGCCGATGAGGGGCAGCAGGACGCTCGCTTTGATGACCGGCCAGACCATGGATTGCTTCCCGGACATGTCGAACACTCCCAATGCACCCGTTGCTCAAATCATCAGGTCGAATGGATCCTGAACCGAGCCATGTTCAGACTCGGTGACACCCACGGCAATTTGTAGTCGATGTTCGCTCGCAATGAAAGGGGGGGGGCGTGTCAACTCAGATGTCGAACGAACTCTTAATGCACCCGATGACGTTTTCAGATAATCTCCCAATCCTAACGAATGAGTCTCGGATAGTGGATTTGTCCATGAACTTTAGACATTCAATTCTCTTTGGACTGCTTATTTTTTCGGCTTGCCGTGGTCCAGACTCCGTTGGAAGCGAGCCGAACACGCCTGATGCGCAGGCCGATATGAGGCCGCTGGATGCAGCATCACTGCCAGTGGACAAGGGCCAAGCGACCTGGCCATTTAAATGGTCTGTGCCGGATGTCCATTCTCTCGACGTACGTCAATCTGAAAAGCTGACCCAAAAGATATCCAAAAAGCTCAAACAGCTCTGTTCCAAAACTGGACTATTGAAATCGAGTACAACCGATGACTTTAAAGCAAAATGGGTGCGTGTGTCCTCGACAAAGGATGTTCATGATCGCATACGAACTCGAACCTATTCGGTCGATGAATCCGAATTAGAGTTGGCTGCCTTCAATGCTCGTTGGCGGGCCATGCGGGGGGATTTTCTATCCTTGACGCGATGCAAAGTGAAAGTCTTTGAGACACTGATTGGTCTCCGCGGCCAGGGGGCATGGTTGAAAGCTGACCTCTTCATTGAAGGCATTTATGGCGATGGGCAGCGCTACAGTTTACGCGGCCAGCTCGGGATTGTCTCGGATATCGCGAGCAACCGATTTCGAGGACTTCGTTTGATCAGAGCCAAGCATCGAACAACCATCCGCACAGATTTCGAGAATGTGACTCAGCACGTTGGAGCCATCATGGCTAGGAGCCAAGAATCACAGGCCATTTTCAAAAAGCAGCTGGACTCAGGACTGGTTCAGACCGTGGGTGGGTTAAGTGTGATCGATTGGAATGCTGATGGTCGAGATGATTTGATGGCCTGGGATACCCGCCGATTGCTTCAAATCTTTGTCAATGATGGTCAAGCTGGGTTCAACTCGGTCACTCGGCTGATACCAGCTGAAGCGGTTGGTTTACACATGGTGCTTCTGGATTTAAACAGTGATGGACAACACGATCTTGTATCGAGTCAGTTGGTTGGCTGTGAGGCGGGCGAAGCCTGGTTCGGGTTGTACCAGCAAAAAAGTGATGGATTTAAGTCCCTCGGCAAACGGCTAAAATTCAAGACAGATTGTAATGGTTTTCGGGCCAGACGCTACCAACACATCGCCACCAGCGATGTCGATGGGGACGGGGACTTAGATATTTTCTTCGCGGGCTTCGCAGCCATTTCATCATCGCGCAACCGCGGCAACGTATACCAAACGAACGGCGGGTTAGAGAATCTACTTTTCCTAAATCGAGGCCAACATCGCTACCGCGAGGTCGCTCGGGCAGGCGGGTTTGCAGGTGAAGACCAAACCTACGTCGGTAAATTTTTCGATATGGATGAAGATGGCGATGATGATCTCTTGACCGTTAATGACTTCGGCGTCAACCGAACCTACGAAAATCTTGGTCGCGGCCGGTTTCGTGAAATGCATACGCCCGGGCTCTCTGACAACGGACAATCCATGGGGGTGAGCGTGGTCGATGTTGATGGTGACCAGACATTGGATGTGTACATTTCCAACATGTACTCATATGCGGGCAACCGGATTGTGCCTTTGGTCCAAAAAGACTTTAAACCCGATACATACAAAACCCTCTTCGGTCTGACGCAAGGCAACACTTACTATAAGAAAGCCCAAAATGGGTTTAAGGACCATGCTCGGGAGATGGGGCTTGCCCATGCCGGATGGGCTTGGGGCCAAGCGGTCTTCGATATTGAAAATGATGGTGATTTGGACATCTATGTCGCCAACGGAAATGCGACCCACAGCGACGCGAGAGCGCCCGACTACTGAACGTATTATTGGCGGCAGGTTGTCGCTGATGCCAAACGGTCTGATACCGGGGAGCAGGATGGCTCTTTCTTATCAGACCTCGACCAAATCGAATCCAAAAGATTCCGCGGCAGTTTCAGCGGCGATGAGAAAGATGTCCTTTTTCTCAACAGTCGTCAGGAAAAGGGATTTATTGATGTCCATCATTTATTCGGGCTGACCGACGTTCTAGACGGCCGAGCCGTGGTGCCTTTTGATATGGACGGAGATGGGAAACAGGATTTGGCACTCCGGACTTTACAAGGATTAAGGATCTACAAGAACGTCAATCAGTCCACAAATCACTTCATACAAATTGAGGCCCAGGACCGCAATGGTCAGACTGTCGAGGGCAGTCTCGTCACTGTCACCGTTGGAGATAAGACGCGGATTGCTCGACTCACAAGAGATGGGAGTTTCAATTCACAAGTTGCCCCTCGGGTTCATTTTGGTCTAGGCCAAGAGATTGCTCCTGTCACGTGTACAGTTCGCTGGCCAAATGGGATGGAAAGTCGATTCGCGAACCTTGCTGTCGACCAGCGATATCGAGTTCAGCCGGGCCTTAGAACGGCCGTGCGTGTTGACAGGCCAAAGTGGGTCGAGTCATTGCCGACATTTGGGTCTGCAGGACGCGGTATCTCGGGGCGAGCTCTGACGCCCCGAGGGACGCCGCGGACGCTGATCAAAGAGGATCGAGTTACGGTGATTAATCTCTGGGCTCCATGGTGCGAGCCATGCAAAGACGAAATGCCACATCTAGACGCTCTATCAAAATCCGAGTCCAGCTGGCTAGACGTTGTCGGACTCGGCGTTGAGCCTAACAAAGGCCAAGCGTATGCAGATTATTTCAAGGAAAACCAGCTTACCTACCCCCTTCTTATGGCTGATAAACAGCTCCTTGAGACCATCTTTCCTGATGGTAAGAGCCGACTCCCGACAACTCTAGTCTACAATCGAGAGGGTCGGCTGGTTCGACGTTATAGCGGCTCACTATCCAAGGTCCAGCTAGACGCCATCGTCGCACCCCTTAAAAACTTTGACACCAGCGCCGAAGATTACGTTTGGAAGTCCGAAATGGCTGAACAAGAGGGGGATCAATTCGCGGCTTATTTAGCCTTGAAAGACGCTGTTAAGAAAGCGCCGAAGTCCGTTTCTATTTTGGTTCAAGCGGCCTATTCTGCTGACCGAGTTGGGGCACAGCAGGATGCTGTTGAGTTGGTTGAGCGCGCCGTTAAAGCGCGGCCAAAGAGCATCCTTGGTTGGCGTGCGACCGCTCGACTTTTGAGCAAATATGGAGGGGCTGCAGCGGCTCAAGCCCGGGTTGAAAAAGCCCCTAATACGCTTGCCATATTGATCCTTAAATCTGAATTGGCGGGGGCCATCAAAAATGAAGGATTGGCGTTAGAGCTGGCACGGCAGGCTCAGAAAATTGAACCGGATTCGCCCGCGGTTAAACGTCGAATCCGTTGGCTGACTGACCCTGAGGCGAGAAAACTCGATTTGAGGAACATCGGAGACTCAAAATCGTTGTTTGAGTAAATGCTCATTGGTCTACGCCAGTGGCGCAGACTGTGCCAATATATACGATGGATACTGGATTTGAATTAACGCGTCTTTCGCTGAGGAGTTCATGTTGAGCCGCCGAATGCTTTTGCTCAATGTCGCCGCTTTGTCGCCATGGGAAATCGGTGACGATTGTCCAACTTTGAGTGCTTTGGCCAGTGCGGGCTCCATGAGTAGTTTAATCGCTCCAGACCCCGTACTGACCTGTACCTCACACGCCACGATGCTCACAGGGCTCTCTCCGCGCGAACATGGCATTGTAGGCAATGGCTGGTACGACACCAGCGCAGCTCAAGTGTTAAACTGGGGCCGAAGTGACAATCTCGTCTCCGGTGAGAAAATTTGGGAGGCAGCCCGACGGCTCAAACCTGACTTTAAGACCATTAATCTTTTCTGGAGATATTGCACCCATTCAAGTGCTGATATCACGTTGACGGAGCGTCCTACCTATTTTTCCAATGGACGTAAGGGGGCTGATGTCTATGGCCAACCAGCGGCGTTTCGGCAGTCCGTTACGGACGCGTTAGGTGCTTTCCCATTCTTTCACTTTTGGGGCCCTAAAGCAGGGTTACCGTCAACGGATTGGATCCTTCAAGTTGCCATTAAGGCATTACGGGAAGAAACGCCTGACCTTCTGCTGTGTTACGCGCCCGGTCTCGATTACGATATCCAGCGGTTTGGGCCTAAATCTGAGCAAGCCCGTGCGGCGTTGCGCGCGGGCGATACCGCATTTAAGGCACTGATAGACCTCGCTTTGGAACAAGATATGGATGTCTGTGTTGTGTCCGACTATGGCTTTGCCGAAGTGACTCGACCCATCTTTCCCAACCGTGCCCTACGTCAAGCCGGCTTTGTCGTGGTGGATGATGCGGTCAATGGTGAACTGCTTGAACCGGGTGCATCGAGAGCGTTTGCTGTTTGTGATAACCAAGCGGCGCATGTCTATGTCCAAGAGAGTGCCGACATAGAGGCGGTGAAGACATGTCTACTCGATTTAGACGGCGTGAGAGATGTCCTCGGCCCTGACCCGGCTGATTCCGTGTGTCTTGGACACGGACGTTCGGGTCAATTACTGGCCATTGCCGAGGCCGATGCGTGGTTTGCTTACCCATATTGGCTGGACGATAAAAAGGCGCCTGACTTTGCGAGTTGTGTAGACATCTTCAAAAAACCAGGATTCGACCCCTGTGAGTTGTTTTTACGCCAGGGCGTGTCCGGGTCCCTCCATATGGCAAAACGTTTCATTCAATTGAAGACGGGAATCAGGGCGCCTTTTGACGTCATCTCCACAGACTATCAGCTCGTCCGTGGCTCTCGAAATATTCGGCCAGAGCAATTGGAGGATCACGCCTGTTTAATCACCAGTTGGCCGAGTGGACTCGATCAAAGTGTGCCTATGACGAGTCTGAAGGGCCTTGTTTTGGATCGGCTCATTGGAGCCTGAACGCAGCGTATTTCAAAATCATTTCATCCGTTACCGAGGCTTTGCTTTAGACGCGCGATATTGGCCTCCAGCGATCGCCTGTTCGTCAACGCGCTACACGTCGGTGCTATCAAACTTGCAGTGAAACCCAACACAGGAGACGGTTTCCGGTTGTTCGCTGGTCTCGACGGCCATAAGTAGCATTTGAATGTTATGCATTTGGTCTGAATCCAGCGGCAGTGAGACAACCTGACGCCCCACCCGTGAACCCGTGATGGTTGTGACGACGGCAACCGTGCTCTCTTGATTGAGGGCCGCGATCACATGTTGACCGATTTGCTCTGCCAAGGAAGACAGGGGGGTGCTCACTGGCTCTGCTGATTGTTGCTCCGCTGGCATTGGTTCTGAATCGGTCTTTTTTGTCATGGATACCCCCTCAGTAAAACGCTTCAGCAGCATCGGAATGCTCTGATGCAATTGCAACATAAAACGGTATGCTTCAGTGTGGATAGGGTGTGATTATTTTCCCCCTTATGGTTCGTCAGACGCTTTTTAGTCGGGCCCTAGCTTGTGCTGCAGTCTATCAATGGCGTACCGTGGAACACCACCAAGGAGGAGTATATGGGTCTCTGGAACCGCTATCGAACAATCAAATCTGCCGAGAAGAAAAAGGCGGAATCTCAGGACGCCCCAGTGGATGTTTCCGAGTTAGATGATGACACAATCGACGCAGGGGATGCCTTGGAGAAAGAGGTAGCTGAAGAACTGGAGCGGTCAAGAACGAGACGCCGTTCGGCTGATTGAACTCGATTTTAAAGGGCCTCTTCAACCATTTCACGGAGTCGAACTCCAATCGGTCTGTTCCGATTCAAACCGATTCTGTTTACGGCTGGGAAAGTTGTGAGTCAATCTTTGGGGAGATTGAACAACCTCTGGTATACTGCGGGCATGACACAGTTTGATTCGATACATTCTTTGGCTCAGACCGTTACAGCTGGGACAGTGTTATTCGAAGAGGGCACCGCCGGTGGCGGTATTGTCGTGCTCTTGAGCGGCCGGCTAAGCGTCCTGAAAGGCGGGCATCTGGTCGGGACGATATCGGAACCAGGCGCGTATGTCGGCGAGTCGACCTTTGTAACAGGAAAGATGCGCGGTGCCACGGTCGTGGCTGAAAACTCGGCCACCATCATTCGTCTAAGCGCTCAGCAATCGGCTGACTTTCTTCAATCGCCAGGCGCAGAAGCAAAGATGATACGGACGGTGACTCAGCGACTGGATTCTGCGAATGATGTCATTCGCAAGCGAGCGGAGCGAATTACAGCGCTTGAATTGGCTTTGAAAACCGTCCTCTCAGGTCTCACTGTGATTCATCAGGACCTCAGAAATGCTGACACGAATCCCGAGGCGTTGACCGAGGTCGCTCGTCAAATTAGGGTTTTGGTCAATCGACATGGCACCGAAGACCTCCTCGATCCCCCGATCATCATTTAGGACATCGGATTCAGTTTCGGACCTCTCATTGCATATCATTGATTGGAGATAGGCTCGCTATGGCTTCTGACAAACATGGCACCTTTGCTGGTAGTCGCATTCTCACTGTCTTATCGGTCTTGGTGGCGCTCAGCGGGTTTTCCTGTGTGAGTGCCTACCAAATGCCAAAAGAACTCACCGACAATGTTCTACAGTATCCCATCGAGGGCCGCATGGAGCCTGTTGAGAGTTCGATTCTGAAAACCTCGGCTTATCGGGTGAGAGACATTCGTTCAGGACTCGTGTCCATGAGTCATGCACCCGGTCGAGACAACGCGGTGCTGTGTCAATTAGACTATGAGTACACATTTGTTCATGGCCTTGAGAATTCGTGGATTACGAACTGCAGAATGACCGCGCATGTCAGTACGCAATCCATATTGAGGCAGGGACTCCGATGCGATTTTAAGCCTCTCGCGGGCAAATCCTGGCAGCTGTCGATGAGTGGCGGAAAGCAAAATATGGCAGGCCAAATCCAAAGCAGCGAATTTACAAATCGAATCCACATGGATGACGGCGATTCGGCCGGAGTCCTGATCTCATCGCAGGGGTTGAACATTGGCGGCGTGTCTCTAAATCGACCCGGTTTCTTACGGATCGCCAAGGGGTTGGGGCGAGAAGAAGTTCGCTCAATGGCCGCTGTGTCTCTGTCTCTCGCTCTGTTCTTCGATCGTTTTCATCCCTCGGGGATTTGCTCGAAATGAACCCCTTTGTTTCAAGAAAAGTGCTGTTACAGCTGACTTTATGATCGCTTGGATTTGATCAGCCATCCACTCATTCCCTATACTTTTAATGTGTATAGTGCGGAGGTGGAATGCAATCGACGTGTATCTCTCATAATCCAGCGCTCTTCGCTGCCCATGGCGTGGCGCTCATCGGTCTCATATTTTGCCTCGGCACAGCCCAGGCCTACCCCGATTACGGCCCGCGCTGTGCACCATGCAACGACGCCCCCTGGGCCGCTTGCAATCAGCCTGATAAAGCAGATACTCCATGGATTACAGCCGAAATGCTGCGTCATGCTGATGCGGTTCGACGCGCCTACCAATCTCAATCTGTCTACACGTACGAATCGGGCGAACGGCGGTTGACGACGCGTGAGGAGGCCGAAGCCAGCGGATACACCATCATAGACTTATCAGACAATTGGGTGCCCAGATTGCTGAGGGAAAATAAGCGGGATGGACGCGTTTTACAAAGCGTATACGCACAACGCTTTGTGGATTTGGCTAATGACCGGGTCAATATTGATGGCGCACCCCTGGAGCCGGATGAGCAAAACTTTCTCGAAGTGTATGGGATCCCACCGACTCTTTCTGTGCTGAATCGGCGCATAAATAACGACACGATCAGGGCGTGTATGGCCACTTTGAAAGCAAAGAAAGTGACTCGTGTTAAAGGCCTTCGATTCTATTTTGGAGGTAAGCAGCAATCCCTCAAACTTCGATTGGACCGACAGCGCCACTATGTCGATGCCATCCGCAAAAAGTACCCGCAGCTCAGTGTCGAGGAGTTAGTGGCCAAAAACCGTCGCTTTCGAAGCTTACTGTCGCGCTATAAGACACTCGAGGCGAAATACCGCCCGCTGAAAATCATCGAAGAACGCTTGCAGTGCCAAGGGTTGTTTCCAGCTCAGGTCAAGCACCGGCTTGGCGTACCTGACTATGCCCTTGCCCTTGCTTTACGAACCTTTCAACGCAGACACAAGATCATGGATACACAGACTCTGTCTTCGAAAACTTTAGAGGCATTTGCCAAGAGTCCAGCCGAGCTGGATTACGCGGCCCTACTGCGAGTATTGCGGCGTCGCTTGACCGATGCGGCCGGGATTATTGAAGATGGTAGCGTGGGGTCTGTGAGCTACCGTGGACGCGACGGTGAGACTCACCAAGTGACCAACTTAACCGCTCGCTTTAATCAGGCTCTTTTACAATCGCTGGGGCTGGTGACACCACGGGACGCTCAGCCCTTTCTCGCCTCGCTTGATTCAGTCGATTTATCTCGTTTTCTAGTCGCTGTGCGCCTGCCTGATAAGCCGGACTATTACAGCGACCACATGCCTCTGAGAGTTGAGATCGATCGGGGGACTGTTTGGTACGATTTTCCGTGGCGTAATAACGGCGTCCGAGTACGCCAAAAACGTGAAAATATGCCTATGATGACTTTGTATACTCGCTATCGTGATCAAGACATCCCCTTGGTTAGATGGCCCACCACAATCGGCGGTTGGCACGCTGAGAGCGCGGGATATGGGGGCACGGAATTCATGAGTTATAAGAATTCCGATATAGGCAAACGGGTGATTAGAGATGTGGTGGCAGCACCCGTTTGGCTGCCACCTCCATCGACACCGGGCCGAACATTGGTCAAACTCAAGAAAAAGAAGCGCGGTCGGGCAATGTGGGAACTCAAGAGAGATCTTCTCGGTCCAGGGCATCGCTCGGCATACGGCTTGGTCGCCGGATATCTCGTCATCCCCGGAAAAAACCGACGTGGAGATTATGACCGAGGCATTCGAATTCATGGCTCTAGTAATTACACATCAATTACCAATAAACGGGCATTCTCCCACGGTTGTCACCGAATGCGAAATGACCAAGTGACTCAATTATTTGGATTCGTCGTGAGTCATCGACCTCATCGCGTCGATGGCCCGGTCCCCTCATACTTCAACGTCCGGGTCGTCGCCCATGGACGACGATTCAAGTTCAGGCCCAAGACCCGAGGCTTTCGCTACGTCCTTGACCCGCCTCTACCAGTCAACGTCCTCAAGGGCGATGTCAGGGGTCGGCTCAAACGGCCGACCACGGCCAGATTTCCTAAGCCAAGGCGGCGCACCCGTATCGCATCAAATTAATCCTGAAGAAAATTACTATGTCTCGCGTTAAGTTGTGGTACATGGCGAAAGTCTGTAGGTCCGTTGTTTCCTAGACAAATGTCCTGCTATGACACGGTCGTCAGCATTTACGGATAATTAAGACTGATGCGTTTTATTTACACATTCTTGTTTGTATTTTTGGTCTCATGCTTGGGTGAGGGCTGGTCACCGGTCTCGACGGCCGTAGCCAAAAAATCCAAAAAGAACAGCAAGAGTCGTCGCGCGGCCAAGAAAAAGGTGCGCAAGAAAAAGTCCAAGACGCGGACGCGAAAACGCCGAGTCAGATTTGAAAAGTATAAAATCGCCCGGGGTGAGACCCTTAAGCAGGTCTCCAATGCGCTGAGCGTGAGTATCAAAGACCTCAAGAAATGGAATCGGCTCCGGGGCTCTAGAGTCAAGACCGGACGTGTTTTGAAGTACCAGGGTCGGATTCCGAGAAGTGAGTCCATTGGACAAACCAATCGAGGCCGACAACGGGGGGCGCGTAGCATTGATGCCGATGGCGATTTGCAAGGCGTTGGGTTTCATGTTGGCAAATGGCGAAAACACATCTGGGGTACGCCTGAGCTTGTTAAACTCATCAAGGAGTGTGGTCGCTACTATCGAGAGCTGGTCCCATCGTCAAAAAAGGGGCATGCCATCGCCATTGGGGACTTGTCTAGTCGCCACGGCGGGCCATTGCCGCCTCACGTATCTCATCAGAGCGGACGTGATGTCGACATTGGTTTTATCCGTAAAAAGGCGCCGCCTCCAGGCGGCTTCATCAACACACGACCGAAAGAAATGAACCTCTATGCCAATTGGGTTGTCATCAAATGCTTCCTGGACGATCCGCAAACATCGATGATTTTCATCGAACATTCACTGGTCAAAGCGCTGCGGGGAGAGGTCAAGCGAATTTACAAAACTCGCCGAACCAAACGAGAGCGCTACTTATCGTTTTTTCCCGGTGGGCGGCGTCGGGTGATCCATGGCGATAATGACCATCGCAGCCATATGCATGTCCGCATCCGCTGTCCTCGCGGCGACAAGAAATGTGTCAATCGATAGCCCTCTGAAGGTCAGTCGCTGGGTGCCCCGTCTGAGCCGACACTTGGCTCCATGGTCTAGATGAGACCTCGACGTTCGCAGCAGGCCGCAGCAAGGCCACGGACATCGAGAGTCGCAGCCACGCGGGTCATCATGCCTTTCAGGCCCGCAAGCACTCTGAAATACATGAGCAGTTCGGCAGGTGGGACCATTCTCAAGAGGGCGCTGTTGTCCATGAGAAATTCGCGAGCAGGTCCGTGCAGATCGAAGTCGCCAAAATTGACCGGCTCCTCGGAGATCATGGGGTGCAGGACGATGTGAAGGTAGGCGCGAAGTGCCTCGTGGTCAGGATAGTCCATTCCTTCTTTCCCGAATTTGAGTCGTCGGAAGTGCTGCTCGAGCGTCGGCATGTCATCACGCCAAACACAGGTCAGCATCCGCAGCAGATCATCGGTCAGTTCGGGTCGTAAATCGCGAATGCAGCCGAAATCTAACAAGACAATCCGATGGTTTTCATCCAGAAGAAAATTACCTGGATGTGGGTCTGCATGGATGACGTTAACCTCGTGCACCATGTAGACGTACGCGCGGATAAACTCTGTGCAAATTGCATCTTTCTTGGACTCATCGGCGATACCCATGAGGGCTTCATCGAAAGGGTGACCGTCGATAAATTCCATCATCAAAACCGTTGGGCACGAGTACTCGAGTATGGGTTCGGGGATACGGATTGATGGCCAGTCTATGAACAGCCGTCTGAAGCGTACGAGGTTTTGCGCCTCCTGCTCATAGTCGGCTTCGGCGATGATCGACTGCCTCGCTTCGTCGACAAAAGCGTCGGCGCGTTCCTTTGACATCAAGACGCGGCCGAGTCGGAGCATTCGACGAAGATGATTCATATCGCTCTCGATTGAATCCGCAATGCCTGGATACTGAATTTTAACGGCAACATCTCTGCCATCGTGAAGGGTTCCGCGGTGCACTTGTCCAATGCTCGCGGACCCGATGGGCTCAGGGTCGAAATAAGCAAACACATCGCCGATGGGTCGGTCGAGGGCCGACTCAAACTGATTGAGCAAAGTCACATAGTCCATTGGTGGTGCACTGCGCTGTAGGGTGGCCAAGCGTTCGGCAAAACCCGAGTCGACGATGTCCGGATCCGTCGACAAGAGCTGCCCTATCTTCATGGCGGCCCCCTTCATTTCTCCCATGACATCGACCATCTGTTTTACATTGTCGCGGGCCGCCTCAGCCAAGCTTTCAAATTCATTACTGTCCCGACCGATGCGCTGCACTTGTTTCTTTAGGAAAGACCCGGACAGTCGCGTGGCCAGACCACCCAACTTCATTGCGCGACGCAGTGGTGTGGTTTTGACCGGTTTACCACGGTCTCCACCTAGTTTTGCCCAGTCTTTTGCCATGGAATTCCCTCTCCCTAATCTCCTATAGTTTGATACAGAATAGCCGTCCATCGTTACTGTCTGCAATATATCCACTGAAAACAGGCACAGCAAAAGCACAGTTTTAAGAGATTCGGTTGCTTTCCTTAAAACCGTCCATCTGGAACGCAAGTCGACTAAAAGGAGGTAATCGTGATTAAGAATGGTCATACTACCGCCATGGGCACACCCTTTGACAAACTGAGATTCGATAACTCCATGTTGCGGGAGTTACCCATCGACCCGATCGCTGAGAACCGGTCCCGACAGGTGCGCGGAGCATTCGTTTCTCGGGTTGCGCCAACACCGGTGAATGCGCCTCGACTGGTTGCCTATGCAGCCGACGTGGCCTCTAATTTAGGCCTTGATGAAGCTGATATGACGCAGTCTGAAACAGCGGAAATCCTTTCGGGCGTTCGTTTGGCCGAGGGGATGGATCCGTTTTCAACCTGCTACGGAGGCCATCAGTTTGGACATTGGGCTGGCCAATTGGGGGATGGGCGCGCCATTTCTCTAGGGGAACTCATCAACGCTGATGGCCAACGGCGGGAACTTCAATTGAAAGGCGCGGGTCCAACACCCTACTCTCGGTCGGCTGATGGCCGAGCCGTTCTGCGCTCATCAATTCGAGAATTTTTATGTAGTGAAGCCATGCACCATTTGGGCATTCCAACCACCCGTGCCCTGAGTTTGGTCACGACCGGCGATACGGTCATGCGCGATATGTTCTATGACGGTCGCCCTGAGCCCGAAATAGGGGCCATCGTCTGTCGCGTAGCCCCCTCATTTCTCCGTTTTGGTCATTATGAAATTGCCGCGGCGCAACGCGACCTGAAGCTGCTCAAGACCTTGGTCGATTATACCATTAAACATCACGGTTCGGAGTTGGGTCTGCGGCCTAAGGATGGTCCCATTGAGTTGTTTCGTTCGGTGTGTTTACGCACGGCAGAAACCATTGTCGAATGGATGAGAGTTGGATTCGTGCACGGTGTAATGAACACCGATAATATGTCTATTCTTGGGCACACAATCGACTATGGACCTTACGGTTGGCTTGACGATTATGACCCAAGCTGGACCCCAAATACGACTGATTCCCAGCATCGTCGCTACCGTTTTGGCGCTCAGCCTCAGATTGGCCACTGGAACTTAGCGCAACTGGCCAATGCACTTCTGCCCTTAGTGGGTCGGGCGGACCCATTACAGCTCGCATTGGATGAGTATCGGTCCGTTTTCCAAGGACAGTATCAAGACATGATGCGTCGAAAACTTGGCTTGGCAGACTATAAGGCATCGGCAGATGACGACCTCGTCCAGGCCGTGTGTGCGTCCATGTCGCTTACAGAAACGGATATGACGTTATTTTTTAGGTGCCTCGCCCATCTATCGCCGGGTCATGCCGATGATTCAGATGAGGCAATTTTGGCGGTTGTCACGCCTGCCTTTTACACGCCCGATACCATCACGGACTCGATTCGGACGCAGTTTGTTGACGTTCTGCGCACGTACCTCCATCGACTTGGCCAACAAGCTGAGTTTGCCGAACAGCAGCGTATCGACCTTATGAATGCCAATAATCCAGTTTTTGTGTTCAGAAATTATATTGCTCAGCAGGCCATCGAATCTGCGACGGATGGTGATTTCACAGAGATTTCAAGGCTGCTTGAGACAATTAAAACGCCCTATGACGACCCGTTGGTCCCAGCCGATCACAAAGGGAAAAGGCCGGATTGGGCGAGAGACCGACCCGGGTGTTCTACACTGTCGTGTAGTTCTTAGGAGGTCGCCAAGAGTGTCTCAGTTCACAGCCTCACTAGACAAACTTTCGCTCAAAGGCGTAGCGCTTCAAATAGAAATTATAGAAGAAAAGTGACCCGGTCACGATAGCTTTTAGCAAGAATTGCCGCTCCGACAAGTACGGGTATTGATCCAAGACATAAATCATAGCCGTGCTCAGGATTAAGCCACCCGTCGAAATCATCATGGCCAATACGAATGTTCGTTTGATGGGCCGATCCAGCTCGAATACAAAGTAGCGCTGAAGAACGAAGTTGAGAACCATGATCACTGTATATGAGACAATATTTGATACGACGGGACTGAAGATATAAGCCACCAGCAATAGATAGCACGCGTAGTCGAGTGCTGTGACCAGTCCACTCGTCATTAAGAATCGAGCTTTTTTTGAAGCCAGTTCATGCCACCGGGATTGATAGTGCGGTCTA
The DNA here is from genome assembly GCA_002731825.1 of Myxococcales bacterium. Lineage (GTDB taxonomy): Bacteria > Myxococcota_A > Bradymonadia > UBA7976 > UBA1532 > UBA1532. Next base: position 64,560 of record PCCS01000069.1, read on the forward strand.
CGGGGCATCGTCTACCTCTGAACGCACGGTTGGTTCCGGCCAAGGCTGTTGGTCAAAGAGCATGTCAATGGTGGTTGACCCGCGCTCCAATAATCCATCTGCGGCATCGACGATTCTCCAGTCCATCTCTCGTCGTAACAGTGGTTGCCCTTCGACGAAAATACAGCGCAGCTCGCCGGATTTGAACTGACATTGTTCTTGGACTGCATTGAGCAATTGTTCATTGTGAAGATGTCCATCACCAAAATTCCAGCCGAGAAGCCACCCTGCGATGACCTCTCCATCGTGATAGTCGTAATCATTCTCCCCATCGACGGCCCTTGGTAAAAGGGAGTTCAATGGCCGCCCTTGCAAATGCATAGCACGAAATGCTTCCACCAATTGAAGAGAGCCCGCAACCACATCGGGGCCGTATAGCCGACCCAATTGTTGTTTGGGGTGCCGGCTGGCCGTCACCGCTTTTTGTTCAAGAACGGAAATTGATTTGTCCTTAAAGAGCCAGACCGAATAGGGCCAGTTGCCCGCATAGTATCTCATGGCGAGTAAGAACGACACAGACTGCGGTCTCAGTTGACCCCAAGCGGGTACCAGGACCAGCGCAAAGACCAAGAAACTCCCCAAAACAGGCGTCACGGGACTCAAGAATGCCGTCGATGGCTGGCTCAGGAACATGAAAAGGCCGCCATAGATCATGACCACATTCCACTCGAGTGGAACGGCAACGGGACAATGAATTGTGATATAAATGTGAAACAGAACCATGGCGAATAAGCCGATGGTCGTGGCCGGACCGCCATCGCCAAAAACCAGGCATAAAGGAAAAGCGAATTCGATAAATGTGCCGCTATGGGCCATGGCCTGTGTGAGCACCGATGGTCTCAAGTCATCGGGGTATCGCCGGTAGAGCCACTGTCTAAGCCGTGGCTTACGAATCACGGCACTGTTGCTGACCATGGTTGCGACTACAGACGGGAAATGGGGTGTCAGTTTCGACACTGCAGCCCATAACCACAGTGCCACTTGAACTGACATGACGCCAACCAACCATTGGTCTTCAAAAAGGAAACAAACAGCCATGGTTCCATAATGTTCACCTCGAGCAGCGAGAAAGATCGTTTTGTCGCTCAAGGTGAGAATCAGCAGGAGAATCAGAATCAACGAAAGTAGGCCTGATTCAATTTTGGGCGAGGTTATCGCTGTCATGAGCAGTCCAATAAACAGCCAATACGCGCCTGCCTCCAAATATGAGCGGTGGTGACCCGATACAAATGGCAGCGTCTTGAATAGGGGCAATTTGAATGTCTTGGCCCGGCCAAAATGAAAGCAGGCTGCGAAGGGGGGCAGATAGCGAGCCGTCAGGGGACCACTGCCACATCCAAACCCGAGGACTTCATACGTCAAGGCCCAGAGGATGATTCGTTTGAAACAATCGGGCTGAAAAAGGTTATTTGAGAGCGGTTGTGTGTCTAACCATGAACTGGAGAAATGACAAACACCCACGGCGCCCAACACGAACAGAAAAACCTTGATGACATAAAATGCGTAAACGGAAACCGGTGCGCCGTAGCCGTTGATAGCCCAGGCCTGAGTCGCCCGTTTTAGGCGATCAGCGCGCGGTTTGTCCTGAAATGCAATGGCATCATATGGGAGGGGCTTTGGCCGAGGTAACGACCAAGACTTACGACGCATAACTGGGTCCTCAGAGCCGTTGTGAAGGCGCTGCGTTAGGCCGAGTTCGACGCCACGCCAAAGCGCCTTCTATGGCGATCCAAATGGTGACGATACCGATGATCAAGCCGACGCCACCCACCATATAATGGCCTGCACTCAGGTCGCGGGTAATTTGTAAGGCCATGGCAACCATGGTGATTGTCATGACGAAAACCGCCGGGATGGCATAGGCGGTTGAGCGTCGACCCAGTGTCCTCAGATAGAGGGCGCACATAAGCAGTGTAAAGGCGGCTAAGACCTGGTTTGTCGCTCCGAACACGGGCCAAAGACTTTTCGCACCGTTCGCCTTATCAACATAGATTAAGGCCAGCACGGATAGGGCGGCGATCCCCCCGCCGACCCAACGATTTGTGAGTGGTTTGATTCGGTAAATCGTTCCGATTTCAGCGAGGACCAGTCTTTGAATTCTGAGAGCTGTATCAAGACTGGTGGCTGCAAAAGAAATCACTAAGACGGCCACAAGGATCACGCCCACATGCGCCGGGAGTCCGAGGCTACCCAGAAAGCTGGCGGCCCCATTGATAAATGCAGCCAATGCGGTTGGTACGGATGGCAGACTGTGCCCGCCATCTGTTTTTGAAACCAGGAATTCGAAAGCGTGAGTATGCTCGGCGCCGATCCATTGACCGGATGCAACCGCCATGGTTGCTAGAATGGCCAGAGACGCTTCGCACAGCATGGCTCCATATCCGATAGATCGGGCATCCTTAGCGCAGCTGATTTGCTTACTTGTTGTCCCTGAACTGACCAGTCCGTGGAAGCCGGATATGGCACCACATGCGATGGTGACAAACAGGAGCGGGATAATGGTAGGCAGGTCATCCAGTGGCCCTACGGTGGGAGCATTGAATGTTGGTGCGGTCAAAGCGAAGCCTAAATACATGGCCACGAGACCCACGATCAACTGGTGTGAATTGATTAAGTCTCTCGGTTGCAGAAGGAGCCAGACCGGCAAACTACTGGCAACGAAGGCGTAGATCATCAACGCGATCAGCCAGAAATCTAGATCTCTGAGAAGCGAGTCTTCACCAGGCGATGGAAGAGTGCCGGTGGCCGTGCCGAAGATAACCAGATACAGACCCATCAAGATGATAATGGATGGCAGCATTAAAGACCCGCCCCGCTTAAACGCATAGTATCCAAGGCAGACGGCGACAAGAATTTCTAGATTGACCGGCAGGATGCTGGCCGGAAACTTGACGAAGAGACTCGCGATAGCGAAGGCGAAAACAGCGCCAACCATCCAGATTAGAAAAAAAATGATCACTAAGAATAAGGTCCGTGATCGCGGCCCAATGAATCGCTCCGCAAGTCGGCCAACGCTTTGTCCTTCGTGGCGCATAGATAAGACCAGTGCGCCAAAATCGTGCGCAGCTCCCATAAAGATTACG
>PCCS01000070.1 GCA_002731825.1 Myxococcales bacterium
ATTGTGGTCGCTCACAGCCGTCTGGCAGTTCGGGTTGTTCACCGTTACATGTTCTGGCACAAACGGCCTGTTCAGGTGGACAGACGGGACCCTGACAGTCGCACTGTGGCTGCTCACAGCCGTCTGGCAGTTCGGGTTGTTCACCGTTACAGGTTCTGGCACAAACGGCGTCATCCGGTGGGCAAACCGGGCCTGGGCATTCGCATTGTGGTCGCTCACAGCCGTCTGGCAGTTCGGGTTGTTCACCGTTACAGATTCTGGCGCAGATGGCGTCATCCGGTGGACAGACGGGGCCTGGACACTCGCAGTCCGGAATCGCGCAGCCCTCCGGTACATTAGGCCCGGGTTCTCCAGCGCAAGCCGCTTGGCAGACCAGCTCTGGACTTGGACAATTGGGTTCATTGTCGGGAATACAGCATGCCTGCTGAGGGACATTACATTCGGCGCGAACCCGCTGTGTACCCGGAGGGCAGTCCACGGCGTCGACGCACTGACCACCCGCCTCAACACAGCCATTCTGGTCATCTCCACCACAATCACAACGGGGCTGTGGGCATTCGGCTGGCACATCGATGGGCTGCCCAGCGCACTGAGCTCGACAGATAGATTCCACTGGAGGACACACCGGACCGGGGCACTCGCATTGTGGTCGTTCGCACCCGGGGGGTAACTCAGGTTGTTCGCCATTACAGGCTCTTACACAAACGGCGTCATCGGGTGGGCACACCGGACCGGGGCACTCGCATTGTGGTCGCTCGCAGCCCTCCGGCAGTTGTGGTTGCTCACCGTTACAGGCTCTTTCACAAACGGCGTCATTCGGTGGACACTCGGGGGTTGGCCGACACTGGCCGACACAGTCTCTCGTACAGGCCCAGACGCCTGTCTCGGCATCACATCGACAGACCGATGGATTGCAATCACCGTCTAGACGAATACACGATTCGTCTGCCTGGCATTGACGATCATTAATGCAGCCTTGTGGATTGGGCTCTTCACAGCCTCCGGGTCCGTCACATTCACATCGTGGTGGCCGGCATTCATCGGGGAGCTCTGGCTGTTCACCGCTCAAGCAGAATCGGGCGCAGACAGCATCGTCCGATGGGCATTGTGGGTCTGCGCCACAATCGCAGCGAGGAGGTTGGCAGCCATCTGGTAATTGAGGCCTTTCGCCCGTAGCACAGAAACGTGCGCAGATTGTATCCGCTGCAGGACAATCCGGGTTGCCGTCGCAGTCGCATATGGGCGGTAGACATTCGTCTGGCAGCGCAGGCATTTCACCGGTTGCGCATTGGCGCTCGCAAACCATGTCTCGGCTTGGACAATCTGGATTATCAGCGCAGTCGCATCGTGGTGGTCTACACGCATCGGGTAAGTCCGGTAACTCACCATTCACGCAGAAACGCACGCAGATGGCATCGTCCGAAGGACAGTTTGGATCAGCGCCGCAATCGCATCTGGGTGGGATACAGCCATCCGGGAGCTGCGGGAGTTCACCACCCGCACAGACGCGTCCACAAACGGCATCATCGGGAGGACAATCAGGCTGGTTGACGCATTGTCCTACGCAATCTCGTGTGCACACCCACTGGCCCGATTCGGGATCGCATTGGCAGTTTGAGGGGCGGCATTCCCCAGCGTTTCTGATACAGCGTTCGCCATTGGCACAGGCCGAATCGTCCACACAGCCCTCTGGGTTTGGCTGTGGACACACTTGCTGGTCAGGGCATTCACAGCGTGGGCGCCGGCAGCCATCTGGTAGCGCCGGCATCTCGTCGTTTACGCAAAACTGCTCGCATGTGGCATCTGCGCTGGGACAATCAATCTCGTCACCGCAATCACAGCGTGGGGGCCTACAGCCATCTGGTAATGCTGGAAGTTCACCACCCACGCAGAAGCGCCCGCAGATGGCATCGTCAGATGGGCACTGGGGATCTTCACCACAATCACAGCGGGGTGGTCTACAGCCGTCAGGGAGTGGCGGTACGGCAGCACCCGCGCATAGGAGACCACAAACGGCATCGTCAGCAGGACAAATCGGATCGTTTTGGCACTCGCAGCGTGGGACTCGGCACCCATCAGGCAGTTGGGGCATTTCTCCGGTCACACAAAAGCGCCCGCAGATGGCATCGGCACCTGGGCATTCTGGTGCTTCACCACAGTCACAGCGTGGTGGCCTGCAGCCATCGGGCAGTGCAGGCAGCTCGCCGCCAACGCAAAATCGGTCGCAAATTAAGTTATCAGCTGGACACTCTGGAGCTGCACCGACGCAGCAAGCGTCTTGCTGTTCACCACATGCCAAGCGAATTTGTTGCTCTCCCGCTTGGCATCCATTTTCACTACAGCGTCCACCCGAAACATCACAATCACTGGGCTGCCCGATCAGATCGCATTCACAACGAGGTGGACGACACCCTTCGGGAAGGTTGGGCATTTCGTCGCCATCGCAAACTCGTGCGCAAACGACATCAGCAGCCGGGCACTCGAGTTCATCGCCACACGCGCAGCGAGGTGGCCTGCAACCGGCAGGCAGTTCTGGTCGTTCACCATTGATGCAGAAACGGGCGCAAACTGCATCATCCCCCGGACAGTCTGGGTCTCCACCACATTCGCATCGAGGCGGTCGACATCCATCTGGCAGCGGTGGCAATTCTTCACCGGCACACAGACGTCCACAAATCGCGTCTGCCGACGGGCATTCTGGCTCACCACCGCAATCGCAACGAGGTGGTCTGCAGCCGTCTGGAAGCCTTGGGAGTTCCCCAATTTCACAAAATCCCAGACAGATGGCATCGGCAGCTGGACAGTCTGAATTCTCGCCGCAGTCACATCGAGGCGGTCCGCAGCCTTCGGGCAGTTCTGGTAATTCGTTACCCGCGCAGAAACGGCCGCAAACGACATCATCAGGTGGGCATTGTTGGCGATCGTCAGCGATACAACATGCCACGTTATCGGCATCACAGGATGTGCGTACACGCCGGGTTCTTTCTGGGCATGCGCCATCCTCAAAGCAAAGGCCTCCGGCATCTAGACAGTCATTTGAAATTGCTCCACCGGCTCCACCGACACCACCGGCACCGCCTTCGGCTCCAGCCCCGGCTTCGCCACCAGCTCCAGCCGCACCGCCGATTCCACCGACACCACCTTCGGCTCCAGCTCCACCGGCACCGCCTTCGGCTCCAGCCCCGGCTTCGCCACCAGCTCCAGCCGCACCGCCGATTCCACCGGCACCACCTTCGGCTCCAGCTCCACCGGCACCGCCTTCGGCTCCAGCCCCGGCTTCACCACCAGCTCCAGCCGTACCACCGGCACCGCCTTCGGCTCCAGTCCCGGCTTCGCCACCAGCTCCAGCCGTACCACCGGCACCGCCTTCGGCTCCAGCCCCGGCTCCACCACCAGCTCCAGTCCCGGCTTCGCCACCAGTACCTGCTTCACCACCAGTACCCGCTTCACCGCCAGCACCTCCGGACGCGCCATCGTTCTCACTTGGGCTAGCATCGGTTTGAACCGCGCCATCAGAGGTCGAAGTCCCTCGTTCGATCTCAGGGTCGCAGCCGAAAGCAAAAAGCATCATAAAGGCTGTCAAACCGATTAAACATCTCATAGGTACCCCCCTAAAATTCTAAAAAGCTCACCCGTTATTTTGACGTCATCTGGACCCGAAATGATTGTCGAGCGTATCCCAAACTGTCATTTGACAAAATCAAGTGCCAGACAGTAGTTGTCCCACACACACTGTTCTTATCAAAGTGATTTCCAATGGATGTCGGAGCACGCTCCGATGATGAATGTGCGGTCGCGCTCTGTGTCGGGCGGTCATGTGAGTCGGATACAATTCCGCAGATTGGGGTAATCGATGAGCGATCGAGTACTGCATTAAACCATGCCACTGGAGACCAAAGACCTCATGATTGCTCATACGGGGCTGCCATAGCGCCTTTTGTCTTGCCGTCTGGTCGATAATTCTGTAGTAACCGCCGGCGAGTGGTGAAATTACTCGTATAAATAATTTGATTCGAGACTGTGACTCATGTATGAGTCACTAAAATTCATAGATACATTGAAGGCATATGTTCGTCGTCGACCGTGGTTGGGAGGCAGATAACATATGAATTCAGGGGAAGATTTTCTCAACGACTCGAGGACACACGGTGTTCAAGTCGGTCACAAGATGCTGTATTAAGGAGACAGTCCAAGTGAAAAATTTATTAAAGATAACCGTTTTGGGGCTTTCCCTGGCACTTGCTGCCTGTGGAGATGACGACAGCTCAAGCAGCAGCAGTGGCGGGGACACCATCGCCTATTCCGGCCTATCCGCTCAGTGGATTGCCGGGACGCCAAGCGCAACTTTCACCGTTTGTGTTCATGGTACCGAGAATTGTACCACAACCGACGAAGATGGCGCGTTTACCCTTGAGGGCGTTGCGGCCAACTCAGAGGTCATTTTCACCTTCGTCGGTGAAGATAATGCACGCATCGCATTCCCCATTGTTACAGGTGCAGAAGATACCACGGCAGATCGTACATTTACTGTCGTGACACGTGCCATCGCCGACATTCTCGTCGCCAGCGCGCCTGGGGCTACAGGTGGTGTTGACGATACCAAGAGCATTCTGACTTTCTATGTCGGTAACGGTGGGTACGACCTTCTGAGTGGTCTCGCTGGTGTGACAGCGAGCTATGATGGTCCGCAAGCAGGTGAGCCAATCAACTACATCGTTCCCATTGCGGACGAACCAGGCGTTGCCATCGGTACACAGGACGTGACAGAGACCACAAGCGCCGGCAACGGCTTTATCGCCAACATCGAACCAGGTGATTACACATTTTCATTTGATGCGGGTGGTCGGTCTTGCGCACCTGATTTCGCTTGGCCTGGGTCTGATTCAACCACATTTCGAGTCCCTGGACTCGAAGGGTTCGCCACATTTACTTTCATCCGCTGTACAACAGAAGAGACCGTCACTGTCTCTGGGGCAGTCACGGACTTGCTTGCATCAGAACCTGTCGCTGGCGCAGAAATCTGCGCACACTCTGGCCTGAATGACGACGGCACATATGCTGACTCCAACTGCGCAACAACGGCCGAAGACGGAACCGTTGAGCACACCCTTGCAGGTGACACGCAATACCTCGTTGAAGCCACCAAAGACGGTTTCTTGACAGTCATTGGAACATTCCAGACATTGATGGCTGACCTGACATGGGCTGGTTGGTTGTCTCCTGCAGAGGACATCATTCTCGCTGCAGCAACAGCAGGCGTGACCGTCGACGACGAGAAGGGACACATTGTTGTCTCAGTCCGAAACGAAAGCAATCAATTGCTCGATGGCTATGCCATAAGCATTGAGGGGTCAGAGCTCGCTGCGGCCTACAACGATGGCGCTCTGCTCGATCCAAGCTTGGAAGCAACATCTCGTTCAGGCCTGGCCGCATTCTTCAATGTTGACGCAGGCACCTACACAGTCAACGTCGTCAAAGAAGGCGCACTCTGCGTCACCAATGCAACAAGCTGGGCATTCGGCTCTGGCTACACCGCACCGGTTCGAGCCAATGCTGTCACTGGTATTGTCGTGACCTGCATAGATACTCCAAGCCCACTTTTTGGTGAGCCTGAGGAGCCCATTGCGGCCCCAGCCTGTGTCGAGGGCGACGCAGAGACGAACTGCACTGAGGCATGTAACTTCTTTGTCGGATGTGCAATTGCACTTTGCCCAGGCTTGGACGGCGCTTCAGAGTGGGAAATGACCTCCAGTGAGACAGCATCCATGGCGCTCTGCAAGGAGACCTGTGAGGCTCAGCCTGCGCTCTTAGACATCGTCTGCCAACACACCACATGCAACGAGACCTTGACCTTCGGTGTGACAACGGTCGAAGCCACAGCAAACGCATGCAATAATGGCCTTCCAACAATCCTCGAAGCGGCCGCAGCATCAGCTGCAGCTGAAGAGTCCAACGTGACTCAAGTTGTTGGATTGGTCACAGAGTCCGAGTCTGTTCAAAGCATCCTCGGTGCAGAAGGCCCAATGACGGTCTTCTTGCCTGTCGACGAGGCATTCGCAGCCCTCGACATGGGCCTCCTTGAGATGGTTGGATCGGATCCAGCCCTACGCGACTCTGTTCTCAGCTACCACGTCGTTGAAGCCGGTCTACCTGCAGCCGCTGTTGTCGCTGCCATCGAGGGTGGTATGAGCACAGTTGATACCATTGGCGGGACCATCAGCCTTGAATTGGTTGACGGCAAGGTTGTCGTTGGTGGCGCAGAAGTCATCGCAACAGACATCTTCGCTAAAAATGGTGTCATCCACCTCATCGACAGTGTGATCTTGCCACCGGCTCCAACCGAGGAAGAGCCATCTGAGGAAGAGCCATCTGAGGAAGAACCATCTGAGGAAGAGCCAGCCGAGGAAGAGCCAGCCGAGGAAGAGCCAGCCGAGGAAGAGCCAGCCGGCGAAGAGCCAGCCGAAGATAACGGCGAATAAGTAATCGATTGGGTGTCGGTGCTGTCTCTTTATGAAACATCTCCGACACCCTCGGCTACGTGTAGACCGACCTTAGATTTTACTCACAGACCGCTTCGGTCAAGCTTCATCTAAAAGCTAATCGGGTTTCTTAAACCGAGACTGTCAATCCATCTTGGGTGGCCCATCCATGTTCAATTTTTTAATGTGATGGAGAACACCTAGCGCTTCGGTGGAGACCGATTGATTACCCCCTTTACGCTCTCTTCCAAATTGTCGACTTCTCCGTTGAAGAATAGACGCGTAAAAGTACGATTCAAAAAAACAATGGCCAGCGCAATGGCTGTAAAACCAAGAGCCATTAGCCCTATCTTTGGGATAAGGCCCAGTCCAATCATGGCCATACAGAGACCTACGCCACTGGTCAATTTAGCCACGATCACTGCGTCTTTGAAGGGGGTGAGGTCTAAGTGCAGCTCACAGCCACCATCACTGGCCTTAAATGAGACGTCCGCATTCGGTTGAAAAGCCGTCTTAAAGTGTTCTGGATTCCGGTACAAATAGACGTTTTCTTTGCTTTTATATCCATATAAGGGATGTGCCGTCTTCGGTGCATCGAGTTCCAGCATCCAAATGAGCCTGTAGGGCAGTCGACGTCTCACCATGGCTGGTGGTTTGTCCAGCCACTCTGTACTGAGATTGATTCGCTCTAAGACAAGAGATTTCTCGATGGTGCTTTTGATCACCAATCGGCGCGATAGATTTGGAATCAGAATACTCATGGACGAACAATAGGGCGCCTAGACCGAGTCGACAAACTTTGCCATTTGATTGGTTCAATTAAGGCCGATTCACTTGACGATAACCTACGTGCCTCGTCATATCTCTATCACTCGAACTCACCCCCCACAGCTGATTTCCGGCGTCTCAAAATCCGTCTAAGAGTGGATTCTTTGATTTAAACGCTTCCAATCGCGCTCGATTGCCATTAGATGATGATTTCGTTGTGCATCTTTGCTGACACGTTCACTATGGTCGGCATCAATCAGGGAGTGAGACATGCGGACACAAATCCTACTATTGGCGATTTTGGGACTGGCACTTGGCTGCGGTGGCGATGATGAGTCAGCCGCAGTTGCGGGCGGTGGTTCGGGCGGCTTCGCAGGGACCGGTGGTACCGGTGGCGGCGCTGGCACAGGCGGTGGTTCAGGTGCGGCAGAAGATTGCAATGGAGCCGACGATGACCAGGATGGTGTCGTAGATGAAGGTTTGGGTGCACGGCCATGTAGCACGCCATGTGGTATGGGCAACGAGGTGTGCCAAAATGGCCAGTGGGCTGGCTGCGACGCACCCCCTGTCGTTGATGAATTCTGTGATGGCGCCGACAATGACTGTGACGGCCGTGTCGACGAGATGTTGAGTCGGGCCTGCTCAAGCGATTGCGGCGATGGTGTTGAGACATGTACCAATGGCGACTGGAGCGACTGCGATGCGCCTATGGGCAGCGCCGAGGCATGTGATGGCCAGGACAATGATTGCGATGGTCTTACCGATGAAAATGTCTTTCGCGAATGTCAGTTTAATTGCGCAGACGATAGTAACGCAGTTGCGGTTGGTACAGAGGTTTGCGCCAATGGCGCGTTTGGGGATTGTAATGCGGCCGCGGCACTGGTCGAAGAGTGTGGCAACGAATTGGACGACGACTGCGACACGGTTGTCGACGAAGGCTGTGGGTGTGCTGCAGGCCAGACCAAGGCCTGTTCAGCCAACGTTGGGATTTGTTCTCGCGGGACCCAAACCTGTGATGATGCTGGTAACTGGGGTGATTGCCTGAATGACGCTGGCATGCCTGTGACCGTACCGGGAAGCGTCGCCGAGGATTGTAATGGCCTTGATGACGATTGTAACGGTCGGGTCGATGATATTGAATTAGATGCACCCTGCTCCAACGATGTGGGTGCCTGCATGATCGGTCAGCTCAGCTGTGAAAACGGTGTACGAACCTGCGTGGGTGGTGTTGAGCCCAGTGATGAGACCTGTGACAACCTGGACAATGATTGTGATGGCACAGTGGATGAAGACGCCGACCCTGTCCCCGAGTTGTGCGATGGACGCGACAACGATTGTGACGAGGCTGTGGACGAAAATGTCGCGCCCGATCAATGGGAACAAGACCGGTCCAATGGCGAATGCCGAAACGCATCGCCACTGGGTACCATTCGGGAGGATGAAGCAGAGCCGCAGAGTATTGTGGGCCAAATTGCCGGTGGCGCTGATGTCGATTACTACACCTTCGTTGTCGATGAACGCACCCGCGCCAATCTAGGTAATGACATGACTGTCCGAGTCAATTTCTCCGAGGCTGACCCGAACCAAGAGTGGACCTTCTGTGTCCGGCTCGTAAGCCAAGATTCAATCAATCCTTTTGCCGATGAACCAGACCTTGACGAGACCTGTGGCTCAAATGAGCAGTGCTTTGACGTGGTCGGTGGGGAGGCCTCTTTCGAACAAGTCGTCAATGACCGCGCCGCGCGACCAGACGACATCCGAGTGGTTGTTCGAGTGTCTGCGCCCAACGTCGACGCGTGCACGACCTACCGAATCACATATGATTCAGACAGCTAGTCTGCCAAAATAACTGGCTGTCTGCTGACGGAGCGAATGGCTAAAGTATCTGGGCGTATGGGTCAGGCTCATGCGTTGACTTGATTGAATAGCTCGCCTGCGTTACGGGTCTATTCCGTCATTATTGGGTCCGTTTTTTCACCCCGTTTGCATTTCGACTTTGGTCACCATTCATCCTTTGCGTATAGTGAGCGAACCCTTCGCTTCAGTTCATATTGGTGTCAATCATGATGAAATTACGTCTTACCATCCTGTGTCTCTTCGTCGCGTCATGTAGTCAAAATAGGGCTCCGCAGGTGAGGCTGCAGGGGGATGCCGAGGGATTTGATGCGGCTTTGGAAGACGGCATGGTCCCAGACGGTGGGGGCAGTCCGAACGATTTTGATGCTTTAGCATCAGATCAAGGCCCACCAGATGGGTCAGCACAGCCGGTTGATGCTCTTATTGCATCGGCGGACACGGATCCCGCACGGTTAGACATGGATGTCATCCAGGATATGATGCTTGATCTGATGCCCATGGATCGGGGGCAAGCGGAGGGCGATGCCGAGTCCGCTCCAGAACGCATCGAGGGTCGCATGTGTCCGCAAGCGTGGGGTCTGAGAGCGCTGCAAGATGGTGGTGAAGACGGCTGGTTCGCCAGCGGGTCTACCGATGATACAATCAGTTATACGGAGGGGTCTTGTGGTGGAGGATCTGGACAGCATATCTACTCATTTATAGCGCCGACCGATGGCCATTATGCCATCCGATTAAACGGCGCGACCTTCGCGCAGCTGGGTTTTGCAGCGCTCTATGTGAGAACCAGCTGTGATGAACCTCAGACCGAAGTGGCCTGTGATGCCAGGCGAGAGCCTCAAGCCGTTGTGAGTCTTCATTTACCCGCCCAGCAGATTGTGTACATCTTTGTCGATGGAATTCGATCTGGGCAGTTTCCAACGACGGGGGGGTACACTCTTCAGATCTTTCGGCAGCAGCCGCCTGGACTCGATTCAGCGGCCGCTTGGATGAACCCCGATACAGCCTCGACCCGCGTCGACTTAGATGGGCGTTTAGGTAACGTGCCGCTCGCTGGCGTGGTCTATCGATTTTATGATTTAGCCAACCAGGTGATTCCTGTTCGAGGGAGCCATGAACCGATTCAACTAGGACTGGTCTTTGACCTGTCCGATGAGGGTGATGGCGCGCCGCTGTTTTCTGGCATAGCTGAGTTTCCATCCGACGTACCATTTGAACGATTGGGCGATGTCGCATCCCTGGATGTCGCCGTCTACGACCAATTGGGTGGGCGGTCTGATACCGTCAGAGTACCCGTCGACGCACCAGACATAGTGGGTCTTGGAGACCCATGTGACAGGGTGGGGGCACGCTCCGTTTGTCCGCCTGGGACGGAATGTTTCATTCGCGATCCATTGCAAAACCCTGAGCCTACATGCCATCCCGTCGGGTTAAATTGTCCGGCCGATTGGACGATCATCGACCTCAACATGTTTGCGCAGCAAGACGGTCAATGGCTGTACGACGGCGATTTGTCCCGTCGGGACCCGCCCCTTGAACGCCATGGCGTAGGAACCTGCCCGGGGGCGACTGGATTTAATGACGTGTTTAGTTTTACTGCGCCTCAGCGGGCACTTTATCGATTCGAGACCGGCGGAGAGCGCGGTGATACAATCTTATGGGCCAGGCGGCAATGTGGGGTCGGCGGTGCCCAAGTCGAGTTCGCCTGCAATGACGACATCTTCGAACTTGGGCGTTTTAGCCGCATTGAATTTCAGCTGGAGGCTGATGAGACCGCCTATTTATTTGTCGACAGCTTTGGTATCGACAATCGGGCGGCCTATCGCTTGTCAGCAACAGCGCGCTGATGCCCCGAGAGTGACTTCAACGCCTGCGTCGACGCCTCAGCATGCCTATCATCATCAGCCCGATGACGAACAAACCGTTGGCTGATTGTTGTTGGCCCACATCGCATGCACACCCACCCGAATCGTCTCCATCCGTGCTCGATTCGTTGTCTCTAGCCCATCCGTTTCCGTTTAGACCGACAAATCCAGCGCCGCCACCTGATCCGCCAGCCCCCCCTGTACCTGCAGTGCCACCCGCACCTAAACCAGGAATTGCAACCTCCTGGATTTGTGCTCGTTTGTCTTCGATCAGCATGGGTTGACCGGCGGGGCGGTATTGTTCAATGAGTCTTGCCCCCGGTACCTCCATCCCACGGACGGTCTCACCATCCATGCGACGAATGAGACTTTGGTTACTTGAAAATGTCACGCCGGAGGGGCCTCGAATCACACTCTCTTCGTCTCCAAAACCACCGTTGTCGCATCGAATATATTGCGTGGCTGTTCTCAGGTTATCGACATCGTCAAGATCGGCGTTGAATCCGAAGGCCGGATCGACGGTCATCTCGCTTGCGCTCATGGTGCTGTATAAGCGTGTGAGGTACGGGTTTCTCACAAAAAGTGCATTGATGGCATTTCGGCGAGGATTTATTTCGTCACGTACAGCATCTCTGTAACCGGCTAAGTCGATGGCGATTTCTCCAGAGTTGATTTGGTCGTCATAGCAGAAGACGCAGTTTGAAAATTCGTCGAAGCTGATGTTCTCGGGAAGTGTGACGAAGGCTCTTAGCCCCGTTCGATAGTCCTCATCGGATAAGAGCGAGAAATTGAGTTCATCGATACTCTCGAGTCGCTCGATATCGGCTATGAACAGCGGTTGTCGGTCTTCTACTTCGCCAGCGAAGTCCGTTGTAAACGCTTGACCACCCGCTTCATCGATGGCTTGGCTCACGACATCGGCGTAATTTGAACCGGCACTGAACCAATCCAGCGCAGCTTCATTGATTTCAACATGTCGATAGTTTGTGGGCACAGCGCGGCTGCGGCCGAGCAGGTGGACAAGCATTCCCATGTCGGGGTCCGCGGCGACTGAGGTCGGTATGATTGGAATGGATGGAATATCACCCGCAAAACGCATGCTCAAAGGTTGGATATCGCCCTCCCCACTTGTTGGCAGGAGTTTGAGAGCGATGAACGCTGCATCCATTTCGATGTACGGCGTGAGCTTCTCATCGATTTGGGCTGGTATTTGGTACTCATTGGACTCGAGCCACGTTCGTAGATCATCGACTGTCGATGGCAGTAAAACGGCGAGGTCGTAGGGGCCAACCGGCTCTCTCGCGAGCACTTGAATGCCTCCCCCGCCGCCGCCAGCCCCGCCAGCCCCGCCTTCGGCAAAGCCACTGTCATTGGCCGCTGTTGGAAAATCGCAATCACCAATGAACTCGGTGACCAGGTTAAAAATCGGTGCGTATTGGCTATCGAGTTGATTAAAAAGGGCTTCGCTGCCCAATTCATATTGGACATCCCGTGGGACCGGTAATAACCATCCAAATTCCGTCGGTGGGCCTGCATATGTAATGCGCACATGCATCGCCAGACCGTCATCAGTTTCGGCAAAGAGAATTCGCTCTGCTGCTTGATTGACCGGGGTGGTTGCATCACAAAACATGCCGCCGCAAGCCAATGCGACATTGCTGCTGACCATCAGCGCAATCACCGCCAAGATTGGTGTCCTTTTCATAGTATAATCCTCCCAGATTAATCGCCCGTGTCGTCACGTGCGAATTGATCGACACCCTAACGGAGACAACAGCATCATGTCCACGTTTTGGTCAATGGGCCCATGTACGCTCAATTTAGGCAGTCAATTCCGACCAGATCCTGTTTTTATATGATCCATTGGCGTAGATCCGGTATCAGTAGCCCGTAAAAACATTAGTTTACTCACGGACGCCTTGGAGGCAGATTATGTTGGTTAAACTCGCAACTTCGATTCTTACCCTCTCTCTCCTCGTTGGCTGTGGTTGGAATGAGATGGAGAATTGGGATAGCCAAGGCATTTGGTCCGATGATGGAACGGCCGCTTTAGGCGTCTATCAATTCTATGAAGGCAATGACACGCCGACTCATATCCGCAAGCGCAATATGGAAACGGTCGTCTACTATTTTCCACGTGTCAGTGATGATGCGTTGCCCCGAATCATATTGCCCAGAGCGCCCGGATGGACTCATTCTCTGTACTTAAGCGGCTTGCAAGACTACGCCATCATTCATCGAAAAGAGAAATTGCCAGACCTCGATGACGGTGCAAATGAAACAGCAAATTACACCGCCTATAAAGTCAGTTTAGACGGTGAGGTCACATCGCTTGGACAAAGACAGTATCTCAGTATGATTTCCTGCGATGGGGGTCAGTCGGCGACCACAACGGGAGATGTATTGACGGTCATCCCGAGTCCGGACGGAACCATCCTGGCCAAAGTAGAGATGAGTGTGACCTGCCGTGGCCGTGACGGGCAGCTCACCTTTCTCGATGCCCAGTCCCTTCAGCAACTGGCACCTGCCATCGTGCTGCCACGCGTTGCAGACGTGAGTATGCTGATGACTCGGGCCTGGTCTGAAGATGGCCGCTTTATGGTCGCCGAATCATCTTTCATGGGACCTCGAGGCATGAGCTATCTCGCCGGTACGGAGCCACAAGCCTTCGCACAAATTGACTACAGTTGCCTCTACCCGGAGACCGCCAGCGGCTCGGTCAACAGCCAGGGACAATATCTTCAGATTGTCGATGGTCAACTTCGAGCAAACCCCCCAGAGGCCAATAACCCGACCTTTGGGTGTGATTGATCCTGCCTGCATCTCAATGAGGTGTGCACTCATGCCGTCAATCGGTAAAGCAGTCCCGCCTGACCCTTTGAGTGGGCTTCTTCTGGTGTTGAACGACACCATCGACCGTGGAACATGACCAACCTGTTTATGTCTTTTAGCTTCATTTTTTGGACAGAAAAGAGCTATACTGCATCCCTGCACAACGCTGCTTAAAGTAATGCTGGAAAGGTTTTTTCGTGAAACAGTCCTCGCTTTACATCGATGTCTTGAACAAGTCACTGGCGTCTTTATTGGCGCTCACGCTGGTGCTTTCCCCTCTGGCCTGTAGTGATCCACCAATAGAAATAAGCAGCCCAGAACTCAGTGGATTTCTAGACGATACCAGTGGACCTCCAGAGCCTCGAGACTCAGACCAAATGATGCGGCTGAAGTCCGATGTCATCGTGCTTCCAGCCATCTCTGTAACCGTTTGGGCCATCGGGGCGTTGATTGTCTATATCGGTACACAGACGGTGTTTACCAACACCATAGAGGACTTCGAAGTTGTCCTCGATATGGCTCTTGGTAACGGCGCCGATTGGGACTGGGCCGAGGCAAATGAAGAGCCTTTGGAGCAGGCCGATCACTTGACGGAATCCTTGAATCGGGTGGCGTACAGAAGCGAGACTAGCGACTTTTATTCAATCACTGGGAATGACTATATCCGCTTTCTCAACATGGTCTCGCCTATCGCGATTGTCGATCCTGGAAAACTTCGAGATTTGATGGATGGCAAGGTGAGACCCTGGGGTCGGTACGCGACGGACTTTTTTAAAGCATTGCAAATTGCATCGATCCAAGCTCGGAGGCTGGCCGTGGACGACACGGCTCGAGGTTTGTGTGCACGTGCGACCGTATATTCGCGCACGGAGCCCCGCGTTCCTTACGTCGCTATGGCTCGGTCGCGGGGGGCCATAGATGTCATTCCAGCCCTCGTTTTAGCGAGTGTAAAATCGACGATACGCTGCGGTATGTACGATTCCAATGTACGCGATTTCATATACGGATATTACAATGTGAACGGTCCACGTGGGCAGCTCGCCGATATTTTTATCACGCATATGTTAAAGACGGTTCGCTTGCTCCATAAGTACGTGGATGTCTGTCAAATGCCGCCTAAACTGGAAGTCACTCTCGACGCTGGAGATTGTCATGATGTCACTCTGCATTGAGTGATTCGTACATCTAGACCTCAGTTTCTAGCAGACTATCCTCATCCAGTCCGACTCAGAGAGTCGGTCTTTTAATGGCTATGTCATCAAACGAGCACCCTACAAATCTGACGAGGTAAATCGAGTCAATTTTGCCACCGGGCCCAAAGATCTCTACTCTCATTATGTGGGTGAATCGAAATGGGGATAGCTACATGTGGATGAGGACTCTTTCAGTCATTGCTCTGGCTTGGGTATGCGGTTGTGCTGAGAATCAATCGTCAACTGCTGGGTCGCCATTGGATACGGATCCCGCTCCAGCCCCAGATACAGGCGTCGATTTAGACGGGTCAGAAAATCAAGGAGACCTTGGTCCTGTGCCCGATATGTATCGGCCGCCAGACACGGACGCTGTGGTCACGACGGAGCGAGTGCCGAGCGTGGCCAGCGGTTTGTACTCCATGGGAATTTCGCTGGCCGAACTGGGTAACTTTGAAGTGCCCTTCCAAGTTGAGCTTGTGGTCTCAGAAACTGATGGCCGGATGGTTTTCGAGCAGTTTAACGTGAGAGCGACAGACGGAGAGCAAGTGAGTGAACCGATCGCGGAGCTCGGTCCTATTGAGGTCACGAGTCTGGGTACATTCCTGGCTGCGTCTGGGGATACGGTCATGCCAGCCGAGTTTAGCCCCACGGGCAGCGACGTCAGACTCAACTTAATTTTCGAAGGGCGCATCGTCTCCCCCGAGTTTGCCTGTGGTCGTATTCGGGGCTCGCTCCTGACCATCGATACTGAACTTGTCGATAGCTCCTTTGCGATAGAGCCCTGGGCCGACCGAGGGCCCATCGCGCCGGCCTACTGCGAGGCCCTAGACCAAGAACCATGTCCCAGAATGGCCGTAGACGACTGTCCCCAACTGGCCGATGGGCTGACGGAGGGCTTTGTATCCTGCGGAGAGGCTCGGACTTTCGAAGTCCACCTGCCCCAACAACACGATCCGGAGCAAAGTTGGCCGGTTATCTACCTTTTTCACGGCCTAGGCGGCAGCCATGAAGGCTTGGCCCTCTACAGTGGACTGCTGGACGTCATCGACGAATATGGCTTCATCTTGATCGTGCCCAGTTCAACTGACCTGCCGGTCGAGTGGGAACAATTCACCCTAAGAGACAATCTTGATTTGGCCTGGTTTGATGACACCCGGACCTGTCTTGAAAGCCAGCTGGGAGTTGATCCAAATCGTATTTTTGTGACGGGGATGAGTGCCGGTGGACTCTATGCCAGCTACCTTGGTTTGATGCGCTCGACTGTCATCGCTGCCACTGCGCCCATGTCCGGCGGCCTTATCATCAATTATCCGCCTATCACCGAACGGCGTATTCCCGTAATGGCCTCCTGGGGAGGCCCGATGGATTGGGCTGTCGAGCAGAATTTTGATGTCTTTGCTCGAAATTTGATCGACGACCTTGAACGAAGAGATCATCTCGTCATCGCATGCGACCACGGACAAGGTCACGTTTGGGACCAGGGTCTCAATCGGGCGCTTTGGCGCTTTTTCTCCGACCATTCACTCCAAGTCGGGACCTCTCCATATGTCGATGAACTGCCGGATGTTTTTCCTGACTATTGCCGTCTGATCCGACCTTAATCAAGGCCAAGTTCGTCTCGACAGCCCCACCTTAACTGGGTCTCATCTATGGTCTAAACGGACCCTTTGTGTCCCCATCAGAGCCCTGATTTGGGTCATTAGACCCCAACACTTATGACAGTTTAAATTACTTTTACCGGTTTTATCTCAATTAAATCAACTGCTTAGACGTTAATCTTATGCTCGGTAGTTTTTGGCATAAGGCTTGCTTTAATGAGCTGCGTTCGGGTCGTGAGTCGATGTTGATTTGAGACTGACGTCGCACGTTTTTTTGTTGTTAATGTATCGAGTTACCCACCGGCGCTGCTGCGCTTAGATCGTTCGCTCAAGTTTTTCGGAGCGAACGGGAGTAACATCAGGAGAAGTGGACATGAGGTTCAAAAATACAGTCGTCGCTTTAGTCAGCGTATCGGTCCTGATCGGATGTGCACAAGAGCTTGAGGCGCCGCAAAGAGCGGTCAATGCAGAGAAGTCCATCGCCGAACAACAGTCTCAATCAAGGCAGACTGGATGCACTGGCAATCTGCGCGCCATCGATGAAGGTAGACTCATTGAACTGAGCAACCCAAATACGCTTGTCGACGAGTATGATGCCCAAGTTAGGGTCAATGCCATCGCGAAGATTTTTCGTGAATCAGAGGATCCAAGGGGCTTGTTTGCCACGGTCTACCGGTTGATTACAAATCGAGCCGTCGAGTCAGTGGAAAATGGAGATTACGCCTATCCAACCTGGGCGCGGTCACTGATTACGGAATTTGCTAGACGGTACATGGCCAATCTCTATGGCCACCTCACTAACACAGAGGTGACTGGCCAATGGACTCGGTATTACACCATTGCTCAGAATTGCAATGTTGGACGTGGCCGAACCTTAGGCGTAGCCATCGCAGTTCACCTCATGGTGGATTTACCTAAGACACTCTACCTCATCGACAGCCAGCCAGAGCAGAGAGAAGACTTTGTGGTTTTTGGAGATATCCTTCTACAAGTTTTTGACCAACTCATCATCGATATTGAAAGAGACTACAAAACTGACGTTAGCGATTTGTTGAACGGTTTCTTCTTCGGCGACTGGGTCGACCGCTTCACGAGTCAGGGCACAATGACAGCGTTTATGTACCAAGGCATACGACTCAAGGCGTGGCGTGACGGCCAAAATTATCGCACGTTTCCGCGGGCTGTTGTAAATGCCGAGGTCCGTCTCTCTTGGGGTACAGTGGATCTAATGCTCGCACATCTCGATGCCGTCGGTGTCCTTTAAGCGCACAGCGTCTAGCGACCTGGTGACGCGCCCTTGGCTCATCTTTTTTTGCCGGGCATCTCTCAAGCGGTCTGCACATTGTCATGCTGTGGTGTCGCCCTATTGGAGTCACTCGACTGTCCCCTCTTGGCAGCATATGAGATGTCTGCATGGCCCTGAGCCCAGGTCAGATGAACTGAAGGATAAACAGACACTTTGCTGGACGCGACCTCGCCACATGTTTATACACGAATCCGAATTTGTAGGACCATGAGCGATCTATTTAGGAGGTTTTCGGTGCTTTTAAAACGATTTTTCTGGTTGACCGTGGCGCTTTCCAATGGTGTTGGCTGCGTGAATGAAGCCCCCGGTGTTCAAGATACGACCGATGCTTTATTGCGAGATGTCGTCATTGTCGAGATGGACATGGATGCGCCACCAGACGCAATGGATTCGCCTGATCTGTTCAGCGATTCAGATGCGCTGGATGGGGGCGGCATCATGCCGTCCGAAGATGCTGATTTAGCCACTGATATAGATGCGTTCGACGGCTCATTGACAGTGGACTTTACCGTCCCCGACGTCGACGCCAATGAACTTGACCCCGACTTGAGCGATATGGCTCTACCGGTCGCTGACCAAGGCGTGGACGTCGCAATCAGCGACATATCACCGTCGGACATGGACCCACCTCAATCGACAGGGGTATCCAATTCAGCGCCGCCTCTCCAAACGGTTGTACGCGGAAACCCCAACGGAGGCGCGCGGTTCGACGATGTCTGCCCTGATGGCCAAGTGTTAATCGGCGTCGCTGGTGAAATCAGGAATGGCAATCAATACCTCGGTCGATTACGTGGAATTTGCGGTGAGGTCAGAATTGAACTTGGCAATCCTATGTCCATCGGCACGTTGGCGGGTGCTGATTTACCACTGCGCGGTGCGTTCGGTGGTGGCGTCAATTTTGGAGTCACATGTCAGGCCGGTTCAGCTGTTGTTGGGTTTTCAGGTCGGGCGGGTAATTTAGTTGATCAGCTGATTCTTCACTGCGGCTCTCTCAGCTTGGATGGTATCAATGTGGTCGCCATCGGGAATATGCCCTTGCCGCCCGTTGGTGGTAACGGGGGGGACCCGATTGCGTTGATCACGTGCCCTGATGGGCAAACTGCAGCCGGCGCTCTCATTCGAGCTGGCGATGGGATTGATGGCTTTGGTTTACTGTGTAGCCCATTGACAGTCCGCCCTTGAAGGCAAGCTCGATCCCTGTCATCAGACGGCGATATTTTATTCAAGTATGATTGACCGAAAGGCCAACTGACGGGCTGTCAGTTTGTCGGAAATAGACCTCAGATAGTCCCTGATTTAAATGAAACGGTTATTGCGATACGGCCTTTTGATGCGCGAGTGCCGCCCGGGCAATATGGTCTCCGTGCTCCTGGGTAAAGTGGCCCGCGTGTGCAATGGTCATCGGTTTTGGACACGCCCTAATTTTTTGGTTTAGCTCCATCATCGACTCGAGTCCAAAAATGGGATCATTCAAACCAATCCCCATGAAACTCCAACCAGCCCATTCGTCTGTCCAGTACGCCAATGCTGGCTCAGCATATTGGACACCATCCATATCAGGGGTGGTTGGAACAATGGTCGGAAAAGCGCGTACGCCAGCCTTGTATGACGAATCTGGGAACGGGGCTGAGTACGCTTTGGCCTCCGCCACACTGATTCCAGCAACAGACTTCTGCATGAGGCGACCTACATCCAAGTCTGGAGATTTGCTGATAAACGTCCTCCAGCCTTCAAATCCCGGTCCGAGGGAATGGCCGGTCGCAATCGTTGTGTTCATGACCACCAATCCTGAGAGCAATTTCGGGTGAGTGACGGGAAGAGTAAGCCCTAAGAGCCCTCCCCAGTCCTGACACACAAGCACGCAGCGATCGATCTGCATCCTGTCGATAAAGTGAGTCAGCGTGTCCCTATGAAAGCTGAATGTATAGATGGTTTGATCAATTGGTTTATCCGAACGTCCAAATCCAAACCAGTCTAGAGTGATGACGCGCTTACCTGCTTCTAAAAAGATTGGTATCATCTTTCGGTAGAGGTAAGACCACGTGGGCGCGCCGTGCAAACACAGTACAATTTCTGCATCCCTCGGACCTTCGTCTATGTAGTGGAGCCTTAAATCGGCTTGCCCGAAGACCCCCTCAATATACTTGGCCTCGTAGGGCCAATCGGGGAGACCATAAAAAGGCTCATCGGGTGTTCGTAATGCATCGATGGTCAAGTGCCACCTCCTTTATAGATCGCGATCAGGCCCACAGGCACGTCTGCGATTAAGCGGGCCCGTAGGTCCGCCACGCCATTTGAATCCAATGAACTCATATACTCTTCTCGTAAATCGTAAACTTGCAGGGCGTTGACAGGGACATTACAAGGTGAGGAAACGCCTCTTTGGGAGCTATCGCTCGTACAGGCTTGTATCCCAGCCGGCCATACCAGTTGTGAAGTGTTTCTTTGACAGGGTGGACCCAATCCCGCGGAGTGAGCAGCTCTAATTGCATCGTCTTACACCCGTGGCGCCTGGCCCAGTCTTCTGCGAATTTAATCAAGTGCAGACCGAGCCCTTGTCCCCTGTACTCGGGAGCGGTCACTAGCATGCCGAACTCAGCGCGATCGGCATCTATCAAATCTACGTGTACACACCCGATGATCTGAGTCCCAAGCCAAGCGAGAGCCAGTCGCTCAGACGCCCACATTGATTTAATCTCAGTGACTGATGTGCGCCCTGGGAAACCATCAGCGACAGGGACCCACAAACCCTCTTCCGCACTTAGATAAACCGAGTTCACCAGCTTGACCATGTGATTCACACACAGCTCCGATAGGTCGGCTTGACTGGCGATTCTAACCTCGATCTGCATCACTCGTCCGGTTTTGATGTTCCATGTGGTTGAAGCGTACCGCGAAAGCTCTATTTGTCGTAGAGTCAAAGTCAAAGTTAACCGATTTGTCTGGCTCGGCGTCCAGGTCTTGATAAACGTCAGCGTATGACAGAAGACGATCCTTTTGAAACAGATGGTTTTCATGCTTTGAAATCGCCAATCAGGAGATACACACGATGCGTTTATGGCTGGTCTTTATCGCCTTCTTATTTTCGCCTTGGTCCCTGTCAGCCGGTCCATTGGAGACAGGCGAGCCTGAATCCCTTGGTTTTTCTCAGGAGCGGCTGGCGCAGTTAAAAGCGCGTATGCAGGGGCACGTTGATTCGGGGCGTCTCAATGGTCTCAGTACAGCTGTGATCCGAGATGGTCAGATCGTTCATTTGTCCACCCATGGTTATCAGGATCGTGAATCTGTAAAACCACTATCAAGACAGGCAATTTTTCGCATTTACTCAATGACCAAGGCGGTGACAGCCGTCGCAGCGATGATGCTCTATGAAAAGGGGCATTTTCAGCTCTTAGACCCCATCGAGACCTATCTTCCTGAGTTCAAACAGACTCAAGTTTTTTTGGGTGGAACAGTGGATAGACCTCAACTGGTTGCCCCAAGAAAGCCGATTACAATTCGCGATTTGTTTTTGCACACAGCCTGTTTTTCGTACCCATTTACTCAACATCCTGTCGACCGAATGTACGACAAAGTAAAGCTCTTTAATGGCCAGCGAAACAGTGCTCAATTTGTCTCCGCCGTGGCCAAGTTGCCACTCAAATGTCAGCCTGGGTCCCAATACTCGTACGGGGTGTCGACGGATGTTCTAGGTCGGATAATCGAGTTGGTATCGGGCCTGTCGCTGGATGAATACATGGCCAAGTACATCTTCGAGCCATTGGGTATGGTCGACACCGGATTTTATGTCCCTAAGGCGGATCATGCCCGCTTTATGACGCTCTACATTCGCCAGAAAAACGGCACTTTGGAACCAGCTGATCCTGAATTGACCAATGCTTTTCTGACTCAGCCAAAGATGGCGATGGGTGGTGGGGGTCTCGTCTCCACAGTAGATGACTATCTCAAGTTTTTGCAGATGCTGCTCAATGGTGGCCAATTGAATGGTGTGCGGCTGCTCTCGCCGAAAACTGTCGATTTTATGTTCACAGATCATTTGTCTCCGAAATTAAGGGTTGCGCCGGGCTATGGAAAAGGGTTCGGCTTCGCGATTCTGAGGCGGATTTCTGGCCATCGGCGACTTGGTGTCATTGGGGAAGCGGGTTGGTCTGGCATTGCCAACACATTTTTTTGGATCGATCGGTCGTCAAACACAGCGTTTATGGGTTGGACTCAGATGTTCCCTTGGGGCGCTCCAAAATTTCGATTTGAGATACCCCAGATGGTCTACGGTGCGATGACGCGCTGATGATGGTATTGAATCAGCTAAAACCACACTGCCTTTTGTCTTAGACAGGATCTTTAGACCATTTAAGCTTAGGACTATTGAATGTATATCGTGCCCTTAGGTCAAGACCAGGAATTTTACGAACGCCCCTATTTAACGTGGTTTATCGTCTTTGCCTGTATCTTGATCTATGGGGTGGCCGATCAAGCCTCTCTTGCGTTCAAATACCATAACCCATCTTTTCTTAAGGCCATTACGTCTAATTTTGCACATGGCAGCATTCAACATCTGGTCGGTAATTTAATCGGCCTTCTTCTCTTTGGCAGTGCTCTTGAATGTTTCTATCGTCGATGGGCTTATCTCTTCGTAATGGTCGTGTGTGGCATCGTCGGTAGCTATGCGGGTCAGTTGCTCATCAAACAGGGCTTTGAGATCGGTGCATCAGGCATGGTCTATGGGCTGATGGGTGGCTATCTCGTTCTGTTTCCCAAAGGCAAGCTTCGTTTTGGTTATATGATCTTTATGGTTACGTTTGTGCGAGCAGGCACAGTTCGAGTCTATGCCTGGATTGTCGCAACATTATATCTCGGCATCGATGTCATATCTATTTTTACCGGGCTTCAACCTCATGTCAGCCACATGGCTCATCTTGCTGGTTTTGGCGCAGGGGTACTTGGAACAATTTGCATGAGACGACTCAATTTTATTGCCGAAGATGGAGGGATTGAGTTTGCGGTCGCAACCCAGACAGCACTTCGAGGCCCTCCGACCTCAGAGACCGCAGGTGCATGGACAGAGCGAATTCAATCTGCTCGAAAAGACGATTCAAGTCCTTTGGATTGAAGACAGCAGACGATGCGGGTTTGTCAGCACGAATGGTGATGATTTGCCTTATTGAACGGGTGTTCCTATGAGCTCAGTCATGACTTGTCCAGTCAGGCCGAAATCGCCGACGAGATCTTGCCATCGAAACGGCGAGGACTCAGCATTGGACCACCAGTCGATTCCACGTGCTGCATCGTCGACCTCGCAGGTCGCAACACAGATGTGCTGATCGCCTTGCGTGGCAAATTGAATCGCCACGGCCGCGCGTTGGCCTTCGGTCAAAATCAGTGGAATCGGTACAGTGATTGAGACTTGGCGTCCAGCTTGTGAATTCTGTGCATCCGGAACGTTATACGGTCGGTATCCCAGACCTGTTGCAGACGGTGTGGCTGGCATGGGTGAGTCGGCGTCGAGAGCGAAAAGCAAGACCTGATGAGCCAATGAACCATCGCATGTAGCCACATCATCATTGCTGACCAATGAATATTCGATGGTCTCTATGGCAAAAGGGTAGACCGGTGGTGTCAATACGCTGGCTACATAATGCCCTGCTTCTGATGGCAGACTGGGGGCTAAAAGCGCAACTCGATCGCACATGTCGGGTGTGTTTCTGACAGTGATTTGTGAGCCCTCGGGGGCGGGTGTTCCCCCATCAACCATGGCCATATCGTCGACCGCCTGGCCGGCATCAGAATTCAATGTCGCATCGTCACGCGTTGGTTCTGGAGCTGTATCTCCAGTATGGCTATCCACTTCGTTGGCTGCATCGGGCGCGGCGCCTAAATCAAACTCAGCCCCTAAATCCAGTGCAGCCGTTGCATCGCCATTTTGCCCAGTGGATGGCTCTGACGACGAGTCATTGTCGCATCCAATGACGAGTGTGTGGATCATGAGGACGCAGCAAAACTTCGATATCGTGTTCATAAATCTACCGATTGTTAGTTATTTGTCCGCCGTTATGCCCGATCCAGGTCCATATCTCAAGGGCATCGATCCCGATGGAATGATTGATGGGCCAATATATACATTCACTTTTATCGCCAGAAATGAGGATGCTAACTTCGGTTACAATCCGTTGACCGATTGCAAACGGCAGTCAAATCACAGGTCTCATATTCATGAGTGGTGGTCTTTAGCCAGCCGAGGATGATTGGGTGTGTAATAGAGACAAAATAGCTAAAAATCTTGATGGGAATACCCTTGGAAGCGTACTGTCTCGACCAGTCAACTTTAGGACGTTGTTCTCCATGTCTAGGAACAAAATAATGGTGTGTGCTCTCTGGGTTACCTATGGGTTTATCAGCCCGAGTTTTGCACAGGGGACTGAACCCGTTGAGCTGACGACTTTGACTGCGCTGAGTGAGGATGAGAGGGCTGCTTACAACGCGGTTGAACACGATCCCCGACCCAAGTCGCTCACTCGAAACTCTCATTACGTCGTGAGCGATGAGAAAGACCACTATCTACTCAAGGAATCCATTAAGGGGATTGGCGGTGCGTATATTGGCGTCGGGACCAATCAGAATTATGAGTTCATTCCTTGGTCTCAGTCCGATGTGGTCTTTCTTCTAGATTTTGATCAGCTCATCGTGGATTTACATTCTGTATACCAATTGGCATTCGAACACTCTGCCGACCCTGCAGCTTTCGTCAAATTTTGGTCCCGTGGACATGTGAAGACTGTGGAATCGTTGATCTCTAAACACATTTCGATCAAGCAAAAGCGTCAAGCTGCACTCGCCGCATACAAGATGGCCAGAGTGGCGACCCTTGGTAAGCTCAAGCGTCTTGTCCGCCTTCATCAAAGGAAACGCGTTACGAGTTATTTGACGTCCCTTGATCAGTATCGATACATCGTGGGTCTTTTTAAAGCGGGGCGCGTGTTCATGGTTCGCGGCGACTTGACGGCTCAGAAAACCATGCGCCAAATCAGTGAGGCCTTAAAACGTTTCAATCGGTACCTGGGTGTCATTTACGTCTCTAATTGTGAGCAGTATTTCCATAAGCTGCCGAAGACCTATCGGGCCAACATGTTACGCTTTCCGGTCAGTGAGCGGTCTTTGGTGTTGAGAACCAGACCCTGGCTCGAGAGCATAGAAAAAGATGACTCGGATTTATCAAAGCCAAAAACCTGCGCGAATTGTAAAACACGGGGTACGCTGCATTACGCTTACATGTACCAGGATTTCAAAAACTTGCGGGCCTGGCTGACGGACTCTAATACCACGAGCTTATGGCAAATGGTCTCCAAGCGCAGCACACGGATTAAACACCGCGCATATCATCAGACGCATCTGCCCAAAAACAATTAGACCCCCATCCTAATCTGACCGACGCATCGAGCAACTTTTGGGGCGCGTTTGGGTTTTATCCGTCTGGCGTTTGTCCAGGCCAGCGGCGCCCTAAATCAATTATCCAACTCTCGCCCCGCTGCAGAACTTCGATTTGATTTTTACATCATCGATGCGGTTCATTAGGGTGTAAGCCGGGGCTTCAAATCGCCAATGGATTGATTCTCGATTTAATGGGCGCTGTTTTGCAGC
The DNA here is from genome assembly GCA_002731825.1 of Myxococcales bacterium. Lineage (GTDB taxonomy): Bacteria > Myxococcota_A > Bradymonadia > UBA7976 > UBA1532 > UBA1532. The sequence continues at coordinate 25,531 of PCCS01000070.1, forward strand.
GCCCGTCCGAGAACGACGGGGAGTATTCCTTGAAAAATTACGCGTTTTTGTCAATTTTGGCTTGTTTCGTCTTGTTAATCGCTCTCGGCTGCGAGACCGCATCCGACTCGTCATCTGTGGCCGTCACACATGATGGGTCGGGCGGAGGCTCTATCGATTCGGGTATGGGTCAATTAAACTGTATTCCAGACGAGTCTCAGTGGACGGTTGTCAAACCAACAATCGAGACCTATTGCGGCCTCTGTCATGGCGACACGCCGGCTTTTGGCGCCCCGTACGGCTTGCTCGACTACGACAGCTTGATTAATGGAGATGTAGGATCTCGGTCCATCGACAAATTGGTCGGTCGAATGCGTACGGGGGATATGCCACCCGTCGGTCAAACAAGCGTTCCGTCTGATGAGGCATTGGCGCTGTTAGATTGGGCCACCTGCGGTGACAATGCCGGAACGCCAATGCCTGGTCCAAATCCTGGAGGATTTGATGTCACTCGACCCGTGTTTGAACCGGCGGATGATCCCCTTGGTGATGCAGCCTTCTTAGAGTTCCGAGCGGACAATGGACACATTCCAGCCGACGTAGCTGACCAATACACCTGTTTCTCATTTAGTGGGCCTGCTGGGGGAGAACGTTACATTCGTCGCATTGAACCTGTGATCGATGACACCCGAGTGCTCCATCATATCGTCTTATATGAAGTGCAAGATGGTCCCGGTGACGGCTTAGAGACGGACTGCGGTACAAATTTGAGCGCCGCAATCTATGCCTGGGCACCTGGCCAACAGCCGGTTCAATTCGTCGACGGCGGTCTGGTCACTGATTCGAGTCGACGATACCTTTTGGAAATCCATTACAATAACTCGGCAGGCTATGATGATGTCGCCGACCAAAGCGGTGTGAGACTATTTCATTCGGCCCCCGAGGGGCCAACGATCGACATGCTGACCATTGGACCCGATGGCTTCAGTCTACCGCCCCTGTCAAGGACTGCCATCGAAGGCCAATGCAATATCACCGAGCCCATGACGATTATTGCCACATTACCCCACATGCATGAGCTGGGCATCAGTCTCAAATCGATCATTAAACGGGCGGATGGCACAGAAGAAGACCTGATTACCCTAGTGGGCTGGGATTTTGACAGCCAGCTCTTCTATGATGGACAGGGCCTCCAGCTTCAACCCGGCGATCAGGTCGTGACCGAATGTATCTTTGAAAACACCTTTGATGAACGCCGGAAGTTTGGCCCCTACACTGAAGACGAAATGTGCTTCAATTTTCTGTTTGTGACGCCACCACCGACCGAGCGCCGATGCGATGAAAGCGGGCCTGCAACCACCTATGACGTGGGTCAATGTGCACCCATTGATGTTGTCGACGAAGCCATCGAAGTCATAGGCACACCAACGGATGTGCGCCCACCCGAGGCAATGGGCGGCGAGTTTCCAACCGGACACTGGCGTCTGGTTGACTACGTATTGGCCTTCGACTCAGCTGACATCGGACTCGCTGTATTAGACCTCGAACAAACCCAATTGACCGCCTATGGTGTTATGGAGATGACCGATTCAGGGCGATTGGCTATCGATGTCTCAGGGACCATTGACGCCGTCTTTGAGAGTGGTGGTGGTGCCATCCAAGCGGTTGGGTTTAGCCTGGCAGGTGCGCTGGGAGAGTTGACATCGGACTCAGTCTCCATGCCAATCGCAGTGGATTGCCCGAACTCTGGACAGGTCGACTTTAATTACACCTATGCAGATGGACAGCTCACCTTTTTCCTCCCCTTCAATCAGATCACGACGGGCACTGTTGTCGCGACGTTCGAATTAATAGATTAGGAACCGAACACGCGTGTATAGACCGGTCCCAATGTCTTGTTTATCTGAGTTTTAAGCTGGTGTGCTGACCAAAAGCAGCAGAGCCAGTGCAGTGGCGGCAACTCAAAATCCGAATTTAAACACCCCGTCACAGGCTCACTTCTCTTCGCGTTGTCATTTTTTTGCAGACCAGTCAGATCGAAAGTCAGCTGGCCATGATGATTTAATTGGCGGCTCTCCGCACTCCTCCTGTAGACTGACGCTGCGGACTTTGGCACGGGATGGCCGATCCGTGAGGTATTCAGATTTAGCGGTGGACACGTGTCGACGGATTCCAAATGGCCGTGAAGACAGCAGCACCACCGTCGAGGGGGCTTAGACTAATGACGTATTTAAGACGTGGACCATTTACTTTTGCGATGCTTATCGCCATCGCCATGATGGGCTGTATCGAAGACAACAGTGCAGGCAGTGATGACGGTGATGGCGGTGCTAACATCGGGCCTGGAACCGATGGTACGGCTGGCGCCGGTGGTGAACAGGACAGTGCGCCGTCAGCTTGCCTGCCTGATGACTGTGGCGATATGCCTGACTTCGCTAGGTGTCCAGACGGCTCTGGTCCGTCCGTCGAGTGCGTAGAAGACTCAACTGGCGCGTGCCGTTGGAATGCTGAATGTCCAGATATCGGGACAGGTGGGACAGGCGGTGCGGGTGCCGAAGGCGGTGCTGGCGGTGCAGGTGCCGAAGGTGGTGCAGGCGGTGCGGGTGCCGAAGGCGGTGCTGGCGGTGCGGGGGCCGAAGGCGGTGCCGGCGGCGCGGGTGCCGAAGGCGGTGCAGGCGGCGCGGGTGCCGAAGGCGGTGCAGGCGGCGCGGGTGCCGAAGGCGGTGCCGGCGGTGCAGGCGGTGCCGGTGGACAAATGGTCGCTGATGCTGACGGTGATGGTGTTGCAGACGGGGATGATAATTGCCCGAACGTCGCCAATCCAGATCAGGACGACAGTGACGAAGATGGTGCTGGTGATGCCTGTGACCTCGAAGACGAGGGCGATGAGGACATGGACGGTGTCTTAAACGCCGACGACAATTGCCCTTTCAATGCCAATAATAGTCAGCGTGATGAAGACGGTGATGGAGTCGGTGACCGATGTGATAATTGCCCTGGACTCGAAAACCCAGGCCAGGCCGATGGCGATGGCGATGGCCGCGGTGATGCATGTGTAGACAGTGACGGCGATGACGTTTTCGACAGCGCAGACAATTGTCCTGACCGAGCCAACCCAGGACAAGAGGACACCGACGATGATGGTGTTGGTGATCGGTGCGACAACTGCCCCGAGGCGGCCAATGGCAATCAAGCCGATGCCGATAATGATGGTCAGGGGGACGCGTGTGAGATCGCTGACCGAGATGGCGATACCATTGCCGACGCCGATGATAACTGTCCAGACCGATTTAATTTGGTGCAGACCGACACCGACGACGATGGCCGTGGCGATGCGTGCGATAATTGCCCCGCTGAGGCTAATTTCAATCAAGCGGATGACGACGGAGATGGCATCGGTGATGCCTGCGAGGCAGACGATTTTGACGGTGACGGTGTTGCAAACGATGAAGACAACTGTCCATTTGTCGAGAACAACCAAGACGATGACGTGGACGAAGACGGCGTCGGTGATGTCTGTGACAATTGCTTAGACATAGCCAATGCAAATCAGCTGGACGCAGACCAAGACGGTATTGGCGATGCCTGTGATGAGGTGGCCGACAGAGTCCGCATTACATTGCAATGGCGGTCCGATGAGCCAATTGATCTGGACCTCCATCTCCTTCATCCACAAGCCAGTGGCTATACAGACCCTCAATGGGACTGTGCACCGGGCAACTTATCACCTGATTGGTGCAGTCCTGGTCTTAATCGAGACGCGCTGGGCGGTCCAGGTGCGTCAGAAGAAATTCTTCGCATGGCGTCTCCAGAAGGAGGTCTCTACACAGTGGGTGTCCTGCTTTTCTCAGGTGAGGCGACGGCCACTGTTTCATTTGTGTGTGGTGACAATGACCCCGTGTTGTTTGGACCGAAGCCTATGGGTCCAGAGGAAGCACTTGGCCGTGGTATCGTAAATAGACCCATTTGGGATGTCTTTCAGTTCAATCCCGAAGATTGCTCTGTCCAGCGCATCGACCGGGTCAATGACACTCGCTGTGGTTTTCAGAATCGTCAGCTCATCTGTGAATGTGACGGGTGTGTGTCGGCTCCATGTGCAGACTGTGCTGATAATGAGGTGTGTCGTGATGACCAATGTGTTGACCTTTGTGCTGATATCGAATGTGCCTTTGGCGAACTCTGCATGCCGGGGACAGGTGAATGCAGCGAAGGCAATTGTCGGGCGTGTGACGATGAGTCCGATTGCAGTGAGGGTAATGTTTGCGTTCGCTACAACGACAACTTTGGGAGTCGTTTCTGCGCGCCTAACTGTGACGCAGGGGCGTGTCCGGCAGGGTACTTTTGTCGCGAGGGTTTTGAGCGCGATGGACAAACGATTGATGCCTGCATTCCAAACGACGATGCCATCGATGTCTGTGATGAAATTGATCGCACTCGGGTTGAAGGGCTATGTGAGGCAATCAATTGTGATGAAGGCTTCCGCTGCAGTCGTGGCGAATGCATCGAAGTTCTCGCTGGGTCAGAACGGGAGATCAGTACGTGGCCTAGCAATCGGCAAAATGCTCCATTTTGCGACGACGATGATGACTGTGCTCAAGGCGAAAACGGTGAATCCTGCGCCAACTTGGCCCGTGTCCGTGGCGACATTTGTTTGATGCCCTGCGGAGATCTGGCATGCCCCGATGGGTTTATTTGCTGTAATATCTCCGACGGCCGCGTCGAGTCTGTTTGTATTCCGCCGAACAGCGGTTTAAATCAGCTGTGTCAAGACGATGATTAACTAAAGGCATTGCCGCTGCATTCGATGGGTGGGACTGAGTCGGTTCCGCCATCCAATTTGGCGTGCTGAGTGATAGCACGCCACTTTCAATACTCGGCTTTGTGCAGACTGTGCCATTTGTAGCCCCGCTCGGCTATCCGAGCACCACAGGGGCTTCATTCTCTAACTCATCAGGAGCGTCCACATGACATACTGTTCGATTAGCAAACTACTTGGTGTCTCGGTCCTCCTTGTTCTCTCTGCCTGCTCTGAATCGGATTCAGGTGGAAACAATAGTGAGTCAGATGCAAGTACTGTGGCCGACTCTAGCTCTGGCGAAGGTGGTGCCGGAGCTGAAGGTGGTGCAGGTGGCGCAGGAGCAATCGGCGGCGCTGGTGGAGTCGGTGGCGCTGGTGGCGCCGGTGGAATCGGTGGAATCGGTGGCGCAGGTGGTGAAGGTGGTGAAGGTGGTGCAGGAGCAGTCGGCGGTGCAGGTGGTGAAGGTGGTGCAGGAGCAGTCGGTGGTGCAGGAGCAGTCGGCGGTGCAGGTGGTGCAG
>PCCS01000071.1 GCA_002731825.1 Myxococcales bacterium
ATCGCAGTCAGTGTCAGCCCCGGTGGCAACATCACCAGCGGCATTGGTTGTGCCAGGAGGACACGCGGTGCAGATGTTGCTTACAACGCGCTCATCCGCAGCACAGAGTGTCGCCTCGCAGTCAGTGTCAGCCCCGGTAGCAACATCACCGGCGGCGTTTGTTGAGCCAGCGGGACAGGCGATGCAGGCGTTGGCTTGGACTTGTTCATCGACTTGGCAGGTGATTGGGCTGCACGTTGAGGGGCGTTGTCCATCACATTCAAAACCAGCGTCAATGGTGCAATCATCGGCGCATCCATCGAACGCATCAAGATTGCCATCGTCGCAGATTTCACCGGCTTCCCGTGCACCATTACCGCAGGTGTTATCCAACACACACAGGCCTTCGTCTGACTTACACAGACCGACGCAATCAGCATCGCTCTGGCAGTTTTGGCCGGTCTCCCTTAAACATGTGTCCGAACAGCCATCACCGTTGTCGGTATTGCCATCATCACAGGGCTCATCATTCTCGATACGGCCATTGCCGCATTCGTCGGCTGGCTCGCAGGTTTGACTGCCCAGGTTATTGCAGATCCCGCTGAGGCAATCGTCGTCGACGTTACAGGGTTGCCCATTACATACTTCGTCGGCTAGACCGTCACAATCGTTGTCTCTGGCATCACAAATTTCGGCTATCGGTTGACCAGGTGTACAGCTATTGAGCACCAACCCATCGAGGCATGATGTGTTTCCCGTCGAGCCACATTCGCCGACACCACAGCTGGTCTGTAAGGCCGTATAATGTTCGTCAAGGGTGCCATCACAATCATCATCGACCCCGTCGCAGGTGGTGTCAGGCCCAATAATTGGTCCGGCGACAGCGCCGCAAATGAGCGCATCGCGCGCGGCGTTGCATGTGAGGATACCCTGCCGTGCGCAGCTCGCAAGGCCCGCTGTGCAGGCGGCACCCAGTGCCGCAAAGCCTTCGTCTGTCTGGCCGTCACAGTCGTTGTCGAGAGTGTCTCCACAGAGTTCTTCACCCGCATCGCCAACAACGCATTCGGCCACAAGAACACCGTCATCACATCGGTTCACACCCGACCGCTGGCAGACGCCAACACCACAGGTGATAATGGGGCTTGTGTAATTCTCGTCTATGCGTCCATCACAATCGTCGTCCACCTCATCGCATGTGATGTCATTATCCGCGACGGGCATCTGGGGTTCGCATGTATCGACCACTTGACCATTTTGACAAATCATCTGACCTGCTGAGTTACACCCAAATCCACAGACGGTATTGTCCCCTCTATAGTCTTCATCAATCCGCCCATCGCAATCGCTATCCAGGCCGTCGCACCGATTATCAATGCCCCCTGGTGCAGCGACTTCGCAGCTGTCCACGAGTACGCCATCGACACAGCTTAACGTGCCTGATCGCTGGCATAGACCAGTGCCGCATTGGGTCACCCGGTCGACAAACCCTTCATCCACATTGCCATCGCAATCGTTATCGAGACCATTGCAATCCGTATCGAGCCCGTCTGGTTGTCCAGGTGTACACAGTCGGTCTTCTGCACCACTGACGCATCGGGTCTCCACGTTGCGGGTGCACACACCTTGTCCACACGATAATTGGTCGGCTTGGTAGCCTTCGTCTATTTGTCCATCGCAATCTTCATCGATGCCATCGCAGGCAATGTCCGACTGGCCTGGTCGGCGTGCTGTACACTGCACCGTTGGCCTACCATCGAGACACACGGTCTCTCCGATGGTTGTGCATGCACCAACGCCACATTCGCTGGCTGTGACGACATACGACTCGTCCACAGTGCCGTCGCAGTCGTCATCGAGACCATCGCAGTTAATGTCATCACCCGTCGGTTGCACGATAGGGGCAGAGCAATTGAGGGTGGTTGGATCATCGTCATTGCATAACAGGACACCAGTGCGCTGACAGACACCCAAACCCGATGTACACGCCGTCGATAAACCCTCTGCCTCGTCCATTTGACCATCGCAATCGTCGTCGAGGAAATTCCCGCAGAGTTCGGCGCCAGCGGGCGCGCCTGGATCCACATTGCACCTGGTCTCGGTGCCATCTGCCGTGCAGATATACTGGCCGTCACGACTGCAAATACCAACACCGACCCGGCAGGCGTCTCCGACATTAAGAAAGCGCATGCCCTCATCGATTTGGCCATCGCAATCGTCGTCGAGACCATTACACGACTCAGCATCAGCGGGTGCCAATGCCGAGGCACTACACGTACTTTGCCCATCCCCACCACAGACGACTTGGCCAATTTGCTGACAGATACCGACGCCGACCTCACAGGGGCTGCCTAGGTCATACGCTTCATCCGCGACCCCGTCGCAGTCATTGTCCAGTGCATCACAGATTTCCGGTGCGCTCGCGAGGGCCTCTGCATCGCAAACGGTATCAGCCCCATCTGCAGTACAGGTCTTTACACCCTGGGCCAGACAGAGTCCGAGTCCCACTTCGCAGGGCATGCCCACATCGAAACCATTATCGATTAGACCATCGCAATCGTCATCTAGACCGTCACAGAGTTCTTGGGCCGTGGGCATTATACCAACGCAGACGACTGCCCCATCGATGCATTGGGATACCCCGGCCAGGCATACGCCGGGGCGTCCTGTCTCACAGGCATCTCCAGACTCAGGTATCGATTCATCAATTTGACCATCGCAGTCGTTGTCGGCCCCGTCGCAGCGCTCAATAGTTTCATTGGCTGCCAACTGGCCCTCGGTTTGACACTGACCATTGGCCCCCCCAAAGTCGAGTTCGATACGGTCATTGGCAAGCGCTGTCTCCGGTTGAGTCAGTTTGATGAGGCACCATGGGTTTGCAGCATCACAAGTGGTCCCAAAAGTCAGTCCGGCCTCTTCGCAATTGGGTGCCATTTGCGCTTTTGAAAAGAGATATAACTCAGCGCGAACGCGTTCGCCTGGAGCGGCTGTGATGGGTTCGATGGGGCCTAAGTTAAACCAATCATTGGCCCAGGATAGGGCAACGTGGGAGATGCGGACGTCGTCATCAGGGCCAAAAGCCATGATGAGACAGCCATTTATGGCTTCATCGGAGACATCGGTGCTGATCTGCTCACGGCACGTGCTCGCCGGTCCACCAGTCTCAGCCCCTAGACACGCAGTTAGGTCAATGGTCAGCGGTCGATCGCGATACTCAATCTTTTCACCGTTACAGGCGATGAATGCCAGGACCAAAGACACCATGACCAATCCGTTCGTTGGACGCATTATCATGGTGCCCTCCGCTCGAGTAAGACTCGGTCAACGTGCCGTGTCTGCTCTTCGCTAAATAAAAAATAAGCTCCGATGGACGTGGCGATGGCCACGGCCGTACCCGCACCAGCGATCCACCACCCATTTACAGCAACACCCGACCCTGAGTCTGGTCGTCGGTCAATTTGGAGATACACATCAGCGGTGGCAATTGTCCCAGACCGAACGGATACCGGGATGTTGTTGGCCGTGTAGTCCCCGTGAGGGAGATAAATGGTCGTCGGCAACGTGACCTCGGTGGCCCGAAAACGTTCTCGGATACTCTGGAATAACGCTCTTTTTTGGCGATTTAAAATACCTTGTTGGCTCTCTAGAAAGATTCGCCCCACCACGTTTGTCTCACCGACAGCGGGCTTCACTAAAATACCACCATAGAGACCATCCAATTCACCCCGCAATCGGACTGTTTTCTTTATATTTCGAGGGTCTTCTCCGGCCAGTGCCTCGGCTTCTTTCAGCATTTGGAAAGCCAGGTCTATCCGAAGCAGTTCGTAGGCGATTTCTCCACGGTAAAAGACCGTTTTGAAGTCGGTTCTACCGCCTTCTGATGCATAGGCTTTGTTCAAGAAGATCATAGCCCGTTTGGGCTTTTGTCTTTTGGCGTAGAGCAGACCCTGATCTCTGAGTTCATCGTAGGTTTTCAGTTCGGCCTCATCGTCCTGGGCAGATGCGATGGGCGTGAAAAACACACCGAAGGCCGTACATAAAAAAAGAAGAAAATACCGCATGCAGGGTCCTTGTCGGATCGGTGTCACTGGACCTGATTGGTAGCTCATTTTTGTGAGTGAGAAAAGGATTCCAGATTGAGTACCCCTCGATGGTATAGGCAGAGCCGCTTGGTGGTCTGCATATTCCAATGACGAATAATTAATGGCCGTGCTCTGGTGTTCAGGACCAATTGCTGCGCTGGTGAGAACAGAGACCAGCCTTGGAATCGTATTCGACCTTTCAGACGCATATGTCTATGCTTCCTCCAGACTGCGATTTGCAGGCAGTGGAGACCGTTTTTTGGTGGAGTCTCAATCCAAAAAGTCAGCATTGGGTTAAAAAGGGGCCAAAGGGGAAGATGAAGACCATTTGTTTATTTTTGTTGCTGCTCTTTGCGGCTTGTTCAAAGCCTGTGGTCGCCGATGCACCCATCACATCGACTGATGGGCATCGCCCTGACCCAATAGAGAAAATCGTGCAGGCTCACTTAGAAAAGATGTACCCGCGGCAGTCGTTCACCGTCGACACAATTCAGTGGACCATCGACGAGCTACAGTGCGTGACCAGTACGCTTCATGCTCATTATTCTGGGCTCAAGCATTGGTTGATCGATAAAAACACTCGACTCATGAGAGACGAAACACCCGCAGCCGTCATCTTTACCGAGCAAAAATTTGTCGAGGGGGCTGTCCGCCATCCGGCAAAGACATGGGCACTTTTGGCGCTGTGTGCTCAGCGGGCAAGTGGACATCTGGTGGATCGTGCAAGCCTCGCCGCTTGGCGAGACCACTTACACGTAGACGAGACAGTCGAACCGCCTCGGATCGAGCCTGGCGCCAACGGGCCTGTACTCCGTTTTTGGTCCTATACGACGTATCAGTCTTTGCCAACTCTCTACATGCATAGGCTGTACCTGGACGAAAATGGGACGTTGGTCACAGTCGAGTCTCGGGGCGTCACGCCGGACAGAAAAAACAGGATTCGAGAGTCAAATGTCTCGCCTTAATGATGAACACTCAAAGGACGATTTCGATTCTATGGATGCCATCAAAAGGCAACTGGATCTAATCGCAGGCCAGATTATCGAGATGAATGAAAACATTGAGGCCATTCGACCCCTAAAGCCGCGTTTTCGGATTGTCTCGAGCTCTCGATTGAAGGCTGAGCGGACGCTGACCGAGAAAAATGCCACAGACGCCCTTAATCATGCAGCCGCGTTCATCGGGTATTTTGAGGGTATTCCCGCCCGTGGTGCCTTCCAAAAGCGGACCAAGGCCATCCAACATCGGAACACGTCACGGACTGTCTTTGACGTCTTGGAGTATGTGAGATGGGTTTTGTCACAAATTCTTGCCGTTGTTTGTACATACCGAGACCGGACCCCCCTCGTACTCTTCCCAGGGGGCCAGAAAAAACCAGGCCCTATGCGTACAGCACAGCTGTGTCGAGGGCATTTGTCGAGATTGGATACCATGGTGGGGGCCTTAGCCTACAGGTCAGCTCCCAATGATGAAGCGAAGGCTCGAGTTCTCCAAAGATATGAACCTTGAGCGCTCGACGCGGCTGTTGAGGTTGCTTTTTTCAGTCAATAGATAGACTACATTTGAAGTTTAGACCTCAGCTTAATTGTCAGCGAATCTTATGGTCTGCTGGCTCGGATGTGTTAGGTCTTTATGTAGTCAGAGAGATTTAAACCTCGTAATTACTTGTTCAGTAGGCCTCGAGGCAGTCGCAATATGCCGCCTATAAATTGCTAGGATAAGAGCCCATGAATTCTCGAAAGTATGTTTATTGTGTCTCAATCATGGCGTGTTGTCTCTTTGGCTTCATGCTCTCTAGTTCTGCAGCGTTTGCTAAGCCCAGATGCCCAGACGGACAGTATTGGGCAAAGAAACGCTGTCGGGTCATTCCACCTTGTTCGGCAGGTAAATTCAGGACAGGGATGACTCAAACGTCAATGGGGACCTGCACCTCCTGTAAGAAGGGCTACTATAAGCCCACAGTCGGGTCGGCGAGCACGACGTGTCAGAAAGTTCAGCCGTGTCCAGCGGGTCAGACACGTGTCGGTCACACGCCCTCGAAAACCGGCATTTGTAAAGCCTGTCAGGCAGGGACATACAAGACGAAGGCCACTGCTTTTGTAAGTGCGTGTAGCCCGTGTGCGATGTGTCCCGCAGGCAAAGCCAGAACCGCCTGCAGTGGAAAATCAGCCGGCCTTTGCAAGTTTTGTCCAGCAGCGACAGTTTTGACGGCTGGACAATGTAAGCCTGTTCCTGCGTGTCCCAGGGGGCAGGTTCGAATCCGGGTGACCGCGACATCAGCCGGTCGCTGTGCCCCCTGTAAGAAAGGCTCTTATAAAGCCATAGTTGGGACGGCGAGTACGAAGTGTAAGAAAGTTCAGCCGTGTCCAGCGGGTCAGACACGTGTCGGTCATAACCCATTCAAACCGGGTGTGTGTAAGGCTTGTCAGACGGGAACATATAAGACCAAGGCCAGTGTTTTTATACGTGCATGTAGCCCATGTGCGGCCTGCCCGAAAGGGCAGACGAGGGCGGCTTGCGGTGGGCAATCAGCTGGGATCTGTAAGCCGTGTCCATCGGGTACACTTTGGACAGGTGGGCAATGTCGGACGCCCAAGGCGTGTCCCAAAGGGCAGTTCCGAAGCGGTTTGACCGCGACATCATTAGGACATTGCACCCCGTGTAAGAGGGGCTACTACAAGCCCACGGTTGGGACGGCGAGTACGAAATGTAGCAAAGTGCCGCCATGCCCAGTGGGTCAGGCGCGAGTGGGCCACACACCGTCGAAAACGGGTGTTTGCAAAGCCTGCCGGGCCAGGACTTACAAGGCCAAGCCCACTGCTTTTGTCACTGCGTGTAGACCCTGCGCCGCATGTCCGAGGGGTGAAAGGCGGATCGGTTGTGGGCCGAAGTCACCTGGCACATGCCTTAAGGTAAAGTGAACCTGCGGTGACTGTTTTCAATGTGTCGGTGCGTATCCGAAAACGCTTGTGACTTACTCTGCCGACGCTGTCGACCGCTCATAACTAAACCCTCCACCATTGCCACGGCCAGAGCGCCAACTCATGAAACGCACATCGATGTAGACATTGTCGTCTACCAGATACAAAACCATATCTCGCCCCGGCAGGTCTTGCATCCGATCATTGGCGGCAGCCTTTAAGGGCTCGAACTCCAGGGTATCTATCTCTTCGCTTGTCCCCAGGGCCCAAAGCGTCCCTGCAGGACTGGTGGACTGAGTCACGGACATCTCTTGCGCGATATTGTAGAGTATATTGCCATCGCCCCGCGTCAAAACGACGCTGTCCGCAATGACATCTTGTGCCTCCGGCGTCGTCGGGTCGGCTCCAGGCGGCTTGGTAAAAGTGATTTGAGGGCCGGTCCAAATGGTATGTGCACGGTCTGGAACACTCGAATCGGGCAACACGGCGCTGTCTGCTACTGGCACAAGAGCAGAATCACCAATCGTCGAGTCGGTGACCATCGAATCGAGCTTTAGAGGCGAGTCAGCATCTTCTGAACTTACGTCTGAAAAACCAGCATCCTGATTTGGCGTCTGAGTTGTTTGATCGAGACCTGTGGCATCGTGGTTCAGTGCATTATCGTCAACAGACGACTCGCTGCAGCCAAAAAGCAGTGCCATGATGAGGCTCAGTCGTCTCATAAATTCGTATCCTATGTCTGATGTCTCGCCCTGCCGGAGTAAGGTCCAATCGTTCCGCCCACAGATTCAGAGTCTTGATATGCTCCAACGGTGACATAAAAAACAACGGACGTGTAAACGGTCTTTGATGGCTCGGCGTCAATCCAATAAACTGTAATTTGACGAATGGCTGGACTTACTTATTTGGCTGATTTGCCATAGCCTGACCGACGGGGTATTGAATTTGAGGTGGTCTGGGGCCTGACGTTTTCCCAGCCTCGCTGATGGGGATACGCCAGGTCATGCTAGAGATGAATTGAGCTCACCGAAATATGGATTGTCTCCTCTCACAGGGAGGCTGAGGGCATTTAAAAATGAAGCATTATTTCGGAGAGGGCGGGGTACTTTTGCTGCTCATGTGCCTGAGTTTTCTGGGCTGCAACGCCGACTCAGCGTCATCTCCATCGACGGCAGATGGTGGCTTGGTTGGGAACATAGATGCGTCGAGTCCACGCACCGATGCGGCCGGAATTGAGATGGATGCCCGACTGTCGATCATGGACAGTGCACTGCCCCCTGGTGACGCAGGACCCATGCCCGATGACATGGGAACGACAGCGACAGATTCAGAGCGGGCACAGCCTGATACGAATGCGAGTGATATGGGCGCTGGGGTACTTGCATGCGATGAGGCCTGCACCGGCGTTGCGCAATGCCTTGTCGAACAATGTCCAGGGTTCGGTGGCGGCCTTCGACGCATCATTTACAATCGATGCGTCAATCTATGTTCGCCCGAGCTGGCCATGCAATTGGATGGCCTTTCCTGCGAGGAGACAGTCGAGGTCGCCTCAGGCCTGATTCCACAGGTCGAGCCTGCGTGTCGCCGACCAGAGCCCGGAGACGGGATAAACGCGCTGTACATTGGGCATAGTTTCGGACGGAGCTTTGCCGCCCGGCTCCCACAATGGGCTGAGGCGATTGGGGTCGATAACCATGTGCAGAGCATCGTCTTTCGCGGGGGAGAGAGCGGTGCGCCTCAAGCGCTGTGGGCGAATCAGGCGACGAGAACCGAGATCCAGGGCATCCTTGATCAAGGCCAGACCAATTTACTCATCTTGATTTGCTGCTCAGAACAATTTCGCGTGGACGGCACAGACCCTGCGATACGCCAGTGGATCGATTATGCTCTGGCTCAAAACCCCAATACCCGTATTGCATTGGCTCTACCTTGGCCTGATTTTCCTCAAGATTACCCCTCTGGTGATGAGTACGCGGCGCTCTTTAATGGCGGCTTGTTACTTTGGCATCGATTGATCAATCGCCTCCGCGTTGATTATCCTGGGGTCGATATTTTCTGCATACCTCACGGACGGGCCGCCCTAGAATTACGAACATTATACGAGGCCGATCGCTTACCCGATGTGGACGCAATGATACGAGGTGATGGCGAAGTGGGGATCTTCACTGACCAAAAAGGGCATGCCGCTAACATCCTCCTGGATGTGGGCACTTTAGTGTGGCTTGGCGCTATTTATGGTGTGGATGTGTCCAACTATCCTTTGGATCGAGAGTACGCAACAGATTTACCTGGCCTCGCAGAGCTCATCTTAAGTGAAGATGAGTACGCTCGCTGACTCCGACGCCGGTCTGATGATTCAAACCGTTTTTGGGCTTTGCGTGTGCGCTCGCTAATTGAATCGAATTGGATAACGGAACTGACATCGTTCATCGTCGGCGCTCTCTGGAATCTTTAAGTGATGGGCGACCGCGCGTGTGGCACAGGCAGCCAGGGGATGATGTTTTGGGGTCGACTCAACGCACGTTGGCCGGCCTGCCTCTGTTTCAATTTTTAGACTCACCATTAAGCTGCCCGAGTTGGTTCGATGACAGTCTTGGAACGTGTCGGAAAGCACCGCCATGGCCTTGCGGATGGACGGCTTTCTAAAACACTCCAATGGAACCCGTCGAGTCGGGCATGTTTCTGCGACTGTTTTAGGCCAAGATAGGGGCGTCTTTGAAACCGGTATGGTCCCACAGCCAGTGATATAGAGTGAAACCAAGACAATTATTTTGCGACTACAGTTCATATTGGTAATGGACACCAAGGGCGACCGAGTGTTCTTCATTTTAATGAATCTGACTCGGCACGGTTGATCCATTTAAATGGCCGACTGGGTCAAGAGTCGGGGTCTTAATGAGCTTTGTCTACGGCTGTTCCGCCGGGGCAGTCTGCTTATTATAGGGCTCGCTTAGAGTGACCAATAGGGGCGTAAAGCCGCCGGAAAATAAACGCATCTGCGTGTTCTCACGGCCCAAGATGTTTGCTGACGAGCTGATGGTCACATGCATCAACGTGAACGGTTTTTGGACCGATGATCACGTTGATGACCTCACCGATGGTTTCGTTGAAGGCCACTTGTGAAAATGCTTTGAGTACCTGCAATGGGCCGACCTTTAGACGCGAGGCGTAATTGGTGTATCCACGGACATCTTTGAACTGATCCATGGCCAACATGAGGTATTTATTCTCGACCAGCCCCGTTGGAATTGGGCGCGGCTTGACCAAGGGATTCTCGACGAACTCAGCCACATCTCGCTTGAGTCTCTCATGGTACGAGCCGTCTTCGATGAGGGAATCGAGAGACCGCTGATGGAGATGCTGACCATCTGCTAGCTGCTCTAATTGTCGCTGCATTTCTTCGAGTCCATCTTCGTGACTATGGAGTAGCACAAGGTCGTATGTTGCGTGCCTATGGAAGGTCTGTAAGACGTGCTGAATAATTGTATCCCGCGATGAGAATAAACCCACTGGATCCATCATCGTGGTTGGATAGGCAATCAAGCGCCGGATGTTATGGAAGACCCACGGGACACCCTGACTTCGGTAGAATTCTTTGGTATCTGCGCCCAAGCTAAAGGAGAGTTGATCCCGTGATGCAACCAGCAGCTGCGACATGCTTGGTACGCTCTCGCAGTGGCCGAGCTGCTTGAGTCGTTCCAATCTTTGACGCACTTTTGACGGTTGAACAACCGCCGCAAACATCCGATAAATCTCTATGACTTTATGCCAGTTTTGGCGAGTTCCACCGATCACATCCAAGAGTAAGGCCCATCTTGAGCGACCTAGCCAGGTCGGGGGTGTATTGCCTTGGATGGTATTCATGTCGGTCAGCATAGCCACCAATGTAACAGCAGATCTAGATGGGGGCCAGACACCTTTGAGGTGAGAGCGATACACACCTCTGAGGCGAGAGCGATACGGCGGTTAGGGTAAGGCACTGGCCATGCCAACGCCGCTGTCTATGATCGTCTAAAAAACACAAACTCGAGGAGGCCGTTGCGCCCAAGAAGCTGAACGCCCATTATGGTCTTCGAACCATGTGGGTTCTGTGACGACCACGGCGGTCGGAAGGGAGAAATAGAGTTGAAGAAAATCATGATTTTTATGGCGTTGGCCGGCGTGTCATTATTCGGATGTGGCGGCGACGACAGTGATGGTGATTCAGGAGGCGGTGGCGCTGCGCCCTGTACGACCAGCAGTGATTGTCCCAGCGGACATGCCTGCATTCAGGTTGGACCCGCGCCAGCTGGCTGTGTACCCACCTGTTCTGTGTCAGGGTCCGATTGTTCTGGGTCTGCGGAGTGTGCAGGGGTTGGTCTCTTAGAGGTAAACGTCTGTCAGCCAGAGCCTGACCCAATGAATCCGCCGTCACCCGAAGAACAGCCTAAGATTCCATGTCAGGTCGATGCCGATTGCGCGGCGGCGCACCCCAATGCCATTTGTGCGGAATGGCGAGGTGCCAGAGATTGTACGATTCCATGTATGAATGAACAGGCCTGTGACCCGCCCTCGTTCGCCGGAATTACGCTGGATTTCTCGACCTGCACCGATGATGAGCGAACGGACAAAATGCGCACGGCTTGTCTGCCACGAGAAGAATGTTTCAACAATCCCCTGAATTGTATCAGTGGATTTCCAGGTGGTGGTGATTTACCCGGGCCTGGTGATATTCCAGGCGGTGGCGACCTGCCAGGCGTTCCTTAGGCAACCGGTCGAAGGCGGGCACACGGGGCCTTTTGGTTTTGACCCGTGTGGTCCAGCGTCCATGCACTTGCGATTCTCAGGGGGGCAGCGCGCAATCAGGCAATAGACTCAATCGCGTACTCAACGCAATTCCAGGGTCGCGCGATTGTCCTTGCTGTAAACGTGACTTCCTTTCTATTCTTGCCTCTCGCAGGCGGATACTTATCCAAATTTTGAACATCACCATCACGCTGAGGTTGCCGATGCTGCCACTCGTCCGAATCAATCTGAAGACCACCGTTTTATGCGCATTGATCGTGTTTTTCACGGGGTGTAATGAATCGTCTACGAACACCCCCGATGGAATGCCAATGATGCCGCCTGCGGATCCCTGTGATGGACAGGCTGACGGGACTGTGATCAGTACAGGCGCCACAGATGAGTGCGCGTATGACTCGGTTTGTTCCGAATCAGGTGTGAAGAGTCGACAAGACCAGATTTGTGTCGGTGGGGTCACGACTGAAATGGCCGTCACAGAGGCGTGTAATCGAGAGACCGACGATATCATTTTGAGCGAAGGTGAATTTGGGAGCTGCGACTATGCAGACCCGTGCGCTGAATTGGCCATTCAGACTCGAACAGACCGCGTCTGTGAAAACGGGGCGGCCACAGATAGGGTGGTCTCGGCTGACTGTGAGCGAGAGACTGACGGGCTGGTTTTAAGTGAAGGCGCGTTTGATGCGTGCGATTACGCAGACCCATGCGCTGAATCGGCCATTCAGACGCGAACCGACCGCGTGTGTGAAGATGGGGCGGCCACTGTCAGGGCGGTCTCGGCCGATTGTCAACGAGAGACGGATGGGCTGGTCTTAAGTGAAGGCGCGTTTGATGCCTGCGATTACGCAGGCCCATGCGCTGAATCGGCCACTCAGACTCGAACGGACCGCGTGTGTGAAAATGGGGCATCCACAGATAGGGTGGTCTCCGCGGACTGTCAGCGAGAGACCGATGGCGTTGTCTTGGCTGGCGGTGTTTTCGGTGCGTGTGTCTTTGCCGATGAGTGCACTGAGACGGGCACTCAATTGCGGACTGACCGGGTCTGCTCCGAAGGTGTTGCCACGGACATCGAGGTCAGCGGTCAGTGCACGCGAGAAACGGACGGAATCGTGCTCGCCGAAGGGCCCTTTGGGGCCTGTGCCTATGGCGATGATTGCATCGAGACCGGCACACAAGTCCGGACCGACCGAGTCTGTGTCGACGGCGTTGCAACAGACACAGACATCAGTGGTGCATGTACCCGTGAGACAGATGGCATTGTGCTCAATGAAGGTGATTTTGCCGAGTGCGCCTTTGCCGATGATTGCATCGAGACCGGCACGCACCTGCGGACCGACCGGGTCTGCTCCGAAGGTATTGCCACAGACATCGAGGTCAGCGGTCAGTGTACGCGAGAAACAGACGGCATTGTGCTCGCCGAAGGTGATTTTGGCCCGTGCGCCTTTGCCCATGATTGCATCGAGACGGGCACGCACCTGCGGACTGACCGTGTCTGCTCCGAAGGTGTTGTCACAGACATCGAGGTCAGCGCTCAGTGTACGCGAGAAACAGATGGCATTGTGCTCGTCGAAGGTGATTTCGGCCCGTGCGCCTTTGCCGATGATTGCATCGAGACGGGCACGCACCTGCGGACTGATCGTGTCTGTTCCGAAGGTGTTGCCATCGACACCGACGTCAGCGATCAGTGTACGCGAGAAACAGACGGTGTCGTACTCGCCGAAGGTGATTTTGGCGCCTGCGCCTTTGCCGATGATTGCATTGAGACCGGCACGCAATTACGGACCGATCGCGTGTGTACCGATGGTGTTGCTACGGACACCGAGGTCAGTGATCAGTGTTCGCGAGAAACCGATGGTGTTGTGCTGGCCGAAGGTGATTTTGGGGCCTGCGTCTTTGGTGATGATTGCATCGAGACCGGTACACACCTCCGGACCGACCGAGTGTGTGTCGACGGTGTTGCCACAGACACAGAAATCAGTGCTGTATGTGCCCGAGAGACAGACGGTGTGGTCCTCAGTGCCGGTGTTTTTGGACCGTGCGAGTATGAGAGTCAGTGTGATGTTCAAGGTACGAAAGCCCGCAACGAGACTGTCTGTCAACAGGGGACGGAGACGCTCAGCGTCGTCAATTCAGGTGCTGGATGCGAACGTCCAGAGCTGAGGGGCTCGGTTCAATGTGGCCTTGAGTGCGTCGATGTCTCATCCAATGTGTTTCATTGTGGCGCGTGCGATGGTGCCTGCGGTCAAAACAGTGAGTGCGATGGTGGACAATGTCGATGTCAGGGCAATCGCACCGGGCCTGAATGTAATTCGTGTCTGCCCAACTTTGCCGGTGATGATTGTGAGCGATGCGCCGAACGGTTTGCTGGCCCTCAATGTGATGAGTGCATCGCGGGTTTTGCGGGGGTCAATTGTGACGAAATTCCCCAACTTGACTACGAGATGTATACGCGTCAAGCCGGTGTCGAGTTTACACCTATCCCGGCGCCCATGCCCTTGCCCGATGCGCGCTGTGCTGACAAGCCTAACCAAATTGTCTTCGATGGCATACAGGCGGATGTCAATTGCTTGATTCCGGACGATACGTGCGCACGGCTGACCAATGGGGCACAGCTTGTCTGTGCGGGCGGGATGACGGTCTCCGGCATCGTTTGGATGACCTCGACGACCACGGACGTCAATACGCTGCTGGTGGCTGATTATGTCGAGGTGATGGGGACCGGTGAATTTCATCTGACGGGCGACAGTCAAGACGATCCATTCGCGCAGAGAGCTGAAATTTTCTTACGCCACGAGTACTGCGGGAAACCGGAAGATGGCTTTGATGCAGATTTTGAGGCAGCCAGTAGTGATGAATGTGTGCGCAAGGGAAAGTTCATGTCCATGGCAGGACAGGTCAAGATCGCGGGCCAACCAAAGACTACATGGTCGCTGCTCACCCGCGATTCGCGCGACACTCATGCCATTGAAGCCAATCTCATTGTGGTGGATGACTGCGCCGGGTGGATGCCTGGTGACGCCCTATCCATTGCGCCGACGGGTGGTGACCAAGAGACCTATCAAGGGGTTCACAATTGGTGCAATGGCGAGGGGTGTATCGCTAAGGAAAACTCAAAGACGGAACAAAGACAGATTGAGCGCGTATCCGACAATGGGGATGGGACCTGCGACGTGATTCTGACGGACGCTTTGGCCATGAACCATCGTGGAAACCCTGTAGGCGTTGCGTCGCCCATGCTCCGAATTCAAGCCGAAGTGGTCAATCAATCACGCAGTGTCATGATCACAGGTGGCTACCAAACGGATCTGCAAGCTCCGAACACTCGAGTGGCAACCCGGTATGATTACTCAAATGCGGGGACACCCACTCATACTTATGGCCCGAATACCGACCAAGCCCCTTGCCGTGTCTGTAAGCAGCCCGATGACCCCAGTGCCGGCCAGCATGAGTTGTGTACCGACGAGACTGCCTGCCAGGTCTACGATGCAGAAGGGGAGTCCGTGCAGTTATGCGGACGTGATTGTAGTCCAATCGGCATGCAGGGCATTACAACTGTCCAAATGCACGGCGGAGTGATGCAAGTCTCACATGCGGCTGTTGAGAAGTGCGGTCGACGAGAGTTGGCGGAGTATTGCCTGCACTTCCACCATGTCGGTGATGTCAAAGACATGGTGCGAACGGGTGAGGCCAGCCACGAATCCTACTTTGTTGGAAATGCCGTCAAAGAGGGCATCAATAAGGGCATTACCATCCATGGGACCCACAATGCTTTGGTGCAGAACAATGTGATCGCGGACCAGAAAGGACCGGGTATCTACATCGAAGATGGCAATGAATTGTTCAATGTGGTTGAAGAAAACGTCGTGCTCTGCACAGAGGTCCAGTCTAACAATCTCTTGTGCAAACTGAAGAATGCGGCCAACCGACCAGAGACCACAGATTCTGATTGGAATGAGGTCTCGGGGATCTATTTTCTCGCGGCCATGAATCACACCATCGGCAATCGTGTCTTTGGCTACGACAATGCCATGTATGTGAATCGAAATACCTCTGGTCAAACCGGTCTCGGTATGGCTCGAGGCAAGCTGTGTACCTCGGCATCACCCTTTGGCTATACAGTCGGCAATGTCTTCCACAACAACGCGGGTTTTGGGTGGTATGCCAATACAGCGTTTCCAATGGATTTGGTCAATTTAGGCGGTATTGAATTGACGACCACGGCTGACAATATGATGGGGACGGTAACCGACTGGACCAAGTGCCTGCCATTCTCGTTGACGGGCGAGGACCATAGTTCCAACATCAAGATCCAGCGACACACCGAGTATTTCAATGACTTCTCGGCTGGTGTCTACAGCGTTGGCGATGTGACCTTAGAGAATTACACGAGCTATGGTGGCAATAAGGGGCTGTATTGGAAGACGTACCGACGCGGGCTCAATTCCGATCCACTCTGTGTCAACTGCGTCTTCGCTCGGACCAGTATTGAGGGCCCTGGCGGCAGTGCCTTAGTCGAATTCCAAGACAGCGACTTTTACCGACGCCATGAAGCGTATCAAGTCAATCATCATTGCTCGCTGGATGGCGGCACAGGCGGTTTGTGCGCCTCCCATTACGATTTTAGGAGCAGTCGGTTCTACGAATGGTCCCAGGCGGACGGAGACTATGTTGCGGGCGGCCCGTTCTTCTATTCGGGGGTTTATCCGACGACAACCTTGATCTACACGCCGGACAACCAGGTGCTGACTCACGTGACCCAGAATGTGGCTTTCGACATCGATGGCGAACCACGTTGCCAGGATTCAACACCCTACGCCGGGGAGGGATGGTATGGCTGCGATAACACGGGACTCGATGACGAAGGCGATGCCTTGGAGCTGCGCATCGTCCGGATCTACTCACCGGATCGGGGCCAACTGACGGTCACCAACCATTCTGAAGGTGGGCTGGACTATGTCATCCCATGGACCAATTATGGTCCGCAGAGCGGCGGGGCCAGTGCCTATGGTGTGCTGCCCAATTGTCAGGGCGATAACTGTCCAAACTACATGCGCGTCTCGGGCTATGTATTCTCGGTTCCGGCCAACGCCGACATCAGTCTGAGTTTTGCGACCGTGCTCGCTGAAAACGATGTTCTGTCGGACCTATTCGCCCTTGAGTATTCTGATGCTCAAATGCGGCCACAAACGTCGTTGACGATTCGTGCTGTCACAGGCACAGGGCTCATGGACAGTGACCAGCCGTGTACGTTCCGATCTGACCACGGTCGCGCTTTTATCACCCCGTTTGGGCCAATACACGGGGCTGCGGGCGCTTGGTATAATGAATGCGGTCACGGCTGGCCGCTTAAATACACCATGCAGGATCTCATCGACCGCTCATATCAAGGCGATGATGCGGGCAATCACGGCGGTGGCAATCATAATGGGGGTGACAACGGCGGCGATCAACCTGAGGTCGACCTGACAGCTGAGCCGCCAACTCCATCGCCGTGGAGTCAACGCGCCCACCCAGAACCGGAGCGGGTCATCAGCCTGTATACGTCAATTCCAGGTCATGCCGATTCATTTAGTAATGATGGGACTTGTCGGGGTCAGTCTAATTGTTCTTGGCCCACTTGGGGCAGCCAGGAGGGTGTGTGTGAGTCATGCAACATCACCTGGTTTCCGGGTTGGTCTCCACAGCGCTCATTCGTCTTTGATTACCAGCTTGCGGACGACGCTGGCCAGTTACCATCGGACCGCATCCTTAAAGTTGAACTGGAACCTAATTGGTACAGTTTATTTGAGTTCCCTCCGACCGAGACCCTTGATTTGACCGACTACGACGTTCTTCATTTTGAAGTGTGGTCTCCCGGTGTCACCAACTTAGGGGTGAAAGCACGGGACTATGGAC
Source organism: Myxococcales bacterium (assembly GCA_002731825.1). Classification (GTDB taxonomy): domain Bacteria; phylum Myxococcota_A; class Bradymonadia; order UBA7976; family UBA1532; genus UBA1532. The sequence continues at coordinate 17,657 of PCCS01000071.1, forward strand.
CGAACGGAGTTTGGGACGCAGCACTCGATGACATTGAGCGCACCAAGTTCGTCGCATTCGACGATAATTTAATCCCCAATCAGTGGAGTGTCATCGAGATTAACTTGGACGAGCTCTTTGCGCCGGACGCGCCAAGAAACTTAGGTCAGATGTTAATTGTTGACGTGGGGCCTAACCTGGCGGGTATGCCCATGTACTTCAGCAATCTCTATTTCTATCGACGGCAGTGAAGCACAGTCGGGTCTCGGGCGATGCTCTGAGGCTTAGATCGCCCACGAGACGCGGTGCGTGCGCGCCCGTGTTCCTCGGGTCTCCATCTCATAAAGCATCTCACATGGTCCACTGGGCCTTTGCGCTGAGTTCATGCCAAGATCGAACTCGATGACGGCAGCTGACCCCAGACGTGGTTCCAGTCGTTCGAGACTGTGTTTAGGACAAACTGAATGTAGCCTCGCGCTTTCAACCCATCCAAACCCGGTCGTTGCCACCGCCGCCGGGTAGGACTTGAACGGGGTCTTTTGTTATGACTTGGACGCCGAAGCTATCCCTGTCAGCGCCCAACATGATTTCCATGACCGATGCACCCAGGCGGATGTCAGCCAGGTCAGCCCGCGCCGGTTTAAATAGGTCATAGGACCCGCTCATGATGATGAGTGTCTTCATTGTAAAATCCCCCCGGACTTAGCATTAAATATGTGTGTTCTGTTCCGTCCTTGTACCCGACGGCGGACGATGGAGGTCTTACACAAATAAATCATGCAACCATCAATCTTGAATGCTTAATCAGTCTTTTTCACGTCACCAAATCAGTCCTGGATGGCCAAAATAAAAAGCGCACTTGTCTAAGCAATGATTGAAATTTAGCGTGTTGGTGCAGTGTGGTTTTCTACACGTCTACAGTGCACGTTATCACTCCGCTACAGCCCCCATCGTTTCGCTATCCTGTTAAAGATAAGAAAGCAGAGCGTCCTTATCTTTATCCAAGAGTCGATTGGTTTATTCGACAATTCAGTCAGTGTCTTAATCAGAAAGGGCGCCTTATGTTGGTCAGGTACTTTATGGGTCTCACGATTCTGAGCTTTGGCTGTCTGAGTGATGGTGGTACATCGGACGAGCCTGCCACGGGCTGTCGTGCAGACGGTGGTGTGTGTGCACGAGATCAAGTGTGCCAACCGAATGCGCCTGGTGAATCCCATTGCGCCGATGGACCTGAGGCCAGTGACGGGTCAACAGTCGAAATCGATGCAGACTCTGTCCTTGGCGGCGATTCAAGTGCAGATGCCGGTGGAGCGGGTGGTACAGGGGGGTCAGGCGGAGCTGGCGGGGCCGGCGGAGCAGGCGGAGCAGGCAGAATTGAGACTGACTGCCCCATTCCAATGGTGGGCGTTGAGTCAATCAATGTCAGGCCTTTGGATATCATTACGCTCGATGGAGGTCCTTCGACGGCCGACGATGACATTGTCTCCTACCACTGGACTGTTCTCGACAGACCTGAGGGCTCAGTCTCCATGTTGCTTGAGTCATTCAGCAACCGTTTGCGTCCATCCGAGGGCGGCCCGGTCGATGACCCTGCAACGCCTAGTTCATCTTTCTTTTTGGATTTAGCGGGGGATTATGTGTTTGGCCTTCGGGTGACCACGGTAAGCGGTATTTCAGCGCCAAGCGAGCAATGTCCAGACCCTGTGGCCACCGTTGTTGTCATGGCTAGAGATGATACGGGTATCGCCGTTGAAATGATTTGGGACACGCCGTCCGATGGGGACCAGACCGATTCTGAAGGGTCCGATGTTGACCTTCACTTCAGACATCCACAAGGCCAAGACTGGTTTAGAGAGGCAGGCCCTTTTGATTGCCACTTTGCTAACCCAACCCCTGATTGGGGCGCTGTCGGTCAGCTCGACGACAACCCCTCCTTGGATATTGACGACACAAATGGCGCTGGACCCGAGCGCATCACCCTGGATAACCCGGAGCTGACCGAACCATTCGGCAGCGGCTATCGAGTGGCCGTTCATTATTACAGCGGCGAGGGCCGTTTCGGCGCAGCACCCTATGGCCCCAGCACGGCGACCGTGAGAGTCTACCTCTCGGGGGTGCTGGCCTCAGAGACACGCCGCGAACTAGACGAGACCAATGCTTTTTGGGAGACCGTCGACATTTCATGGAGTGCCGATGAGCCAGAGATTGTCGATGTCGATGCGTTGTCCCGTCGCGAACCTTAAGAGCCGATGATTTGGTCTTCAACACCGTCGACACTCAACGTGCCTCGGATGTCGTCCAATGGGCATTCGTAAGTGGATTTAAGTGCGTCGAGTACTCAAGCGCATCCGATGGCTGCAGGGAGGCTTCAGAACACAAAACTCATGTGCTGATCGTCGCCTTTGTCCCATGGGTCTTAATCAGCTGCCAATCTAGATTGAATCGGGCCAAGTACTTTCTGAGCCGGTCTGCGTCGTTTGGTTTTGCTTTGCGTCGTCTCGATACAGCAAACAAAATGCGCCCTGCCTCGCTTAGGCTCTGTGCTTTCAGACAGACTTGGATCACATCCATCAGTTGCGAGCGGTCAAAGCGATCTAATTCAGATGCGCCAACCGCATTAAGAATGATGTTCCATTGACTGTTTGAATCATCACGTTCTGGGATACGCCAGCTCCGCTCAAGGCGGGTGATCTCGGCATCCACTGTCTTCTGGTCTATGCGCCCACCCGGTGCCATTGTGGCCATCCGTGTCATAGCGGCATTTAAGTCTCTAAAATTACCAGTCCAACGCGCCGAGCTCGACCGACCAAAGCGGACAAAACGGTCCCGTGCTTCTCGGTTCATGGTGATTCGTTTGCCGTATTTTCGGTCCCACTGTTCCAATTCGTAATCAATGTTTGGTTCCAAATCTTCAAGGCGGTCTTTAAGGCCCGGCAGCTCAATGGTCCATAAATTGATTCGTGCAAGTAAGTCGTCTCGAAATCGCCCCTCTTGCACCTGAATCCACAGATCTCGATTGGTCCCTGCCAGCAATTGGAAGTCACTGGATGTCGGCGCATCACTGCCGACGGGCATGAATACCTTCTCTTCGATGGCGCGAAGCAGCATGGCTTGCTCATCTAAGCCAAGCTCACCAATTTCATCGAGAAATAAAACGCCTCCATCAGCTGCTTTTAGCAGCCCCGGTCGTGCGCTGGTCGCGCCGGTATAGGCCCCCTTGACGTGTCCAAAGAGCGCGCTCATGGCGGAATCACCCCTGAGAGTGGCACAGTTGACCTCGACAAAAGCGCCTTGGACCGATTGACGGTCGCTTTTAAGGGCATAAATCTGACTGGCCAATTGGGATTTACCCGCGCCTGTCGGCCCCGTAATCAACATGGGTTCCCTCGAGCGTGTGGCCACCAGCTCAACGTGCTCAATGAGCTCGTTAAAACTCTTATTGCGGGTCTCGATCCCTGATTTCAGCACATCTAGACTCATCCGCTTATCCCGTTCGAATCGGCGCGCGATGACATCATAGCGACTCAAATCTAAGTCGATTATGCGTTGGCTACCCGATTTGTCGGCGTTGTCTTCCGCCGGCGGTGAAGTCTGAAGAAGAAACCCTGGGATATGGCGCGACTCAGCCAATAGAAACCAGCAGATCTTAAAGACGTGCGTCCCAGTGGTGATGTGAATGAGATAGTCGTGTGTCTCCGGAGTAAATACATAACCACGCGCCCATTCATAGAGGGTCGAATAGACCGATTCAAAATCCCATGGGTCTGAGAGGTCAACTGTCTGCGTATTGACGACTGTCTCAGGCGACACGGTTTGGATATCCTTGGCAATGCGCTCTGCAAGGGGCTCTTCTCCGACCGGATAGAGCAATTCAAATCGCTCTATGGGTCGTTCAGCCGATTGGCAAACAGCGACAGATGGCCGCCACCGTGTCCACCGAGTGGCGCGTTTACCCTGGTCTAAGGTCACACCTAAACACCCGATCACGACGCGTTTCTTCATTACGGACTCACTGGTCTACTTAATTAGATTTATAATATAATATAATCTTTGATAAATTAAGCTAACATTTTCCATATCAGCGCAAAGGGTGCTGGTGCTGGACTGGTTCTTTAAGGTTATGTATTTATTCGTTTTTTAAGGTTTTAATCCGGGTTTTTAAAACTTGGCACCTGCTTTGCTATCTCTTGTTTGCATCGGTCGTTAGCCAATACGACGACAGTTTAAGGAGGCATTGGAGACACAGCGTACTGAGTGCTTAGAGGGTTGGGATGAATCAAACTCAACGGGCATGAGACGCTGCCATAAAAATTGTAATAGACGCCGAGCGTGCTGGGCGTCCTAGAGCGAAGTCCCTTTCTCGTCGGGACTCGAAATGGGTGTGCTTTATTTCTTGGGCCGCCCACCATTCTTAGGAGGTGGATAGACGACCTTCGGAGATCTAATGATGTGTTCACTCGCGTCAGGGTCAAGTGGCTTAAAGGCTACCCGATTTCAGTGAAGGAGTCCGAGAGGGATGTGGTTGTCCTGACACGGAAAGTTAGCCGGCGGGCGAGAGGCGCAGCACCACCTGCGATATTCGGCCCTAAGGACACATGGATTTGTGCGTTTATCGAGTGACGAGGAAAAGCCTTTGGCCGACACAACAAAGGTCCAGAAAGGGCGGTAGCCCAAAACGTAACGTTCGTATGATTGGATGTGCCTAAACCTAGCAGGCGAAAGCTGGCAGGTGTCCGAAAGGGAGGCATTGGACACTGTACTGGCAGTGAAATGTGTCTCGAGCGCGGCGAGGGGGTTTAGCTGACTCACCGGACCAAACTCAGAACAATCTGTGAACTGAACGCGTGTTGTTGCGTGACACTTAAACAGGTCGACAACAATGGCAAAGTCGGTGAAGGCCTATTACCTGGTCGTGCACGTACCCCTTACCCCTTTAGGGACAGTCTCGAAAGAGATTGGGGAACACCGATGCCGGAGGGCGAGTGTGCTAGCCCTTCGGACTCTCTTCTGTGGGTTGTCCGACCCGCCTGTCAGTGGGCCATTTACGCGTCCCTGACAGTCTAGGCTCAGTGGATCCGGTACAGCCGGACGCGAGACCGGTCCCTCCCTCGTCGGGACCCAAAATGAGTGTGCCATGCCCGGGCCGCTCGCCGCTTTCAAAAGTGGGTAGACGACCGTCTGAAGGACCACGCAGTGTGCACTCACGGGCGTGGCGTTCAGTGAAGGAGGCTGGGAGGAGCGTGGTGGCTTCAAGACAGCGAGTTAGCCTGACGATATGAGGTGCGCAGCCACGTGCTCAATACTGTCTGATGGACACCCGGATTGGTTTGTTTATCGGGTGACGGGACCGAAGAGGGGGGACCCTCGACGGGTGTAGAGAACACGAAAGACCACATAGGTCCAGTAAGGATGAGATCCAAAGCAGATGTGTACGCGACTGGAAGTGCCTAAGCGGGTGAACGAAAGAAAGCCCGTGTCCGAAAGGGGCTGTCCGGAGGCTATACTGGTAAGAGAAACGACAGTCGAGCGCAGCGAGGGAGGGTTGAGTACTCACCGAGCTAAACTCAGAACAGTCCGTACACCATCACGTGTTGTTGCGTGGCACTTAGATAGGCCGACAACAATGGCAAAGTCAGTGAAGGCCGATTACCTGGTCGTGTACGTACCCCTCTACCCATATGGGGGACAGTCTCGAAAGAGATTGGGGGCCACTGATGCTGGAGGGCGAGCGTACTAGCCCTCCACCATTTTTATCTTAGACATCATGGAATCGAATGGCCTCAGAGTGCTGACTGATTTGTCAGTCACCCTGCATTAGCCATACTTAGATTTGGAGTTCTGATATGAAGAGGCATATCGTCAAGGAGCTGACGGAGCGTTGTCTTGATTGCGACCAGGCCATCTGGGTCTCTGGCTATCAAAACACCCATCGCTATGTGGGCTATGACGCTAAATTGTGTCGGTATTGCGACATCTGGTTAGACTCGACCTGCCCTGATCCCATCTGCCAATATTGTAGCCGGCGACCAAAGCGTCCAAGTTTGATACCCTACGCCGATTTAGTCGTTGACTAGCGGGGTCTTGTGCAAGACCGTTTCGTGCTTTTTTAACTTTAAAAACCAGTGGTATCAGTCGGGCAAGTGGCCCATTATGGACTGTTCCAGGGTCCTTCAGAGGCGTCCCGGGGCGATGCCAATACGGCTGCTATTTTTGGGCAAAACTTGCAAAAGGCCGATCGCACTCCCTATGCTCTTACTTCGAGAGAAAACCAGAGACATCGTCTAGTGCTGGGCTTGACCTGGGCACTCGGTCCAACGTTTTTATGAGTGGGTACAGGCGACATGCAAACAGTCAGGGCACGCATGAAATTAAGCAGATTAGGCTTTTTAAAAGAGGCTGTACTGATCACAGTCTTGGTGTTCGCACATCTCGGCTGTTCGTCCGATTCATCGGATGCCGACAGCGTTGCGGCCGATGCGGCTGTTATCATCTACTCAGGTGAGCCTGTGTTGCGGCCAGCACCACCTGAGAATGCCGGCAAGGATGGTTTTTCCAAGGGCTGCTATGCGCTGGATTTGACCGAGCCTAACAGCGATAACACCCGGTGGTTGGCATTGAGCGAGAGTGGTGGGGCCTACGGTTTTACTGCACGCGATTTGGAGACCGCCCAGGCGTTCTACATGCAGGCGTCAGATCTGGGAACGTACTTGTTCTACGATGCGTCAAAGCAGTACCTGACGTGGTCGGAGACAGGTCTCAGTGCAGTCGACACGCTTAATTCTGCCGACTTAAGTGGTGACCCTGATTTTATCTCGCCTGCCGAATGGGTGGTCGACCCGTCTCCGGATGACCCGGCGCGTTTTCGTCTGACCCATCGCGCCACAGGGGGCTACTTGGCCCCCGGAGGCGTCACAATGGACCCGGCAGGCGCCGGAGTCGTTGCCTTCTACCCAGTTGATGGGTGTACACCCCATCCAGAACTCACCCTCGATGCGACGGGGCAGGTGACCCGCACACGCTTTGATGACGGAGACCTATTCGGCATTGTCGACAGTCATTCTCACATCTTCTCAGACATCGGCTTTGGGCCGGGTTTTCACGGGGCACCATTTCATCGATTGGGCGTCGAACACGCCCTGGGTGATTGCGACCCAACCCATGGGGTCGACGGCCGAAAAGACCTGTGGGGCTATTTCACCGATGGCAATTCAAACAGCGACGTCCAAGGCTTATTTCTCGCCATTGCAGAGAAAGAAGCACCGGATTTTAATCATCGAACCGATGGCTATCCAACCTTTAGCGCGTGGCCTGCAGGCCCTTTTCTATCCACCCACCAAACTCAATACTACCGCTGGTTAGAACGGGCATGGATGGGTGGTTTACGAATGGTGGTCCAACACGCAGTGGCCAATCGAGTCATCTGCCAATTGCAGGCCTATGTCCAGGATGACCCTGACCAATACCACTGCAACGATATGCGCGGGGTCGAAGAGAGTATTTTGGCCACCTACGCCATGGAGCGTTACATCGACGCCCAAGCAGGCGGACCCGGCAAGGGGTTTTTCCAAGTCGTGACAACGCCAGCTGAGGCCCGCGAGGTCATCGCCGAGGGCAAGATGGCGGTGTTGTTGGGCATTGAGACGTCCAATCTCTTCGATTGCTTTTCAACAGAGACTGAAGACCAGCCTGTCTGCGATGCAGCCCATGTCTCAACAGAGCTTGCCAAATACCATGAACTCGGCGTGCGCGTGCTGTTCCCAGTGCACAAATACGACAATGGGTTCTCAGCGGGCGACGGTCATCGGGGCATCATCGAGCTGGCCAATTTTATTAACAGCGGTAATTACTCAAGCTATGTCCAAGATTGCGATTTAGATGCCCCCAATCGCTTCGATGGCGGCAGCGTTGCCTTTGGTGGTCTGAACAAGCCGAGGGAGACCTACCTGGGACCACCCGCCGAAGACATGTCGCAGTTTAGAGAGGACCCCATCTTCGCCCTGATTCCCTTCGTCAATGATGCCTTCGAGGGCCCCTTGGACGGTGATTGGTGCCAGGGCCATGGCCTCACACCCATGGGTGAATTCCTACTGGGTGAGATGATGAAGCTGGGTATGATCGTCGAAATGGATCACTTCCCCCGACGGTCTTATGAGCGGGCGTTTCAGATCTTGACTGAAAATGACTACCCGGCCATCGGCACCCATGGCGAGAACTTCAATGGGCGTATCTATGGGTTAGGCGGGATGTCCAAGACCAATTTGGACCGCTGCCACGACCCATCAGGTGAGCGAAATCCAGCGCGACGATTCATCGAGCGCGCCCAGCAAATTGCGGAGCTGGGCGGCTATCCGGCAGAGGGCTTTGGTTTTGACTTAAACGGATTTGCCGGTGCCCCTGGACCTCGCTTCGGAGACAACGCGCGCTGTGATGAACCGCAGGAAAACCCCGTGGAGTATCCCTTTTCATCGGTCGCTGGCGATGCTGAGTTCACCCAGCCCAAACTGGGCGAGCGGACACTCGACTTTAACACCGAGGGGTTTGTCCACATTGGGCTGTTGCCGGAACTCATCCAGGACGCACGACTCGGCGGGGCCAGCGAGGCAGACCTAGAACCGCTGTTTCGCTCTGCAGAGGGCTACATTCGCATGTGGGAGAAAGCCGAAGCCCGCGGTGCGGTCATCAGCCAGCAAGAGTAGTCGAAGGGGGGCAGCCGACAGGTCTGTCGCCAATCAGGAGCTGTACGCAATCGGCCCTTTTGGCTAAATATGCGAGGCCGCGCACATCGTGGCGCTTGCGGGGGACGGCTGGGCCACGACGTCCGTGACCCAGTGTCTATGCCAGCAGGTATGCTCCTATTCGACGGTGATGGTTCCGACCATGTCACCGCGAACGTGGGGTACGCATACGTAGTAGTGGATGCCTGGCTCGTCGAACTTGACTGTGCCCGTCGCACCGAAGGTCACATTGAAACCACCCTCTAGGGCTTGAATCATCCGGTTGTTATAGGTCTCTTCGCTTACTTCAACGGCGTTGTGGGTTGCACTCATTTCAAAGGTCACGCAATCGCCTGCCGCGATGGTGAGCGCCTCCGGTGCGAAATCCATGTAAGCCTCGAAGTCGGCGGTGTCGTCGGTGGTGGTGACCACGTGGGTTGTGCCGCAGTCTAGGTCGCTAGACCCAGTGTCTGCCTCATCATTGCCCATATCGGCCGCTTGGCTCGTTGCATCAGATGACGTGGGCGTATCGGTATTGTCTGAGGTACTGTCATCGTCGCCGCCGCAGCCCAACAGGGCGAGGGCCAGTCCGAGATATAGCAGTCTAGTCATCATAATTGTCTCTCCTGTATTTTGTGTTCATCACTAGAAAATCGCTCGCAACCTATGTCGAACGCGCGTCTTCGGCAAGTTTAAATGGTGTTTTTCAATCGTCCACTACGGCCACCGGGGCTTCTGAGTCAGAAAAGTCTGCTTTGGTTACTGGGGTTTCTCGATCTCAAAGACCTCAACGCAGCATCTCCAGGGGAGACTCCTTTTTGAGTATACATAAGGCCCTATTCATGGTGTTAAATCGGTGGGTGTACGGGTCTCCTAAATATGCGGGTGACTGACTTGCCAGCTCAAGTTAGACTCGCTATCTTGCCATCCATATTTAGGTCGAATTAACCGCTCGAATTGGCGATGCCTTAGGAGTAAATGGATGCGTATCAAAGGTCTAGGTCTGCTCATTATCTTTCTGTTTTTTGGCTGTGAGAGTGAAGATGCGGCGCCCGCAGCGGTCAACTGTGGCGTTGGCACTCGCTTGGGTGCCGATGGCACCGCCTGTGAGCCTGTCTTGGGTGAGGGTGTCGAACTCAATGCTGAGGGTGTCGTCATATCAACAGGCACCATCGATGGTGAGACCGATGACGAAGCTTATAATCGCGGCTTTGCAGCCGGTGAGTCCAGTGTCACACAGGTCCAATGCGCTGCGGGCACTGAGCTTTCTGAGAGCGGAGAGTGCCAGCCCACCGATGAGTTTCGGCAAAGTACCTACGATGAAGGGGCAGCCTCGGTTATGCCCCTTAATTGCGGGGATGGCACTGAGCCCAACGCGGCAGGTGACGCCTGCCAGCCGACCGAGGCGTATCGAGACTCGGTATTTGAAGAGGGCGCCGCGTCCATCACAGTCGTCAGTTGCGCGCCGGGCACGGGCTTGGATGAAGATGGCACTCAATGCATAGCCAATCTCACCGACTCGGTGGAAGTGGACGCAGAGACGGGGACAATCCGGCCCACACAAGCCGCTTTGGATGCAGCGCGTGAGGCCGGCCGCTTGGTCGGTGTGGCGTCAGTCATTCCATTGAATTGCGCAGCCGGGACAGTGGCCAATGCGGCCGGTGATGCCTGCATACCGAATCTTGGGGCCAACGCAGAAGTCGCCGCAGACGGCACTGTCCAGGCAACAGCCGCCGCCCTCGAG
>PCCS01000072.1 GCA_002731825.1 Myxococcales bacterium
ATCTCGTTGACGAGTGTCAACTCTTGGTTGGCCTTGCTGTCACTTGCCCGATGACCGGTCGTGTCAAGGCTGGCAACGGTAAGACCTACATCAACTTCAAGTTCGGGGACATCGACTACAGCAGTCCCGAGTTGTTCACGGAATCTCTTGACGAGTTCAGCCGGGCATTTGGACCCAGCGATCTCGACTTGGCTGTCCACACCGAAGCCAAGTACAAGCGACTCCAGCGTCCCGACAATGCAGTTGTCCCGGTCGGTGCCGAAGATGGCGACGAGATCATCTGAACTTCATCTCCCTTGGGGAGTGGGGGCAGTCGTGTACCCCCACTCCCACATTGTGAAAGGAATCACAATTGACTCTGATTCGATTGCACGACATCCGGGAAAACGATGTATCGGAATCCGCCGGAATGTCCAACATCCCCTGGGAGTTCGAGTATGGATTTCAACGACACGAAGATGTCAACGACGAACAGGTAGACATCCTCGACGAGATCTACAACTACTCCTCAGAGACCACCGACGAGACCGTCCTTGATGGTCTCAGCCCTGACGCAAACGGGCAGTTCTTTACTTCCGTTCGTGTTCGTCGTGGTGAAGAGGTAATGACGGTCAGGTACTCTCGCGAGTATCTCATTCGTCTCGCCAACAAGATTCTCACCGAGTCTTCTGTTGATCTTGCACTTGCAGTTCAACGTGAGCATGTCCTTCCCGGACCTCACATCAAGATCGAGTACGAGATGTGCCCTTCCAACGGCACGACGAAGTGTCTCATCATCGACGATGTACCTCATCCTCTCCGTCAACTCCTTGATCTGCGAGGTTTCCCCTCCATCGGGAAGATGGAGTGGGTGGATGCTGATTGAATTCAAGACCATTCGTAGGAATGATGAGATCATTGGCATCACTTCCAACTCTCCTTCATATCCTGACATCGAACACGATCTTCCCCCCTACACCCGAGACAAGGTTTCTGTCTCGGTATCAGTACTTCCGGAACCTGTAGCCGGTGACTACTACAGGTCTCAAGTTCGACAGATGAACGTGTGAAAATCCCGGAGTTAGTGTGGACTCTCCGGGTGAGGGACGCCTGATCAGCGTTACCCACAGAAAAGTCCACCTTGCCATTGCTCACCTCTGGGGCATGGCTCGTAATAAACATGAGGTACGCCTGAGCAAGCCGACCTATAACTGCTCCCCGTCCACTGACTCCTCTAGGTGGACATGGCATAGAGAGGAGTATGGGTGGCATCGGCTTCGGTCGGTGTCACCCTTTTTTTGTAGGCTCGAGTCAGATGGACTTGTGCCGACTCATAATTGATTCCAATTACCTGCGATACGCCCGCCCCGCACGCGGGGCGGCGGGCGATCGCAAATCATGGTGGTTTGTATCGAGATACTTCTTACGCCCCAGTAAAATAGAAAGGTAGATATGGAGCAGAGCAATGATCGGACACGAGTCACAATCCAACTTCACGACGATGATGAGGGCCGCAAAGAACGGCGACATCTCTGTCGTCTCATGCGAAGATGCCAAGGGTAGATCCTTTGAGGTTCTATGCGTCGTTGCCCAAACTCCAGATGAAGAGTACGCCTATCTACCCTTTGGGTTGATGCTGTCTCCTCCTCTGTACAAGTTCATGAACAAGTTGTCTCCCCCCAAGAGACTGAAAGGAGAGTGGATTTGGGATGACGAAGACTGACATACCACTCATACAATTTTCTTCGCAGCCTTCATGCACGCTTTGTGACCTGCATCAAGGAGCCAAGAATCCGGGGGTGCCGACACGTTTCTTTGAACAGTCGGCACCTTCTTCTCTCCCCCCACTCATCGTGGTTGGAATGAATCCCGGACAGAAAGAAGACGCAGCCAACCGTTGTTTCACTGGTCCCAGCGGACAACTCCTCACGTCCGTTTACCTCAACCACGAGACAATCCTTACGCACCCCATCTACCTGACCAACGCAGCAAGATGTTGCACGCTTGGCACCAACGAAAGCCCCAAGAACAGGCACTACAAGCAGTGCTTCCCGTACCTCCACGAAGACATCAGAAGCATTGTGGAGACCCACGGCAAGGCATTCATGCTCTGCCTCGGCAGTCACTCCTACGGTGTCATGAGCCAGTTCCTGATCGGCAAACGTGAAACGCTACGCCATGGCTTCAACAACCAAGGCCAGCCAGCAAAACTGCTGTTCCCCAATCGGATCAACATCTACACGACCTTCCATCCTGCCGCTGTACTCAGGGAAAGAAAATATCTTTACCCTGTTTCCGATCACATTGAGTTGCTTGCCAACGCAATGAACGGCAGACTCCCTGTCCCTTCCAATCCGGACATCATTGAACCACTGTTCCCCGAGGTACTCCTATGATCATCGAGAGAGAGTTCACATTCGAAACTGAGTTCATGGATATCAAGGGGACTGTCTGCATTGACATCTCTGGAGACTATCCTCACTTCACCAACATGAACTTCGACAGCGAACTGGATGTTCTTGCCACCCTGAAGGGATTCATCATGGAATGTCTTGAAGATGATGTGGCCTTCGACACCCGCCTCCTTCGAATGGAGGAGAGAGAGAATGCAGAAAGTGAGGCAGCAGACGCATGGAGAAAAGAACAGCCCAGAGGTTGAGCCCTCGTGAACGACAGGACGTTGAGGACGGGATGAGACGAGCCGTTGCTCGCCTCACCTATGAGGCAGAGTGGGAGTGGTTTCTCAAGCGAAGATCGTGCGACATCCTCAAGCGTTGCATCGAACACTCCCGGTCCAGAAACGATATCTGTTACGGCATTGGCATCAACAACAGTTCATTCACTACGAATGTGAGGGGCACGAGCAAACTCAAGCCCGAGAGATACCTCAAGGTAATCGGGTACGTCTACCCCGAGTACAAGAAGTTGATTGCCGCAGAACTTCGAGACATTGAAAGGTTGGAGGATTGAATGAACGTCATCAGCCTCGACATCGAGACCTACGGTGCAGCCAAGGGAAACCATATCGGGGTACTACTGCCGGACCAGACGGTCTTCCATCCAAAGAAGTCTCTCTATCTGGACGGTGTCAAGAACAAAGACTTGGTGTTGACGGTGGCAATCACGCTACCCAAGAACAGCACCTCTCAGACATTGAACTTCGACTTGCTTGCTGGGCTGGAACCCGGCAAGACCATGGTGTTTGAGATGCACAACAAGGAGCATCGAGAGAAACTGCAAGCATGGCTGTACCGTGCCGATGTCATCATTGGCATGAACCTTCAGTTCGATCTCCAGTATCTCTATCACACTGACGTTCAACCGATTCCGATGAAGGCACAACTCGTTGACCTCTCGGTACTCAACTACCTCCACTCAGAACTTCGTGAAGAACGCAGCCTCAAGGCACTCGGCCCTGTCCTTGGAGCCTTTGCCTACAGCGAGACACTCAAGACCACACGATTCAAGCGAGCCAACGACCAGAAACTTCTCTTCTACAATGCCCAAGACACCCACAACACAATGCTTGCCGTTGCCGAACTGTCACGAAGACTCCTTTGCGACAAGTTCCACGACCACTTCGACTCACAACACGGCGAGTACTGCCTCAATTTCTACAGCGAAAGCATCTGGGCCACCATCGCCATGTCCCATGCTGGAGTTCCAATGTCATCGTTGGCACTTCAAGATCTCATGGGATCCCTCGAAGAAGACATAGCATCTGCCGAAGAGAGTGCCCGATCTCACGAACTGATCCTTCGTGGACCCGGCTCCGCTACCAGCAAGGACGAGTTTCTCCACGAGGTCATCAAACTCATCGAGGAGGTCAGTAACCCGGACATCATGGACGCACTGGACGTAACGCCCAAGAGCAAGAAGGTCTCCTTCTCTGACAAGAATCGGACCACTCTCTACGAGGCACTACCAGAGGGCACGGACGCTGACATATATCGTGACCTCCTCAACGTGGCGAACAAGCACAGCAAGGCCATGAAGTTGATGTCGTCCTACTGTTACCCTCTCCTCTACCACAGACGCAACAAGCCGGATGACATGTCGTCCGTGCTGATACCAATTGACGCGGAGCCTCTGCCCCGGAAGAACCATGTACCGGAACGGTTCTCGACCCCAGCCGAAAGGCTGAACGCAGCAGAGGCATCGACAATCAATACCCGTGCCCACATCGCTCGCTTCGACAAGCGGGAAAGATCGACCGACACATCAGACGCGAGGGCATACCCAACGTGGTACGTCACCCCCTCTCACATCAAGAATGACACGGGCAGTGCAGGCGGCACCATTCAGGGCCGCATCACCTGCAAGCAACCAAGTGCCCAGACATTCCCGAAGCCCATCAAGGCCTGCATCAAGTCAGTCCACGAAGGTGGCAAGATCGTCGCCATGGATCTCTCCCAAGCGGAACTCAGGGTGGCAGCCCTCCTCTCCGGCGAGACCTCCATGATCGAGGCCTACCAGAACGAGCGAGACCTCCACGCAGAGAGAGCCCGCTCATTGTGGGGGGACTACGACGACAAGCCGGACGACCAGCACCAACGCAGGCAGGTGGGCAAGATGATGAACTTTGCCGACCTCTTCCTCTCATCCGCCAACACCATGCGTGAGCAGGTCTACGCACAATCTGGAGGAGAGATCTCAATTCCTCTCCCCTTCTACCAGAAAGTTGTGGCCCAACGCTCAGAAGTTCGACCCCACCTCACCAGTTGGCAGAAGGGCCTGCTCAGAAAAGTGAAGCAGGACCACATAATCATGCTCCCTTTCACCGGGCAGTCCCGCACTTTCCTTGGGGATCTCGGTGCAGTCCGCTCAGAGATCGTGAACTTCCCTGTCCAGACCACGGCGGGCAACCTCACCCTCGCAATCCAACATGCTCTGATGCGATCCCTGACCTTCAACAACCCATACGCCAGCATGTTCCTTCAGATATATGACGCCATTTATATCGACGCTCACCCAGATCATGTGGATCGGGTGGTTGACAAAGTGAACAAGGCAGTGCAGTATGTGACCGAGGAAGGGTACTGGGCAGACCTCCAGCACATCTACCGCCGAAGAGTCCCCCTGAAACACGACATCGAGATCTTGGGTTGAAGAGAGAGTTCGTCATCTTGCAGGATACGAGGGAGAAGAAGCCCCTTCTCTTCCCTGAAACTATCTCCATGCTCGATGACACCAAGCCCCCTTGGTTCAGACGCTCTGCACGAATCCGCCTGCGGGTCGAGAAGTACCCTCTCAAGACAGGGGACTACTGTCTCCTTGGCCACGAAAAGACGGCTCTCATTGAGCGTAAGGGCTCCCTTCGGGAAGTAGCAGGGTATTGCCTCACCAAGGATGGATGCCGCCGGTTCATCTCACAGGTGGATCGCCTCAAGGATGAGGCAGCCCTGCCCTACCTCCTGCTGGAGGGCACGCCAATGGACCTCCTCCGCCCCACGACTCATGTTGAAAAGCCGGGCCTCGCCATGGATTCTTTCCAAAGAATCCTGTATGAAAAGAATGTACCGCTTATACTGCTTCCTGCGGCCACAACAACGGCAAGGAAAGCGGTAGGTGAGTGGGTCGCCCGCCTACTCATTAACGGAGTCATTTCTCATGGCATGGAAAGTAACGACACTGACGGTGGCGGCTAGCGCGACCTCGGTCCACAGCACTGCTGGGGATATGAGTCGTATTATCGTTCAGTGCAGTCACGAAGACGGGGATATCAAGGGGGCCACCGCGTCCACCCTTGCAGGCGGCGAAGTTGACATCCTTGCGAGTGTCGCGGCCAATATCCCGACCGCTGCCGACAACTTCCCCTTCCTTCACTGCATTGCAGACAGTGGGGGGACCCGGACTTTCACGATCGCAGAGCGTGTGAACGATCCCTGCTGATGCCGTGGTTCAAGTCAAA
Source organism: Myxococcales bacterium (assembly GCA_002731825.1). Taxonomy (GTDB): domain Bacteria; phylum Myxococcota_A; class Bradymonadia; order UBA7976; family UBA1532; genus UBA1532. The sequence continues at coordinate 5,891 of PCCS01000072.1, forward strand.
TACCTTCGACTTGACAGCCTCTGGGGGATCCACCCCCAGTGCTACCACAAATCTATTGGCGGGGACTTCATCTGAGATCCTGATTCAGATCAGCAACAAGTCAGTCAGAACCCTTTCTGTCAGTTTCAAAGGTCTCATCGACGGAACAAATGAAAGTGCAGCCCTTGAACCGGGCGCAGCAGTTCTCATGAACGCAGACGGGTTCGTTCGCGTGAAGTCTTGGCCATATTTGAAGGCTACAAATACAGGATCAGCCTCTTGTACCGTCAGTTTCTACGAGTGGCTTGAGGTAGAGGAAGAAGAAATCTGATGGCAAGAGTCCTCGTCATCGGGGACCTTCATTGTCCTGCCGACCTCAATAGGTACCGGCAGCACTGCCAGCGTATCCGTGATAAGTACAAGACAAATCGAGTCGTCTTCATTGGTGACATCGTAGACGCACATAGATGGGGTAGATGGGATCCGCATCACGAAGCGGACTCTCCCCCCACTGAGTACAAGAAAACGCTGAAGCGAGTTGAATGGTGGTATCGGAACTTTCCCGATGCCATCGTCACAATTGGCAACCACGACATGAGGTCCGTCAAGCAAGCACGGACAGTCGGCATCCCTGACAACATGGTCAAGTCATACGCCGACGCATGGGGCACACCTTCATGGAAGTGGGTGAACGATGTTGAGATTGATGGTATCCGATACTTCCATGGCGAAGGCTACTCAGGCAAATCCCCCCACCTCAATGCTGCAATGAACTCCATGAAGTCCACTGTCATGGGCCACATCCATGGAGTGGCGGGAATACAGTGGTTTACGAGGCCCGGCGGTAGGCACTTCGGAATGGCAGTCGGTTGCGGGGTCGATGTCTCTCACCCATACATGGCTTACGGCGAGAAGCATCCCACGAAACCCGTGATTTCTTGTGGTGTAGTGCTTGACGGAATGCCTTACTTGGAGGTTCTTTGATGAGCAAGCGGGAACTTCAATCTGCTAGGAACATTATCGGTAGATTTGTAGAAGACTGTGGGGCTGACGCAGTAGTCGTCTTGTATTCTAAAGTAAAGAGGAGCAAGACTGAAACGTATGTCATCCCTTTCGGGAACGCTCATACCTGTGGCGCATTGATTGATTACGCCTACGAGTACTACGAAGCACCCGACCTCCTGAACTTGGAAATCGAAGACAAAGATGAAGACGATGAGTAAAGAAGGCGGGACCATGGATGTCACCGCAGTGACAGGCATCCTTCAGTTGCTTGTCCTGACCGCAGCAGTTGGCGGAATCTTCTTTACCTTTGGGTCAAAGGAAGAAATTCTTAATGATGCCATTGAAGAAATATCTGACCTCAAAAGTATTTCGTCAGACCTTGTCAAGGCTCAAGTCCTTTCTCAAGCAAAAGATGGCGAGCATGGTCGAATGCTTGAGGACATTCTTCGACGGCTCGCCAAACTTGAAGACTCTCGGTGAAGTACCGTATGGTGTTCTTGAGCGACGACTCTGGGTCGCCACCACCCTCCTTGTTGCGATCGCTCTTATCGTTATTGCTTCAGGCTGTTCTCCTACAAAGGAAATTGCGAAGGCCTCGACCGGCATCGCTACAGCGGCAACATCATCGAAGAGTCGCTTCTCCCTCATTCACAATGAGGCGGAGTCACCGGCCCCGGATGTAGCCCTGATCTCAGACGAAGCAGTGGGGGGACTGGCGGAGCAGGACCAGATCCTCTCCTACACCAGCCTCATTACCCACAACCTGACCTCCGTGGAAGATAAAGTTCCCTACTGGATGACAGTTACTCAGTATGGCATCATTGTGGTGGGTATACTGGGAGTCTGCTTTCTTCTTTGGTATACGGGAATTGGTAGCCTGATCAAGCGATTGATCGGGTTCATACCCAAGGCCAAGAGGAGAGAGGCAGACCTCGCAGCAGCCGTCATGAATGACGGAAGCCCCGCAACAATGCGGGAATTTGTAGCCGCTCGTAGAGCATCAGATCCGGAGTTCGATAAAGCCTATGAGCGAGCAGCAACTGAAAGAGATAGAACGATTCGCTAAGATGTCAGATCCAATGCCTGGCTCGGACATGTGGATTCTCAAAGCCTCGAAACTATTGACCATGCTGGTCGATCACATAAGGACAAATCAATGCTCCACCTCGCTTCACTCGAATCATTCCTCGGATCCCTCTGGTTCGCAGGACTCACCCTGACCATTGGATACATTGCGGGACATGTCTTCCCAATCTCCAAGATCTCAGGGCTCTTCAACAAGAAGTAGTCGAATATCCAGAGCCCTTGTTGGGTTCTAGCCCTTTCTTTCCTTAAGGTCAATCGGGAGAGAGAGGGTTTTTCATGCCGCCACCGGCCCCCCGCTACGCGGGGCCGGAGTCGCCACATTCACTTCAGGAGGATCACATGTACGTTAATCTCAGTTACAGCAGTATCGAGAACATCGCAGAAGGTCTGGTAGATTTGGCTTTGGACTATCTTAAAGATGTTGACTACCAGAACTTCAAGAAGTTGAAGGAGCATGAGTATGGTGGCGACTACGCCATCGAGAACCTGCTCGAAGAGGTCTCCTCCTACATGGCGGAAAGTTTCCACGGCGACATCGAAGGCATCGTCCTCGAATACTTCGAACGCAACAAGTTCTGGCAACAAGACGTCGAGGAGGCCGTGGACAAGGCGTTGGAGGAAGCCGACGTAGAAGCAGAAGACAACAAGGAGGATGAGGATGAGTGAATACGCGTTCTTCCGAAACTTGTCGTAGACGAGTGCATGGCAATGATGTTTGGAAAGGAAAAATCCAATGGCGTGGATAGCAAAGAACAATCCTGACTGGGAACAGTTTGATCCCCCCACTAATGACCCTGATCCTCAGTGGGAGATGGCAAAGCGAGGAGACAAGGACGCTCTGATGCTGGAGATGGAGTACCTTGCCGGTCTCGTGGACAGCATCGCTCACAAGGCCGAAGTACTGCAAAGGACAATCCATGACCTTAGAGACGGACTGGAACGACACTCCTCCCCCGATACCAGCGGGGACACCGTGGCCGGAGACCTTGTCTCGGGAGGCCTACGAGTACCTGCAAACATTCGGGGTGAATGCGATCATCCCCCCACTGAGAAGCAGTGACTACGGCACCTGCCTGAGCGACCCCTTCGCCTACTACATGGCACGAAGGCTCGGCGTGGTTCCTGCCGTCAAATGGAGCAAGGCTCTGAACCGTGGCACTTGGATGCACCTACGGTTCCAGCACTATCACAGATCACTAGCGGACGCCCGCAACCGAATGGAGCGGGCATTGGGCGAGAGACTTTCAGAACTTTCTGAAAGTTGCAAAGACGTGGGCATGGTGGGAAGTGCCCTCGGAAAGATCCTTGAACGCGAGGAACGTGACATGCGTTCCTCTTTGGCTTGGTACGAAGCAGCACGATCTCTACCCTGCTTGGACGGCCAGTCGTTCGAAGATGTTCTTCTCAGCCCCCGCTGGCACCGGATGGGTACCGAGTATCGACTCGTCACGTCTATCAAGACCGACGATCGGTCTCGGCCTATCCGGTGTATTTGTCAACCCGACCTCCTGCTTTACAACAAGGAGGACAACACCGTCTGGATCGTGGACCTCAAGACCACAGCCATCTCCCCCAAGATGCGTTTGGCAAGCGTGCCCATCGAGTTCCAGTGCGAACACTACATGTTCAGCGTCAACGAACTCCTGAAGACAGGCCAGATCCAGACAGCCTTCAAGATCCCCAAGGACGCAACCCTTGGCGGCATGATGCACCTCGCCATCCGGAAGCCAACGATTGAGTTCGGCATGAAGGACCGGGACTACACCGTGGACATGACGCCCCTCAAGTCGGGTCCCCGCAAGGGTCTCCCCCGTAACACCAAGGTCTACGAAGGCGAGCCACGCTTCGACAACTACCTCGACCGCTGCAACCAGTGGTACCACGCCAACGGGGACTACGCCGACAAGGAAGCAGAGTGGGGGGAAGACCCGCCGGTCAACATCTCGGTGACGAAAGGGTCACTGGTACTTGACCCCGCCATCAACAAGAGGTATCGTGACCGCGTAAGGCTGGTCCAACACTACGCCCTCTGCAATCCATACCCTGAGAACTTCCCGATGTCAGATCGGGTGGCCCACATGGGCAGGTTCTCTACCTATTCCCCCTTCATGCTGTCGCCTGTAGGGGATTGGCCCTCGCTGATTCAAAGCGAAGGGTTCACGCTTCGTCGTCGGGATGACCCCATCCCCGAGGAAGTGGAGTTCGACGTGATCACGGAACCCGGTTCGGAGTTTGAGGAATGAAACCACGTAACAGCAACAAGAGCAAGTTCACGCAAGACGCTATTACACGAGCAGTAAGAGGCACGCATTCCAACCCCAAGGACCGCACCAAGGCCAAGGCACAGCCCCGCCTGAAGGGATACAAGCAAAGGCGAAAGCGATGATTCAGTTCAGCCACAATGTCGGATCCAACGAGTACGCAGGCAAGTGTGAATGCGGTGCAGCACTCCACACCTACCCGGACTACGAAAAGCCTTTCAAACATAGAGGTACCGAAGAGACTTTTTACCTCGATGCTCTTCAACATACGCAAGGCGTCGTTGTGAAATGTGGCGCCTGCAACCGATTTCAAGTCCAGCCCCTTGAAGAGTGGGGCGTCACATTGGAGACAGCATGACAGACGAGAACTTTGAGAAGGACATCGCCGAGATGGTG